>NZ_JBKBRO010000015.1:0-109962 GCF_046463815.1 Phenylobacterium sp. | reverse complement strand
GGCGGCCAGCTCCAGGCTGAGCTCGGCGAAGCGGCCCAGCATCGCCTCGGCCATGTCGGCAGGGGAGGACATGAACAAAACAGGAACATCAAATCTCCGGGGAGTCAAGGATTTTCGTGCGCGGCGCCTCCTGTCCCCCCGCGACGCGCGCGAGAGGAGGGCGCGGGTAGGGCAAGGGGGAAGGGGGAAGGGGGAAGGGGGAAGGGGGAAGGGGGAAGGGGAAACCGGCCGACAGGTCGGGGAGCCCCTCAGGCGGCCGCCCTGGCCGTGCGGTCCAGCAGGGCGTCGAAAGCCGCCTGGGCGGAACGCCGGGCGTCGGCCTCGCCCATGATCCGGCGGGCGTCCAGGTGTCCCAGGGCGAAGCTCTTCATCTGGAAATAGGCCGACTGGGCCTCGGCGTCGGAGAGCGGCGGCTCGCGGAGCTGCTGGAACTGGCGCACCAGCGTCGTCTTCCACTGCCGCAGGCGCTTCTGCAGCAGGTCGCGGACGGGGCCGGGCTGGTCGTCCACCTCGACGCTGAAGGCCATGATGGGGCAGCCGCCCTGGGCCCATTCCCTGTCTTCCCAGTCCAGCCACAGCTCGAACACCCGGGCCAGCCGCTCGCGCGCCGTCGGCAGGTCCGCGGCCGGCCGCCAGGTGAAGTCGGTGAACCACTGGGTGACGTGCTCGACGACCGCCAGCTCCATCGCCTCCTTCGATTCGAAGTGCTTGAAGAGCCCGCTCTTGGAGAGGCCGACGGCCTGGGCGACGTCGCCGAGGCTGACGGCGGCGAGGCCGCGCAGCGCGGCCTGGCGGGCCGCCTCCTCGACGATCCGGATCCTGGTCGCCTCGCCCTTGCGCAAAGGCCGCGCCTCCTCGCTTGACAAAAAGTGACCGATCGTGCTCTTTTGCCGTTGGCGACCGGTCGTGCTCTTTTCTACCGGAAGGATCACGAAGATGCAAAGTTTCAGGATGTTGGGCGCGATCGCCGTGGCGGCGTTCGTGTCGGGGACGGCTTACGCCCAGCCGTCAGGTGCGGGGGAAGTCAGCGGCCAGGCGACGCTGGCCGAACCCGCGGCGGCGTCCAAGGAGGCCACCGTGGCGGGCGTCGCCTGGCGCTGCGACGGCGCCGAATGCGCCGGACGGGGGACGCCGCGCGCGGCGAACGCCGGCCTGGTGGCCGAGTGCAAGAAGGTGGCCGCCGTCATCGGACCGGTCAGCAGCTACCGGAGCCGCGGCCACGAGCTGACGTCGGGCCAGATCCGCGCCTGCAATCGCGGGGCGATCCGAATCCAGACCGTCTCGCGCTGAGCACCATGGAGCGTGACCGGCGCCAAAACCGCTCACACTTTTGGCTGTCGCGCTTCAGCCCTGCGGGTCGCGCCGCGCCTCCCGGGCGCGGCGCGCGCTCTGCAGGTTGACCAGCTTGCCGTCGCCATCGCCCCGGGGCGCCAGGAGGGCGCCGATGGCCCGGCCCAGCTCGCTCATCGTGTAGGGCTTGCGCAGGATCGGGAACTCGTCGCCGAGCTGTTCAGCGGCCTGGCTGTAGCCGGTGGCCAGCAGCACGGGGAGCGCGGGGGACTCCTCGCGGACGCGGCGGGCCAGCCCCAGGCCGTCCATCTCGCCGGCCATGACGATATCGCTGAACACCAGGTCCGGCGTCTCGGTCTCGTGCAGCGCGCTCGCGTGCAGCATGTCCAGGGCGGCGGCGGCGCCGTTCACGACCCGTACGGTGTGGCCGAGCTGCACCAGCATGCCGGCGGCCACGTCCGCCACCTCGGGATTGTCCTCCACCAGCAGCACCCGGGCGCTCGGCGCCGGATGCTCGGCCGGCTCCTCCGGCGAGGCCTTCGGCGCGGTGGTGCTGCGGGGCAGGAAGAGGGTGAAGCTGGTCCCCCGCCCAAGCTCGCTCTTCACCGTCACCCGGCCGCCCGACTGCTGGGCGAAGCCGTAGACCTGCGAGAGCCCCAGGCCCGTGCCCTTGCTGACCTCCTTGGTGGTGAAGAACGGATCGAAGATCCGCGGCAGGATGTCGGGCGGTATGCCCTGGCCGGTGTCGCTGACGGTGATGGCCACGAAGTCGCCCTTCAGGCCCTCGGCGGTCTCGGGCGTGAGCCGGGCGTTCTCGGCCGTGATGGCGAGGACGCCGCCCGAGGGCATGGCGTCGCGGGCGTTGACCGCCAGATTGAGGAGCGCGAGCTCGAGCTCGCTCTGGTCCACCTTCACCGGCCAGGCCGCGGGCGGCAGGTCGACGACGAGCTGGACGCCGGGCGGCAGGCTGGCGGCGATCAACGCCTTCAGGTCGGGGGCCCGGTCGCTGAGGCCCACCGCCACCGGCTGCAGCCGCTGGCGGCGCGAGAAGGAGAGCAGGTGGCGCGTGAGGTCCTCGCCCCGGCGGGCGGAGGTCTCGATGGCGTCCAGGGCGCGCAGCGCCTGCGGATCCTCGGCCAGCCGGCGGCGCAGGAGCTGGGCCTGGCCGCTCACCACCATCAGGAGGTTGTTGAAGTCATGGGCCACGCCGCCGGTGAGCTTGCCAAGCGCCTCCATCTTCTGGGCCTGGGCGAGCTGGTCGTGGGCGCGCTGCAGCTCGATCTGGGCGGCGCGCTTCTCGGTGACGTCGCGGGTGATCTTGGCGAAGCCTATGAGGCGGCCGGTCTCGTCGCGGATGGCGTCGATGACGACGCTGGCCCAGAACAGCGTGCCGTCCTTGCGCATGCGCCAGCCCTCGGCCTCATAGCGGCCCTGCTCGGCGGCGGTCTGGAGGGCGCGGGCGGGGACGCCCGCGGCCCGGTCGGCCTCGGTGTAGAAGCGGCTGAAGTGCTGTCCGACGATCTCGTCCGCCTGGTAGCCCTTGATGTGCTGGGCCCCCGAATTCCAGCTCGAGACGATGCCGTTGGGATCCAGCATGTAGAGGGCGTAGTCCACGACGCCGGCCACCAGCAGGCGGAACTGCCGCTCGCTCTCGGCGAGCGCGTCCTCGGCGGCCTTCCGCTGGCTGATGTCGCGGGTGATCTTGGCGAAGCCGATCAGGGCGCCGTCGTCGTCGATGATCGGATCGATCACCACCAGCGCCCAGAAGCGCGCGCCGTCCTTGCGCACGCGCCAGCCCTCGGCCTCGAAGCGGCCCTCGCGGCGGGCGGTTTCCAGCGCCCGGGCGGGCAGGCCGGCCTTGCGGTCCTCGGGCGTGTAGAAGCGGCTGAAGTGCTGGCCGACGATCTCCTCGGCGCCGTAGCCCTTGATGCGTTCGGCGCCGGGGTTCCAGTGGGTCACGGCGCCGTTCACGTCCAGCATGCAGATGGCGTAGTCGGTGACGCTCTCGACCAGCAGGCGGAAGCGGCGCTCGCTTTCCATCGCCTGCTGCTGGACGGCGCGCTGGCGCGTGGCGTCGCGCGCGATCTTGGCGAAGCCCACGAGCCTCCCGTCCTCGCCGCGGATGGCGTGGAGCGCCCCTTCGGACCAGAAGCGCGAGCCGTCCTTGCGCACCCGCCAGCCCGAGGTGTCGGCCTTGCCGGCCTCGGCGGCCTCGGCCATCAGCCGCTCGGGCGCGCCGGCGCGGCGCTCCTCGACGGTGAAGAAGCGGCCGAACGGCTGGCCCTCGATCTCGGCCGCGACATAGCCCAGCAGGCGCTCGGCCCCCGGGTTCCAGCCGGCCACCCGGCCGTCGGGCTCCAGCCGGTAGATGGCGTGGCCGCTCAGCGAGGCGACGAGTTGCTCCAGGCCAAACTGGGGGACGTCGGGCTGGGTCACGGCCGCCATGCGCTCATGCTCTTTCTCAGCCCCGGACCGGAGCCGTCCAGCCGCCGTCCCGACGCCATACAGCCTTGAGACGCCGAACCGGCGACCGGCGCGACGCCCCGGAAGGATGTCGCGGCTTCTTCGTGGGATAAGCCATGTACCTGGGCGCGCATCAGCTTCGTCCCCCCGACGACCCCACCGACGAAAACGATGGAACGCCGGCGCAGTATGGGGAGTTCCCCGCCGATGGCGACGACCTTCCCTGCAGGGTCGAGGTCCGGGACGAGGGCGAGGCCTTCGTCGAGCGGGTGGCGCAGGCCGGGCATCCCGGCCGCCGCATCGCGGCGCGGGAGCGAGACCATCGCCCAGACGGACTGAGGCCGACGGACCGAAAGCGCCCGCCGACGTTGCGCCACACGCCCGCGGCGGCTATCTGCACGCCCGACTTTCCGGACATTCCAGAAGCGAGCGGCGAACGCCCCATGGCGCAGCAGTACATCTTTCAGATGCAGGGCCTGACCAAGGCCTATCCCGGCAGCCCCAAGAAGCTCTTCGAGAACATCTGGCTGAGCTTCTACTCCGACGCCAAGATCGGCGTCGTCGGCGTCAACGGCTCGGGCAAGTCGACCCTGCTGAAGATCATGGCCGGCATCGACAAGGAGTTCTCGGGCGAGGCGCGCGCCGCCGAGGGCACCAAGATGGGCTACCTGGAGCAGGAGCCTCAGCTCGACGACAAGCTGGACGTCTGGGGCAACGTGATCTCTTGGTGCGAAGAGAAGAAGATCTTCGACCGCTACAACGAAGTCGCCACCCTGATGGGCGAGGACTACTCCGACGAGCTCATGGAGGAGATGACCAAGCTCCAGGAGCAGCTCGACGCCGGCGACCTGTGGGACATCGACAGCCGCATCGAGATGGCGATGGACGCCCTGCGCTGCCCGCCCAACGACTGGCCGGTGGACAAGCTGTCGGGCGGCGAGCGCCGCCGCGTCGCGCTCGCCCGCCTGCTGCTCAGCAAGCCGGACATGCTGCTGCTGGACGAGCCCACCAACCACCTCGACGCCGAGAGCGTGGCCTGGCTGCAGCACCACCTGGAGGCCTTCCCCGGCTGCGTGATCCTCGTCACCCACGACCGCTACTTCCTGGACCAGGTGACCAAGTGGACGCTGGAGCTCGATCGCGGCAAGGGCATCCCCTACGAGGGCAACTACTCCTCGTGGCTCGAGCAGAAGGCCAAGCGGACCGCGCAGGAGGAGCGCGAGGAAGCCGGCAGGAAGCGCACCATCGAGCGCGAGCTGGAGTGGGTGCGCTCCTCGCCCTCGGCCCGCCGTAGCAAGTCCAAGGCCCGCCTCGCCGCCTTCGACGAACTGGTCAACCAGGCCGAGCGCCAGAAGCAGACCTTCGCCCAGATCCAGATCCCGCCGGGCCCGCGCCTGGGCAATGTGGTCATCGAGGTCGAGAACCTCGAGAAGGCCTATGGCGACAAGCTGCTGTTCAAGGACCTGACGTTCAAGCTGCCGCCGGGCGGCATCGTGGGCGTGATCGGGCCCAACGGGGCCGGCAAGTCGACGCTGTTCAAGCTGATCACCGGGCAGGACACCCCCGACAAGGGCTCGATCCGCCTGGGCGAGACGGTGAAGCTGGCCTACGTCGACCAGAGCCGCGACAGCCTCGACCCCAACAAGAACGTCTGGGAGGAGATCTCGGGCGGCCTCGACGTCATGAAGGTGGGAACCCGCGAGATTCCCAGCCGCGCCTATGTCGGCAGCTTCAACTTCAAGGGCGGCGACCAGCAGAAGAAGGTCGGCCTGCTCTCGGGCGGCGAGCGCAACCGCGTGCACCTGGCCAAGACGCTCGCCTCGGGCGGCAACGTGATCCTGCTCGACGAACCGACCAACGACCTGGACGTGGAGACCCTGGGCGCCCTCGAAAGCGCCCTGGAGGACTTCCCCGGCTGCGCGGTGGTCATCAGCCACGACCGCTTCTTCCTGGACCGCCTGGCCACCCACATCCTGGCCTTCGAGGGCGACAGCCACGTGGAATGGTTCGAGGGCAACTTCGAAGCCTATGAAGAGGACAAGAAGCGCCGCCTGGGCGCCGACAGCCTGATCCCCCACCGCATCAAGTTCCAGAAGTTCGCGCGCTAGAACCCTTCGCCCCGGGCGCCGCCGCGGCCCTGGACCGGCTGGCCGATGCGCTGGCCCGGCGCCCGCTCGCCGAGCCGATACTGGCGCGGCTCCCGCTCGGCTAGGCGCCCGGAGCCCGGTCTGGCATCAGGAGCGCCGTGCACGAGGAGTCTTCGATGCCTGCGTCCCTGGTGATGCTGTCGCACCCGATGCTGGCCCCGGTGGAGGGGCCGCTGGCGGCGGCCGGGTTCCGCACCGCCCGGCGCTGGGAGCTGGCCGACGGCGAGCGGCCGGCGGTGCGCGCGATCGTGCACGCGGGCGAGATTCCGCTGACGCCCGACTTCCTGGAGCGCCTGCCGAACCTGGGCCTCATCGCCTGCGTCAGCGTGGGCTACGACGGCGTGGACGTGGCCTGGTGCCGGGCGCGCGGGATCGAGGTGACCCACGCCAAGGGCCTGAACGCCGACGACGTGGCCGACCACGCCATGGGCCTGCTGCTGGCGTCCTGGCGCAACATCGTCCTTGGCGACCGGATCGTGCGCGAGGGCGGCTGGCGAGACGACGACCGGATGCGTCCGCGCCCCGGCCTCAAGGGGCGGAAGCTGGGCGTGGTGGGCCTGGGGGCCATCGGCGAGGCGGTGGCCAGGCGCGCCGAGGCGTTCGGCCTGGAGGCGGCCTGGTGGGGACCCCGTCCGAAGGACGCAGCCTGGCCGCGCGCCGAGAGCCTCCTGAAGCTGGCCCAGGACAGCGACATCCTGGTGGTGGCCTGCCGGGCGGACGCCTCGAACCGGGGCCTGATCTCGCGCGAGGTGATCGAGGCGGTGGGCCCGCGCGGCCTGATCGTCAACGTGGCCCGGGGCTCGGTGGTGGACGAGGACGCCCTCATCGCGGCGCTGAAGGACGGACGGCTGGGCCGCGCGGCCCTGGACGTGTTCGCGCAGGAGCCGACGCCGCCGGAACGCTGGGCCGACGCGCCCAACACCGTGCTCACGCCGCACTCGGCCGGCAGTACGGTGGACTCCATCCCGCGCATGGTGGCCCAGGCGGTGGAGAACGTGCGACTGTTCCTGGCGGGCGAGCCGGTGATGAGCCCTGCGCCTGCTTGACATAAAGACATAAAGATATCTTTATGTGCTCTCATGAAGTTCTCGGCGGACCAGGCTGTGGATGTGTTGCGCGCGGCGGGCGAGCCGACCCGCCTGCGCATCCTGGCCCTGCTGGCCCGCGAGGAGCTGGCGGTGCTGGAGCTGTGCCGCGTGCTGGATCAGAGCCAGCCGCGCGTCTCGCGCCACCTGAAGCTGCTGGCTGAGGCGGGGCTGGTCGAACGGTTCCCGGACGGCGCCTGGGTCTTCTATCGGCTGGTCGAGAGCGGCCACGCGGGCGAACTGGCGGCCGAGGTCCTGCGCCGCATCGATCCCGCCGATCCCGTGCTCGCCCGCGACGCCGAGCGGCTGATCGCCGTCCAGGCCGAGCGCGCGTCCGAGGCCGACGCCTATTTCGCCCGCAACGCCGCGCGGTGGGACGAGATCCGCTCGCTCTATGTGCCCGAGGCCGCGGTCGAGGCCGCCGTCCTGGAGGCGGCGGGAGCGGGGCCGTTCCGGCGGCTGGTGGACTTGGGGAGCGGCACCGGCCGCATGCTGACGCTTCTGGGCCCCAGGGCCGAGCAGGCGCTGGGGCTCGACCTGTCGCAGCAGATGCTGAACATCGCCCGCAGCCATGTGGCCGAGGCCGGGCTGGAGCGCTGCGAACTGCGCCACGGCGACATCTTCGGCACCCGCCTGCCGGATGGCTTCGCCGACCTGGTGGTGGTCCACCAGGTGCTGCACTACCTGGGCGACCCGGCCGCGGCGGTGAAGGAGGCGGCCCGCATCACCGCCCAGGGCGGGCGGCTGATCATCGTCGACTTCGCTCCGCACCACCTGGAGTTCCTGCGCGAGCAGCACCAGCACCGCCGCCTGGGCTTCTCGGACGCGGAGATGGAGCGCTGGCTGGCCGAGGCCGGCCTGGAAGCCGTCGCCGCCCACGCCCTGCCGCCGGAACCCGACGCGGGGCGCGGGGAGGGCCTGACCGTCAAGATCTGGACCGCCGAGCGGGCCGCCGCCCGGCAGAGGAGCGCCGCATGACCCCCGCAGACACCGCCCCGATCTCGACGGCGCTGGGGCCCGTCGCCCGCGCGGGCGTGGGCGGGACGCCGCGTCCCGACGTCTCGTTCGAGTTCTCGCCGCCCAAGACGCCCGAGGCCGAGGAAAAGTTGTGGGAGGCGATCCGCCGCCTGGAGCCCCTGAACCCGTCGTTCGTCTCGGTGACCTACGGCGCCGGCGGCTCGACGCGCGACCGCACCCACCGCACCGTCCTGCGCATGCTGCGCGAGACGACGCTGAGGCCCGCCGCCCACCTGACCTGCGTGGAAGCCTCCCGCGAGGAGGTGGACGAGGTGATCCGCGACTACTGGGCCGGCGGCATCCGCCATATCGTGGCCCTGCGCGGCGACCCGCCCGGCCAGATCGGCGGGGCCTATACGCCGCGGCCGGACGGCTATCGCAACGCCACCGAGCTGACCGCCGGCATCCGGGCCATCGCGCCGTTCGAGGTCAGCGTCGGCCTCTACCCGCACGTCCACCCGGAGAGCCCGTCGATCGACCACGACATCGACGTGCTGAAGGCCAAGGTCGACGCGGGCGCGACCCGGGCGATCACCCAGTTCTTCTTCGACATCGACGGCTTCCTGCGGTTCATGGACCGGGTCCGGAAGGCGGGCGTGAGCATCCCCATCTCGCCGGGGATCATGCCGGTCACGAACTACGCGGGCCTGAAGAAGATGGCCGGGCCCATCGGCATCGAGCTGCCCGCCTGGCTGGGCGCGCTCTTCGAGGGCCTGGACAAGGACCCGGAGACCCGCCGGCTGATCGCCGCCTCGGTGGCCAGCGAGATGTGCGCCCGGCTGGCCGAAGAGGGCTTCGGCGACTTCCACTTCTACACGCTGAACCGCGCCGACCTGACCTATGCGATCTGCCGGGTGCTGGGCGTGCGCGAGCAGGGACCCGGGTCCCAGGAGGCCGCGGCATGACCAGGCAGGAACGCATCGCGGCGCTGAAGGCGGCGGCGAAGGAACGCATCCTCATCCTCGACGGGGCCTGGGGCGTGATGATCCAGAAGCGCGGGCTGTCCGAGGCCGACTACCGGGGCGAGCGGTTCAAGGACGCGCCCGGCGAGCTGCGCGGGAACAACGACGTCCTGTGCCTGACCCGGCCCGACATCATCGCCGAGCTGCACGACGCCTACTTCGAGGCCGGCGCCGACATCTCGGAGACCAACACCTTCTCGGCGACCGCCATCGCTCAGGCGGAATACGGCCTGCAGGCCGCCGTCCGCGACATCAACGTCGAGGGCGCCAGGCTGGCCCGCGCCGCCGCCGACCGCTGGACGGCGAAGCAGCCGGACAAGCCCCGCTTCGTGGCCGGCTCCATCGGGCCGCTGCCGGTGATGCTGTCCATGAGTTCGGACGTGAACGACCCGGGCGCCCGGAAGGTCACCTTCGCGCAGGTCTACGAGGCCTACGCCGAGCAGGTGCGCGCCCTGCACGACGGCGGCGTGGACATGTTCCTGATCGAGACGATCACCGACACCCTGAACTGCAAGGCGGCGATCAAGGCCATCCTCGACCTGGAGGACGAGGGCTACGAGCCCCTGCCGATCTGGATCAGCGGCACCATCACCGACCGCTCGGGCCGGACCCTGTCGGGCCAGACGGTGGAGGCGTTCTGGAACTCGGTGCGCCACGCCAAGCCCTTCGCGGTCGGCCTGAACTGCGCCCTGGGCGCCGAGCTGATGCGGCCCCACATCGCCGAGCTGGCGCGCATCGCCGACACCCTGGTCAGCGCCTATCCCAACGCCGGCCTGCCCAACGCCATGGGCGAGTACGACGAGACGCCGGATGAGACCGGCCACATGCTGCACGAGTGGGCCGAGCACGGCCTGGTCAACATCCTGGGCGGCTGCTGCGGCACGACGCCCGACCACATCCGCCACGTCGCCGACGAGGTGCGGGGGCTGAAGCCGCGCCCGATCCCCGAGCGTCCCACGGCCATGCGCCTGGCCGGCCTAGAGCCCTTCGAGCTCGCCTGAGCAGATCCGAGTTTCAATGCGCCCAATCTTCGTCAACGTCGGCGAGCGGACCAACGTCACCGGCTCGGCCAAGTTCCGCAAGCTGATCGCCGAGGGCCATTACCCCGAGGCGCTGTCGGTGGCGCGCCAGCAGGTCGAGGCGGGCGCCCAGGTCATCGACGTCAACATGGACGAGGGCCTGCTGGACTCGGTCGCGGCCATGCGGACCTTCCTGAACCTCGTGGCGGCCGAGCCCGACATCGCCCGCGTGCCGGTGATGATCGACAGCTCCAAGTGGGAGGTGATCGAGGCGGGCCTCCAGTGCGTCCAGGGCAAGGCCATCGTGAACTCCATCTCGCTCAAGGAGGGCGAGGCGAAGTTCATCGAGCAGGCCAGGGCCTGCCTGCGCTACGGCGCGGCGGTGGTGGTCATGGCCTTCGACGAGGTCGGCCAGGCGGACACCGCCGACCGCAAGGTCGAGATCTGCAAGCGCGCCTATGGCATCCTGACGGAGCAGGTGGGCTTCCCGCCCGAGGACATCATCTTCGACCCGAACATCTTCGCCGTGGCGACGGGGATCGAGGAACACGACAACTACGCGGTGGACTTCATCGAGGCCACGCGCCGGATCAAGGCCGAGTGCCCGCATGCGCGCATCTCGGGCGGCGTCTCCAACGTCAGCTTCTCGTTCCGCGGCAACGAGCCGGTGCGCCGGGCCATCCACTCGGTGTTCCTGTACCACGCCATCGCCGCGGGCATGGACATGGGCATCGTCAACGCCGGCGACCTGCCGGTCTATGACGACATCGAGCCCGAGCTGCGCGAGGCGGTCGAGGACGTGATCCTCAACCGCAAGCGCGCCGATGGGCGTTCGCCCACCGAGGTGCTGGTGGACCTCGCGCCCAAGTACAAGGGCGGCAAGGGAGAGGCCAAGGGGCCGGACCTGTCCTGGCGCGAGCAGTCCGTGGAGGCGCGCCTGACCCACGCCCTGGTCCACGGGATCAGCGACTGGATCGAGGCCGACACCGAGGAAGCCCGACTGAAGGCCGAGCGGCCGCTGCACGTCATCGAAGGCCCGCTGATGGACGGGATGAACGTCGTCGGCGACCTGTTCGGGGCGGGGAAGATGTTCCTGCCCCAGGTGGTGAAGTCGGCCCGGGTGATGAAGCAGGCGGTGGCCTACCTCATGCCGTTCATGGAGGCCGAGAAGGACGGCCAGCCGCGCCAGTCGAACGGCCGGATCGTCATGGCCACCGTCAAGGGCGACGTCCACGACATCGGCAAGAACATCGTGGGCGTGGTCCTGCAGTGCAACAACTACGAGGTCGTCGACCTGGGCGTCATGGTCCCGGCCGACAAGATCCTGGACGCCGCCGAGGCGCACAAGGCCGACGTCGTGGGGCTTTCGGGCCTGATCACGCCCAGCCTGGACGAGATGGCCTTCGTGGCCAGCGAGATGGAGCGGCGGGGCTTCAAGATTCCCCTGCTGATCGGCGGGGCGACGACGTCGAAGACCCACACGGCGGTGAAGATCGCGCCCCGCTATCCCTCAGGCTCGACCACCTATGTGCTGGACGCCAGCCGGGCGGTGGGCGTGGTCTCGAACCTGCTCTCGCCCACCGAGCGCGAGAGGACCATCGCGGCCACCGCCGCCGAGTACGAGAAGGTGCGCGAGCAGTTCGCGAGAGGCCAGGGGAACCGCGCCCGCGCCACCCTGGCCGAGGCGCGCGACAACGCCTTCACGCCGGACTGGACGGCCTACGACCCGCCGAAGCCGTCGTTCCTGGGGACCCGGATCTTCGCGCCCTACGACCTGAACGACCTGCGCCGGCACATCGACTGGACCCCGTTCTTCGCGAGCTGGGAGCTGGTGGGCCGCTTCCCCGACATCCTCAGCGACGAGGTGGTGGGCAAGGCCGCCACCGACCTCTTCGCGGACGCCCAGCGGATGCTGGACCGGATCATCCAGGAGGGCCTCCTGGAGGCGCGCGGGGTGGTCGGCTTCTGGCCCGCCAACGCCGACGGCGACGACATTGTTCTCTATGCGGACGAAAGCCGCGAGACGGAGCTCGCCCGGCTGCACACCCTGCGCCAGCAGATGATCAAGTCCGGCGACGGCGCCAACGTCGCCCTGGCCGACTTCGTGGCGCCCGTGGGGACCAAGCCGGACTGGGTGGGCGGCTTCGCCGTGACCGCCGGCCACGGCGAGCTGGAGCTGGCGGCCGAGTTCAAGGCCAAGGGCGACGACTACTCCGCGATCCTGTCGACGGCGCTGGCCGACCGGCTGGCGGAGGCCTTCGCGGAAGCCATGCACCGCAAGGTGCGCACCGAGCTCTGGGGCTACGCGCCCGACGAGCCGTTCGACATCGACGCCCTGATCGCCGAGCAGTACCGCGGCATCCGCCCGGCGCCCGGCTATCCGGCCCAGCCCGACCACACCGAGAAGACCACCCTGTTCAAGCTGTTGGACGCCACCAGGGCGACGGGGCTGGAGCTCACCGAGAGCCTGGCCATGACCCCGCCGGCGGCCGTCTCGGGCCTCTACTTCGCCCATCCGGAGGCGCACTATTTCGGGGTCGGCCGCATCGAGCGCGACCAGGTCGAGGACTACGCCCGCCGCAAGGGGTGGGACATGCGCACGGCCGAGCGCTGGCTGGCGCCCATCCTCAACTACGAGCCGGCCTAGAACGCAACCCAGGCGAGAACCTAAGGGGAAATCCCGCTTCCCTTGCATCCCAAAAGGCGCCTATCCTGGGTTGTTCTCGGCTCGCGCGGCGTGCGTTCGGCGCGAGCGCTCTTGTCCAACGGCAGTGGGCTGTCCGCGGGCGATCCTGTCCGCGCGCGGCGCTGCCCGTCCAACAGCGGATAGAGAGACCATGCGCCTGATCCGAACGATCCAGTCCGCCGTCCTGGCCACCAGCCTGGCCGGCGCCTTGGCCGCCGCCGCGTCCGTGGCCGCGGCCCAGCCGGCCGGGACCTGCACCGCCGCCCCGAACCACTCGCGGCAGAACTGCACCATCCTCAGCGCCAACTGCGGCGCGGGCCAGCTCCCCAATCCGGGCGTCTATCCGGCCTGCAACTGCGTGTGCCAGGCGATGCCCGCGAAGCCCAAGCCGGGCGGCCAGTCGATGGCCCCGCCGGCGCCCCAGACCCCGGGAAAGGCGCCGGACAAGAAGCCGGGCTAGAGCGGCCGTGGGTGACGGGCGCCGAAGCCCTGGGCTGTTCCAGCTTCGGCGCCTGCGCCCTCGCCACTGATGATCGGAAACCGGAGCCCGCGACGCTCCTCCCGACACGGGGCTTTCCACCCGCCGCCAGCCTGCTAGGACTCCCGCCTCAGTTCAGCTTTTGGGGGCGTATCGATGAAGCGGGTTCTTCTGGCGGCTGCGGCGATGATGGCGTTGGCGGGGACGGCGCGGGCCGAGCCGCTGTCGGCCCAGGATCGGGCCTCGATCAAGGCCAGCGTGGACAAGGCCGGGCCGCGCCTCGGCGAGATCGCCCACCAGATCTGGGAATGGGCCGAGGTCGGCTACCAGGAGCACAAGAGCTCGGCCCTGCTGCAGGCCGAGCTGAAGAAGGCTGGCTTCAAGGTCGAGGCCGGCGTGGCCGGCATGCCGACCGCCTTCGTGGGCAGCTTCAAGACCGGCGACGGCCCGGTGATCGGCATCCTGGCCGAGTACGACGCCCTGCCGGGCCTGGCCCAGGCGGCGAGCCCGGAACGCAAGCCGGTCCCGGGGATCGCCGGCCACGCCTGCGGCCACCACGTGTTCGGCGCGGCCTCGGTGGAGGCGGCCATCGCGCTCAGCCAATGGATGAAGGCGGGCGGCGTGAAGGGCGAGGTGCGGGTCTACGGCAGCCCGGCCGAGGAGGGCGGCTCGGGCAAGGTCTACCTCGTGCGCGGCGGCCTGTTCAAAGACGTGGACGCGACCCTGCACTGGCACGCGGGCGACGCCAACGACGCGAGCCAGGGCGTGAGCCTGGCCAACATCAGCGGCAAGTTCCGGTTCACGGGCGCCGCGGCCCACGCCTCGGCGGCGCCCTGGCGCGGCCGCTCGGCGCTGGACGGCGTCGAGCTGATGGACGACGCGGTGAACATGCTGCGCGAGCATATCCCCGACGGGACGCGCATCCACTACGTGATCACCGACGGCGGCCAGGCGCCCAATGTCGTGCCCGAGAAGGCCGAGGTCTACTACTACGTCCGCCACCGCGACCCGCAGGTCGTCCGCGACGTGATGGAACGCGTGAAGAAGGCCGCCGAGGGCGCCGCCATCGCCACCGAGACCAAGGTGACGTTCGAGCAGACCGGCGGCGTCTACAACATGCTGCCCAACGAGACGCTGGCCCATGTGATGGACGAGAACCTCCGCGACGTGGGCGGCGTGGTCTGGAACGCCGAGGAGCGCGCCTTCGCCGAGGCCATGGCCAAGCAGCTTCCGCCCAGCAACGCCAGGCTGGAGAGCGCGGCCGAGGTCCAGCCGATGCGGATCGGCGACGACGGCGGCGGCTCGACGGACGTGTCCGACGTGAGCTGGGTGACGCCGACCGTCGGCATGCGCGCGGCGGTCTGGGTGCCGGGCACGCCGGCCCACTCGTGGCAGGCGACGGCGGCGGGCGGCACGTCCATGGCCACCAAGGGCGGCGTGGTGGCGGCCAAGACGCTCGCGCTGACCGGGGCGGCGCTGTTCCGCGAACCGGCGCTCATCGACAAGGCCAAGGCCGAGCTCGACCAGAAGCGCGGGCCGGACTTCAAGTACGAGGCGATGGTCGGCGACCGGCCGCCGCCGCTGGACTACCGCTCCAAGCCGGCGGCGGAGTAGCGGGTTCGCCGCCAAGACGTCCCGACTGGCGCTGTCGGACGGGGGCCTCCTCCCCACATGGGGCTTCAGGCCCCGCCGGAGGCGGCCTTCCATGTTCGGCCACCGGTTCCTGGAGCGCGATCTGATCGCAGAACCGGCGTCCACTCTTGCGGATCGCGTTCTAGGGACGGGATCGGGAACCACGGAATACACGGAAGGACACGGAAAGCGCCGAGCCGTCCGTGTCTTCCGTGGTTTGATCCTGGCTGACTGACCGCTGCGCGGTCGATCGGGGATCGCTCCAGGATCGCCTCGGGAATCGCCCAGCGGAGCCTGGCGGCGGCCCCTGCGGAGGCGGCCCGGCGGCCGAGGCGACGTACGTATCGTTCGCGCCGCGCGCCGGACCCACGCCTACATCGCCGAGTGGCTGGCGGCGGACTGAGGGCCCAGTCCGCCAAGGGCGGGTGCGTCACGAGGCGGTGACACGCCCGTCCATTTTCACACTTGCGGCAACCACCGCGCGGCGGCACGGTTACGTCCATCGAGGCGAGCCCGTCAGAGGCTCCCCGTGGGAGGACGACAGAGATGACCGACCTGCGCCATTCGCCGCCGTCGCAGCCGCTCATGGACTGCGCGATCCTGGTGGCGCCGTTCCTGGTGATCGCCGCGATCGCCCCGGTGATCACCCGCGCGGTGGACTTCCTTTTCAGCCTGTTCGGCTGACCTCTAGGCGCCGACCGCCTCGGTGGCGTCCGCGCCTACGCCGTCGATCCCGAGCCCGCGCAGGCGCTGTGGGCCAGGAGCGAGGAGATGGTCGGCGAGCGCTTCTGAATCGCCGTCAGTCACGGCCAAGGTCGGGCGGGCTTGCGCCCGGCTGCGGCCCGTGGAACGGCGGGAGAGTCGCTGGCGGGGCTGGCTGACGGGAAAGGCTCCAAATCAAGGCCTTGACGCGATCTGATCGCAAAACCGGTATCCACTTCTGCGGATCGCGCTCTAGGTTCGGGGCTCCCGGAGAGACCTCGCATGACCACGCCCGATCCCCTTCGCCGCGCCATGCTGGCGCTCGTCGCCGCCGGCGGGGCGGGCGGCGCGGCCGGTCCCGCCGCGGCCGCCGCCTGTGCGCCCATGGACGAGGCCGCCGAAGCCGCCGCCATCCGCAAGGTGATCGCCGACATGGAGGCCGCCTGGAACCGGGGCGACTTCGAAGGCTACATGGCGGGCTTCCTCAACCCGGGCGTGGTGTTCGTCTCCAAGGGCCGCTTCCAGGACGGCTGGCGGGGAACGCTGGACCACTACGTCCGCGACTACGGCGGCGCGCCCGAGAAGCGCGGGACCCTGCATTTCTTCGACATCCAGGTGGAGATGCTGGCCCCCGACGCCGCCCAGCTCGTCAGCCGCTACCGGCTCGACCGGCCGCAGGCGCCGCAGGACGGGATCAACACCCGGCTGATGCGCAAGGTGGGCGGGCGCTGGGTCATCGCGCTCAACCACGTCTCCTCGCGGGAGCCCGCGTGAGACGCCGCGAAGTCCTGGCCGGCGCCGCGGCGGCGCTTGCGGCGGGGCCAGCGGCCGCGGCGGCCGGCGCGCGGCTGTGGACCTTCGAGCGCCTCGACCGGATCGGCGGACGGCCCGCACTGGCCCTGGGCGCGCCCGTGTCGATGGCCGGAGCCGTGGCCTTCGACGGTGTGGACGACGCCCTGCTGGTCGGCGAACACCCGCTGGCGGGCGCCGGCGCCTTCACCATCGAGGCGGTGTTCCGGCCGGACGGCGGAGCCTTCGCCCAGCGTTGGCTGCACCTGGCCCAGGACGCGGGCGACGCCGGCGTCTCGGGCGGGACGCGGATGCTGTTCGAGATCCGGGTGACGGACGCCGGCTGGTATCTCGACGCCTTCGTGAAGGGGCCGGGCTACGGGCGCACCCTGGCCGATCCGGCGAAGCTGCATCCGCTGGGCGCCTGGGCCCACGTGGCCCAGGTCTGCGACGGGCGGCGCTACGCCAGCTACGTGGACGGCGCGTTGCAGGCGCAGGGCGAGATCGCCTTCCGGCCGCAGGGGCCCGGGCGGACGTCCATTGGCGTGCGGATGAACCGCGTGGACTGGTTCAGGGGCGCGATCCGGGAGCTGCGGTTCACCCCCCGGGCCCTGACGCCCGACCGCTTCAGCCGCCAGCGCGCCCCGGCCTAGCCGCGCCCTGGCCTAGCCGCGCCCTGGCCTACTTCGCCTTGGCCGCGTCGGCGGCGGCGAAGACGCGGAGCGCGTTGCCGCCCCAGACCTTGGCCACGTCCTCCTTCGAATAGCCCTTGGCCAGCAGGGCGGCGGTGATCTTGGGATAGTCGGTCACCTGGTCGAAGCCGACGAGGCCGCCGCCGCCGTCGAAGTCGCCGCTGATCCCCACGTGGTCGATCCCCGCCACCTCTATGGCGTGCAGCAGGTGGGCCATGAAGTCGTCGAAGGTGGCGCGGGGGATGGGATACTTCGCGTCGACCTCCGCCACGGCCCTGGTCAGGGCCTCGGCCTGCGCCTGGGTCTTCGGTTCGCCGCCGAAGCGCTGGCGCACCTCGGCCAGGGCCGCCGTCCGTTCGGGGTTCGGCGGGACCTTGATCATGTAGCCCGACAGCGCGTTGAGCTGGATGACCCCGCCCTTGGCCGCCAGCTTGCGGATCAGGTCGTCGGGGATGTTGCGCGGATGGTCGAAGACGGCGCGCGCGCCGGTGTGGGAGAGGATGATCGGCGCCGTCGAGAGCTCGATCATCTGCTCGGTGGCCGCGTCCGAGGCGTGGGAGGCGTCGATCAGCACGCCCAGGCGGTTGGCCTCGGCCACCCACTGACGGCCGAGCGGCGAGAGGCCGCCGTGCTCGGCCGGCGCCGTGGCGCTGTCGGCCAGCTCGTTGTTCGAGGTGTGCACCGGGCTCATCATCCGCGCGCCCAGCTTGTAGAAGGTCTCCATCAGCGTCAGGTCGCGGCCGAACGGATAGCTGTTCTCCAGGCTGATGAAGACGAAGCGCTTGGGCGTGTTGGCGAGCGCCCGGGCCTCGTCGGCCGTGGTGACGATCTGGAACTTGTCGGCGTGCCTGGCCGCCATCTCGTGGATCTCGGTGATGCGGACCAGCGCCCGGTCGCGGGCCTGGGCGTGGCCCTCGGGCGTGCGCGGGCCCTGGGGCGTGTAGACCACGAACACCCCGCCATCGACGCCGCCGTCGACCATGCGCGGATAGTCCACCTGGCTGCCGTCGGTGCGCACGTCGTGGCGGTCGGCGATGTCCCAGCCCTGCCGGCCGAAGAGCGCCGGGGTGTCGAAGTGGGTGTCCATCATGATGACGCTCTCGTGCACGGCGCGCTGGGCCTTGGTGGGCGCCGGTCCGCTTTGGGCCCCATTCTGGGCGAGGGCGGGCGCGGCGCAGAGCGCGGCGGCGGCGGCGAGAAGGGCGGTGCGCAACATCATCTGGAACTCCCCCGACAGGTCAGACGCAAGGGCTAGCAGACCTTTCGAGGCGCCGTCACGTCGGGGCTTGCCGGATGTGAAGATTACATATGTAATCTGCCTGATCGGGATGCGGGAGCGTGCGGCATGGATGCGGTGTGGAAGGTCCGGCGCGGACCCCGGCGGGACCGGGCGGCGGGGCTGCTGCACGCGGTCGGCATCCTCGGCGTTATCGTGATCGCCGGAGCGGTCCCGGCCCTCACCATCCACGAGACCTGGTCCGTGGCCCGGGCGGAGAAGGCGGCCTGGGACGGGATCGCCGGCCCGGCGTGTCCCGTCCTGCAAGGTCCTCCGCCCTGGACGGCGGCCGTCCGGCCCCGGCCGCCCATGACGTTCAGCTACGGCGATGCGACCTTCGCCCGTCAGCACGGCCACGCGAGCTGCGCCGGCTTCCGCCGGAACGGTGCGGTCTACCGGATCTGCCAGTTCAACGCCCCGGCCGTGCTGGTCGTGACGACGCCGGGCGGGACGACCGCCTACCGCCCCGGCTCCGCGCGGCCCGCGACGGTCACGATCCGTGACGGCCGGGCCTCGTGCGTGCTGGGCGGCTGGTTTCGATCGTGAAACGGTTCCAGCCTTGACCTGACGTCCGCCGGCGGCCACCTCGGAAGGCGGACCAGGCCAGGAGACCCGATGCCGCACGACGACAGCCTGATCCTCACCCTGGTCGCGGGCTTCGTGCTCGCCTTCGTGCTGGGCATGCTGGCCCTGCGGTTCAAGCTGTCGCCCCTGGTGGGCTATCTGCTGGCGGGCGTCGTCGTGGGGCCGTTCACCCCCGGCTACACCGCCGATTCCAGCCTGGCGGCCCAGCTCGCCGAGATCGGCGTCATCCTGCTGATGTTCGGGGTGGGCCTGCACTTCTCGATGGCCGACCTGCTGAAGGTGCGCAAGGTCGCCGTGCCGGGGGCCCTGGTGCAGATCGGGGCGGCCACGGCCCTGGGCTGGGGCGTGGGCCGGCTGATGGGCCTTTCCGACGCCGAGGCGGCGCTGATGGGCTTCTCATTGTCGGTGGCCTCGACCGTGGTGCTGCTGCGGGCGCTGGAGGAGCGCAAGGCCGTGAAGGGCGAGGCGGGCCGCATCGCCGTCGGCTGGCTGATCGTCGAGGACCTGGTGATGGTGCTGGCCCTGGTGCTGATCCCGCTGCTGGCCGGGGCGGCGGGAGGCGGCGCCCAGCCCGGCGCTGATATGGGGGCGGTGGCCCTGAAGGTCGGCGGAACGGTGCTCAGCGTCGGCGTCTTCATCGCCTTCATGCTGCTGGTGGGCGGGCGCGTCCTGCCCTGGCTGCTGGTGCGGATCGCCCACACCCGCTCGCGCGAGCTGTTCACCCTGGGCGTGCTCGCCATCGCGCTGGGCATCGCCTACCTGGCCTATGCGGTGTTCGGCGCCTCGTTCGCGCTCGGCGCCTTCGTCGCCGGGGTGGTGCTGAACGGCACGCCGCTGGGCCACAACGCCGCCGAGCGCTCGCTGCCGCTGCGCGACGCCTTCGCCGTGCTGTTCTTCGTCTCGGTGGGGATGCTGTTCGACTGGCGGGTGCTGCTGGAGCAGCCGGTCTCGGTCGCCGCCGTGGTGGCGATCATCGTCGTCGGCAAGTCGGCCGCGGCGCTGGCCATCACAACCGCCTTCAAGCTGGAACGCGCGCCCAGCCTGCTGATCGCCGCCAGCCTCGCCCAGATCGGCGAGTTCTCGTTCATCCTGGCCGGCGTGGGCCTGAAGCTCGACATCATGAGCCGCGAGACGCACGACCTGATCCTCGCGGGCGCCCTGATCTCGATCGTGCTGAACCCGTTCGTCTTCAGGCTCGCCGACAAGCTGTCGGGCAAGCCGCCGGCGCCTCAGCCCGAGGGATAGTCGCGCGCCGCCCCATCGGCCGGCCGTCGGCCGAGCCGCGATGGAGACGTCATCGAAGCGCCGGACTTCGCTGCCCCGACAGGCGAACGGGGGTTGACGGACGTCCGCGCCTGCTATTTAACAAACAAGCTAATTAACACAGTGGTTAAGTTAATCCGCCGCGACAAGGAAGGACAGCCGCCATGCAGACCCCGCCGATCGTGTCGCCCGACGCCTGGGAAGCCGCGCGCAAGGCGCTGCTGGTCAAGGAGAAGGCGCTCACCCGCGCCCGCGACGCCCTGGCCGCCGACCGCCGGCGGATGCCCTGGATGGCGGTGGAGAAGGACTACGCCTTCGAGACCGAGACCGGCCGGGCCAGCCTGCTCGACCTGTTCGAGGGGCGCCGCCAACTGATCGTCTACCGGGCCTTCTTCGAGCCCGGGGTCCACGGCTGGCCCGACCGGGCCTGCCGGGGCTGCTCGCTGGGCGCCGACCAGGTCTCGCACCTCGCCCACCTGAACGCCCGCGACACCACCCTCTGCTTCGTCTCGCGCGCGCCGCAGGCCGACATCGCCGGGCTCAAGGCGCGCATGGGCTGGCGCATGCCCTGGCACACGATCACCGACGACTTCGACAGGGACTTCGGCGTCGACGAGTGGCACGGCCACAACGTGTTCTTCCGCGACGGCGAGCGGATCTTCCGCACCTATTTCATCAACAACCGCGGCGACGAGGCGATGGGGAGCGTCTGGAGCTACCTCGACCTCTCGCCCCTGGGCCGCCAGGAGGTCTGGGAGGACTCGCCCCCGGGCTATCCCCAGACGCCGACCTACAAGTGGTGGAACTGGCACGACAGCTACGAGCCGGACGCCGCCCCCGATCCGGAATGGGTGCGGGTGTCCGACGCCGGCGAGGCGGCGTTCCGCGCGGCGAGCGCCGAGGCCAAGGCGTGAGCCCGTCGTTCCTCGCCGAACGGGTGGCGATGGCCGCCACGCCGGTCTTCGCCGCCATGGCGCTGCTCGCGGCGGCGGACGCCGGACCGGCGGCGATGCTCTGCGGCGGGGCCGCCCCGTGGACCGCGGGCGGCATGGCGACGATGTACCTGCTCATGAGCGTGTTCCACGCCGGGCCGTGGCTGAAGCGGCTGGGCCGGCGGGCCGTGAGCCACGGACGGGGGGAATGATGCAGGCGCAGGCCGATCACCTGAGCGCCACGCTCTCGGCGTTAGCGGATCCGACGCGACGGGCGATCCTGGCGCGGCTAGCGCAGGGCGAGGCCACCGTGAACGAGCTCGCCGCGCCGTTCGACATCAGCCTGCCGGCGGTGTCCCGGCACCTGAAGGTGCTGGAGGCGGCGGGCCTGATCTCGCGCGGCCGGGAAGCCCAGTGGCGGCCCTGCCGGCTGGAGGCCGGGCCGCTGAAGGATCTCGACGGCTGGCTCGCCCACTACCGCCGGTTCTGGGAGGGCAGCTTCGACAAGATGGACGCCTACCTGGCGTCGCTCACGAAAGGGAATCCCGATGGACGCAAGAGCTGAGCCCCGGACGGGCGTGCGCGATCCGGGCATGCCGTTGCGCGACGACGAACTGCTGATCGTCCGCCACTTCGACGCGCCGATCCCGCTGGTCTTCCGGATGTGGGAGGACGCGGTGCACCGGGCCAACTGGTGGGCGCCGAAGCACTGCCGCTGCATCCACTTCAGCCACGACTTCCGCGAGGGCGGGAAGTGGCGCGCCGGATTCACCTCGGACCGGTACGGCGAGAACTGGCACGAGGGCGTCTATCGCGAGATCGACCGCGACAAGCGGATCGTCTTCACCTTCACCTGGGACGAGGGCCCCGCCAAGGGCGTCGAGACCACGGTGACCATCACCTTCGCCGAGGCCCACGGCGGCACGATCCAGACCTTCCACCAGACCCCGTTCACCGACGTCGAGCGGCGCGACAGCCACATCGCCGGCTGGAGCGGCCTGCTGGACAAGCAACAGGCCTATGTCGAGGCCAAGACCGAAGGAGACGGCCGATGATCACGCTCTACGCGTTCAAATGGGTTCCGCCCTTCGCGCAGGGCCTGGTCCGGGACCTGCGCGTCCGCTGGGCGCTGGAGGAGGCGGGCATTCCCTACCGCGAACGGCTGCTGGACCTGGGCGAGAACGACGCCCCGCCCTACCGGGCGGTCCAGCCCTGGGGCCAGGTTCCGGCGATCGAGGAGGACGGGCTCACCCTGTTCGAGAGCGGCGCCATCCTGCTGCACCTGGCGGAGCGCTCCGAGGCGCTGGCTCCGCGCGACCCGGCCGGCAAGGCCAGGACGGCGCAATGGGTCATCGCGGCGCTCAACTCGGTGGAGCCGCACGTGCAGAACCTGGTGCTGCTCGACATCTTCCATCCGGAGGAGGCCTGGGCCAAGGCCCGGCGTCCGGGCCAGGAGGCGTTCACGCGCATGAAGCTCGCGTCCCTGGCCCGGCGCCTCGATGGGCGCGAGTGGCTGGAGGACCGTTTCACGATCGGCGACCTGATGATGGTCAGCGTTCTGCGGAACCTGCGCCATACCGATATGGTGACGGGCGATCCGGTGCTGGGACCCTACATGGCCCGGGGCGAGGCGCGGCCGGCCTTCCGCAAGGCGCTGGCCGACCAGCTCGCGGTCTTCGCGAAGCACCAGCCGGAAACCGAGCCGGCATGAGGGCGCGCGCGGAGGAGCCGGGGCTCCTCCGCGCCCTTCGCATCCTACCAGCCGTTGGCGATGACCTGGGCGATGAGGCCCGTGGAGAGCGCCATCAGCACGAAGTTGCCGTCGGCGTAGATCCACCGGTAGCCGCGCGGCGCGGGGCGCAGGCCATAGTAGTAGGGGTCCTGCACATAGAAGCTCCGGTAGGCGCGAGGCACGTAGGCGCCGCGGCGCCAGGCGTAGCCGCGCATGTACGGGCGATAGCCGTAGCCGGGCGCGTACCAGTAGCCGTTGCGGACGCCGCGGTAGGCTTTCCACTCGGGCCGGCCGCGCCAGGTCTCGGCCCGGCGGCGGTCGTAGCGGAGCTCGCGCTGGCTCTGGCGCACCTCGGCCCGGTCGCGGGCGAGCTCGCGCTGCTCGCGGGGCGTGATGACGCCGTCGCGGCGGGCTTCGCGGCGATCCTCGCGCAGCTCGCGCTGGTCCTGCCGCAGTTCGCGCCGGTCCTCGCGCCGCTCGTACGGCTGAGCCTGGCCGGCGATGGGAGCCGCGACGGTGGCAAGCGCCACGGCGGCGTAGAGAAACGTCCTCATGAATACTCCTGTCTCGTCTCAGGCCCGCCCCGTCGATCGCAGGATTGCGCCGCTTCACCTGAACCGTGCTTGAACTCGCCCACCGACATCGGGTTCAGCTTCCGGAGCCTGGAAGACCGGTGATACGGTCCCCGCCACAGACTCGAAGGGGAGGCCCAGATGGCCCGCAAGTTCCTGATCCCGGCGCTCTCGGCGCTGATGCTGGCCGCCGCCGGCCCGGCCGCCGCCCAGGCCGTTCCGGCGCACCTGACCGCCGCCCTGGCCGACAAGGCCCGACCGGCCGCCGACGTCGGGCGCGACGCCGCGCGGAAGCCCGCCGAGCTGCTGGCCTTCGCCGAAGTTCAGCCGGGCGAGAAGGTCGTCGACCTCATCATGGGCGGCGGCTACTTCACCCGCATCCTGTCGGCGGCGGTGGGGCCGGCCGGCCACGTCTGGGCCTACCAGCCGGACGAGTTCGTGAAGTTCGACGCCAAGTACGGCGAGAGCCTGAAGACCGTGCCGGCCGACTACGGGAACGTGACGGGCCTCTCCGGAGGCCTGGGGGCGCTCGACCTGCCCGACGGCCTGGACCTCGTCCTCACCGTCCAGAACTATCACGACCTGCACCTGACCCCGTTCCCGAAGGACACCGCCGCCAAGGTCAACGCCGAGGTCTTCAAGTCGCTGAAGCCGGGCGGCTTCTACGTGATCGTCGACCATGTGGCCGCGCCGGGCGCGGGCCTGGAGGCGGCGATGAAGGTCCACCGCATCGAGCCCCAGGTCGTGCGCCAGGAGGTCGAGGCCGCGGGCTTCCAGTTCGTGAGCGAGACCCCGCTGCTGCGCAACGACACCGACCCGCACACGGCGAACGTCTTCGACCCCGCCATCCGCGGCAAGACCGACCAGTTCGCGATGAAGTTCAAGAGGCCTGAGTAGCTATCGTCCGAGGATCAGGCCGGCGACGCCGCCGGCCATGATCGCGGCGATGAAGGGGTGCTCTCCGGCGTAGGCGTAGAGCTCCCCGAACAGCCGCAGCATCTGGTCCGTCATCTCATGCGGGTCCTTTCGAAAACCCGCCCCCCGCAGGACAGTCTGCCTTCGGGCACCTTGCCGGACCGCTGACGGGCAGGGTCAACCGGCGCTCATCATGAAGCGCCGGCAACCATGGGCTACTTCAGCTTGCGGTCGAAGAAGTCCAGCGTCTGCATCGCCCGGTGCAGGCGGTTCGTGGGCGTCCAGCCGCCGCGGTGGCGCAGGCCCGGATAGACCATGGTCTCGAAGGCGGTCCCCCGCGCCTGCAGGTCGAACATCACCCGCGTGGAATGGTCGAAGGTGACGTTGTCGTCGGCCATGCCGTGGATCAGCAGCAGGGACCCGTCCTTCAGGCGCGGCAGGCGCCGGACGACCTCCGAGGCCTCGTAGCCCTGGGCGTTGTCCTTCGGCGTCCCCATGAACCGCTCGGTGTAGTGGGTGTCGTAGAGCGTCCAGTCGGTGACCGGGGCGCCCGCGACCCCTGCCTTGAACGGGCTGTCGGGCGCCGTCAGCAGCAGCAGGGTCATGTAGCCGCCGTAGGACCAGCCGGTGACGCCGATGCGGTCCGCGTCCACGTAGGGCAGGGTCTTAAGGTAGCGGACGCCGGCGAGCTGGTCGTCCACCTCCAGTTGGCCGAGCCTGCGGTCGATGGCCGTCTTGAAGGCTACCGAGCGGTGCGGCGTGCCCCGGTTGTCGAGCCGGAAGAGGATATAGCCGGCGTCCAGCAGGATCTGGTCCTCCGGGTTCTGCCAGCCGCGGGTCACGCGCGCGCTGCCGGGGCCGCCGTAGACCTGGACGATGACGGGATATTTCCTGGCCGGATCGAAGCCCGGCGGGGTGCGGAGCGAGTACCAGAGCGTCTCGCCGCCCTCGGCCTCGATGGTCCCGTAGACGGGGACGCGCAGCCGCTCGACGTAGGGCCAGAACGGATGGCCCTCGGCCAGCCGGTTCTCCTCGATCCAGCGCACCCGTGAGCCGTCGGCGCGATAGAGCGCGGTCCGGGGCGGCGTGCGCGGGTTCTCGAACGTGCCGACGAAGGCGCCGCCGGTCTTGGCGACCTCGGCGGTCCACCAGCCGATGTCGGGCGTCAGCACGCGGGGCTCGGCGGGCTGGCGGTACGACACCGAATAGAGCCGCCGCTCGATGGGCGCCTCCTTCGTGGCGGCGAAGATGGCCAGCCCCCGCGCCTCGTCCACGCCTTCCAGCGCGTCCACCGGCCAGGCGCCCCTGGTGACCTGGCGGATCAGCCTGCCGTCGGCTGCGTACAGGTAGAGGTGGCGGAAGCCCGAGCGCTCGGACGACCACAGGAAGGTCCCGTCCTTCAGCGGCTTGAAGTCGTCGGTCAGCTCGACCCAGTGCGGGCTGGTCTCGGTGAGGATCGTCCGGCCCCGGCCGGTGGCCGGATCGACCGCGATCAGGTCCAGGCGGCGCTGGTCGCGGCTCTGGCGCTGGACGTAGAGAGTGCGGCCGTCCTTCGACCAGTCCACCCGGGCCAGGTAGATGTCCGGGTCCGCGCCCAGGTCGACCTGGGTCCGCGCGCCGGTGGCCACGTCCTGGACGTACAGGGTGACCACCGCGTTGGGCCGCCCGACCCGGGGGTAGCGCTGGGGCACGACCTTGGCGCCCGTGGCCCCGACCTCGGGCCGCTCCACCACGTCGACGCCGGACTGGTCCACGTGGGCGACGGCGATGCGCGCCTCGTCCGGGCTCCACCAGTAGCCGGTGTGGCGGTCCATCTCCTCCTGGGCGATGAACTCGGCCGCGCCCCAGCTCGACAGCTCCGAACCGCCCTCGGTCAGCGCCCGCTCGGGGCCGCCGGCCACCGGCGTCACATAGAGGTTGTCGTCGCGGACGTACGAGACATACCGCCCCTTCGGCGAGACCTTGGCGTCGATCTCGTCCCCCGGCGTGCGGGTGAGCTGGCGGGCCTGACCCTTGTCCAGCTCATACAGCCACAGGTCGCCCTCGATGGGCGCGAGGATCACCTTGCCCTGGTCGTCCCAAGCGTAGTCAACGACGCCCCGGGTCGCGACGCCGGCCCGTTCGCGGCGCGCCTTCTCGGCCTCGGAGAGCTCGCGGGTCTCGGGCGCCAGCATCTTGCCGTCGATCAGCATCCGCGGCTCGCCGCCGGCCACGTCGGCGATCCACAGGTCCGTGACGGTCAGGTCGTCGGCCCGGACCTTGATGTAGGTGACCGACCTGCCGTCGGGCGCGAGCTTCACGCCCCGGGCGCGGGGGCCGTTCAGGTCGGGGCTTTCGAAGACCCGCTTCGGGGGGAGCTGTTCGGCCACGGCGGCGCCGGCGACCAGCGCGGCCGCGAGCGCGGCGAGGATGAGCTTCATGGGCCTTTTGAACAGGCCGGACCGCCGCTTGGCAATCCGGCCCGAGGCGTGACCTACCCCTTCCGCGCCGCGATCCAGGCGTCGACGTGGGGTTCGAGGACGTCCAGCGGGACCTCGCCGTTCTCGAGCACCGTGTCGTGGAAGGCGCGCAGATCGAAGGCCGGGCCCAGCTCCGTCTCGGCCCTGGCGCGCAGTTCGCGGATCTTCAGCTCGCCGAACTTGTAGGCCAGCGCCTGGGCCGTATCGACCATGTAGCGGTTGACCTCGGCCTCGATGTTGCCGCGGCTCAGCGCGGTGTTGTCGAGCATGAACTGGATGGCCTGGTCACGGGTCCAGCCCTTGGAATGTAGGCCGGTGTCGACCACCAGCCGGCAGGCCCGCCACATCTCGTAGGACAGGCGGCCGAAGTCCTTCTCGGGCGTGTCGTAGAGGCCCATGTCGATGCCCAGGCGCTCGGAATAGAGGCCCCAGCCCTCGGTGAAGACGGTGAAGTTGACCGCGTGCTTGCGGAACTCGGGCAGGTCGAGCTCGGACTGGATCGAGAGCTGCTGGTGGTGGCCAGGCACCGCCTCGTGGACGGTGAGCGCCGGCATCTCGAAGAGGGGCCGCTGGTCGAGCTTGGAGGTGTTCACCCAGTAGACGCCGGGCTGGGCGCCTTCGTAGGAGCCTTGGGTGTAGTAGGCCGTGGTGGTGCCGGGGGCGGTGGCGGCCGGCACGGGCTTCACCGTATAGGGCGTGCGCGGCAGGCGGCCGAACAGCTTGGGCATCTCCCCGTCGATGCGCTTGGCCAGCACCGAGGCCACGGCGATCAGCTCGTCCGGGGTCTTGGGATAGTAGCGCGGGTCGGTGCGCAGGTGCTCGACATAGGCCGCCCGGTCGCCCTGGAAGCCCGAGCGCTTCACCACGGCGTCCATCTCGGCGCGGATGCGGGCGACTTCCGAGAGGCCGAGCTGGTGGATTTCCTCCGGCGTCCTGTCGGTCGTGGTCATCAGGCGGACGCGATAGGCGTACCACTCCCGCCCCTGGGGCATGTCGTAGGCGCCGAAGGTCTTGCGGCAGGCCGGCTGGTACTCGGACGTGTAGAACGCCAGGAAGTCGCGGTAGGCGGGGACCACCGCCGTCGACACGAGCTGGCGCGCGCGGTCCGACAGGTCCTTCCACTGGGCCTCGGTGATGTTGGCCGGGCGAGGCTTCAGGAACGGCGCGTAGAGGTCCGACTTCGTAGGGTCGTCGACGACCTGGGCGGCGATGCCGCGCTCGAAGCCGACCATGGCGGCGCACGGGTGGGTGGCCTTGGCCTTCACCAGGGTCCGGGTCGTCTCGATAGCCTTGCGGTTGTACTCGGGATAGGCGGCCAGGCGGGCGAGGTAGCTCTCGTAGTCGGCGAGGGTGAACAGCGGCACGCGCTCAGGGAGGCGGGCGAAGTTCAGGTGCCAGCCGCGGCGGTTGGAGAACAGGATGGCCCGCTGGACGAAGCGGTCGCCCTCAACCTGGTTGGCCAGTTCCCTGCGCAGCAGGGCGTGGTTCAGCCGGTCGGCTTCGGAGAGCTGGTCCGTGGGGATGGCGTCCAGGCGCGCCAGGAAGCCCTTGGCCTCGGCCGCCTCGCGGTCGATGGCCGCGAGCGAGGGGTCGCCCAGCTCCTTGTCGTAGGTGCGGACCCCCAGGATCGTGGCCTGCACCGGATTGGCCTTCAGGTACCAGGCCCAGTGGTCGGCCAGCACGGCCTTGAAGCTGTCGGTCGCGGTCTGCGCCTGCGCAGGCGCGGCGACGGCGAGCGCCGCGACGAACGCCAGAACCCGGATCATGGACACCCCCTTCGAAGATCGGCGGCGAGCAGACGGCGCCCCGCGGATACGGTCAAGGCGCGCCGCCGCCTTGAAAGGCCGCCCGCTCTGTGCGAACTCGCGCCCATGAGCGACAACACCGAAACCCCGCCGGACCGCCTCTGCGTGGACCCCGCCAGCCCCTATTACGACGCCGACGTGCTGGCGCGGAACGTGGGCGTGCGCTTCAAGGGCGAGGACAAGACCAACGTCGAGGAATACTGCGTGAGCGAAGGCTGGGTGCGCCTTTCCGTCGGCAGTTCGCGCGACCGCCGCGGCAATCCCCTGACCATCAAGCTCCAGGGCCCGGTCGAACCCTATTTCCGCGAGGGCTGAGGCCTTCGACCGGCGGCTGCGCCCGCGCGCCGCACCCTCGCGGCGCGCATGGCCCGCGCGGCCGCACTGATCCGCGGTGGATTACAGAGTGTTCAGGTGATTAATACTCTGTAATTTTCTTAAATCGACGTCATTACTCGATATTCACGAGCGTTCGTGTGTATCTGAAAGTATTCGTTTCCCTGTCGACGGACGCACCGCCCGCCGCGAACACTTCGAGGGAAACGACCATGACCAAGTCCACGACCAGTTTCGCCAGCCGCATCGCCGGCGCCGCCACGCTCGCCCTGGCCGCCCTGCCGATGGCCGCGCTCTCCACCGCCGCCCACGCCGCCGAAACGGTGAAGGTGGCCGACCTGAACCTGATGACGCCGCAAGGCGCCGCGGTCCTGGACGGCCGGATCGAAAAGGCCGCCTTCAAGTTCTGCGCCGACCGCCGCGCCGTCCCCGATTGGCAGGCCTGCCGCGCCGGCGTCCGCGCCGAGCTGACCCAGAAGGCCGAAGTCCTGCGCCAGGCGCAGTCCGCCCAGGCCCAGAAGACCTTCGCCGCCCGCTAAGCTCTCCCTTGAACAGCGGACGTGCGGAAAGGCCCGCGGCGAGAACCCCGCCGCGGGCCCGTTCGTATCCGGCCCGGCTCTAGCCGGCGTCCACCAGCACGACCTCGGCGTCTTCCAGCGCCGTCACCGTCAGGACGGCCTCGTCGCGGACCGCGGCCCCGTCCCGGGCGTCGATCCGGACGCCGTTGACTTCGATGGCCCCCGCCGCCGGCACCAGATAGGCGTGGCGGCCCGATCCCAGTTCATACGTCGTCGTCTCGCCGGCCTTCAGGGTCGCGCCCGCCACCCGCGCGTCGGTGCGGATGGGCAGCGCGTCGTCGTCGCCCGCAAGGCCGCTGGCCAGGGTGACGAAGCGGCCGGCCCGGTCGCCCTTCGGGAATGGCCGGGCGCCCCAGCTCGGCGCGCCGCCGCGGCTCTTGGGCTGAACCCAGATCTGGAAGATCTTCGTGGTCTCGGGCTCGAGGTTGTATTCGGCGTGGCGGATGCCCGAGCCCGCGCTCATCACCTGGACGTCGCCCGCCTCGGTGCGGCCCTGGTTGCCCAGGCTGTCCTGGTGGGTGATCGCCCCCTGCCGGACGTAGGTGATGATCTCCATGTCCGCGTGCGGATGGGGCGGAAAGCCGGAGTTCGGCGCGATCTCGTCGTCGTTCCACACCCGGATCGGGCCCCAGCCCATCCTGTTCGGGTCGTAGTAGTCGGCGAACGAGAAGTGGTGGCGGGCCTTGAGCCAGCCGTGGTCGGCGCCGCCGAGGTTCGCGAACGGCCTGCGTTCGATCATGGGAATGTCTCCTGGGGCGCGGGTGCGCCGCCTCTCTCGACGCTCAAGATAATACTCTTGGATCGCGGCATAACCGGGGTCTTCGGGACAAGATTGTCTTCGATCCGGAAGCAATGCTGGCGCTGACCGATCTCAAGGCGGGACGCTGACGGCCGGCTGAGCCTCGGCTTCAGGCGTGGTTCATCACGGCCAAGCCCGAATGCGGCCGAGCTTGAGGAGGCTGACATGACGACGAGACAGACGTGGCTGGCGGGTGCGATCGCGATGCTGGCGCTGGCGGGCGCCGCCCAGGCGCAGCCGTTCCGCGGCGGCTCGGCCACGCTCTACGAACTGCCGAACTTCGAGGGCCGTTCGGTCACCATCACCGGCTCGACGGCGGACCTGGGCGATTGGCGGTTCAACGACCGGGCGCGCAGCGCCAAGTTCGAGGGCCGCTGGCGGATCTGCGAGCACGACGACTTCCGGGGCCGCTGCCAGGAGGTGCGGGGCGACGTTCCCGACCTGAACCGCTATGGCCTGGCCGAGCAGATCTCTTCGCTGGAGCCCGCCGGCTTCGGCGGTCCCGGCCCCGGCCCTGGTCCCGGTCCTGGCGACGGCTGGGGCCCGCGTCCGCCCGGCGGCTGGGATTCGCGCGGCGTGGAGGGGACCCGCACGGTGTTCTTCGCCAGGCCCACGGTGCGCGGCATGGACCTCGCCGCCGGCAAGAACGGGGCGGACACCTTCTGCCGCCGTCAGGGGCTGGGCCCGGCGGCCTGGTTCGATGACAGCGAGCGCGCTTCGCGGGCCCTGGGGCCCAACGGCGAGATCACCGGGCGGTCCCGGGTGATCCGCGACCTGCTCTGCCTGAGGTACTAGCTCGCCTTCGGCCAGAGCATCCGGCGGACCGTCTCGTCGCGGTCCACGACAAGGTGCTTGAGCGCGCCCAGGACGTGCAGGCCCAGCAGCGGCCAGAGCAGGTTGGGGGCGAGCTTGTGCACCGCTTCGGCCGCCTCGTGCAGCCACTCCACCTTGGCCGGGAAGGGGCTGGGAAGCGCGAACCAGTCGAACACCTCGATGGGGCGCGCATTGGCCCAGATCACCAGCGGGCCGGTGACGATCTGCACGGCGATCAGGGCCAGGAAGGCGATCTGAATGCCCTCGGCCAGAAGGCGCAGCGGGCCGGGTGGCCCGAGCGGCTCGGGCCTAGGCTGCGACAGGCTCCAGAGGATGCGCGCCGCCAGGAAGGCCAGGAGCAGCATGCCCACCGACACGTGGTTGGCGAAGGCGGCGAGCTTGGCCGCCCGGTCCGGGGCTTCCTCCAGGCGTTCGCCCAGCAGGTAGAGGGCGATCACGCCGACGGCGGAAATCCAATGCAGGGCGATGGCGGCCCAGCCGTAGCCGGCGCGGGTGTTGCGGAGGGACATGCCTCGGCTGCTAGACCCCCAGATCAAGCTGCGCCTTGACGCAGGTCATGGCGGGTCAGCGGTGCGCGCCGAGCCAGTCCGTCACCGCGCGGTTCACCTGGGGCCCGGCGTCGTGCTGCACGAAGTGCCCGGCGTTGGGGAGCATCACGATGGTGGTGTCGGCGTCCACATGGTCCCAGGTCCCGGCGTGGCCCGCGGCGTTGAGCGCGGTGTCCTTCATGCCGTGGATCACGAGGGTCGGGGCCTTCACCCGGGCGTCGGTGGCCATCGACGGCGGCGGGGCGGCCTGGTCCCCCGTCCCGCGCGGATAGTTGGCGCGATAGTAGTTCAGCATGGCCCCGAAGTCGGAGCGCCGGAACGCCTCGATATAGCTGGCCTTCTGCTCGGGATCCTTCACCCAGGCCGCGAGGCCCTCGGCGGTGAGGGTCTTCTCGAAGCCCGGCTGCTGGAAGTTGCGGGCGTACTGGCTGTTCTGCTGCTGGGCCCTGTTCATGGCCATCTCGCGGGCGAAGCCGGCGGGGTGGGGCACGCTCATGATGACCAGGCGGTTCACCAGGTCGGGCCGGTTCATGGCCACCTGCCAGGCGATGGCCGCGCCCCAGTCGTGACCCACGACCACGGCGTCCTTCTGCCCCTCGGCGGCGATCACGGCGGCCACGTCGGCGATCAGGTTGGGCATGGCGTAGGCCGCTTCCCCCTCGGGTCTGTCCGAGAGGTTGTAGCCGCGCAGGTCCAGCGCCGCCGTGCGGTAGCCGGCCGCGTTGAGGTCGGCCATCAGCGGCGCCCATGTCGCCCAGTAGTCGGGGAAACCGTGCAGCAGCACGACCAGCGGCCCCTGGCCGTCCACGACGTAGTGGAGCCTCACCCCGGCGTTGTCGGCATAGCGGTCCTGCGGCGCGGCGTGCGCCGACACCGGGACCAGAATCAAGGCGGCGGCGAGCGCCAGTACGGTGCGGATCATCAAAGCCTCCCCAGGTTTTGATTTACACCGTATCAGCGTCCGAACGGAAAGCGAGCGCCGGCGTGCTGGGGGCGGGACTAGCGCTTCTCCTCGATCTTGCTGGCGGCGGCGCCCACGGCCGCGCCGGCGGCGGCGCCCACGGGGCCGCCCACCACCGCGCCCGCGACGGCGCCGGTGGCGGCCTTCTGTTCGGTGTTGTGGCCGCAGGCGGCGAGCGCCAGGGCCGAGCCGGCGGCGGCGAGCAGGAGCGTGGTCTTCATGGCGGAGCCTCCCAAGTGTGCATTGCGGAAAACACCGGGCCGCCGTCCCGGTTCCGCTCAAGCTTGGATTTGGCTCTTAAGGTAAACGCGGTGCGGTGAAAGATCAGCTTTTCAGCGTCTTGGTATAGGCCGCCTCGAAAGTCTTCCGAGGACAGTCTAGCAGAGTGGCCCGGGCCTTGCGGCGAAAAGCCGTTAATGGATCGGAACGGAACAGCCGCGGGTGCGGCGGGAAGTCCTATGCTGCGATGCAAAAATGACTTGCCATGGGCGGCGAGTTCATTCATACATCCTTCACCATTTGCCGTCGCCCGCCCCCATAACGGATCCGGGGTTGGGCCTGCCGGCGGGCGCTTCCAGCATGTGCAGGGGCGACCGTGGCGACAATTGTCGGGGGGCAAGCAGTCGCCCTCGCCGTCAGGGACCGGAAAGTTTTGAAATCTGGAACGCAGGCTCGCGCCGATTGGCGCGTGCTGATCAGCGCCGCTTTGATCGGCTCAGGCGTCGGCTTGAGCCTGGGCGCAGCCTATCTGGCCGGGGGCATGGCCCAGCATGCGGCCAACCACAGCCGCGTGGAGCGCATCGCCCAGGCGGCCGAGGGCGTCTATTCCGACTCCGCCCTGCTGCAGGACGCAAACGTCCTGCGCCTGACGCAGGTTCCGGGCGAAGGCGGCCAGGGTTATGGCCAGTCGCGCCAACTCACCCAGCTCACCGAACGCCTGGAGCGCCGCGGCGCGGCGCCGACCGCCGCGCGCGAGCTCGATTGCCTGACCCAGGCCGTCTACTACGAAGCCCGCGGCGAGAGCTCGCGCGGTCAGTTCGCCGTGGCCCAGGTGGTGATGAACCGGGTGAAGCACCCGGCCTTCCCGAAGACCGTCTGCGGCGTCGTGTTCCAGGGTGCGGGCCGCCGCGGCTGCCAGTTCAGCTTCGCCTGCGACGGCTCGATGCGCGGCCGCCGCGAGGCCGCGGCCTGGGATCGCGCCCGGAAGGTCGCGGGCCGGGTGCTGGCCGGCGCGGCCATCGCCGACATCGGTTCGGCCACCCACTTCCACACCACGGCCGTCGCCCCGGCGTGGGGCCCGCAGATGCGCCGCGTCGCCCAGGTGGGCATGCACGTCTTCTACAGGTTCAATCCGCGCGGGGTGATGCAGGCGGCCGGCGAGCCGGTGATCCAGCCGGCGGAACTGCGGCTCACCTCGGCCGTGCTGGACAAGGCGGCCGACGGCGCGCCTCAGGGCCATGCCTCGGACCCCGCCGCCCAGGCTCCGGCGGCCGAGGGGAAGCCCGCTTCGCCCGCCGCCAAGCCGGCCGAGGCCGCGGCGCTCAAGATCTCGCAGCCCGCCGACGCCGCCGTCTCCTGACGCGTCGGCGCGGCGCGCCTTGCCGCTTGCCCTGGAAGCTGAGCCGGGGCCGAGCGCCCCTGAGGCCCCCACGGGACTCGCGCCCGAGCTGAAGGTGGACGGCCTGCGCTGCCGCGAGCTCGTCGAGCTCCTGAAGCGCCAGAACGAGAGCCTGGAAATCCTCAAGGCCCAGGCGAGACGGCCCGAGTAGAGCGCGATCCGCAAAGCGGCCGCCGGTTTTGCGATCAGATCGTGCTCAAGGCTCTGATTTAGGGCCGTTTGTCCCGTTCAAATGATTCCATCTGACCGGGAAAGGCCCTAGGCCCGGGCCGCGCGACGTAACGCCTGGGGCGGCTGGCCGAAGGCCCGCAGGAAGGCCCGGCGCATCCGCTCGGGATCGCCGAAGCCGACCGTCTCGGCGACCCGGTCGATGGGCGCGCGGCCGGCCTCCACCTCGGTGCGGGCGGCCTCCAGCCGCAGGCGTTCGACCGCCTTGGCCGGGGTGGTCCCGGTCTCGGCCGCGAAGGCGCGGGCGAAGTTGCGCGGGCTCATGCAGGCCTGCTCCGCCAGTTCCTCGACGGTGAGCGGCCGGGCGAGGTTGGCCCGCATCCAGTCCATCAGCTCGGCGAACCGGCCCGAGCGTCCGCCCAGGTCGATGAGCGCCGAGAACTGCGACTGGCCGCCGGGCCGGCGCTGGTGGACGACGAGCTGCTGGGCGGTGCGGCGCGCAACCTCGGCCCCGAGGTCGTCCTCGATGAGCGCCAGGGCCAGGTCGATTCCCGCGGTGATCCCGGCCGAGGTCCACACGTTCCCGTCGCGGATGAAGATGCGGTCGGCGTCCAGCCTCACCTTCGGATAGCGGCGGGCGAAGGCGTCGGTGCTGCCCCAGTGGGTCGTGGCGCGCCGGCCGTCCAGCAGGCCCGCCTCGGCCAGCAGGAAGGCGCCCGAACAGACGCTGGTCACGCGCCGGACGGCGGCCGACCGCTCCCGCAGCCAGGCGACGGTCTCCAGGAGCGCCGCCATCGATCGCGTGCCGTCCCCGCCCGAGACCATGATGGTGTCCACGTCCGACCCGTCGAGGGGTTCCGCCGTCAGCTTCACCCCGGACGAGCTCGGGATCTCGCCGCCCCCGGACGCCAGGACGCGGCTCTCGTAGGCGCCGGGGCGGTAGCGCGAGGCGATCTCGAAGGCGGCGATGGGCCCGGTGACGTCCAGGATCTGGAAGCCCGGGAAGATGACGATGGCGAGCCGGCGGATCATGGCGGAAACCGAGGGATCAATGGCATTTCGGACAGACCCTGCGCCGCATAGCCTGGCGTCGTCAACCGCCGGAGGCCTCGTCCATGTCCAAGCTCACCATCGTCATCGCCCTCTATCCGGGCGTCACCCACCTGGACTTCACCGGACCTCACCAGGTGCTGGTCCGCGCCCCGGGCGCCGAGGTGATCGCCGCCTCCGTCGGCGGCGCGGATATCGAGGCCGAGGGGCTGATCTTCACCGGCCTCGCGGACCTGGCGCGCATCCCGAGCTGCCACGTGCTGCTCGTACCTGGCGGCTTCGGGGCGACGGAGGCCATGCTGGACGAGGGCTTCATGCGCGAGATCCGCCGCCTGGGCGCGGGGGCGGCCTATGTCACCAGCGTCTGCACCGGCTCGCTGATCCTCGCGGCGGCGGGGTTCCTGGCCGGCAAGCGGGCGGCCTGCCACTGGGCCTGGCGCGACCAACTGAAGCCGTTCGGCGCCCTCGTGTCGGAGGCCCGCGTCGAGCGCGACGGCAACATCATCACCGGCGGCGGCGTCACGGCGGGCCTCGACTTCGCCTTCACCCTGCTGGCCGAGCTGGCCGGCGAGGACTACGCCCAGGCCGTCCAGCTCGGGCTGGAATACGCCCCGGCGCCGCCGTTCGACTCCGGCCGTCCCGAACTGGCCCGGCCCGAGGTGCTGGCGCGCGTGAAGGCCATCATGGCGCAGGCGATGGAGTCCCGCGCCGCCGCGGCGGCCCAGGCGGCGGCGAGCGGGGCGAGCTTGAGCATGGCCCGCCCTTAGCGCCGCGTCCGTCCGCGCACGAATGAAGCCTCGGCCATGCGTCCGCCGGACCCCGCTCAGACAGCGTCGAGGCCGATGTCCAGCACCTTGGCCGAGTGGGTCAGCGCGCCGACGCTGATCACGTCCACGCCGGTTTCGGCGATGGCCCGGACGGTCTCCAGGGTGACGCCGCCCGAGGCCTCCAGGACCACCCGGCCCGCCGTGATCCGCACGGCCTCGGCGAGGTCCGCCAGGCTGAAGTTGTCGAGCATGATCACGTCCGGCCGCTCGGTCAGGGCCTCATGGAGCTGGTCCAGGCTGTCCACCTCGACCTCCACCTTCATCAGGTGGCCGGCGAAGGCCTTGGCCCGGCGCACGGCCTCGCCGACCGAGCCGCAGGCCGCCACGTGGTTGTCCTTGATGAGGATGGCGTCGTCGAGGCCGAAGCGGTGGTTCACTCCGCCGCCGCAGCGCACGGCGTACTTCTCGAGCGCGCGCAGGCCCGGCGTGGTCTTGCGGGTGTCGGTGATGCGGGCCCGGGTCCCGGCCACGGCGTCGACGTACTCGCGGGTGAGCGTGGCGACGCCGCAGAGGCGGCCCAGCAGGTTCAGGGCGGTTCGCTCGGCGGTCAGGACGGCGCGCGCGTTGCCGCGCACGGCGGCCAGCACCGTCCCGGGGGCCACGACGTCGCCGTCCGATACCCGAGGCTCGAAGACGGCGTGCGGGTCCAGTTCGGCGAGGGCCAGCCGGGCGCAGGCCAGGCCCGCCACCACGCCCGCGCGCCGGGCGCCGAAGGTGCAGGCGAGGTCGGCGTCGGCCGGGATACAGGCCTGGGCGGTCACGTCGCCGGCGCGGCCCAGGTCCTCGGCGAGCGCCGCGCGGACGATGGGGGCGATCAGCAGATCGGGAACGGCTTCGATCATTCGGCGGCGAACCTCAGGCCGGGCCGCTCGAGCGCCGGCAGGGTGACGACCGTGCGGACGGGCTCGGCCCGGCCGGGGAAATCGGCGCGGAAGTGGCCGCCCCGGCTCTCCCGGCGGGCGAGCGCGCAGGCGGCGACCAGCCGGGCCGCGACCAGCGGGGCGCTGCGGCCATGCGCGGCCTCCAGCGCGTCGATCAGGTCCAGCAGGCGGGTGAGGCCCGCGGCGTCGCGGATCACGCCCGCGTCCCGGCTCATGGCTTCGCGCAGGGCCTGGAGCGCGACGGGCGGCAGCTCGGCGGCCGTGACGGCGGTGAAGGGGCCTTTGGCGTCGTTCTGGGTGGCGGCGGCGCGGCCGGCGCGCGCGCCGAAGACGGCGGCCTCCAGCAGCGAGTTGGACGCCAGCCGGTTGGCGCCGTGCACGCCGGTGGAGGCGCATTCCCCGGCGGCGAAGAGGCCGGGCAGGGACGTCGCGCCGTCCGCGTCCGTGGCGATCCCACCCATGTGGTAGTGGCAGGCCGGGGCGACCGGGATGGGTTGCTTGCGCGGGTCCACCCCGCCCGACAGACAGGCGGCGAAGACGGTCGGAAATTCGTCCGGGAAGTGCTTTCCCACGGCCTCGCGGGCGTCGAGGAAGGCGCCCCGGCCCGCCTCGCGCTCGGCATGGATGGCGCGGGCCACCACGTCGCGCGGGGCGAGCTCGCCGGCCGGGTGGTAGCGGTCCATGAAGCGCTCGCCGTCGGCGTTCACCAGCACCGCGCCTTCGCCCCGGAGCGCCTCGGTGGCCAGGGGGGCCGGATCTCTGGCGATGTCGATGGCGGTCGGGTGGAACTGGACGAACTCGGGATCAGCGATCCGGGCGCCGGCCAGCGCCGCCAGGCCCAGTCCCTCGCCCTTCAGCTCGGCGGGCGTGGTGGTGATCGCATAGAGGCCGCCAACCCCGCCGGTGGCCAGGACCACGGCGCGGGCGGTGATCTCGACGGGGCGGCCGTCGATGAGCGCCAGCACGCCCCGGATGCGGCCGGATTCCTCCTGCAGCAGGCCGGTCAGCTTCGCGCCCGTGCGCACCTGGACGTGAGGGGCCGCGAGGACGGCGACCGAGACCGCCTCCATGATCGCGCGGCCGGCCTGGTCGCCCTTCACGCGGGCCACGCGGGCCTTGCCGTGGGCGGCCTCCAGGCTCTGGGCGAAGGCGCCGCTCTCCGTGCGGTCGAACGGCGCGCCGAGATCGGCCAGCGCGCGGACGGCGGCCGGGCCCTCCTCGGCCAGCAGGCGGGCCATGGCGGCGTTCACCAGGCCCGCGCCGGCGGCCACGGTGTCGGCGGCGTGCAGTTCGGGCGCGTCGTCGGGCGAGAGCGCCGCGGCCATGCCGCCCTGCGCCCAGGCCGACGAGCAGCCGGCGTTCAGGGGCGCCTCGGTGAGCACCAGGACCCTGGCGGGCGCGGCGGCCAGCGCCGCCGTCAGCCCGGCCAGCCCGGCGCCCACCACGACGATCCCGTCGTGGCGGATGCGCTCGGTCATCAGATCAGCTCCACGTCCACGTGGCGCCGGGCTTTCACGAGATCGTAGCGGGCGGGAACGGCCGGCGGCGGCAGGTCGATCATCCGCTGCACCGCCAGGCGGGCGCGCTCGGCCACGGCCGGATCGACGCTCACCTCGTGCCGGTCGTGGACCAGGGCCTCGTAGATGTTCTCCAGGCTGATCCGCTTCATGTGCGGGCACAGGTTGCAGGGCCGCACGAACTCGGTGTCCACCGCGTCGGCGGCGACGTTGTCGGCCATCGAGCATTCGGTGATCAGCACCACGCGCCTGGGCTTCCTCCGCAGCACGTAGTCGTTCATCGCCGCCGTCGAGCCGGCGAAGTCCGACACCTCCAGCACCTCGGCCGGGCATTCGGGGTGGGCCAGGACCTCGGCGCCGGGATAGGCGGCCTTGATCTCCAGGATGTCCTCGGCCGTGAAGCGCTCGTGCACCTCGCAGCGGCCCTTCCAGGCGATGATGCCGATGTCCGTCTGGCGGGCCACGTTGCGGGCCAGGAACTCGTCGGGGATCAGGATCACCCGGTCGACGCCCCACAGCCTCGCGGCTTCCTCCACCACCTGCACGGCGTTGGCGCTGGTGCAGCAGATGTCGGTCTCGGCCTTCACGTCGGCGGTGGTGTTCACGTAGGTGACGACCGGCAGGCCCGGATAGCGCTGCTTGATCAGGCGCACATCGGCGCCGGTGATCGAGCTGGCGAGGCTGCACCCCGCGCCCAGGTCGGGGATCAGCACCCGCTTCCCGGGGGAAAGAATCTTCGAGGTCTCGGCCATGAAGTGGACGCCCGCCTGGACGATGACGGCGGCGTCCGACTTGGCGGCTTCCTTGGCCAGGCCCAGGCTGTCGCCCACGTAGTCGCCCACACCGTGGAAGATCTCGGGCGTCATGTAGTTGTGGGCGAGGATGACCGCGTTCTTCTCGCGCTTCAGCCGGTTGATCTCGGCGATCAGGGGGGCGTGGGCGCGCCATTCCATCGGCGTGACGTGCCGCTTCACCTTCTCCCAGGCCGGAAGGGTCTGGGCCTCGACTTCGGGCGTGAACGCGAACTGGAAACCGTCGGCGGCCATCCTACCCTCCCTTATGCTCAAATTGAGCATTACTGAGGCCTTTAAAAAGGCGCCGAGGCTGTCGCCGGGCGCGGCGGCTTTTGCTCAATTGGAGCAAAACCGTTGAAAGACATATAGCGCCCTGGGGCGGAGGCGCAAGCCCGAACCCATCCGGAAACGTCAGATCACTGCCGCTGGGTCAGGCGCGGCCTCGGCGATGGCGCGGGCGAGATCCTCGGCGCCGTAGGGCTTGCGCAGCAGGGGCCAGGGCGTCTCCTCGGCGGCGCTCAGCGCCTCGCCGGTGTAGCCCGAGGACAGGATCACCGGCAGGCCCGGGCGCAGCCGCACCGCCTCGCGGGCCAGCTCCACGCCGTTGATATCGCCGGGCATGATCAGGTCGGTGAGCAGCAGGTCGACCCGCTCTCGGCCCTTGAGCACGTCCAGCGCGGCGGCGGCGTGAGGGACCTGACGGACCTGGTGGCCGAGGTCCCGGAGCATCGCCTCGACGAGCTCGCCCACCTGGGCGTCGTCCTCGGCCAGGAGGATGTGGAGAGCAGGGCTCCGCCGGTCGCCCGCCGGGGTCTCCGCGCCCTCGGCCGGAACATCGCGGCGCGTGGTCAGCGGGAGGTAGATCCTGAGGCTGGTCCCCTTGCCGGGCGCGCTGTCGAGGGCGACGCCGCCGCCGCTCTGCCGGGCGAAGCCGTAGACCTGGGAGAGCCCCAGGCCCGTGCCGCGCCCCGGCGCCTTGGTGGTGAAGAAGGGCTCGAAGACCCGCGCGGCGGTTTCGGCGTCCATGCCGCAGCCGGTGTCGTGGACCGCCACGCAGATGTAGTCGCCGGCCTCCAGCTCCTCCACCTGCCCGGCCGCCAGGCGGGCCGGCACGGTCTCGATGCGGATCATGCCGCCGGCGGGGGTGGCGTCGCGGGCGTTGACCACCAGGTTCATCACCGCCGCCTCGAACTGGCTGGGGTCGATGTCGGCGACGGCCTCGGCGGCGTCGGTCGCCAGGGTCAGGGTCACGGCCTCGCCCACGGCGCGGCGCAGCAGGGGCTCGCTGTCCTTCAGGAGTTCGTCCACGAGCGTGGGCTCGGGCTTGAGGGCCTGTCGTCGCGAGAACGCCAGGAGCTGCTGGGTGAGGCGCTCGCCGCGCCGCGCCGCGCCCAGCGCCGCCTCGATCATCCGGTCGCGCCGCGCCGCGTCGCCGGGATGGCGCTGCATCAGGTCGAGGGCGCCGATGATCACCGTGAGCAGGTTGTTGAAATCGTGGGCCACGCCGCCGGTGAGCTGGCCCACGGCCTCCAGCTTCTGGGCCCGGCGCAGGGCGGCCTCGGCCTCGTCGCGCTCGGCGAGCGCCGCCTCCACCCGCTCGGCCAGGAGGTCGTTGATGCGTTCCAGGTCGGCCTGGGCCCGCTTGGCGTCGGTGATGTCGTAGCCGACGCCGATGAAGCCGTCGAACTCGCCCTCGGGCGTCAGGCGCGGCTGGGAGACCGACCGGATCCAGCGGTACTCGCCGTCGGCGCGCCGGTAGCGGGCCTCCAGGGTGAAGAGGCGGCGCGACGACTCCCCGGCCACCTGCTCCTTCAGGATGCGCGGCAGGTCCTCGGGATGCAGGACCTCGCGCCAGTCGAAGTCCAGGGCCTCCTCGTAGCCGCCGCCCAGGAACTCCACATAGGCCCGGTTGGCGAACTCGCGCTTGCCGTCGGCGCGGGTCACCCACATGAGGATGGGGGCGCTGTCGGCCAGCCGGTGGAACCGGGCCTCGGAGTCGGCCAGCGCCCGGCGGGCGCTGCGCTGGGCGGCGTTGGCCTCTTCGAGCCGCAGCAGGGTCTCGCGCAGGGTCGTGGAGAAGAGGACGGTGATGACGCCCGACAGCGCGAACATGGCCACCACGGCCGTATCGGCGGCGCCGCGGGGCTGCACGATCGGCGAGAAGAGGCCCGCGGCGATGGCCGCGACCAGCGCGGCCCATCCGAAGCGGGGACCGGCGTAGAGGCAGATGACGATCAGGGCCGGAAGGGTGGTGGGACCCAGGCCGCCGGCGTGCTGGAAGCCCAGCAGGAGGCCGCGCAGGGCCATGGCCACCCCCAGGGACACGACGCTGACGCCCAGCGCCGCCCACAGCGGCGGCGAGCGCCGGGGAACCAGGCGAAGCGGCCACTCCGATGGGGTCATCTCTGAAACTCGGCGAACGCAGCCCTTCCCGGGCCAGGCGTCACCATGCGGGGGCAGGCGAACGCGCGCAACCCCGCCGCAACCCACGGGCGAGGGGGCGGAAATCCAATCGCCCGGGCATCATTTTTTCGCCGCCAAGGGGTCCAAAGAGCGCCCGCAGGGGCCTATATCCCTCGCCTCGAATTGCGAGGGGATCCCTGACCCAAGCGCGCGACATCTGGTCCCGCCGGCTGGCGGCGGCCGCGGCCCCGCTGGCCCTCGCGGCCCTGGCGGCGACGGCGTGCGCCCCGAACGACGGGCTTGGCGAGCGCGGGCGGGCCATCGCGGCCGGCGACCTTTCCGATCACGCCCTGGCGAAGCTGGCCTCCGGCATGGACCCGGCCATGCGCGCGCTGGCGGCGCGCCATGACCCCGGCCAGCGCCGGCCCGACCTGTGGAACCGGCCCGAGGGCTGGGCCAGCCTGGACATCGCCGAGGTCCCCGACCTGGGTTTCGCCACGACCGAGGGCCAGACCGCCGAGGAACTGAACGCCCTGCGCCCCTTCGCCGACCTGCCGATCCGGCCGATGAAGCCTTTCGTGCTGCAGGCGAGCGGCGAGGACCGCGAGCGCGCCCTGCAGTGCCTGACCGAGGCGGTCTACTACGAGGCCGCCCGCGAGCCGGGCGTCGGCCAGGAGGCGGTGGCCCAGGTGGTTTTGAACCGCGTGCGCCACCCGGCCTATCCGAAGTCGGTCTGCGGCGTCGTCTATCAGGGGTCGGCCCGGGCGACGGGCTGCCAGTTCACCTTCACCTGCGACGGCTCGCTGCGCTGGGCCCCTGAACCGGCGCTCTGGCGCCAGGCGCGGCGCGTGGCCGAACGCGCGCTGAGCGGCTACGTGGCCAAGCAGGTCGGTTCGGCCACCCACTACCACGCCGCCTACGTGGCCCCGTACTGGGCGCCCACGCTGGTGAAGATGACCCAGGTCGGCGCGCACATCTTCTACCGCTGGACCGGCCCCTGGGGCGAACCGGCGGCCTTCACCGGGCGCTACGCGGGCCGCGAGGCCTATCTGACGCCGGCGGTGCTGGGCGGCGTCGACGCGCGCACCCAGGGCGGCCTGCTCTCCCCGGAGGCGCAGGGGGGGCCGGCGGAGCGCCAGATCACCCTGGCGGTGGCCGGCGAGGTCAGGACCTACACCGTCGCCGATCCGACCGCTGCGGACGGCGAAAGGACCCGGGTGCGCGGCGTGATCTCCGCGCCGCGGCGCAAGCCGACCGCCGACGAGGTGCGGATGATCAACCAGAACCTCGAGGCCCTTGAGCGCAGCCTGGACAGCGGCAAGGCCGCGTCCGCGACACCCCCGCCTCAGCCCGTGAAGGCGTCCGGGTAGGCGACGTTCAGCGGCGCGTCGAACGCGCCGGGCTCCAGCGCAAGGGCCTGGAAGCTGGCGCGTCCCGCGTAGGGCGCCCGAACCTGGGCCGCCGTCTGCGCCGCAAAGCCGAAGCGGGCATAGTAGGCCGGATCGCCCAGCACCAGAACGCCGTGCGCTCCGAACTCCCGGGCGCTGTCGAGGCCGGCGCGGACCAGGGCCGAGCCCACCCCCGCGCGCTGCGAGTCTGGCCGGACGGCGAGCGGGGCCAGCGCCGCGAACAACTCGTAGCGGTCGGCCCACAGGCGACTGAAGAGGATGTGGCCGTCCGGGGCGCCGCCATTGTCCGCGACCAGCTCGAACAGGACATCGCCGTCGGCGCGCAGCCGCTCGACCAGCCGGGCCTCGTCGGCGCGGCCGAAGGCCTGGGCGACCAGGTCGGCGATGGCGGAATGGTCGTCGGCGCGGGCATGGCGGATCATGCGCGCAGGTTAGCGCGGCCCGCGTCAGCCGTCAGGAGTCCCAGGATCTGGGTTCGGCGGGCCAGGGCTCGTGGCGCTCGGCGCGCAACGCCACGGCGGCCAGCTTGCGCCACCCTTCGGCGATGCTGAGATACACCTCCTTTTCGGCCTGGCTCTCGGCCTTGGCCGCGAGACGCATCACCGTCTCGGCCTGGTGGGCGTATCGCTCGCTGTTCCGCATGGCGGGCCCCAACCCGCAAAACGCCGATCGGGTTGCGGCCAAGGCTGTTGAAAATGACCCGGAGGCCTACCAGGCGCCGATCTTCCGGGCCTCGTCGTGGGCGATCGGATGGTGGGCGCGCTTGTGGTCTTCCTCGGCCAGGAAGCGCACCGCCTCCAGCGCGGCCATGCAGCCCATGCCGGCGGCGGTCACCGCCTGGCGGTAGACGTCGTCGGTGACATCGCCCGCGGCGTACACGCCCTGGATGGCGGTCGAGGCCGTGCCCGGCTTCACCTTCAGATAGCCCGAGGCGTCCATCTCCAACTGCCCCTTGAAGAGCTCGGAGGCCGGCGCGTGGCCGATGGCGATGAACACGCCGTCGCAGGCGACCTCGCGGGTCTCGCCCGTCTTGACGTTCTTGAGCCGCACGCCGGTGACGCCGAGCGGGTCGGCCGTCCCCAGGACCTCGTCGATGGCGCTGTCCCAGATCACCTCGATCTTCTCGTGGTTGAACAGGCGCTCCTGCAGGATGCGCTCGGCGCGGAACTCGTCGCGGCGGTGCACGACCGTGACCTTGGCGGCGAAGTTGGTGAGGAACAGGGCCTCTTCGACCGCCGTGTTGCCGCCGCCGACCACGACAACGTTCTTGCCGCGGTAGAAGAAGCCGTCGCAGGTGGCGCAGGCCGAGACGCCGAAGCCCTGGAACTTCTGCTCCGTGTCGAGGCCCAGCCACTTGGCCTGGGCCCCGGTGGCGATGATGAGCGTCTCGGCGAGCCAGACCTGGCCGCTGTCGCACTCCAGCCGGAAGGGGCGCTGCGACAGGTCGGCCTTCACGACGATGTCGCTGACGATCTCGGTCCCGACGTGGGTCGCCTGGGCCTGCATCTGCTCCATCAGCCAGGGACCCTGGATGACGTCGGCGAAGCCCGGGTAGTTCTCCACGTCGGTGGTGATGGTGAGCTGGCCGCCCGGCTGGATGCCCTGGATCAGCACGGGCTTGAGCAGGGCGCGGGCGGCGTAGATGGCGGCGGTGTAGCCGGCGGGGCCGGAGCCCACGATGAGGCAGCGGACGGAGCGGGGTTCGGACATGGCCTCAATGTAGTGACGATTCCGGGCGCACGCGATTGGTTAACGCCCCTTTCAGCGCCAAGCGGTATTATGCCGCCATGTCCAAGCCGCCAGAGGTCGAGCCAGAGGTCGAGCCAGAGGTCGAGATCGCGGGTCGGAAGGTCGGCGCCGGCCACGAGCCCTTCGTGATCTGCGAGCTGTCGGGCAACCACAACGGCAGCCTGGAGCGGGCGCTCCAGATGATCGACGCGGCGGCGGCCACCGGTTGCGACGCCATCAAGATCCAGACCTACACCGCCGACACCATCACCATGGACGTGGACCGGCCGGAGTTCCGCATCCGGGGCGGGCTGTGGGACGGCCGCCACCTGCACGAGCTCTACCGGGAGGCCCAGACGCCCTACGAATGGCACGCGGCCCTGTTCGAACGGGCGCGGAAGCTGGGGGTGATCCTGTTCTCCAGCCCCTTCGACGAGACGGCGGTGGACCTGCTCGCGGATCTGGACGCGCCCGCCTACAAGATCGCCTCGTTCGAGGCCGTGGACCTGCCGCTGATCCGATACGCCGCGGCCGAGGGCAGGCCGCTGATCATCTCCACCGGCATGGCGAACCTGGTCGAGATCGAGGCCGCCCGGGACGCGGCGCTGTCGGCCGGCGCGCCGGGCGTCGTGCTGCTGCACTGCGTCTCCAGCTATCCCGCGCCCCTGGAGGACGCCAACGTCCGCACGGTGGCCGACATGGCCGAGCGGTTCGGCTGCCCCGTGGGCCTTTCCGACCACACGCCGGGGACGGCGGCTTCCGTGGCGGCGGTGGCCCTGGGCGCCTCGGTGATCGAGAAGCACTTCACCCTGGCCCGCGCCGACGGCGGCCCGGACGCCGCCTTCAGCCTTGAGCCGGCGGAGTTCGCGGCCCTGGTCGCCGACTGCAAGGCCGCCTGGCGGGCGCTGGGCCGGGCGCAGTACGACCTCGTGGGGTCCGAGCGCGGGAACGTGCAGTTCCGCCGCTCGCTCTATGTGGCGGCCGACGTCAAGGCGGGCGAGCCTTTGACCAAGGCCAATGTGCGTTCGATCCGTCCGGGCGACGGTCTGCCGCCGGGCGAACTGGACGCGGTGCTGGGCCGGCCCGCGGCCCGGGACCTCAAACGGGGCGAGCCCCTGGCGTGGGACATGGTGAGCCTATGACCGTCAGCCTGAGAACCGTCACCACAGCCGACAGCGCCCGTCTGCTGGAATGGCGCAATTCCCCGAACGTCTCGGCCTACATGTACACCGACCACAAGATCAGTCAGGCCGAGCACGACCGCTGGTTCGCCGCGGCGCTGACCGCCGAGGACCGGCGCTACTGGATCATCGAGCTGGATGGCCAGGCCGTGGGCCTCGCGAATCTGGCCCGGATCGACCCGATCATCCGCCGCTGCGACTGGGCCTACTACCTGGCCGAGGCGGCCACGCGGGGTCAGGGCGTCGGCGCCCAGGTGGAGTACATCGTCCTTAGGCACGTTTTCGAGACGATGAACTACAACAAGCTCTGGTGCGAGGTGCTGAAGGACAACGAGGCGGTCTGGAAGCTGCACCAGTCCTTCGGCTTCGTGGCCGAGGCCCAGTACCGCGAGCACGTCTGCAAGGGCGGCCGGTTCCAGGACGTGGTGGGGCTGGGCATGCTCAAGTCGGACTGGGTGGCGAACAAGGCCAGGATCGAGGATCGCCTGCGGGAGAAGGGGATCGACCCCGCCAATCTGCCCGACGCGCCCTAGACCCGGGGCTCGCCGCCCCAGTTCGCGAGGTCCGGGCGGGAGGCCACGAAGGCCCGGACGTCGTCCGAGGTGAAGGCCGGATTGGCCGGATAGAGCGCCTCGTAGACCTGCGTCACGAACTCGAAGTCGTCGGGGCGGTCCACGGTCCAGCGCACGTGGCCCCATTCCCGCGGCGGCATGAGGCGGACCACCTTGTAGCGGTCGGGCCGGCTCCAGATTCCCCAGGTGACGTGCTCGCGCTCCTCGCGGGTGGCGGCGAGACGCGCGGCCCGGCGCAGGGTTGCGGCGGTCATGGCCTCGACGTCCTGGCCCTTGGGGTAGCCGACCTCCTGCGTGCGGCAGTGGGCGTAGTCGGCGCCAGCATCCCGAAGCAGGTCGATGGTGGCGTCCAGCACCTGCGGGTCGATCAGCGGACAGTCGGCGGTCAGCCGCACCACGGTCTCGGCGGGCCAGGTTTCCAGGGCGCCGATGTAGCGGGCCAGCACGTCGTCCAGCGGACCGCGGAAGACCTCCACCCCGGCGGCCTCCAGCACCTCGGCCAGGCGGTCGTCGCTGGGATCGACGCTGGTCGCCACCACCAGCCGGTCCACCCGGGCCGAACGCCGGGTGCGCTCGATCTGGCGCAGGATCATCGGCTGGCCGAGGAGGTCCTTGAGCACCTTGCCCGGCAGGCGGGTGGAGCTGAGGCGGGCCTGGAGGATGGCGAGGATCAGGGGAACTCTCCGTGGGGCCGATCCTGCCCCGGCCAGGGTAAGCTAGGGTTAACGCGACTCTGGCGACATGCGAGGGCGCGGGGAACCGCGCCCATCCGGAGCCCCCTCATGACCGCCATGGCCCAGCCCAAGGCCCCCGCCTGGACGCTCTCCGACCAGGTCGTCTCCGACTTCATCCGTGACGGCGCCCACGTCTTCCAGGACCGGGTCGATCCCGCCGCCGCCGCCGAACTGCTGGCCGAGATCCGCGCCCTGCGGCGGTTCGACGACAGCCTCTTCCTGAGCGAGGGCGAGTTCGACGCCGACCCGCAGTACACGGGCGTGAACCCCATGCCGGGGCGCAACCTCCTGGAGCGCTTCGAGGAACGCCTGGGTTTCGTGGAGCGGGCGCCGCACATCGTCGAGGCCATCACCGCGCTGCTGGGCGAGGATTACGAGATCCTCAACAAGAAGGTGGTCTGCGGCGTCCCGGCCAAGAGCGTGCCCGAGTGGCTGCGCCGGCGGATCCACGGCAATCCGGTGAACAACCTGGGCGCCTACGTCCGGCCGGAATACCGCGACGTGACCTATTTCTACGGGATCGACTTCCACCAGGACCTGATCGACTTCAAGGACCGCGAGGCCGATTTCCTGACGCTCTACATCTACCTGCATCCGGTGACGAAGGCCGACGCGCCGCTCTACCTGCTGGATGGCAGCCATCGCCTGGGCGGCTCGATCTTCCCGCACGACCTGACGCGCACGGGGCCCGACACCTGGGTCTACGACAACGGCGCCTGCGGCAAGGCCACGGTGCGTCAGCGCATCCTGACCGGGGACACGGGCTTCGCCGGCATGTGGCATGCCTGCACGCTCCACGGCACCCAGCCGGACGCCGCCGACCACGAGCGCATCTCGCTGCGCTACCTGATCGGCAAGATCTCGGCCAAGGCCGTCGGCATGGACACCGTCAACGCCACGCTCACCGGCCCCTTGAGCCTCACGGCCACGCGCAAGGACCTGGACGCCTCCGGGGCGGCGGTGATCCGCCAGAACACCGTGCTGAAGGCGTAGGCGGCGTGGGCGCGGGAGGTTGGGCCGCCCTCGAGGCGGGGGACGCGGCCGCGGCGATGGCCGCCTTCTCCACGGCCGTCGGCGACGCGCCGGCCGATTGGGACGCCCGCTACGGCCTGGCGGCGGCGCTGATGCAGGCCGGCCAGCCCGACGGCGACGTGCTGAATGACGCCCGGACGCTGCACGCCCTGGCGGTGATGCGCAGCGCCGGCGCGGACCTGGCGAGGCTCAAGTCGGACGCGGCCTACGCCCAGCAGATCGGACTGCAGCTCTACGGCCAGCATCACGTGGCCTGCGCCTCGGTGGCCTGGAGCATGGCGCTGGCTTCGGGCGCCATCGATGCGCCCGGCCTGCTCAACTACGCCCTCTCGCTGCAACACCAGGGGCGCGTGGAGGAGGCGGTGCAGTACCTGCAGGTGGCGGTGGAGAACTTCCCCTCGGCGGCGCTGCACCAGTTCCTGTTGTTCCCGCATCTGTTCATCGATGGCGGCGAGCGGGCGCACGCGGAGCAGTCACGGGCATGGGCCCGGCGTTGGGCGAACGCGCCGCCGCCGGCGCCATTCCCTGGGACGCCGCTGGCCGGCCGCCGGCTGCGGATCGGCTATGTGGCGCCCAGCTTCGCCGGCAGCCAGGTCCGGCAGTTCCTGGGGCCCGTGTTGAGGGCGCACGATCCCGCCCGCGTCGAGGTCACGCTCTATCCGGCCTCGGCCGAAGGCGAGGCGGGTTGGCCGGACCACGTGAAGGTGAAGCCGATCGGTCAGTTGAGCGACGAGGCCGCCGCCGCCGCCATCCGCGCCGACGGCGTCGACGTGCTGGCGGACTGTTGGGGGCATACGGCAGGGTCCCGGCTCGGCGTGTTCGCGCGGCGGCCGGCGCCGGTGCAGGTGGCGTGGATCAATTTCGTCCAGACCACCGGCCTGCCGCAGATGGACTATGTGCTGCACGCGGACAGCGCCGCCGATCTCGACCTGTCGGACCTCTATGTGGAGCGGATCTGGCCGATCGGCCCGGTGTTCACCCCGTTCGAGCGTTCGGCGGACCGGCGCCCGCCCGCCGCCTCGCCCGCGAAGCAGGCCGGCATGGTCACGTTGGGATCGTTCAACCACCCGGCGAAGATCAGCGACGGCGCCCTGGCCGCCTGGGCCACGGTGCTGCGCAATGCGCCTGACGCCCGGATACTCCTGAAGTACCGCTACTTCGTGGACCCCGTGCTGCAGGCCGCGACCCGGGCGCGGTTCGCCGCCCACGGCGTCGCCGGCGATCGGCTCCTCTTCGAAGGCCAGAGTGCGGGCGAGGATTACCTGCGGAGCTTCGAGCGGGTGGACCTCATGCTGGATGGCTGGCCCGCCCCGGGGTCGACGACGACCCTGGATGCGCTGTCGAACGGTGTGCCGGTGCTCTCCCTGTGCGGACAGACCCTGGCGGGGGTCTATTCGCGAAGCATTCTCGAGGCCTCGGGCCTGGCGGAGCTGGCGGCGGACACGCCTGAGGATTTCGTCGCCCGCGCCCTGGCGCTGGTTCGGGACATCGATCGGCTGGACGGGCTGCGCAGCCGTGTCCGCCCCGGTTTCGAGAGCGGCGACTGCTGTGACGGCGAGGCGTTCGCCCGCAGGCTGGAAGCGGCCTTCGAGACCATGTACGACCTGACGTGCGATGACGCCCGTCGCGGAGCCGCCTGATCCTCATGGACGTCCCTTCGTACGACGTCGTACGCCGCCTGATCGACCTCTACGGGACCGCCTATCGCGAGCTGTCCGACGTGCGCACCCGCACGCGGCTCGCAGACTGCGGCCGGCTGCTGATCTTCGGCGCGGGTCAGAACGGCCGGATGGTGCTGGGCCTGCTGCGCGCCGCGGGCCTGGAGCCGGCGGCCTTCCTGGACGACACCCCGAGCAAGGCCGGCGCGCAGATCGACGGCGTGCCCGTGCTGAAGGTCGACGAGGCCGGCGGCATGACGGATGCGCTGGCCGTCGTCTCCATATTCTCGCCCCGGGTGGGCTATCTCACCATCGCCGAGCGTCTCTCGAAGCTGGGCGTCGAGCCGCTTTCGCTGTTCGCCGTCATGTGGGCCCTGGGAAACGCCGGGCTGCCGTTCTACTTCCTGGACCGGCCCGAGGCGGTGACCGAGGCCTCAGGGTCGCTGGCCTGGCTGTCCGCGCGCCTGCTGGACCGGCAATCCCATGACCTCCTCGCCGCCCAGGTGGAGTTCCGCCTGGCGCTGCGGCACCAGGCCCTGCCCCCATGGCGCGCCGACCGGGAAGCGCCGCCGGCGGACTGGTCGCGCGTCTTCGTCATCGACGCCGGCGCCTTCGACGGCGATACGCTCGTGCCCATGCTCGAGGCCGATGGACCTCGGATCGCCGGAGCCATCGGCCTGGAGCCGGACCCCGAGACTTTCGCGCGCCTAGAAGCCAACCTCGCCCCGTTCCACGGCCGCGTCCCGGCGGTTCGGGCCATCCGCGCCGCGGCGGCGGATGCGGCGGGCAGGCGCACCTTCGCCAATGCGGGGAATCCCGGGTCGAGCTTCGCCGAGGCGGGCATCGAGGTGGACGCGGTGACCGTGGACGATCTCGCCGCGGACGCGCCCGCCGACGCGCGGCTATACATCAAGTACGACGTGGAGGGAGCGGAGGCCGAAGCGCTCCGGGGCTCGGCCCGGACGATCGCCGACCGACGGCCCTTCCTGTCCATAGCGGCCTACCACCGGCCCGACGACCTCTGGACACTGGCGCGCATCGTCGCCGAGATCGAGCCGGGATATCGCTTCCGACTGCGCAGCCATGGCGCGGACGGCGCGGATCTCAACCTGTACGCGACGCCGCCCGGCTAGGCGGCGTACGAGCTTTGGCCGGCTGGGGAGTCGACGACATGCCTACCTTCGGAACCTACGGAGTGGTGGACGGCGGACCGGCGCCGATCTCGGGCGACCATGCCGAGCTCCGGGAGGAGATCGCGGTCCGCGGCTATGGGGCGCTGCCCTCCCTGCTCGACGGCGAGACGGTGGACCACCTCAAGGCGGTGATGGACGAGGTCTACGCCCGACAATGCGAGGAGGTGGGCGGCGAGGCGGCGCTGGCGGCGATGAACGACGCCGACATCGTCCGGTGCCTGCTGGCCTACAGCGACGACTACATGGCGCTTGCCACCCACCCCACGGTGCTGGCGGTGGTCCGGGCCGTGCTGGGCGACAATGTGGTGCTGCTGATGCAGAACGGGATCATCAACCGGCCCACGCGGGAGCAGTTCCAGACCAACTGGCACCGCGACCTGAACTATCAGCACTGGGTGTGCAGCCAGCCCCTGGCCATCAGCGCCCTGGTCTGCCTCGAGGACTTCAACTCTGAAACCGGCGGGACGGTGTTCCTGCCGGGCAGCCATCTCGTCGAGCGCTTTCCGTCTCAGGCCATCGTCCAGCAGGGGGAGGTGACGCCCGACCTGCCCCGCGGTTCGGTGATCTTCTTCAACTCGATGGCCTTCCATCGGGCGGGCGTGAACCGCTCGAACCGGGTCCGGCGGGCCGTGAACCATGTGTTCGGGGTCCCGATCCTGGCGCAACAGGTGGACATCCCCGCCATGTTGAACCGCGAACCGCCGGAGGACCCCTGGCTGCAGGGCTTCCTGGGCTACCGCTGGAACCCGACCCGCAACGTCGCCGAGTGGCGGCGGCAGCGGATCGCTCAGGCCACGCGGCGTGCCTGACATCCGGCCCGGCGGCGGTTGGCGTAAGCTTGGCCGTGTTCTGGAGGCCGACGGCGGCCCCCTGGCGCGGTCCCACGCCATGCTGCCGACGCCCTGGGTGCTGCCGGACCGTGTCCGCGTGTTCTACGCCGCCTGCGACGCGGGGATGAGGGGACGCATCTTCAGCGCGGATTTCGCCCCGACGCCGCCCTTTCGACTGCTCAGCCGCTCGGCCGTTCCGGTGCTGGATGTGGGGCCGCAGGGCGCCTTCGACTGCGACGGCGTGAACCCCTCCCAAATCATCGAGGCCGACGGCCGGCTGGCGCTGCTGTACATCGGATGGCGGCGGGGCGGGGCGGAGGAGCCCTACACGCTTTTCGCGGGGATCGCCTTTTCCGAAGACGGCGGAGCCAGCTTCCAGCGCCGCGACGAGCCGCTGCTGCCGCCGCTTCCGGGAGAGAGGCTGTTCCGGACGGCGCCGTTCATCGAGCGGCGGCGCGACGGCTGGCGACTGCTTTACATCGGCGGAGAGCGCTTCCTAACGGACGACAGCGGCAAGCGTCTGCCCGTCTACAGCCTGATGGAGTTGCGTTCGGACGGTCCCTGGTCCTGGACGGGGCCCGGCCGCGAGTTGCTGGCGCCGGCGCTGGAGGCCGGCGAGATCGGGTTCGGCCGTCCGGTCGCCCTCGGCGGCGAGAGGTTGATGCTGTCGGTGCGGACGAGAGACGGCTACGAGCTCGTCGAGACGAGCGCCGAGCCCGGGGCGGCGCGGCGACCGGTTCTGGAGGGGCCGCGCGAGGCCTGGGAAGCGCATATGACCTGCTTCGGCGCGCCGTGCCGCGTCGGGCCCTATGACCTTCTGTTCTACAACGGCGACGGCTTCGGCCGGACCGGAATGGGGCTGGCCTGGCGGGACGCTTAGAGCGCCATCTCGTAGAAGTCGTGGACCACGGCGCCCGCGCCGAACTCTTCCTTTTGCCGGATGAGCCCCTCGTTCAGCACGCGGCCCTGGTCGGTGTTGGAGATGCCGAAGTCGAACCAGCGGTGGGTCGCGGCGTGCGCCTGGATCAGATGCTCGAAGAGGCCGTCGAGCGCGCCCAGGGCCCGGCCTTCCTCGCCGGCGGCTATGTATTGGGCATGCGCCACCTGGGCGCCGCGGAACATGACGACGCCGGCCATCAGGCGGCCATCGAGGACGGCCGTGTGCAGGCTGATGTTCTCGGGAAAGCGCCCGGCGAGGAGGCGGATCTCGGCCTCGCTGTGCACGGGCTTGGCGCCGTGGCGGCCGCCAAGGACCGCCTCCAGCAGGGTCCAGTAGCCGCCCCAGTCCTCGGAGCGGGCGAAGGTCAGGCCCGCCTGGGCGGCCTTGCGCGCGCCGCGGGCGCGGCGGCTGGAGACCCGGCCCCGCGCGCGGTAGTCGATGGCGGCGCTCACGTCGCGGCGCACGAGCGCGGCGTCCCGGCGGAACAGCCAGTAGAGGTCGGCCTGGGCCGGCTCCCGTGCGTAGATCCAGGGCAGCGCCTTGTAGGTCAGGCGGCGCACCCCCTGGCCGCGCAGATGGTCGGCGCAGGCGTCCAGAGCGGCCATCACCTCGGCGACGCCGAGGCCGTGCGAGACGAGGCCGCCGAACGTCAGGCCCTGGTGGGACCAGGCCTCGTCGCCCCGGCGGTTGAGCGGCAGGAGGGCGGCCGTCGCGCCGTCGCGGACCACCACCAGGGAAGCGTCCTCGAAGCGGTCGGCGTGGTAGTCCATGAAGCCGCGGTCGAACATGAAGTGGCCGTTGGCCGCCACGGCGTTCAGCGCGTTCCAGGCGTCCGCCAGCTCGGGCCGATAGGGCTGAACCTGCAAGCGGGTCAGTCCCGGACGCGGCAATAGCGCCTGGCCGACACCGAGCGCCGCTCGGCCGGGTGGCCCTGGTAGACACCGTCCGGCTCGGTCGAGGCCGTGACCACCGCCGACATGCCGATGAAGTTGTCCTCGCCCACCGCGACATGGGGCGCGAAGGCGGCGTTGACCCCCACGAAGCTGGACCGCCCGATGCGGCAGAAGCCGGAGACCACCACATGCGAGGCGATGAACACGTCGTCCTCGATCACGGTGCGATGGCCGATGTGGTTGCCGCTCCACAGCGTGACGTTGTCGCCGACCTTCGTGAAGGGTTGCAGGACATTGTGCTCCAGGATGAAGCAGTTCTCGCCGATCTCGACGTTGCGCCAGACGAACGCCTTGGAACTGACATAGCTGGCCAGCCGGTAGCCCAGGGCCTTCATGGCGTCGAACTGGCGCCGGCGGATGCGATTGAGCTGACCGTCGCCTATGGCCACGAAGGCGTCGTAGCGGTCGGGCGGGTGCGACGCGGCGATCTCTTCCAGCGGCACGACCGGCAGGCCGGCGAGGGTGGCCTCCTTCAGATACTCGGCGCCTATGGCGAACGCCGCCACCTCGTGGGGACTGTCGTAGGCGAAGTACTGGTGCGCCATTTCCGCGATCTCGCCGTTGCCGATGATGATCAGGGGCTTGTCGGTCATCGCGGACGTCTCAGGGTTTCACGATCAGCAGGTCGTCGCGCCGGTTGGCCATGGGCAGGCCGGGCGGCTGGGGCAGCAGATAGGCGTCGCAGCCCGCGCCCTGGGCGCGTTGCATCAGGCCGGAGAGGACCCCGTCGTCGATCTTTCCCGGGGACGGCTCGCCCCAGTCCACGCGATAGGGTTCGGACGAGCCCGTGAACCGGCGATGGAACGCCTGGCCGGTCTCGGTGGCGAAGAAACGGCGGCGCTTGGAGACATTGGGGATGTCGCCCACGAGGGCCCGGCCGCCCGCGGCCAGCAGCCCGACCGTGGCGTCGACGAAGTCGAAGAGGTTCGAGTCCACGTAGATGTAGTGCAGCACGCTGTAGCAAATCAGCGCGTCGACCGGCGCGGCGGCCGCGGCGCGGACCTCGGCGGCGTTCCTCGGGAACAGACCGGGCTGCTTCACGGTCACGCCGTCCACGTCGGGCAGCTGGGCCAGCATCTCGGGACTGTCCACCAGGACGAGGCGGTGGCGTCGGTCCCGGCACAGGTCGACGATCATCCGGGGCAGGGCGGCGCAGCCAGGGCCGATGTCCACGACGGTGAGCCCCTCGGCCTCGGTGAGCGCCGGCAGTTTGGCGCAGATGTCCGCGAGGATCGCCGGCTCGAAGCCTTCGCGGTAGGTATCGGGAAAGCCGATCTTCTCGTGCGGCGAGAGGTTGGGGTTGGCGGCCAAGGCTCGAAAGCCTTCGTAGTCGAGCTCGACGGCGGCCAGATCGATCTTCGCTGCGCTGCGCAGCTCGTCGCGGTCGGACTGGGCGTTCATCCGGCAGAGGCTCCTGCATCCGCCGCGGGCGGACGGCCGGGCTAAAGGGTTAGACCTGTTCGTGGCCTGCCGCCAGCGTCCCCATGGCGGCCTCCAGGCGGGCCAGCGCGGTCGACCAGTCGGGGCCAGGGGCGGCCTGGAAGAGCTCGGCGCGCGGAAACCAGGGATAGGCGCCGGACCCGAGCGTCTGCCAGGCGCCATGCGGACAAAGGATCCAGACCCGGGCGCCGCAGGCTCCCGCCAGATGGGTCGCGGCCGCCGGCGGTCCGACTGTCACGTCCAGGGCCTGCACGAGGGCGGCGAGGTCTTCGAAGTCCGAATGGTCGAAGCCAGGCGGCTCATGGATCTGGACGCCCAGCGCTTCGCTGAGCCCGGCCGTTTCGTCGGGGGTGTCGGAAGGCTGCAATGAGACGATATGGATCGGCGCCGCGCAGAGGGCCGCGCCCAGGGCTTGCTCGGGCGGCATCTCCCAAGCGCGGGGGCCGTCCAGCCAGCCCTGCAGGCCGACCTTCGGGCCGTTCCCGAGACCGTCCAGCCAGGCCCGCCACTGCTCCACCTTCCGGGGTTCTGCCGAGAGATAGGCGTGAGGGACCGGCAGCGCCTGCTCGCGCCGCCAACGTGCGGCGACCAGGGAACGCAGAGTGGTCCAGGCCGACACCAGGGCGTCGCCGTGGCGATGCGGCGTCTGGAGGTCGGCGCCCTGCCGATGTTCCGACCCTCGGCGGCCCCGCAGCAGGTTGACGACCGGGAATGCGGAAAAGGCGCGCGCCGCGAGGCCATGCCATCTCTCGTCGACCGCCAAGATGAGCCGCCGAGTGGCGATGTCGGAGAGCACGTGGGCCAAGAGCAATTCGTCGGCGACGTCTTCCTCGCCAAGCACCAGCAGCCTGTCGTTGAAGGGGCCGCCGTCCCAGTGCGGCGCTGCGACCCTCACTCTCACGCCAGCGGCGGGGCCGGGCGCCGACCAGGCCACAAACGCCGGCCAGCCCTCGTCCAGGCGGCCCGCCGCCAACAGATGACGGGCATGACTGGCGGTCGTCTCGGATGCAGACGCCCCATCGGCCGCCGCGACGGCCTCCCGGCCCAGGCCCAGTACCTGCTCCAGGTCGCCGCCGCTGCGCAACAGGGCTTCGGCCAGCCGATGCCGGGCCGTGGCCGCATTGGGGTCGAGGCGCAACGCCTCCTCGATGAACACGATCGCCTCGGCGTGGCGGCCCTGATCGAAGAGCAGGTCGCCCAGGGCGCACCAGAGCAAGGGTTGGCCGGGATCCGCTTCGATCGCCGCCTTCAGAGTGGCGTGAGCGCGGTCGAAATGCTGCTGCGCGCTCTGCGCTTGGGCGAGGCAGATGACAGCGGCCGGATCAGCAGACGGCTCATGAGTATGGCTCGTCAGGAGCGTCTCGGCCACCTGGGGGTGCCCCAGTTCGAGGGCAAGCCGCCCCATCCGGGCCGAGAGGGCCAAGGGGGAGGTCGCGATCTTGCGCGCCCGGCTGCACGCGGCATAGGCGCCGGCGATATCGCCCGCCGCCTCCAGCTTGTCCGCCACGTCCAGGAGTGCGGCTTCTTCCTCACCGCCGGGGACGGCTGCGGCCTCGGTCATTGGCATGGAACGCCTTTGAGCTCGCGCAGAATCGCAGATTCCTCTTGATCAAATGATCCGCCAAAGGCTTGGCGAAGTCATCACAGCGATCGACCGAGCCGATGTCCGCCCCGCTTATCCTGCCCTACACGACGGAGACGGCCTATGCCCAACGGGCCAAGCTGCGTCAGCGGACCCTCTTTCCCGCCGCACGGGTCGAATGCGGCGCGACGATGATGTTCCCGGCCTCGCCCGACAGCTTCTATGAGGTCGGACCGAGGTCCTACGAGTTCCCGGCCGTCACGCTCACCGAGATGCACGATGTCGTGGTCCGAGGCGGCTCGAACATCCTGACGACGCCGGACGCCATCGTCAGGCACGATCTGATCGTGCTGGACCGGGATGTGACGCCCGAGGAGTTCTACGGCTGGCTTCGGACGACGCCTGATCGCAAGTTCGCGGCCTGGCGATCGTATGACCCCCTGGAGGTCGACTACCTGCCCGAGGCGGCGGTGTTCACCGATCGGGTGGCCGTCAACTACGCGCACTGGATGACCGAGACGCTGCCTCGGATCGCCGCCTTCGCGAAACTGCCCGGCGCGGCCGGGATTCCGCTGGTGGTGGACGACAATCTGCATCCGAACCTGCTGAGGTCGATCGCCCTGGCGGCGCCGGAATCGCCGGTGCGGCGCCTCGGATTGCGCCAGGCGCTGCGGATCGGGCGTCTGCACAACGTGTCCCCGACGGGCTATGGTGCGTTCAAGTTCAGGGAGGGCGCGGCTGAGAGGAGCCATGGCGCCTTCAACCAGGCCGCCCTGACGGACATGGTCGCGAGGCTGCGCCAAGCCGTGGGCGCGGTCGTCCCGGAACGCGGCGCCCGCCCCAAATTGTTCATCCGGCGCCAGACCCGTGCGCGGCGGATGGTCACCGAGCCGCAGCTCGCGGAACTCCTGACGCAGTTTGGGTTCGAGATGGTGCACCCGGAGCGGCTGACCTTCGACGAGCAGATCCGCACCTTCTCTCGCGCCGGCCTCGTCGTCTGCTCTACGGGGGCCGCGGCGACCAATCTGCTGTTCTGCCCGTCGGGTTGCCCCGTGGTGATGCTGATCCCTCGCCTGCGCCACGTAGGCTACTGGTACTGGCGTTCGATGGCGCCGCACGTGGCCCTGGTGCACGCCAACGGCCCTCAGCTCGAATCCCATGAGGATCCCTTCCATCCCGCGGCGAACGACTACGACTATCGCGTCGAACTGAAGGACGTGCTGGACGCTTTGGCGGCCGCCGAGGCGCTCAGGGGGTGAAGAATGCGCGGAGCTGATCGATCACGTAGTCGATCTCGGCCTCCGTGTGGGTGTGGTCCAGCGGCAGGCTGAGCACCGAGGCGGCGAAAGCCTCCGAGACCGGGAAGTCTCCAGCCCGCCATCGTCCGGCGTAGCAGGGCTGCAGGTGGATGGGCGTCGGGTAGTGGATGTTCACGCCCACGCCGCGCTCCGCCAGATGAGCCTGCAGTTCGGCGCGTCGCCCGGGGATCCGGACGGGGAACACGTGCCAGATCGGTTCGGCCCAGTCGCGCACGGCCGGCAATTCCAGGCCCGGCAGGCCGGAAAGGGCGGACAGATAGCGCCGGGCGTACGTGCGCCGGCGCTCGTTCCAGTCGTCGAGGCGATCCAGCTTGTGGTCGAGGATGGCGGCCTGCAGGGGGTCCAGGCGCGAATTGCGGCCCACGAGCTCATGCTCATACTTCACCCGGGAGCCGTAGTTGCCGAGCATCCGAACGGTCTCGGCGAGAGTGGGATCGTTGGTCGTAAGCCCCCCGGCGTCGCCCAGGGCCCCGAGGTTCTTGGTCGGATAGAAGCTGAACGCGGCGGCGTCCCCCAGCGCCCCCGTGCGGCGGCCCTTGTAGCGGGCGCCGTGCGACTGGCAGGCGTCCTCCAGGATGCGGATGTCGCGCCCGGCCAGGGCCGCCTTCAGCCCGTCCATGTCGACCGGCAGGCCATAGAGGTGGACCGGGATGACCGCCCGGGTGCGCGCGGTGACCGCCGCGGCGACCTTGGTCACGTCGAGCAGGCCCGTGTCCGCCTCCACGTCGACGAGGACCGGCGTGGCGCCGACCTCGTCCACCGCCAGGGCGGTGGCGATGAAGGTGTGGGCGGGCATGATCACCTCGTCCCCCGGCCCGATGTTCCAGGCGCGCAGCGCGAGCACGAGGGCGTCCAGACCGTTGCCGGCGCCGACCATGTGGCCGACTCCGCAGTAGTCGGCGAAGCGGGTCTCGAAGCGGGCGAGCTCGGGTCCGCCGATGAAGTAGCCGGAGCGCAGCACGCGGCGCATCACCAGTTCCAGCTCGGGGGCCATCTCGCGGGCGCCGCGGGCGAGGTCGAGGTACGGGACGGACGTGATGCGCTCGCCCTCGGCCTCCCAGGCCACGAAGTCCCCGAAGCTGCGGATGTAGTCGGCCTCGTCGTATTCGTCGGAGGCCAGCACCACGACCACGGAATCCTCCGAGAAGTGGGAGAGGTCGCGCCAGCAGCCGGGCTCGACGACGGCGGCGAGGTCGGGACGGTCGAGCGTCACAATCTCGGTGTGGCCGTTCTTCGTGATCGAGAGCTGGAAGCTGCCGCGCAGGCACAGGAAACACTGGCGCAGGGCCTTGTGGCCATGACTGCCCCGGCTCGAACCCTCGGGCACGTCTCGGATGTAGTAGGCCCGATGAACCGGGAAGCCGATATGCTTGGAGACCTCGGCGACGCCGAGGATGCCGTTCGCCATGGGGATCGTCTGAAGCGGCACGAGCCGCACGCCGCTCCCGCCGGTCCGATCCGACTTCAGGGCCTCGCTCATCCCAGTAACCCCCCGCGGCGCGGCGCGAGCCACGACGCATCTTTCCATAGGTGTGCCTGCATCCGCACCGATCGCCAACCGCTGTCAGACGGCGGCCCGGGCGGCGATCAGTCTCAGGAAGGTCTCCGCCGTGCGGCCCGCCCCCAGGCCGTCGCAGACCTCGGCGCTGGCGGCCGCGAGCGTCCGGCGCAGGTCGGCGTCGCGCAGCAGGCGCATCACCGCCCGGTCGAAGGCCGCGTCGAAGTCCGCCGCCTGGGCCTCGATGACGATGGCCGCGCCGCGCTCAGCCAGGGCCCGGGCCGCCGCCCGCTGGTTGTCGGCCAGCACCACCATGATCGAGGGAAGGCCGAGCGTGCACCGCTCCCAGGTCGACGAGCCGGCGGCGCCGACGCCGATGTCCGCCTCGGCGGTGAGCCTCGCCATGTGAGGCGTGTCCACGTGCAGCATCAGCCGTGGATCGCGCCGGGCGATCTTGGCGAGACCCGGCAGGCTGGGGGCGGCCGCGCCCAGCACGATGTCGAGGCCGCAGTCGCCTATCCGTGGGCGAAGGCGCTCGACGACGCGGCCGGTGATCCCGCCCACGTCCGTCAGGCCCATGGAGACGAGCAGGCGCTGGACCGGCTCGCCGCGCCAGGCGAGCGCCGGCTCGCGCAGGGCGGCGAACTCCGGACGCACGGGCGCGAAGGCGGGCCCCAGCAGCAGGCGCGCGCCCTCGGGAACCAGACCCTCGTAATCGGAGGCCTTCCGCTCCGGTCCGGAATCCACCACCACGTCGGCGGCCAGCGGCCGGTCGGCGAGGTCGTCGATCACCAGAACGGGCCGGCCCTGGGCCATGGCCCGGTGGTCGCGCTCGGAGAGGCCATAGTGGTCGAAGACGATGGCGTCGAACTGCTCGCGCCCCACGGCGGCGGCGAGATCCCGGGGCTCGGCCGAGGCGGCCGGCAGGCGGGCCGCTCCGGCCGCGAATGCGTCCAGCACCTCGTCGGCGGCGGGCGGGCCCAGGAAGGCGAAGCTTGCGCCCTGGGCCTCCAGCGCCCGGGCCAGGGTCAGCGAGCGCATGACGTGGCCGCCGCCGACCCGGGGGCCGGCGTCCACGACGAACAGGATACGGGGGCCGCTCGGAAGACTCATCGGTCGTGAAGAAAGGCCATGCGGCCTCCAATGCAAAGGGCGTCGTGGCGGCGCAGCAGCTCGGCGGCGGCGCGGTCGGTCTCGGCGAGCGGCGGATAGGTCCAGGTCTCGATCCGGCCGTCGAACGGCCGGGTGATCCCGCGGTCCCGCAGGGCGGCGTGGAAGCGGGCGAACTTCGCGCTGCCCCCCTCCATGGAAAGGGTCAGCACCGGCTTGCCCGTGGCCGCGGCGTCGGTGGCGAGGTTGGTGGAGTCCTCGGTCACCAGGATGGCGTCGGCGGCGGCCAGGAAGGCGAAGTAGGGATTGGGCGGCCGGTCGTCCCAGATGATCCCGGGAAGATGGCGCAGGGCCGCCGTCATGATCGCGCGGGCCGCCGTGGGCGTGCGGCGCGTGAACGAGAGCAGCAGCGAGCCTCCCGAGGCCTCGATGGCCGCGGCGATCTCGCGGGCCATGACCGCGGCGCGGGCCGGGGGCAGGTCGAAGGCCTTGGACTTGCCGCCGATGATCGCGGCGACCCGCGGATGGGGGAGGGGCTCAAGGCGGTCGGCGACGGCGGCGAGCTCGTCGGCGAGCTTCTGCGGCGTCAGGCGATTGGGCGCGCCCAGGATCGGGAAGACGTTGGAGCCGGTGAGGCCGTCATGCTCGGGCGGGACGACGAGATCGAAGGCGGTCAGCGGAACGCGCGGATCCTGGGTCTGGACGACAAAGGTCTCGCCCCCGCTCCAGCGACGGACGCGCGTCGAGAGCGGCAGGGTGGCGCGGCCGGCGGCGATCCAGATGTCGGGCCAGGGGGGGGCGAGGTCCCCCTTCAGCGCGGCAGGGGGGATCAGCCGCCAGGGCAGGCGGCCCAGGCCCCACCGCCAGCCGATGCGCTTGACCACCACCTCGGCGGGCCGCAGGCGCGCGACCGCCTCGGCCAGGCCCAGGGCCTGGGCCTCAATGCCGGCCCGGCCGTCCGAGACGGCCCAGATTGTCAGGGGAGGCGGGCTCGCCTTCGCCATCGGGAGTGGGTCAGACCCACTCCACCTTGGTGATCTCGTAGGCCTTCACCCCGCCGGGGGTGTTCACCTCGACCACGTCGCCGGATTCCTTGCCGATGATGGCCCGGGCGATGGGCGAGGTGATGGAGACGCGGCCGGCCTTCACGTCGGCCTCGTGCTCGCCGACGATCTGGTAGCGGGCCTCCTCCTCGGTGTCCTCGTCGATGAGCGACACCGTGGCGCCGAACTTCACCTGGGTGCCCGAGAGCTTGGAGACGTCGATCACCTGGGCGCGGGCCATCTTGTCCTCGATCTCGGCGATCTGGCCTTCGATCCAGCCCTGGCGCTCCTTGGCGGCGTGGTACTCGGCGTTCTCCGAGAGGTCGCCGTGCGAACGCGCCTCGGCGATGGCGGCGATAACGGCGGGCCGCTCCACCGTCTTCAAACGCTTCAGCTCTTCGTCGAGGGCCTTGTAGCCCTCGGCGGTCATCGGGACTTTTTCCATCGTGACTCGAAGTTCGCCCTAGTGAATGTCCTCAGCGCCGGGCCGCGGGCGCAGGCGTCCGGGGGCGAAAAGGTTAGGATTGTGCGACGCAAAATTCAAGTGCGGGGCCGAACGGCGATCTCCAGCGCGGCCAGCAGGCCCGGCTCGTTGTCGGCCAGGATCAGTTCGCCCCCGTGCAGCTTGGCGCAAGCCGCGGCCAAGGCCAAGCCCAGCCCGGAGCCCGGTCCGCTGCGGGCGGCCTCGAGACGGACGAACCGTTCGCGGACGCGGCCGAGGTGCTCGGCCGGAACGCCCGGGCCATCGTCGGCGACGGCGATTCGGGCCCGTCTGCCGTCGGCCTCCCGTACGATCAGATGGACCATCGCCCCGGGGCCGGCGTGGGTCGCCGCATTGTGGAGGAGGTTGCCCACCGCCTGACGCAGCAGGGCGGGATGGCCCCAGGCCACGATCGGCTCGGCGGGGACTTCGCACAGGAGGCGCTGCCCGGCGTCCTCGCACGCCGGGCCGAACAGCTCCGTCATCTCGAGGGCCAGGGCTCCGAGGTCGAGGCGCTGCATCATTTCGCGCGAAAGCCCCGACTCGGCGCGGGCGATGTCGAGGAGGGCGTTCAGGGTGGCAAGCACGCTGTCGGCGGCCGTGTTGGCCTCGTCGAGCGCCGCCAGACGCACGGGCTCGGGGGCGGCGGAGTCCCCGGCCCGAACGAGCGCGCCCTTCATGCGGGTCAGCGGCGAGCGGAGGTCGTGGGCGATGGAATCGGTGACGGTTCGCATGCCGGTCATCAACTCCTCGATCCGGGCGAGCATGCGGTTCAGGTCCGCGGCGAGGTCGTCGAACACGTCCCGGCGACCGCCCACCGGCGCCCGGGCCGAGAGGTCGCCGTCGGCGATGCGCGCCGCCGTGTCGGCGATGGCGCGCGTGCGGCGGAGCAGCATCGCGTTGAGCCCGAACCCGCCCACCGCCGCCCCCAGGCCGGTGATCAGCACGGCCAGGGCGGATTCCTGGAAGACGGCCCGGCGCAGCGCGTCGCGCGCGCCCAGGTCCTCGGCCACCACGAGGGTGAGGCCGCCGCCGAGGGGCTGGGCCAGGACGCGCCAGAGGCGGCGGGGGCGGGTGTCCGGCTCCACAACCGTGCGCCAGCCCTCGTCGGGCGCGTCCAGCGAGCTTATGACGTCGGAGCCGGCGATCATCCGCCCCTGGGCGTCCTCCAGGGCGTAGCGGAAGCCGTCCTGGGCGCTGATGCGGGCCCGGCGATTTAGGGCCGTGGCCAGGGCGCGGGCGCCTTCCTCGCGGGCGAAGGCCATGAAGTAGTCGCGGGCGGCCGCGGCGGTGGCGGCCTGCTGGCGCGCGATCGCGGCCTCGCCCGCGCGATCCACCAGGACAAGGCCGATCACCAGGGCCGCGAGGGCCGCGGCCGAGGCCAGTCCGGGCCAGATCCACGCGTTGATGCGCATGGGGCTCAGGGCGTCTCGGACAGGCGATAGCCGGAGCCCCGCACGGTGTGGAGCAGGGGGCGCTCGAACCCCTCGTCGATCTTCTTGCGCAGGCGGCTGATGTGGGTGTCGATCAGGCTGGTGTGGGGATCGAAGCGGTAGTCCCACAGCTCCTCGAGCATCATCGTCCGGGTCACCACGCGATCCTTGTTGCGCAGCAGGTGCTCAAGCAGCTTCAGCTCGCGGGGCAGCAGGGCCAGCGGCCGGCCCGCGCGGCTGACGCGGCGGGTCAGCAGGTCCATCTCCAGGTCCCCGCAGGCGAGCCGCGTGACCTCCTCCCGAACGGCGGGCCGACGCAGCAGGGCGTCGAGCCGGGCCGACAGTTCGGAAAAGGCGAAGGGCTTGGCCAGATAGTCGTCGCCGCCGGCGCGGAGGCCCTTCACCCGCTCGTCGAGCTGGCCCAGGGCCGAAAGGAACAGGAGCGGCGTGCGCACGCCCGCCGCCCGCAGCGCCTTCAGCACCGACAGCCCGTCCATGCCCGGCAGCATGCGATCGACGATCAGCGCGTCGAAATCCGCCGCCGAGGCCAGATAGAGGGCGTCGCGGCCATCGGCGACGTGCTCCACCGTGTGGCCTTCCTGGCGCAGTCCGGCGAGCAGGGTCTCGGCCGTGTTCGGATCGTCCTCGACGATCAGGATCCGCGCGCCCATGGCGAGGTCTCCGCGCAAGCTGCGCCGGTGTGCTGCGCCTGCAAATCGGCGGAAAAGCGGCGGGCGGGCCCCCTGGGGGGCAGGGCGCGCCCGCCGCCGCCCCTCAGGCCTTCAGGCAGGCGGCCATGAACGCCTTGCGGGTCTGGGTGTGCTGCTTCTGCGCCTTCCACTGCTGGGCGCACGCGGCGGCCTTGGCCTTGTCGGGGGCCGCGGGCTTGGCCTGGGTTCCCGCCATGGCCGCCGTACCGGCGGCCAGCGAGGCGAGGAGGACGGAGGAGACGATGAGCTTGCGCATCTGGAGGTTTCCCTGTGGCGCCGCCGGTGCGGCGGCGGGGGCATAAGACCGCGCCCGGCTGTCGCGGCCCTGACCCAAATCTCGCAAGTTTGTAAGGTCGCCCGCCCTGGCGCGCCGCCGCCGCCGGGCCTAGGCTGAGGCCCCATCCACCCGGAGCGTCCGATGGCCTCGCCACGCGGGATCACCCTCTATCACTCGCCGGCCAGCCGGGCCTTCACCGCCTACTGGATGCTGGAGGAGGTCGGAGTCCCGTTCGACGTGAAGACCGTCGACATCCGCAAGGGCGAGCAGAAGGCGCCCGAGTACCTCAAGCTCAATCCCGCCGGGAAGGTCCCGACGCTGCGGGACGGCGAGGTGGTGGTCAGCGAGAATCCGGCCATCGCGATCTACCTGGCCGACCGCTACAGCTACGGCCGGCTGGCGCCGAAGATCGAGGACCCGGAACGCGGCGAGTACCTGAAGTGGATGGTCTATGCGACCGCCGTGGTCGATCCGGTGGCCTTCCTGCACAGCAAGGAGATCGACGTCTCGGGCTTCTCGGCGGGCTTCGGCACGTTCGACGACATGGTGGAGGTGCTGTCCGCCCTCCTGATGGAGCGGAAGCACCTGCTGGGGGACCGCTTCACCGCCGCCGACGTCGTGCTGGGCGCCACGGTTTCGGTGCTGCTCCATCGCCAGGTCCTGCCCGAGGTGGCGGCGCTCGTGGACTACAACGGCCGCCTGACCGCCAGGCCGGCCTACCAGCGCGCGGCGGACGCCACCTGGCCGTCCAGCCTCATGCACCCGGCGTGAGGCGGGCCTAGGGCGCGTTAGGCGAAAGTGTAAGCGGTTTCGCCGCTTGAACGCGCTCTACACCGTTGAATCTAGAGCACGATTCAGCGTTCAGGCGATCCCGCCTGAACCCATCGTGCTCTAGGCGCTCTCGCTGACGACCGCGCCTTCCAGTTCGGCGGCGTCGGGCGCCTCGAAGATCCCCTCGACGAACTCGAACATGTCGGACGTGACCTCGATGGCGAAGTTCTCGCCGCGCACCACGTTGCGCTCGGCCACGCGGGCGCGACGCACCTCGGCCGGCGCGGTCACGTAGTGGAACTGCAGCGGCAGGCCCGTGGCCTCGGCCACCTGGCGCACCCGGTCGCGGTCGGCCCTGCGCATCAGGCCCATGTCCAGGATCACCGGCGTGCCGGTCGCCAGCACGCCCGCGGCCACGGACCAGATCTGGGCCTCGCACCGCCCGACACGCTCCATCATCCACTCGAACCCGATCGGCTGGGGCATGTCGGGCGCGAAGAGGCGCGCCATCCATTCGTCGAGAATGAAGGCGACCGCGCCCTCGCGACGGGCGAAGGCGTTGGCGTAGGTGGTCTTGCCGGCGCCCGAGGGGCCGAAGATCGCGTGCAGGGTGGCGGACATGGGGCGCCCGTCTAGCGGACGGAGAGCCCCCCGTCGATGACCAGTTCCGCGCCGGTGACGTAGCGGCTCTCGTCCGAGGCCAGCCACAGCACGCCGTCGGCGATGTCGGCGGGGACGCCCTTCACGCCCAGCGGCACGGCCATCTCGGACATGGCGTCGAGGTCCGGCGGGGCGTTGGTTCCGGCCGGGCCGCCGATCACCGTGTTCCAGATCGGGGTTTCGATGATGCCCGGATGGACCGAGTTGACCCGCACCCCGTCCCGGACGGCGGCGCATTCCAGGGCCACGGCCTTGGTGAAGAGCCGGACGGCCCCCTTGGTGGCGCAATAGCCGGCGAGGTTCGGCGCGCCCTTCAATCCCGCCACCGAGGACATGTTGACGACGCTGCCGCCGCCGCCCGCCCGCATCAGGGGAATGCAGTGCTTCACGCCCAGGAAGACGCCGTCGACGTTGACCGCCGTCTGGCGGCGGAAGTCGGCCAGGCTCATCTCCAGCACGGAGCCCCCCAGGCCGATGCCGGCGTTGTTGACCAGGACGTCGAGCCTGCCGTGGCGAGCCTTCACCTCGGCCACGACGGCGATCCAGGCATCCTCGCTCGTCACGTCATGGTGGAGGTAGCTGGCCCTGGCGCCGATGCCGCGCGCGACCTCCTCGCCCAGGTGATCCTGGACGTCCGTCAGCACGACGGCCGCTCCCTCGGCCGCCAGCCGCTCGGCGCAGGCCCGTCCGATGCCGCTCGCCGCGCCCGTCACCAGGGCCACCTTGCCGTCCACGCGTCCCGCCATGGGCTCCTCCCGTCGTTTCCACGAGGGCTAGCACAGGTTCCGCAGCGTAGGTGAAGGGTGTTCAGTGTCGATCGTGCGAATGCAATCTTTCACCGCCGCCCGTCTCCAGCGGGAAGACGGACGTTCGCAACGATCGTCGGATCGGCGCCGGCGTCCCAGCGGTGGACGCCGGCGCGGGACCTCAGGCCCCCGCGCTACTGCATCCAGCGCGGCGTCGTGTCGCCCGTGGTCATGATCCCGTAGATCAGGCCGATGGCCAGGAGGACGATGGCGACAACCATGACGGCCCCGACCATGCCCTCGAAACGCTCCGCCAGGTGCTTGTTCTTGTGATGGCGGACTCCGTCGTGATGCGGCTCGATATGCATGACGCTTCCTCGCAATCTGTTGTGGAGCTCCACACTCCACGCCAGGCTGCGGCAGGCGCCGCCGGTTCGCCCCGGGTTCCTTTGACGGGCCGCCGGGGCGAGCCCTTGAACGCCTGACTCAACCAGGCGATGCCCCGAGTCTGCCAAGCGGAAGAACAACGGTCAATTAACGTCGGTCGTACGCTCCACGAGCGGAACACGCGCTTGTGAGGCGCGGCTCCGTCAGGCGTAGGACTGGAGCGGGCGCACTTCGAGGGGGGCTTGCGCCGTGGCCGCGATCGCCTGGGCCGCGGCCAGGGCTCCGGCCGCGGTCGTGAAATAGGGGATCTTGCCCATGAGGGCGGTGCGCCGGATCTCGAAACTGTCCAGCAGGGACTGCTTGCCCTCGGTGGTGTTGAAGACCAGCTGGACCTCGCCGTTCTTCATGGCGTCGACGATGTGGGGACGGCCTTCGAGAACCTTCTTCACCAGTTCGACCTTGAGCCCCTGCTCGGCCAGGTAGTCGGCGGTGCCCGAGGTGGCGAGCACGCGGAAACCCTGGGCCAGCATGATCTTCACCGGCTCGACGATCCACGGCTTGTCGGCGTCCTTCACCGAGACGAAGACGCAGCCGGCCTTGGGCAGGACGGTTCCGCCGCCGAGCTGGCTCTTGGCGAAGGCCCGCGCGAAGGCCGGGCCGGCGCCTTCCCCGGGGCGCACCCAGTCGAGGCCCATGACCTCGCCCGTCGAGCGCATTTCCGGGCCCAGCACGGTGTCCACGCCGGCGAAACGGGCGAACGGGAAGACCGCCTCCTTCACCGCGATGTGGTCATAGGGCGTCTCGGCCAGGTCGAACTCGGCGAGCGCCTTGCCGGCCATGACCTTGGCGGCGATGGCCGCGATCGGCCGGCCGATGGTCTTGGCCACGAACGGCACCGTGCGGCTGGCGCGCGGATTGACCTCGAGGACGTAGATGCGCGGGCTCGGGCCCTGCGGCTCCTCGATGGCGAACTGGACGTTCATCAGGCCGCGCACCTTCAGCGCCTTGGCCATGGCCTCGGTCTGGCGCTTCAGCTCGGCGATGGTCTCGGGCTTCAGCGAATAGGGCGGCAGCGAGCAGGCGCTGTCGCCCGAGTGCACGCCGGCCTCCTCGATGTGCTCCATCACCCCGGCGACGAACACCTGGCCGGCTTCGTCGCACAGGGCGTCGACATCCACCTCGGTGGCGCGGCTGAGGTACTGGTCCAGCAGGACCGGGCTGTCGCCCGACACCTGCACGGCGGTGGTGATGTAGCGTTCGAGCTGCTCGTCGTCGCGGACGATCTCCATGGCCCGCCCGCCCAGGACGTAGGACGGCCGGATGACCACGGGGTAGCCCACCTTGTGCGCCGCCTCGAAGGCCTCCTCGCGGGAGCGGGCGATGGCGTTCACCGGCTGGGCGATCTTGAGCTTGTGGAGGAGCTGCTGGAAGCGCTCGCGGTCCTCGGCCAGGTCGATGGCGTCGGGCGAGGTGCCCAGGATCGGCACGCCCGCGTCCTCCAGCGCCTTGGCCAGCTTCAGCGGGGTCTGGCCGCCGAACTGGACGATGACGCCCAGGAGCTCGCCGCGGGTCTGCTCGACCTTGATCAGCTCCAGCACGTCCTCGGCCGTCAGCGGCTCGAAGTAGAGGCGGTCCGACGTGTCGTAATCCGTTGAAACCGTTTCGGGATTACAATTCACCATGATCGACTCCACGCCGATCTCGTCGAGGGCGAAGGCCGCGTGGCAGCAGCAGTAGTCGAACTCGATCCCCTGGCCGATGCGGTTCGGCCCGCCGCCCAGGATGATGGCCTTCCTGCGGTCGGACGGCTCGCTCTCGCAGTCGGGCCGCTGCCCCAGCGCCCCGGTCTCGTAGGTCGAGTACATGTAGGGCGTGTCGGCCCGGAACTCGCCGGCGCAGGTGTCGATGCGCTTGAACACCGGCCGGACGCCCAGGGCGCGGCGCTGCTCGCGCACCTCGTTCTCGGTGGTGTGGGTGAGCTTGGCCAGGCGCGCGTCCGAGAAGCCCAGGGCCTTCAGGCGGCGGAAGGCGGCCGCCTCGGTGGGCAGGCCGTCGCGCACGATGCGGGCCTCCTCGGCGACGATGGTCTCGATCTGGCGCAGGAACCAGGGCTCGTAGGAACAGGCCGCCTGGATCTCGTCGCAGGTCAGGCCGGCGCGGAAGGCCTGGGCAATGACGCGCAGGCGGTCGGGCGTGGGCTTGCCGAGCGCCCGGACCACGGCGGCGTGGCCGGTCTCGGGGTCGTCGCCGCCCTCGATGGCGATCTCGTCGAGACCCGTGAGGCCCGTCTCCAGGCCGCGCAGGGCCTTCTGCAGGCTCTCGGCGAAGGTGCGGCCGATGGCCATGACCTCGCCCACCGACTTCATCTGGGTGGTGAGGTGCGGCTCCGACCCCGGGAACTTCTCGAAGGCGAAGCGCGGGATCTTGGTGACCACGTAGTCGATGCTGGGCTCGAACGAGGCGGGCGTGGCGCCGGTGATGTCGTTCATCAGCTCGTCGAGCGTGTAGCCCACGGCCAGGCGGGCGGCGACCTTGGCGATCGGGAAGCCGGTGGCCTTGGACGCGAGCGCCGACGAGCGGCTGACCCGCGGGTTCATCTCGATGACCACCATCCGGCCGTCGGCGGGGTTCACCGCGAACTGGACGTTGGAGCCGCCCGTCTCGACGCCGATCTCGCGCAGCACCGCGATCGAGGCCGCGCGCATGCGCTGGTATTCCTTGTCGGTCAGGGTCAGGGCCGGGGCGACGGTGATGGAGTCGCCCGTGTGCACGCCCATCGGGTCCACGTTCTCGATGGAGCAGACGATGATGCAGTTGTCCGCCCGGTCGCGGACCACCTCCATCTCGTATTCCTTCCAGCCGAGCACGCTCTCCTCGATGAGCACCTCGGTGGTGGGCGACAGGTCGAGGCCGCGCTCGACGATCTCGCGGAACTCCTCGACGTTGTAGGCGATGCCGCCGCCGGTGCCGGCCAGCGTGAAGGACGGCCGGATGATCGCTGGCAGACCCACCAGCTCAAGGCCCGCCAGGGCCTCGTCCAGGGTGTGGGCGACGTGGGACTTCGGGCTTTCCAGCCCGATGGCGTCCATGGCGTCGCGGAACTTCTGGCGGTCCTCGGCCTTGTCGATGACGTCGGCCTTGGCCCCGATCATCTCGACGCCGTACCTGGCGAGCACGCCGTTGCGCTCGAGCGCCAGGGCGGTGTTGAGCGCCGTCTGGCCGCCCATGGTGGGCAGCAGGGCGTCCGGCTTCTCCTTGGCGATGATCTTCTCGACCATCTCGGGCGTGATCGGCTCGATGTAGGTGGCGTCGGCCACGTCCGGATCGGTCATGATCGTCGCCGGGTTCGAATTGACCAGGACGATCCGGTAGCCCTCGGCGCGCAGGGCCTTGCAGGCCTGGACGCCGGAATAGTCGAACTCGCACGCCTGACCGATGACGATGGGGCCGGCCCCGATGATCAGGATGGATTTGATATCGGTGCGTTTCGGCATCTCGTCTCGCGCGCAAGGGCGGGCCGCGCGGCGATGCGCGCCCGACACCGGTTCGAACTGCAGGTTAAGGCGCCCGTTTAGAGACGGAGTCGAGCGCGCGCAAGAACGTCCGCGGGGAATCTTACTTCGGCAGCCACGCGGACGGTTCCACCAGGCGGAAGCCCGGGGTCTCCGCGACGCACTGGCGCAGCAGGAAGGCGTGGCCCGCGCCATAGAAGACGACGATCCGGTCGCCGGGCCTGGCGGCCTGCAGGATGTTGGCGCAGATCAGGAAGTTGCGGCGGTACCAGGCGGTCAGGAGATCGGCGCCGGGCTGCTCGGTCCCGCCGCCGACCAGCAGGATGCGGCGGTAGAAGTCGTGGCTGCGGGCGATCATCTCGGGCTGGTTGATCCAGGAGAGCAGGGCGGCCGCGCCGTCCCTGGCGAACACCTGCTCCTGGGCCTTCACGAAGCCCTGGGCCTCGGCCATGCCCTGGTCGATGAGGGCCTGCCGGCCGTGGGCGGCGGCGTAGGCGGCCACCGGCTCGAAGGGAAAGTCGCCGTCCACGTCGGCGCCCTGAACGCTCTCCAGCCCCGCCTTGGCGGCCAGGCGGAAGCCGAGCTGGACCACCTCGTTGCGCGAGGCCGGCAGGGTTCCGGCGCGGTAGCGGGCGTAGCGCTCGGCGGTCACGTCGTCCGGCCACTCGACCGCCACCCGGGTGGGCTGGAAGCGGGCGAGCGCATCGACCGCCCTTTCGATCTCGGCCTGGTGGCGGGGCGTGAGCACGTCCTCGTACTTCGCGTTGGCCATGTCCTGGCCGGGATTGGACATGTGGAAAGCCCCCACGATCATCACATCCACCGGTGTCTCCGGTTCGGCCCGGGCGGGCGCGGCGGCGAGGGCGAGGATTGGAGCAAGGAGCGCGCAGAGCGCGGCGGCGATGGTCTTCATGGAAAATCCCCCTGCCGGCGCTTTGGGGGAGAGGGCGCGAGGCGTCCAGTTAAGCTTTGGACAGCTTGCCGGGATGAACGGCGATCCGGGGCCGGTTCCCGAGAAAAACATCTGGTGATTCCCGCAACTAAACGGGGGCTGGCGGACTTTCTCCGGTGAACCGTGCGCCCGGCGCGCCGACCAGACCCGCGGAGGCCGACATGACCCTGATCGAGCGAATCCCGACCCTCAGCGACGACGAGGTCGTCAATCTCCTGACCAACGCGCGCCGTCTGAGGGACCAGGGCGACGAGAAGCAGCAGGCCGCTGCGTCCGAGCTGCTGCCGAGCCTCGAAGAAGAGGCCGAACAACGCCGCGCCGCCCGCCTGGAGCGCACGAAGGCGCGCCGCGCCGCCGCTCGCCGCCCCAAGAGCGCGGCGGCCTAGGCCCGCCGTTTGCCGAGGGCTTCGCCACGGCGCATGGTTCGCCCATGCGCAAAGCCTTCCTGACCATCGCCCCCCTTGCCGCCCTGTTCGCCGCCGCCCCGGCCGCGGCCCAGGCCGTCAACACGCCGGTGGCGACCCTCGACGCCACGCTCACGGGCCAGCCCATCGTGGCGGCGCCGGGACCGCTGCGGGTCACCGTGACCGAGACGCTCATCCCGGCCGGTGGCCGGCTGGCGCCCCACAAGCATCCCTATCCGCGCGTGGTGCAGGTGGTGGCGGGCCATCTGAAGGTCACCAACCTCGACACAGGGGCGGTCAGCGAACCGAAGCCGGGCGAATGGCTGGTGGACGCCGTGGACCAGTGGCACGAGGCGGTGGCGCTGGGCGCCGCGCCCGTCCGGCTGCTCGTCATCGACCAGGCGCCGCCCGGCGCGGCGGTGACCATTCCCAAGCCGGACTGAGCGGAGCCTTGCGCGGATCGGCGGGCGCGGGCAGCTTGGGGTCGTGGCGACCTCCTCCGAAGCCCTGGCCGGACTGATGACTCGCATCGCCGATGGCGAGCGCGACGCCCTGCGACAATTGTACGAGGCCACCTCCGCGAAGCTTTTCGGGGTCTGCCTGCGTATCCTCAAGGATCGCGAGGAGTCCGAGGACGTGCTGCAGGACGTCTATGTCACCATCTGGCGCCGCGCCGACCGCTTCGACGCGGGCCGGGCGAGCGTGGTGACGTGGATATCGACCATCGCCCGCAATCGGGCCATCGACCGGCTGCGCGCCCGCGGACCCCTGGCCTACGCCGAGCCCGTCGAGGACCTCGAGATCGAGGATGAGGGCCAGGCCGGGGCCGAAGCCCTGCTGTCGGCCGCCGACGACCGCGCCCGGCTCGCCGGGTGCCTCGCCGAACTCGACGCCCGCACCCAGCAGGTGATCCGGACCGCCTTCTTCGAGGGGGTGACCTACGACGCGCTGGCCCGCCGGATGGAGACGCCGCTGGGCACGGTGAAGAGCTGGATCCGCCGCGGTCTCGCCAAGCTCAGGGGGTGCCTGGAGCGATGAGCGAGGAGCCCGAACTGACCGAAGCCGAAGCCCTGGCCGCCGAGCATGCGCTGGGCGTGCTGTCGGCCGCCGAACGGGCCGAGGCCGAGGCCCGCATGGCCCGCGACCCCGTCTTCGCCGCCGAGGTCGCCGCTTGGCGCATCCGGCTCGCGCCCCTGCTGGACATGGTGGCGGCGGTCGCCCCGCCCGCCGCGCTCTGGGCGCGGATCGAACGCCGGCTGCCCGCCAACGATAACGACACGGATCGCGAAAGGGCGGTGCGCCGCCTGAGGTTCTGGCGCGGGACGGCGATGGGCGCGATGGGACTGGCGGCGGCGAGCCTGGCCGCCGTGGTCGTGCTGATGGGCCGCCCGCCCGTGGTGGTCCAGCCGCGGCCCGCGGCGCCGCCCGCCCCCCTGCTCAACGCCAGCCTGATGCCCCAGGCGGGCGGGCCCCAGCCGCTGTTCGTGGCCGCCTACGATCCCGACCGCCAGGCGCTGATCGTCACGTCGCTGGTGCCGCCCGGGACCGACCCGCTGCACGTCCACCAGCTCTGGCTGATCCCGCAGGACGGCAAGCCCCGGTCGCTGGGCATGGTCGAGCCGGGCAAGTCGCGGGCCATGCCCATGCCCAAGCCGATGACCGACATGGTCGAGGAAGGCGCCGAACTGGCCGTCTCGGTCGAACCCCCCGGCGGCTCGACCGACCCGCAGGGCCCCAGCGGCCCCATCGCCGCCAAGGGCAAGCTCGGCCGAATCTAGGCTTATGTTCTTTCATTGTTCTGGTTCGGCCATCGTCGTATGGTCGAACGACGAACCACGAAAGACACGAAAAGCACGAAAGGCTCCTCTATGCGGACGAGGTGTTCCGCATCCAAGGCGCCGTGTTCGAGGTCTATCGCGCCATGGGCGCGGGGTTCCTGGAGTCCGTCTATCAGGAGTGTTTGGCCTTTGAGCTTGAGGCGCGGGGAATGCCATTCCGCGCCCAGGCTCCCCTTGCGCTGGACTACAAGGGCCGCCGTCTCCAGCAGGCGTACAAGGCCGATTTCGTCTGCTTCGACAGGATCGTTCCGGAGCTGAAGTCGACGCGGGCGATAGCGCCCGAGCATCGGGCGCAGACGATCAACTACCTGCGGGCGACCGGTCTGCGCCTCGGCCTGCTCGTCAACTTCGCGGCGACGCCGAAAGTGCAGATCGAGCGCTTCGCGCTCTGACCTGCTTTCGTGTCTTTCGTGCTTTTCGTGGTTCTTACTTCTTCCCGTCCATCAGGCCGGCGAAGCGTTCGAAGAGGTAGAGGCTGTCGGTGGGGCCGGGCGAGGCTTCCGGGTGGTGCTGGACCGAGAACACCGGGCGGCCCTTCAGGGCGATGCCGGCGTTGGTGCCGTCGAACAGGCTGACGTGGGTCTCGACGACCGGGGCGGGCAGGGTGTCTCGGTCCACGGTGAAGCCGTGGTTCATCGACACGATCTCCACCTTGCCGGTGGTCAGGTCCTTCACCGGGTGGTTCGCGCCGTGGTGGCCCTGGTCCATCTTCACCGTCTTGGCGCCGAGGGCGAGGGCGAGCATCTGGTGGCCGAGGCAGATGCCGAACACCGGCTTGCCGCTGTCGACCAGCTTCTGGATCTCGGGCACGGCGTATTCGCCGGTGGCGGCCGGGTCGCCGGGGCCGTTGGAGAGCAGCACGCCGTCCGGATTGCGCGCCAGGATCTCCTCGGCGGTGGTGTTGGCGGGCACCACGGTGACGCGGGCGCCGACCGAGGTCAGGGCGCGCAGGATGTTCCGCTTCACGCCGAAGTCCATGACCACGACGTCGTACTTCGGCGCTTCGGGCGCCTTGGCGTAGCCTTCGCCCCAGGACCACAGGCCCTCGTCATAGACGAACGGCTGCAGGCAGGAGGCGTCCTTGGCGAGGTCGAGGCCCATCAGGCCGTTCCAGGCGCGGGCCTTCTCGACGAGCGCGTCGAGGTCGAACCGGCCGTCCGGGCTGTGGGCGATGACCGCGTGGGGCATGCCGTGTTCGCGAATCCTGCGGGTCAGCGCGCGGGTGTCGACGCCGGCCAGGCCGATGACGCCACGCCGGCTCATCCAGGTTTCGAGGTCGGCGTCGGCGCGGTAGTTGGCCGGCCGGGTGGGGACGTCGCGGAAGATCGCGCCGCGGGCCGCGGTCTCGGCCGAGCCCGACATCTGCTCGATGTCCTCGACGTTCGTTCCCACGTTGCCCACGTGCGGGAAGGTGAAGGCCACGATCTGGGCCATGTAGGAGGGGTCGGTCAGGATCTCCTGGTAGCCGGTCATGGCGGTGTTGAAGCACACCTCGCCGACGGCTTCGCCGACCGCGCCCACGCCCACGCCCTGGAGGATGGTTCCGTCCGCCAGCGCCAGAACGCCGGTGACGCCAGGCAGCAGGTCTCGGCTCATGGCGGGGGGGCTCCTTCGGGCGTCAGGGTGGCAAAAAGGCGGGCCGAGGTGAACCCCGCCCGCCGCGCAAACGGCCGCGTAGGTAGTGAGTCGCGCGGCCTGGGTCAATGCGGCTAACGTGTCGGAGCGGATTCAGGAAGGGATATCGGATGAGCGGCGGTCACATCGATCCGGAGCGCGAGGCCTGGGAGGTCTTCAAGTCGCTGCCCCGCGACGAGCCGATCCACATGCTGAACCTGATCCGGCTGAAGCCGAAGGCCGACTATCCGGCGGGCCATCCCGACCACGGCAAGGACCTGACGGGTCTCGACGCCTACCGCGCCTACGGCCGGACGACGGCCCACATCTTCAGGCGGCTGGGCGGGCGGCAGGTGTGGGCCGGCAAGCCGCAGGTGATGGTGACGGGGCCCCAGGACGAGGCCTGGGACCTCGCCTTCATCGCGGAATATCCGAACGCCGAGGCCTTCATCGCCATGGTGCGCGATCCCGAGTACCGGGAGCTGGTCCAGCACCGCACGGCGGGCGTCGCGGACTCCCGCCTGCTTCGGCTCGCGCCGGTTGAGCCCGGCGAGGGCTTCGGCGAATAGCCGGCGCAAATCGAGGGAACCTTGTCCTTCCGGCTGGGCGGCCGATCAGGCAGGCTCGGTCCATGCTGGCTCTTAGACCCAATTGCGAATGCTGCGACCGTGACCTCGCGCCCGACAGCCGGGACGCGCGGATCTGCAGTTTCGAATGCACCTTCTGCGCCGATTGCGCCGAGGGGCGTTTCCACGGCGCCTGCCCGAACTGCGGCGGCGGTCTCGTGGCCCGGCCGATCCGGCCCTCAGGCCTGCTGGACCGCTTCCCGGCGTCGAGGGAACGGGTGACAAAGCCTCACGAGGCGTGCGCCGCCTGAAGTTGCAGCGCCGCCTGCATGGCGGTCAGCAGTTCGTCGATGCGGATCGGCTTGCCCACGTGGCCGTCCGCTCCGGCGGCGGCGGTCGCGGCGCGGTCCTCCGGCGAGGTGTTGGCCGACAGCACGATGACGGGGGTGCGCGGGCGTCCCGTCGCCCGCTCCTCGGCGCGGATCTCCCGGATGGCCTCGACGCCGCCGGCCACCGGCATCCGCAGGTCCATCAGAAGCAGGTCGAAGTCGCCGCCCCGCCAGGCCGCCACCGCCTCGGCGCCGTTCTCCACCGTCGCCACGTCGCAGCCGGCCGCCTCCAGCATCAGTTCGATGACCTTGCGGTTGGTGGGATTGTCGTCGGCGGCGAGGACTTTCAGCGGCCGTTCGATGTCGGGGGCGGGGCCGACCGCCTCGGGCGCCAGGTCCGCCTCGCCGTAGTCCAGTAGGCCCGTGACGATCTGGTCGAGCTGGCGGGCCGAGGCGGCGATCTCGGCCGCCAGCGCGCGCTGGCGCGGCGAAAGCTCGGTGGCCTCCAGCGCCCGCAGCAGCCCCAGCACGCCGTTCAGGGGCGTCCGCAGCTCGTGGGACATGTCGGCCAGGAACTCGGTCTTGGCCCGGTGCGCGGCCTCGGCGTGGGCGAGCGCGTGCTCCAGCGCCTCGGCCTGGCGTTTCATGTGGGTGATGTCGACCCGCAGGCCGATCACCCCGCCGTCCGAGGTGCGCCGTTCCTCGATCATCAGCCAGCGGCCGTCGGCGATCTTCTGTTCGTGGCGCTCGCCGGTGGGATTGAGCAGCTTGGCCTCGCGTTCGGCCAGCCATTCCTCTTCGCGGCCGACCGCGTCGGGATAGTCGCCGCGCCGCACGCCCTCGCGCAGGGTGTCCATGAGCCGCTCGCCCGGCGCGAAGAGGTCGGCCGAGCGGTGGTAGATCTCGGCGTAGCGGCGGTTCCACAGGATGTAGCGGCCCTGGGCGTCCAGGAAGACGACGCCCTCCGGCAGGACGTCGATGGCCGCGCGCAGGCGCGCCTCGGCCAGCCGCGCCTCCGCGCGGGCCTGCGCCACCGCGCTCCCGTCGAACAGCCTCGCCGCCCAGGCGAGCAGCCTTCCCACAGCCATGACACCCCGAAGCCCAACCGACGGCGGAAGATGGCGCGGCAGGGTTTCCGAGAGCTTGAGACGGGCTCGTCCGGGCCGCTTTGCGGCCAGCCGCCTGAACGATGATCACCTGGCGCCCGGCGATTGCGCAGCCGGCGGCCCGCGCCTTAAGGAGCGGCCATGCGCATCACCACGGTCGGCCTCGATGCCGACGACACCCTCTGGCACAACGAAGGCATCTTCCGCTTCACCCAGGACCGGTTCCTGGCGCTGATGGCCCATCTGGTCGAGCCCGAGGTCCTGATGGCCCGGCTGCGTGAGGTGGAGAAGCGCAACCTCCGCCTCTACGGCTACGGCGTGAAGGGCTTCACGCTGTCGATGATCGAGACGGCCATGGAGCTGACCGGCAACGAGGCTCCGAGCCGGCTGATCGCCGAGATCCTGGCGGCGGGCCGCGAGATGCTGACCCATCCGGTCGAGCCGCTGCCCGGCGTGGAGCAGGCGCTCGCTGAGCTGTCGCAGGACTACCGGCTGGTGCTGATCACCAAGGGCGACCTGCTGCACCAGGAACAGAAGCTGGCGGCCTCGGGCCTCGGCGAGCTGTTCGTGGCCGTCGAGATCGTCTCGGAGAAGGACGCCTCGACCTACGAGCGGGTGTTCGCCCGCCACGGGACCGGCGCGGCCCAGGCGGCCATGTGCGGCAACTCCATGCGCAGCGACATCCTCCCGGCGCTGGAGGCCGGGGCGTACGCGGCGCACATCCCCTACGAGCTCATCTGGGAGCACGAGGTCGCCGACGCGCCCAAGGGCCACCCCCGCTTCGCCGAACTCGCGTCCATCTCCGACCTCCCCGCCTGGCTGCGAGGCCTGAGCTGAGGGGAACCACGGATTTCACGGATTACACGGATTAGAGCGCGAAGCGCTCGATCTCCGCGCTGCCGGCTCCAAAATTTACGAGCAATCCCACTCGCATCCCGGAAGCGCGGAGATAGTTAATCGTCTGCGCCCGATGCTCGGGCGCGATGGTGCGCACCGCCTTCAGTTCGACGATGATCCCGCCGTAGCAGACGAAGTCGGCGACGTAGGTCTGTTTGAGCCAGCGCCCATCATATGTGAGCCGCAGGGGCTCCTGCGCCTTGAAAGGGACCTCCTGCCTCTCGAACTCGATCGCGAGACACTCATGGTAGACCGCTTCGAGGAAGCCTGGACCGAGCGTGCCGTGCACCTTGAACACAGCCCGGCGGATTCGGAACGTCTCGTCCCCATAGAGCAGACGATGGCCATCGGCGCCTTCCATCTGGGCTTGAATAGCACAGGCAGGTGGCGTGAACAATACAAGAACAAATCCGTGCAATCCGTGAAATCCGTGGTTCCAGAAATCTTCATGTCACACCGCGCCGGCCTCTCACGTCCTTGGGGCGATCGAAGAGGAGGCGGGTTTGGTTCGGAACTGGGATCGGTGGCTTTCGGGGCTGCTGGCGGCGGCGCTGGGCGGCAATGGGCTTGTCATGCTGTTCAGCTCGCAGGCCTGGTACGACGCCGTGCCGGGCGTGCCGGCGACGGGGCCGTTCAACGCCCACTTCGTCCGCGACATCGGGGCGGCCTATCTGGTGGCCGGCCTCGGAGCGGCGTGGTTCGCCTGGCGCCCGCGCGAGGGCTGGGCGGCGCTGGCGGCCGGGGCCCTGTTCCTGACCTTCCACGCCGGCATCCACGTCTATGACGCGGCCTGCGGCGCGACCCCCTGGGCCGACGTCGCCCAGGATTTCACGGGGGTCTACCTGCTGGCCGCCCTGCCGCTCCTGCTCGCCCTCTTCCGTCGCCCCGCAGATGCATGAGGAGACCGAGATGATGCTGCGCGCCTATCTGTCCCGCTGGCTCGACCGGTTCGAGAAAGCCTTCGACTACGACGCCAGCTACATGCGCCACGTGCTGCGCGTGAGCCCGAAGAGCCTGGTGAAGTTCGGCTTCGGGACCAAGGCGGCCGACCCCAAGGCGGCGCCGGCCGAGGCCCTGGCCGCCGCCGGCCTCGTGGGCGCCATGAGCGAGGACTGTGGCCCCTGCGTCCAGGTGGGCGTCGACATCGCCACGGCGAACGGCATGGACCCCGCCGTCCTGCGGGCGATCATCGCCGGGGACGAGGCGGCCATGGGCGAGACGGCGGCGCTGGCCTACCGCTTCGCCAAGGCGAGCCTGGCCCGCGACATGGAGGCCTGCGACCCGCTGCGCGATGAGATCGTGCGCCGCTGGGGCGACAAGGCCCTGGTGGCGATCGGCCTGACGATCACGGCCGCGCGGATGTACCCGACGCTCAAGTACGCCCTGGGCTACGGCAAGGCGTGCTCCCGGGTGGTGGTGGCCGGCGAGGCGGTCGCGCCGCTCAAGCGCGCGGCCTAGGATGACGACCATGGACGCAGGCCTCACCGATGCCTTCGAGGCCCAGCGGCCGCGGCTGAAGCGGCTGGCCTATCGCATGCTGGGCTCGGTCGCCGAGGCCGAGGACGCGGTGCAGGACGCCTGGCTGCGCTGGACGCGGGCGGGCGAGGGCGTCGCCGACCCCGCCGCCTGGCTGGTGCGGGCCACGACCCGGCTGTGCATCGACCGCCTGCGCGCGGCCAAGGCCGAGCGGGCGGCCTATCGCGGCCCGTGGCTGCCCGAGCCGCTGATCGAGCCGCTGACCGAGGACCCCGTGGAGCGGGCCGAGGACGTCTCGATCGCCTTCCTCCTGGCCCTGGAGCGGCTCTCCCCCCTGGAGCGGGCGGTGTTCCTGCTGCACGACGTCTTCGAACAGGACTACGCCCAGGTGGCCGAGACCCTGGGCCGGACGGAAGCGGCGGTGCGCCAACTCGCCAGCCGCGCCAGGACCCACGTGCAGGACGCCCGCCCGCGCTTCTCGGTGGACGAGGGCCGGGCCAAGGAACTGGCCGAGGCCTTCGCCGCCGCCACGGCCGGCGCCGACTACGCCCGGCTGGCCTCGCTGCTGACCGAGGACGCGGTGATGGTCACCGACGGCGGCGGCAAGCGGAAGGCGGCTCTGCGGGTGATGGTCGGCCGCGACGACATCATCGGCCTCTTCCAGGGCATCCGCTGGCGGGCCGGCTTCCCGGAGGTGAACGCCTTCGAGGCGGTGCGGATCAACGGCTGGCCGGGCCTCCTGCTGCACCTGTCGGACGGACCCGAGACCATCGCCTTCGAGCCCGGCGAGGACGGCCGGATCGCGGCCATCTATGTCATGCGCAATCCGGAGAAGCTGGGGCACGTTCCGGAAGCTCGCGCGGAACGCCTGTAGAACGCACAGCTTATCCACAGCGTGTCGAAGGTGTATGCACAGGCGTCTACCGGGAGACTGCGAGTCGGCTGACAAGGCCGCATCCGAAGGCCCCGGTCGGCGAGGTAGACAGGCCGGATGCGCTTCGACGAGCACTTCATCGAGGAGATCAAGGGACGGCTGCGCCCGTCGGACGTGATCGGCAAGACGGTGAAGCTGCGCAAGCAGGGCCGCGAGTACGTGGGCCTGTCGCCGTTCAACAAGGAGAAGACCCCGTCGTTCTTCGTGAACGACGAGAAGGGCCAGTTCTTCGATTTCTCGTCGGGCAAGACCGGCGACATCATCACCTTCCTGCAGGAGACCGAGCGGCTCACCTTCGCCGAGGCCGTGGAGAAACTGGCCGCCGAGGCGGGGCTGGCGCTGCCCGCCGCCGACCCGCGTGGCGCCGAGGTCGAGAAGAAGCGCCAGGGGCTGGTCGACTGGCTGGAGCTGGCCGCCCAATGGTTCGAGGCCGAGCTGAAGCGGCCTTCGGGTCGCGACGCCCGGGCCTATCTGGAGAAGCGCGGCCTGCCCGAGAAGGACTGGGCCCGCTTCCGCTTGGGCTACTCGCCCTCCGGGCGCACGGCGCTGAAGGACTATCTGGTGGCCAAGGGCGCCCGCCCCGCCGAGCTGGTCGAGGCCGGCCTGCTGATCGCGCCGGAGGAGGGGGGCGCCCCCTACGACCGGTTCCGGGACCGCATCATCTTCCCGATCCTGGACGTGCGAGGCCGGGTGGTCTCGTTCGGCGGCCGGGCGATGGATCCGAACGCCCGGGCCAAATACCTGAACGGCCCCGAGACGGTCGTCTTCCACAAGGGGAACCAGCTCTACGGCCTTTCCGAGGCCCGCAAGATCCTGGCCGCCGCGCCCTCGGGCGACCAGCCGCCGCTGGTGGCGGTGGAAGGCTACATGGACGTGATCGCCTGCCAGCGGGCGGGCATCCCGGCGGTGGCGCCCATGGGTACGGCGCTGACCGAGGAGCAGATGGAGGTGCTGTGGCGCCACCATCACGAGCCCACGCTGTGCTTCGACGGCGACCGGGCGGGCCGCCAGGCGGCGGGCCGGGCCATCGACCGGGCGCTGCCGCTGCTGAAGCCGGGCAAGAGCTTCAGGTTCGCCCTCGTCGAGGGCGGCAAGGACCCGGACGAGGTGCTGCGCGAGCAGGGGCCGGCGGCGCTCAAGGCCCAGTTGGAGAAGACCACGCCCTTCGCCGAGGCGCTGTTCATCCGTGAGCGCGACCTGGAGCCGCTGGATACGCCCGAGCGGCGCACCTCGCTGAAGGTGCGCCTGCGCAAGCTCGCCGCCACGATCGCCGACCCGGACCTGGCCCAGGCCTACAAGGAGGACCTGCTGGGCCGCTACGAGCAGCTCTGGCCGACGCGGGAGCCGGTCTACACGGTGGGCGCCGCGGCCCGGGAGCTGTCGCGCCAGCGCTGGTCACGGAAGCCCGTGATGGCCGGGCCCACGCCCGAGGGCAAGCAGGCGGCCCAGGCGCTGAAGACCTCGGTGCGGCCGCTGGCCGCGGCCCTGGCGGTGGCGGCGCTGAAGGACCCCAGCCTGATCGACAACTCCATCGAGCTGGTGGGCGCCCGGGGCTTCGGGGACGAGCGGCTGGACGCCATCGCCCACGAACTGGTGCAGCTCCGCTACGAGGCCGGCGAGGCCGAGTTCGACGCCGTGGTCCGCCGCCTGCGCGCCAGGGGCATGAGCGAGGATGCGATCGCCCGCCTGGAGAAGGACGCCCGGCGCGCCGGCGTCAGCGCGCCGTTCCTGGACGAGACAGCCGCCCGCGAACGCGTCCGGGACCTTTGGCAGCAGGCCTTCGACCTGCTGATGCAACTGGACTCCCTGGAGAAGGCGGTGGAGGCGGCCGCCCGGGACCTGCCCCGGGACCAGGACGCCCAGGCCCTGATCCACCTGAAGGCCGAGCGCGATCACCTGCGCAAGCTGGTCAATTCCGACTGGGCCCACGCCGACGGCGACCGGCCCGTCCTGCCCCACTAGGCGCCGCCATGTCCCGACGCCGGACCCGTCTTGCGGCGAAATGCCGAGGGAAATCATTCCCCTTGGCGCCGTGTGGACATCTTGACTCCCGGCAGGCGGCTTGCCATCTGCCCCCGTGCGGATTTAGCGCGCTGTTGACAGGCATCGATTCGGGCCGCTGCGAACCATTCGGGCGCGCCCCCCATGTGGGTCTGATGATGTCTCCCTCGATGCGCGGTGATCCCAGGGGTTGCGCTGCGGAGGGGGACCTTCGCGGTCGTTCAGGCGTGGTTAGGCAACGTCCTTCATGCCTGCGGCGGCGCGACGCCCTGATGCGCGCGATCAGAACGGGAACGAACTTGGCGGACTGACGGGTCGTAACGTCGCGGCCCCTAGGCATATGACCGCCGGACACCATCTTGGGCCCGCCTCTTGCGGGGCGGGAAAGACCCATGTCGGAGAACTCGATGAGCTCGAATACAGCCGAAGCCGAAACGCCCGAAACCACCCAAGGCGACGGCCCGCTGCTCGACCTGACCGACGCCGCGGTCAAGAAGTTCATCAAGCAGGCCAAGGCCCGCGGCTACGTCACCATGGACGAGCTGAACAAGGTCCTGCCCTCCGAGGAGGTCACGTCGGAGGCCATCGAGGACACGCTCGCCATGCTCAGCGAGATGGGCGTCAACGTGGTGGAGTCCGAGGAGGACGCCGACGGCGGCGAGGTGGCGGTGCGCGAGGAAAGCGCCGTCGTCGAGACGACCAAGGAGCCGGCCTACGACCGCACGGACGATCCCGTCCGGATGTACCTGCGCGAGATGGGCTCGGTGGAGCTGCTGTCGCGCGAGGGCGAAATCGCCATCGCCAAGCGCATCGAGGCCGGCCGCGACACCATGATCCGCGGCCTGTGCGAGAGCGCGCTGACCTTCGAAGCGATCATGGTGTGGCGCGAGGAGCTGGAGAACGGCCGCATCCTGCTGCGCGAGGTCATCGACCTCGAGCAGACCTACGGCGGCCAGAACCAGGGCGCCGCCGAGGCGCCGGTCGAGGCCGAGGCCGAAGGCGCCGCCGAGGGCGAGGCCGAAGGCGAGAGCGACGACGACTTCGACGACGGCGCGGGCCCGACGATCAGCGCCATGGAGGCCGAGCTGCGCGAAGGGGTCATGGCGACCCTCGACGCCATCGCCGCCGAATTCGAGAGCTTCCGCCAGCTTCAGGAGAAGCTGGTCGGTCATCGCCTGAAGGGCCAGGACCTGTCGGACGCCGAGCGCAAGGCCTACCAGGCCGCCACCGGCACGATCGTCCAGCACCTCAAGACCCTGAAGCTGAACAACAACCGCATCGAGGCGCTGGTCGAGCAGCTCTATGCGATCAACAAGCGCCTGATGGTGCTGGAAGGCCGCCTGCTGCGCCTGGCCGACAGCTACGGCATCAGCCGCGCCGAGTTCCTGAAGGCCTATTTCGGCAACGAGATGCGCCCCGACTGGACCGACATGGTCAAGCAACTGGGCGTGCGCTGGACCAAGTTCGCCGAGAACGACGCCGCCCAGATCGCCGAGATCCGCTCCGAGATCGCCGCCTTGGCGCAAGAGACCGGCGTGCCGATCGACGACTACCGCCGCATCGTCCAGACGGTGCAGAAGGGCGAGCGCGAGGCCCGTCAGGCCAAGAAGGAGATGGTCGAGGCCAACCTGCGGCTCGTGATCTCGATCGCCAAGAAGTACACGAACCGCGGCCTGCAGTTCCTGGACCTGATCCAGGAGGGCAACATCGGCCTGATGAAGGCGGTGGACAAGTTCGAGTACCGCCGCGGCTACAAGTTCTCGACCTACGCCACCTGGTGGATCCGGCAGGCGATCACCCGCTCGATCGCCGACCAGGCCCGGACCATCCGCATCCCGGTCCACATGATCGAGACGATCAACAAGATCGTCCGCACCAGCCGCCAGATGCTGCACGAGATCGGCCGCGAGCCGACGCCGGAGGAACTGGCCGAGAAGCTGGCCATGCCGCTGGAGAAGGTGCGCAAGGTCCTGAAGATCGCCAAGGAGCCGATCAGCCTCGAGACCCCGATCGGCGACGAGGAGGACAGCCACCTCGGCGACTTCATCGAGGACAAGAACGCCGTCCTGCCGATCGACGCGGCCATCCAGTCCAACCTGCGGGAGACCACCACCCGCGTGCTGGCGTCGCTGACGCCCCGCGAGGAGCGCGTGCTGCGCATGCGCTTCGGCATCGGCATGAACACCGACCACACCCTGGAAGAGGTCGGCCAGCAGTTCAGCGTGACCCGCGAGCGGATTCGCCAGATCGAGGCCAAGGCCCTGCGCAAGCTGAAGCATCCCAGCCGGTCGCGGAAGCTGCGGAGCTTCCTCGACAGTTGACGGCCGGTCCCGGCGGAGGGAGCCTGCCGCCATGCCCGATGGCGACCTGACCCTGAAGCTTGACGACGAAACGCAGCGGCGGCTCGCCGAAGCCGCCCGGGCGGCCGGCATGTCGGTCGAGGCCTATGCGCTGGGCGTTCTCGTCGACGAGTTGGGGGGTGATCCCCTGTCGGTGTCGCGCGCCCGGCTGGCGCAATACCGCCGGACAGGGGAGTTCATTTCCGTCGAGGAGGCGATGAACTGCTTCGACCGGGAAATGGAGGCCGCGCTGGCGCGGAAGCGTTGAGCCGCACCGTACGCCTGTCGCCGCGGGCGACATGAGACCTGAAACGACTCGCCAATTTCCTCGCCGAGCGTGACCGAAACGCCGCCGGGCGCATGTCGGCCGTGTTGCGCGAGGCGCTCGACAGCCTGGCCGACCTCTCCCAGCCCATCGACTACGTGGCCGGGGCCAGGTTCGCCCGCATCAACTACGAGATCGCCCGCGAGCTGGCCGACGCGCCGCAGAGCCCGAGCTGGAACGCCGGCGACTTCTTCGGGGGCAGGTTCGGCGGCCGGCGGACCGTCGCGGACCGCTGAGGGCGCCTCACCGCCAGCCGTAGTTGAAGCTGACCGAGACGCGCGGGGTCTTGGCCCGGTTGGCCGGGACCTCGTGGCGCAGCCAGCTCTCCCACATGTAGATCGTCCCGGGCGCGGGCTGCAGGTAGACGAAGGGCTGGCGGGTTTCCGGTGCGTCCGGGCGGATCGGCGGGGCGGCCATCATCATGGCCAGCCTCGGGTCCTCGATCTTGAGCGCGCTCGCCCCGGGCGGGGTCTCGACGTAGTAGGTGCCCGAGATCACGCTGTGCGGGTGGATGTGGCTCGTGTGCGCCGCCCCGGGCTTCAGGACGTTGACCCACAGGCTGTCCAGCTTCAGTCGGCCGCGGCCCAGGTCGAAGTCGAGGGCCTCAGCGAAGGCGCGGGCGTGGCGATCCAGCCTGGTCTTCAACTCCCCGAAGACGCTGGCCCGCTGGGGCAGGTCGTCCAGCGACGCGTAGGAGGTGTAGCCGCCATAGCCGTGCTCGCGGCACCAGGCCCGGCCGGCGGCGTCCTCGGCTGCCAGCATGTCGCAGGCCTCGAAAATCTCGCTATTGAAATTTTCGAAATAACGGTCTGTTGTAAGGGTCGCTTCGTAGACCGAAGTGGCGAAGAGCGTGCGCAGCGTCATGCCGTCCGCGCTAGTCGCCGCGGGCCGTTTTGTCAAAGCCGCGCCTCGGCTGGCGCTTTGACTGAACGGCGTTTAGGCTGGACGCACAGAACAAGGGGGACCGGCGCGCAGGCGCACGGATCCCGGGGGAAACGAGAGCATGATCAGAATCGCGGCGGCGCTGGCGGCGGCCGGCCTGGTGATGAGCGGCCCGGCGGCCGTGGCCCAGACGAAGGCCCCCAAGGCCGGCTCCGTGGCCGCGTACAAGGCGCCGCGCCTGGCCGGTACGAAGCTCCCCGACCTGAACGGCGTCTGGCAGGTGATGAACACCGCCGGCTGGGACATCGAGCCGCATGCCCCGCGCGCGGCCCTGCAGATGCGCCCCGGCCCCCACGGTCCCCTGCCGGCCAAGGAGCTCCTGCCGCTGGGCGCGGTGGGCGCGGTCCCCGGCGGCGCCGGCGTGGTGGACGGCGGCGAGATCCCCTACACCCCCGAGGCCAGGAAGCTGCGCGACGAGAACCGCGCGGACTATCTGGCCCGCGATCCCGAGGTGAAGTGCTACCTGCCCGGCGTGCCGCGGGCCAACTACATGCACCTGCCGTTCCAGATCCTCCAGTCCGACAGGACGGTGATGATCGCCTATGAGTACGCGGGCGCGGTGCGCAGCCTGATGTTCGACGATCCGGGCCCGGCGCCGGTGGACTCCTGGATGGGCCAGTCGGTGGCCAAGTGGGAAGGCGACACCCTGGTCGTCACCGTTACCGGCCAGAACGACCGCACCTGGTTCGACCGGGCGGGCAACCACCACTCGGACCAGATGACGGTCGTCGAGCGATGGACGCCCACGGGGCCGAACACCATGCGCTACGAGGCCGAGATCACCGACCCGAACACCTTCACGCGCCCGTGGAAGATGAGCATGAACCTCTACCGGCGGCTGGGCGAGGACGCGCGGCTGCAGCAGTTCAAGTGCGTCGAGTTCGTCGAGGAGCTGATGTACGGGCACCTGCGCAAGGAACCGGTGAAGTAGCCCACTGAAGCGATCGGGGGCCCAGCCCTCCAAGGACAAGACCAGAGGCCGGCGACCGGCCGGGGAGACGGAAGATGGACAAGCGGAAACTGATCATCGCAGGCATGGTCGGCGCGGCGCTCGCGGCCGCGGCGGCCGGCGGCGCGGCCTGGGCTCACCACGCCTTCGCCGCCGAGTTCGACGGCAAGGCCCCGGTGCTGCTGCGCGGCAAGGTGACCCGCGTGGAATGGATCAATCCGCACGCCTGGGTGCATGTCGACGTGGAAGGTCCCGGGGGCAAGGTGACGCCCTGGATGGTCGAGGGCGGCACGCCCAACACCCTTCTGCGCGCGGGCATCGACCGCAACTCGCTGCGGCCGGGCACCGAGGTCATCGTCCGCGGCTACCAGTCCAAGGACAAGCTCTGCACGCCCAAGTGCAAGGCCAACGGCCGCGACGTGACCTTCGCCGACGGCCGCAAGGTGTTCATGGGCTCGTCCGGCACCGGCGCGCCGAAGGACGGCTCGGACCCGAACGAGAAGTAGGCTCCCAGGGAAGGCCCGAGGGAAGGCCCCGGGGTGTCGAGGGGAGCCGCGAGGCTCCCCTTTTTCGTGGCCGCTACTTCTTCGGCTTCTGCTCGTCGGCCAGCATGGGCCCGATGACGTACTTCTCGTGGCAGGCGACGCAGACCTCGTAGAGGCGGCCACCCGTGTCGAATACGGCCTTCCTGTCCTTCTTCTCGGCGGCGGCCTTGGCCTCGAGCGCCCGCTCGGTCAGGAGCTTGGCGTACTTGTTCCACTCGGCCGCGGGCTCGCGGGCGCGGCCGGGCAGCATCAGCAGGTTTCCGGCTTCGGCCACGGTGGCGGCGCCGTCCTCGACGGCTTTCCAGCCTTCCTCGGTGGTGGGCGAAAGGTCCTGCTCGCCCTCCTCGGTGAGCACGTAGCCCGAGCCCCGCCAGAACGCGAAGGCGGCCGGGTCCACCACGTGGACCATCAGCTCCTGCATATCGAGGCCGGTGTAGGCAGGCTGTTCGGGCTTGGGCTGGCAGGCGGCCAGCAGCACGGCCACGGCGGCCAGCGGCGTCAGACGGTGCACGGCGTATCCCCCCGGTTTCGGTCGCGCGATCGACGGCCGCGCTTGGCGGACAGTGTGCGTCAAGCGGAGCCTGGGGTCCACCGTTGGAAGGGGTCTAGCGTACCTGAATTTCGAGAAGCGACCGCCACATGTCCTGGGCGAACTCGATGACCTTGAGGTTGGCCGAGAAGTGGTGCTTGGCCTGGATCATCTCGACCATCTCGTGGCCCAAGTCGACGCTCTCGTCGATCGGCGCCTCGACGATGCGCTGGGCCGAGCGGGCGAAGCGGGTCTCCGCCGCCGCCAGACCTCCGCGGGCGATGTTGAGCGCGTCATCCATGCCGCGATCCTGACGCAACGGCGTTAAGGCCGCGCTGAAGGACATGGTGAACGTCTAGGCTCTTTCAGGCGTATGATGGGGTTAGCCCAGGAGACGCCCATGCGACCCTTTCTCCTCTCCGCCCTGGTGGCGGGCCTCGCCGGCGCCGCAGCCGCCCAGCCCGCGGGCGAACGCCCGCCGACCTGGACCATCCAGTGCATCGATGTCGCCGGAAACACCGCGCCGGCGGCTTGCGACGTGCCGGCCAGCCGGCTGGACCAGAGCGAACTCATCTGCACCTGCCCGGCCGGGGGCCTGCGCACCCGCGTGCCGATCTGTCCGCCCGGACAGCGGCCGCCGCCGGAAAGCGCCGCCCTGAACCGGGTCCGCAAGGACGCCGCCCGGGACGGCAGCCTGGAGGGCGACACGTTCGAGGGGCGCCCGATCTGCGTGGCCCCCCGCAACCCGTGACATCTCAGGCGCGAAGCGCGCCGTAGACCATCTTCTGGAACACCGGCAGGGCGAGGCGGCCATTGGGGCGCTGGCCCTGCATGGCCGTCACCGCCTCGGGACCCAGAGGCATGGAGTCCTGGATCAGGTAGATCAGGATCAGGTCATTGACGGGATCGGCCTGCCACCACGTCCCGAAGGCTCCCGGCCAGCCGAACGACCCTTCCGCGCCCGCGCCCATCCACTGGTGCTTCTCGGCGTCCATGATGGTCGAGACGCCCAGGCCGAAGCCCTGGCTCATCCAGAACGGCATGCCGAGGAAGTCGTGGGTCCGCTGGGCCTCGGTCAGCCGGTTGGCGGTCATCAGGTCGAGGGTCTCGGGCTTCGCCAGGCGCACGCCGTCCACCTCGCCGCGGCCCAGCATCAGGCGGGCGAACTTCAGATAGTCGTCGGCGGTGGAGATCAGCCCCCCGCCGCCCGCCTCGAAGGCGGGACGGGCCGGCGGCTCGGGCCAGGAGACGTCCTTCAGCGGCCCGCCCTCGGGCGGCGCCTGGTAGAGCTTCGCCATCCGATCGGCCTTCTCGGCCGGCGCCCAGAAGTCGGTGTCGTGCATGCCGAGCGGCGCGAAGACCCGCTCGCGCAGCACCTCCCCCAGGGTCTTGCCCTCGATGCGGGCCACCAGGAAGCCCAGCACCTCGGTGGCGTGGCTGTAGTGGAAACGCTCGCCGGGCGCGTAGGTCAGCGGCAGGGTCCCCAGCGCCTTCAGCCACTCGTCCGGGGTGATGCGATGGCCGAGCGGCGGGCCCAGCGTGTCCTCGTGGGCCTGGGCGATGGGGCCGGACGAGGTGAAGGCGTAGGCCAGGCCCGAGCGGTGGGTCATCAGGTCCTCGACCGTGATGTCGCGCGGGGCGGGGTAGGTGGCGTCCAGCGGGCCGGTCGGATCCTTCAGGACCTGCATGCCGGCCAGCTCGGGAATCCATTTGGTGATCGGGTCATCCAGCCGAAGCTTGCCCTCCTCCATGAGCTGGAGGGCGGCCAGCGAGGTCACCGGCTTGGTCATGGAGGCTATGCGGAACAGGGTGTCCCGCTGCATCGGCGCCTTGGCCGCCACGTCGCGGTGGCCGACGGTGTTGACCTGGACCACCTCGCCGCCGCGCCAGACCAGTGTCACCATGCCCGACAGCGCGCCCTGGTCCACGAAGCCCTGCAGGGCCGCCGGAACCTGAGCCAAAGCGTCGCGGTCGAAACCGCCCGGAACCTGACCGCCGTCCATCGGGCGCGCCTCCTTATCGTTGATCAGGGAAGATTACCGACGGGTGACGCGCGGTCCGTCAAGGGAAAGGCTGCGCCCGCCCGCGAGGGTTGCGCGCGCGCCGGCCCTCGCGTGCTGCGGCGCCGTAAGGTCAGGGGCGTCAGAAAGGCGCGCGCCCCCGCCGGGACTCTGCGACGCCTTGCCGCGCAAGGTCTCCCGCCGGGAGGTCCCCAAGCGTCACCTTCGCTGCATCGCGGCATTGAATGGTAAGGTCTTCATGCGTATATGCGCTTCGCGTCCAGCGGGCCTTGGCCATTGTGCGTGTCGCCGCCCGCGCGGTCCCAGCGTTTCACGAGCATTCCTTCACGAGGACGTCTGCGCCATGCTGGTCACCCTGATGAAGGCCAAGCTGCACCGGGCCACGGTCACCCAGGCCGACCTGGACTACGAGGGCTCCATCGCCATCGACCGCGACCTGCTGGACGCCTCCGGCATCCTGCCGCACGAACAGGTGGACGTGCTCAACATCACCACCGGCGCCCGGTTCACGACCTACGCCATCGAGGCGCCGCGCGGCTCCAAGGTGATCGGCGTCAACGGCGCCGCCGCCCGGCTCGTCCAAAAGGGCGACAAGGTGATCGTGGTGACCTATGGCATGCTGCCGGCCGAGGAGGCCCGCAACTATGCGCCCACGGTCGTGCTGCTGGACGATGGCAACGAGATCAAGCAGGCCGCCTAGGGCCGTATTCATCGCCGGCCTGGCCGGCGTCCTCATGCTTTCGGCCTGCGCCCCCGGCGCGCCGCCCGGTGTGGACAAGGACCGCCTGGACGCAGCGGTCTCGCGCGCCATCGGCGACCCCAACACCTGCGTGCTGATCGGCGCGAAGGGCTCGGGCAAGGTGCTCTACCGCTACAACACCGCCACCGCCTGCGCGAAGGAATACCCGGACTGCGAGGGGCCCGGCGCGATGAAGGTCGGCGACCTGCTGGACGCCGTGGCCAAGGACGGCCGCCCGCGCACGCTGAGCTGCAACACCCTGGCCGACGGCTCGCGCGGCGTCGGCTGGGCCGCCGGCCCCGTCGCGGGCAAGGACCTCGTCTACGCGGCGGTGATGGAAGGCGACCGGGCCTTTCCGGGGCTCATGATGGCCGACCGGCTGGAGGCCGCCTTCCGCCGCGCGGGCGTCAGCGCGCCTAGCGAGTAAGTTCGTAGAGGCCGGTGATGTCGACCCGCACGGTCAGTTGGCCGGGCGAGACCGAGGTGTCGGCCTTGGCGGCGCGGGCGAACTCCATCATCGGCATCGGGGGCTGGATCGGGAACGAGGCCGCGCCTTCGCTCAGCGACACCAGGCGCCACACCCGGTAGCCGGTCGCCCGGCCGTAGAGGTCGGCCTTCTGTTGCAGGGCCTTCACGGCTTCCTCGCGGGCGGCGTTCTCGGCGGCGGTCTGGTCGTCGAGGCCGAAGCTGATCCCGTGGATCTGGTTGGCGCCGGCGCCCACCGTGGCGTCCACCGCCTGGCCCAGCCGCTTCAGGTCGTGGACCGTGACGGTGACCATGTTCGAGGCCTGGTAGCCCACGAGCTGCGGCGGCTTGTTCTCCTCGTAGCGGTACTGGGGGTTGAGGTTCAGGCCCGAGGTCTGGATGTCCTTCTCGGCGATGCCGCCCCGGCGGAGCGCCGCCACGACGCCCGACATGCGCTGGGCGTTGGCCTGCATGGCCTCGACGGCGGTCGGGGCCTCGGTCGTGACGCCCAGGGTGATGGTCGCCATGTCGGGGGCGACCTTGGTCTCGCCATAGGCCGAGAGGTTGAGCGTGGTCGCCCGGAACATGCTGTCGGCCGCGGGGGGCGCAGCCTGGGCCAGGGCCGCGGGAACGGCCGCGCTCGCAGAAAGAGCCAGGGCCAGGGCGGACACGCGCATCAGGGTCTTCATCGAGGTCTCCATCGAAACTGGGCCGCAAACTCGCAAGCGCCACCTGAACGCAAGCTTTAAGCGGCGTGCAGCCCGTGGTAACCGCCAAACCCGCTGCAGGGGCCTGTAGCTCAATGGTTAGAGCCGGCCGCTCATAACGGTCTGGTTGCAGGTTCGAGTCCTGCCGGGCCCACCAGCGCGCTTCGCGCATGCCATGGGCGGCGGGCCGCCCAGCCGCGACGGCTTGCGCGCCGGCTCCTTTCAGACGGCCGGGCAGGCCGCGAGCACGTGGTCGACGACCTGGCCGTGGGTTCCGAACCATGCGCCCAGGCCGCGCCCAAGGGCGATGATCTCCTCGAGGATCCAGATCCGCGAGCGCGCCCCGATGATGTGCGGATGCAGGGTCAGCTGGAACAGCCCGCCCTCGTCGCGCGCGGCCTCCAGCTCCCGCCGGAAGATGTCCAGCACGCCCTCGGGCGGCGTGTAGGGGCGCAGCCCGGCGAAGCGGTTCATCCCGAAGTAGACCGCGTCGTCCCGAATCCATTCGACGGGCAGCTCGACAACGCCGGTGGGAACGCCGTCCTGGACCAGCTCGTAGCAGTCGTCGTCGGCCATCAGCGAGCTGTCGTAGGTCAGGCCCATCTCGCGGATGATGGTCAGGGTATTGGGGCTGAAGTCCCACGAGGGCGTGCGGATGCCGCGCGGCCGGGTTCCGGCGATCTTCTCGAGCACGTCGGCGGATCGGAGCATCAGGTCCCGCTCGGCTTCGTAGGGCAGCACCGAATTGAGTTCGTGGATCCAGCCATGGATGCCGATCTCGTGGCCCTCGCCCGCCACCTGACGCTGTTCGTCCGGGTGCAGCAGCGCCGAGACCGCCGGGACGTAGAAGGAGGCCGGCGTATCGGTGCGGCGCAGGATGTCGAGGATGCGCGGCGCCCCCTTTCGCGGCCCGAACTGCCCCCAGCTCTGCCGGCTGATCGAGGCGCCGCCGTCGCGCAGGTCATTGGTCTCGTGGTCGCTGTCGAAGGAGATCGCCACGGCGAAGGGCGCGCCGCCGGGCCAGCGTTCGGGCGCCAGGCGCCGGCCTGCGCGCACCCGGTCCACCAGGCCGCGCCACACCGGTTCCGGCCACTGCCAGGGCTTCTGGTCAGGATCGGGGGCGGGGGGCCGGGGCAGGGGGGGCATCAATGGCCTCCATTCACGGAGAGGATCTCGCCCGAGATGAAACCGGCGAGGTCGGACGCGAGGAAGACGACCGCCCGGGCGATGTCCTCGGGCGTTCCCAGGCGGCGGAGCGCGACGCCTTCGACGATCGCCGCCCGCTTGGCCTCGCTGTACGAAGCCCACTGGGCCGCGGTGGCGGCATTGGTCTGGACGAAGCCGGGCGCGACGCTGTTGACCCGGATGCCGAAGGGGCCGAGCTCGTGACAGAGCTGGCGGGTGAGCCCCAGCATCGCGTGCTTGGCGGCGCAATAGGCCTGGACGCCGGTCAGCGACGCCTTCAGCGCCGCCCCGGAGGTGATGTTGACGATGGCGCCCCGACCGGCGGCCTTCATGCCCGGCGCGCAGGCCCGGCTAAGGGCCATGGCGGCGCCCAGGTTGATCGCGATGATCCGGTCCCACGCCTCGTCGGTCACGGTCTCGATCGGCGTGAAGGCCTGGCCCGCGACGCCGCCGGCGTTGTTGACGAGGACGTCCACCGGCGCCCCCGTGCGATCCTCCACCCGCCGAATCCAGTCGGCCGCCGCGGCCCGGTCGGTGAGATCGACCCGCGCCGTCTCGACGCCGGCGTCGGCGAGCGCCGCGAGCTCGGGTTCGAGGATGTCGCAGGCGAAGACCCGGGCGCCGAGGTCGAGGAAGCTCAGCGCGATCGCCCGGCCGAAGCCGATGGCGCCGCCGCTGACGACGACCGTCCGGCCGGAGAAGTCCAGGTTCATCCGGCGCGGCGCCGCGGCTGCGGCTCCTGGTTCAGCTCGGCGGCGAGGACGCCGGCCCAACGCTTCACGGCGCCGATCACCTGTTCGCGCTTCTCCTCGAAGCGGTTGGTCACGCAGCCAACGTTGAGCGCGGCCAGGGCCCGGCCGTCCGGTCCCAGGACCGGCGCGGCGACGCCGGTGCCGCCCAGGGCGAACTCCTCCTCCACCGAGGCGAAGCCGGCCTCGGCCGCCTGCTCTATGCGGGCCAGGATCTTCCGGCGGTCGGTCAGGGTGTGGCGCGTCACGGCGGGGAAGGGACCCTCGCCCAGCAACCGGGCGCGCTCGGCCGCCGGACAGGTGGACAACAGCGCCCGGCCGATCGCGGTGCAGTAGAGGGGGATGGGGCGGGAGACGTCGGTGTCGTAGCGGACGTCGAGATCGGCCACGACTTTGACCAGGAGGCGGGCCTGGCCGGGCTCGTCCCAGATCCCCAGGGTGCAGGTCTCGCCGATCTCCCGGCTGAGCGCCTCGAGGATCGGACGCGCCAGGGTGACCAGACGGGCGTTCGGGTCGACGGTCCAGCCGAAGGCGCCGGCCCGGAAGTCGTCGGAAAGCCGGTAGCGGTCGGTCGTGGCGTCGCGCTGCACATAGCCGCGGTTCACCAGGGTCCGGAGCAGCATCAGCGTGCTGCTCTTCGGCGCGGCCAGGGCATGGGTCGCGTCGCGGAGACTCACCGCCTCCGGCGCCTGGGCGATGAACTCGAGCAGGTCGAGGACCCGCCCGGCGGAGAGGACATTGTCGGTCATCTAATTGAACGAAGTTCCTATGATTGAACGCATTGTCGCCTTTCGCCTAAGCTGGCGTCAATGCGGTGGTCGGCGGTTGGCGGGGGTATGGGCGCGATGCGGCTTGAGATGCCGATCGCGCGGCTTGTGGAGGAGAGCCCCAGCCACCACGCCGCCGGCGTCAACGCCGTGGTCGCCTGCCGCTGCGTGGCGGCGGCTCGGACGGCGACTTCACCGCCGCGCCCGGCGTGCCGACCCTGGATGGGTTGGGCATGGAGGGCGCGGGCGCCCACACCCTGCAGGAATACGGTCTGGTCTCTTGTCTCGGCCGGGGCCGGGACCTCGTCGCGGCGCTGCCGGCCGCCTGACATCAGGCGAGGCCGACGACAAGGACGAGCGTTCCGGCCGATATGAAGAGGGTGGCGAGGCCGGCGAGCAGCAGCGGCCGGGGCCCGCGCCGGACGAGCGCGGCGAAGCTCGCCCCCAGGCCCATGGCGGCCAGCGCCACGGTCATCAGCAGGGTGGTGACCGTGGAGAGGAAGGACTTCAATCCGGGGTCCAGGGAAACGAGCGAATTCAGCGCCACCGCGCCGACGAAGCCGAGCAGGAAGCCCGGGACGCCGGGCCGCGGGCCCGAGGCCGTCGCGGGCGAACGGGCGGCGAGGATGAGCACCAGGGGCGCCAGGAGGGCCACGCGGCCGAGCTTGGTCACGACGCCTGTCCGGCCGGCCTCGGGGCCGCCCTGGAACGCGGCCGCGGTGGCCTGCGCGACCTCGTGCAGGGCCCCGCCGGCCCATAGCCCCTGCTGATGCGACGACAGATGCAGCAGGGTCGAGGCCAGCGGAAGGAGGCCGAGGCCGAGGAGCCCGAACAGGGTGATGGCCGCGACGGCATAGGCCACGTCCTCCTCGGGCGCCTCGACGACGGTGTTGGCGGCGACGATGGCCGAGGCTCCGCAGACCGCGCAGCCGGCCCCGAGCAGTCGCGCCAGGCCGGCGTCCACGCCGAGCCATCGGCCGGCCCGCACGGTGAAGGGATAGACGCCCGTCACGGCGAAGATGATCACCGCAAGGCCCGGTAGCCCGAGCGCCAGCACTTGGCCGAGGCTCACCTGGAACCCCAGCAGCACGATGCCCAGGCGCAGGGCGCCCCGCAGGGTCAGGGCGATCCCTTCCTCACAGCTTGCCAGGGGGCCGGCCACGTTCCGGACGGCCATGCCGAGCAGGACCGCCAGTATCAGGGGGCTGAGCAGGGCCAGCGCGGGCAGCCGGTGCAGGGCGAAGGCGAGCAGGCCGATCGCAAGGCAGAGAGCGAGGCCCGGCCCGTGGACGAGGCCCCGCCGGCGGCGGCGCGAAAGCGGGTCTGATGACAAGGCCGGATTCGTTGCGAAGCACGCCCGCGACGTCGGGCCTGTCGGAGATAGACAATGGCCGCTCCGGTCCAAAACGTATTGTAGTTGTGGAAACGATCGGATTTCTCACTGATCCGATCAGTCCGCCCGGCTAGACAGAAAAGGCGACCTACCTCAAGTTGAGGGCGTCGCAATGAGGTCGACGTTCCGGGCGAAATGTTGTCTCAAGGGCCATTGTCGCCTCAGGCGCCTGGAAGCGCGGCGCCGAATTTCAAATCGACAAGTTTGGGTTATTGAACGTCTTAAGAGCAGTTGTTTGACGTGGCTTGCCCGATCGCCGAACAATCCTGACCGTCCGCAACGACGGATTTTGGGGCGAGAGGGGAACAAGATGATGCAAGCAGCAGGGCGACGCCGCGCGGCCATGTTGGCCACGACGGCCTTCTCGGCGATAGCGGCGCTGGCGACGCCGGCGTTCGGTCAGAACGCGGGCGCGACCGACGTCCAGGAGATCGTCGTCGTCGGCAGCCAGATCCAGGGCAGCAAGGTGACGGCGGCTCTGCCGGTCACGGTCGTGGACGTCCAGCAGATCCAGGCGACGGCGGCCGGGTCGGGCGACGAGCTGTTCCGGACGATCCCGCAGGCCGGCAACGTCACCTTCAACTCAAGCTTCATCCCGGGCTCGTCCAACTCCGCACGCGGCGACGTGAACTCCGTCAGCCTGCGGAACCTCGGCGCGGGCAACACCCTCGTGCTGATCAACGGCCGGCGGACCGTCTACCACCCGACCACCCAGGCCGAGTCGCTGGTGCCGACCTTCACCTACAACACCAACGCGATCCCCGTGGCGGGCCTGAAGAGCGTCGAGGTGCTGCGGGACGGCGCCGCGGCCATCTACGGCACGGACGCGGTCGCCGGCGTGATCAACACCGTCCTGCAGGACGACTTCGATGGCGGCCAACTGGAATTCCAGTACGGCCAGGCGCAAGGGACCAACCTGCGCGAAGGCCGCCTGACGGGCCTGTTCGGCCGCAACATCCAGGACGGCCGCGGCAACATCACGCTGTTCGGGTCGCTGGAGAGCCGCTCGGCGCTGCTCGCCTCCGACCAGGACTACACGGCCTCGTCGGACCGCCGGCCGCTGTTCGCCGACACCGAGTTCGCCAACACCGTGAGCCTCGACGGCCGCTCCGCGACCACGGGCTTCGGCGCCTTCCAGGCGCAGGGCGTGACCGGTGCGATCCGCCAGGGCTCCACCGCGATCACCGGCTCCACCGGCATCTTCCACTTTTCGCCGCAGGCCGCAGGGGTGAACTGCACGGTGGTGGTCAGCCCTGGGCTCTGCATCGTGCCGGGGGCCTTCAACACGACGACCGACCGCGCCTTCCGCGTCGACACGCTGAAGTCGAGCAAGTCGACGATCATGCCGGAGACCGAGCGGTACAACCTCTTCCTGACCGGCAACTACGACATCAACGAGGACGTCACGTTCTTCGGCGAGGCCGGTTACTATAGGGCCGAGACCGATGGCACCGTCGCCGGCGCCCAGAGCATCGGCACCTCGCCGACGATCAGCATCGGCCCTAACGCCTATTACAACCCGTTCGGCGCGACCACCCTGGCCAACGGCCAGCCGAACCCCAACCGGCTGCCCAACCTGGTGGGTGTGCCGGCCAGCGGCCTTAGGCTGACCTTCAACACCTACGGCCTCTTGGATCTGGATACCTCGAAGGTCTACGTGACCAACGAGCAGTACCGCTTCCTCGGCGGCCTCAAGGGTGAGAAGTTCGGGTTCAAATGGGAAAGCGCGGCCCTCTATTCCTGGGCGACGGTCGACGACCTCTCGTACGCCGTGGACGGCACCGCCTTCTCGGCGGCGGTCAACCGGACGACGCCGGACGCCTATAACCCCTTCAACGGCATCGGCACGACGGACCTGGTCACCGGCGGCGACCAGACGCCTTCGAGCGACGCCGCGCGGGCCGGGCTGGTGATCCCGATCACCCGGGCGAACAAGACGACGCTCGCGCTCTGGGATTTCAAGGTGAGCCGCCCCGACCTGTTCTCGATCTGGGGAGGCGATGTCGGCCTCGCCGCCGGCGTCGAGGTCCGCCGCGAAACCTATAGCGACGATCGCGACGAGAACGTCGACGGGACGATCCAGTTCGTGGACGCCGTCACCGGTCCTATCGTGGGCGGTGCGGTGGCGCTCAGCAACATTCCCGGGACCTCGGTGTCGCCGGACGTGAAGGGCCACAGGACGGTGAAGTCGGCCTACGCCGAACTCGCCATCCCCCTCGTCTCGCCCGAGATGAACATCCCGCTGGTGGACCGCCTGGAGCTACAGCTCGCCGGCCGCGCCGAGGACTACAGCGACGTCGGCTCGGTCGCCAAGCCGAAGGTGGCGGCCGCCTGGGATCTCGTCCCCGGTTTCCGCCTGCGGGGCTCCTGGTCGCAGGGCTTCAAGGCGCCCAACCTCGAGCAGATCAACGTCACCCAGGTGAGCCGCACCAACAGCCGGCAGGACTACTACTTCTGCGAAGCCGACCTTCGCGCCGGCCGGATCACCAGCTTCACCCAGTGCGCGCAGTCGCGGACCACGCGCGCCGTGCGGGCCGGCAACCCCGACCTGAAGCCGGAGACCTCGGAGAGCCTGTCCTACGGCATCGTCTTCCAGCCGCAGTTCCTGCCGCCGGAGCTGGGCCGCCTGATCTTCACGGTCGACGTCTGGAAGATCAAACAGAAGGGCGTCATCGGGCTGTTCGGGGAAGGCAACGCCGTCATCCTCGACTACCTGATGCGCATGCAGGGCTCGTCCAACCCGGCGGTCCACCGCCTGCCGCCGACGCCGGACAATATCGCCGTGTTCGCCGGCACCGGCCTGGAGCCGGTCGGCTTCGTGGAGTACGCGGACGACAAGTACGTCAACCAGTTGCCGCAGGTGGCCCAGGGCGTGGACGTCGGTGTCAACTACGCCCTGAAGACCGATCGCTTCGGCGACTTCAGCGTCGATGTGAACGTGGCGCGCCTGGACAAGTTCTACCAGTCGCCCACCGAGGGCCTGGCCCTGCTCCTGGAGGCGCGAGACGCGGGCCTGATCAACCCGGGCACGACCATCACCGGCGGCCAGGACCTGGTCGGTCAGAACGGCACGCCAGAGTGGCGCGGGTCGGGTTCGCTGAACTGGCGCTACGGGAACTTCTCGGCGAACTGGTTCACGGCCTACACCGGGGAGTTCTATTCGACCGCGCTGAGGTATTCGACGGGCGAGTACTTCCGGGTGCCCGACACCTTCATCCACAACGTGTCGCTGACCTATTCGTTCGAGGACGGCAACCCGTACCTGCAAGGGACCCGGGTCCGGATCGGGGCCCGGAACGTGTTCGACAAGGATCCGCCGCTGGTGGCGGGCGGCTATCAAGCCTCGGTCTACAATCCCTACGGCCGTTATCTCTACTTCAACGTGCGCAAGACGTTCTGATCGTCGCCGCCCCGGGCCACGCCGGTCCGGGGCGGCCTGTCTTCATCGAGGATACTTCCATGGCTGGCTCCGCCGCTTCCGCCGGCGCGCGCATGGCGCGTCTCGCCCTGTCGAGCGCGATCGCGCTCTCCCTCGCCTTCGCCCCGGCCGCCGGCCTGGCCCAGGAGACCGAAGGACCGCCGGGCCCCGCGGTCGGCGGCGGCGACCTGATCGGCTACCGCTCCATCCACCACCCGACCATCGGCCGTGACGGCATGGCGGTGGCGCAGAGCAAGGTGGCGGCCGCCATCGGCGCAGACATCCTGCGCAAGGGAGGCAACGCCGTCGACGCGGCGGTGGCGATCGGCTTCGCCGAAACCATGACCCTGCCCCGGGCCGGCAACATCGGCGGCGGCGGCTACATGCTTATCTACAACGCCAAGGACCGCACGACGACGGCCATCGAGTACTACGGCCAGGCCCCGCTCGGGGTGACGCCCGACTTCCTGCTTGGGCCCGACCAGCGGGTGTCGCAGGAGAAGGTCCAGTCGATGAAGGGCGTCACCGTGCCGGGCACCGTGGCGGGCCTCTATGAGGCGCACCGGCGGTTCGGCAAGCTGCCTTGGGCGGATCTGATCCAGCCGACCATCGACATGGCCTCGAAGGGCCTGGTGATGAGTGACGACGAGTCGATCGCGCTGGCGGCGCGGCGCGAGGCGATGAGCAAGGACCCGAACGGCGCCTTCAAGGTCTATTTCAAGCAGGACGGCAGCCCCTACCGGCCGGGCGAGGTGTTCAGGAATCCCGACCTCGCCTGGACCCTGCGCCAGATACAGAAGAACGGCGCCGACGGGTTCTACAAGGGACCCGTGGCCGAGCGCCTGGTGGCCGGCATCCAGGCCGGCGGCGGGATCATCTCGCTGAAGGATCTTGAATCCTACAAGGCCAACGTCCGCGAGCCGATCTGGTCGACCTATCGCGGCTACAAGATCGCCTACATGCCGCCGACCTCGGCCGCATCCAGCGTGGCCGAGGCGATGAACATCATCGAGCAGTTCCCGGTGGCGGAGTACGGCGCGGGCAATGTGGCCACCATGCACCTGGTGGCCGAGACCCTGAAGGTCGTGAACATCGACCGCCGCTACTCGGGCGGGCCGCCGCAGTGGAAGACGCCGGCCGAGGGGATGGCCAGCAAGGCCTTCGCCAAGGAACGCGCCAAGCTGATCTCCATGAACTCCGTCCTCGACCGGACCAAGATTCCGCCCCTCGACCCGACGCCCTACGAGAGCCCGGACACCACCCACTTCTCGGTGGTCGACAAGGACGGCAACGTGGTCTCCAACACCTACACCCTGACCGCCTCCTACGGCGCCCACGTGGTGGCGCCGGGGACCGGGTTCTTGCTGAACAACTCGCTCGGCAACTTCGACTGGAACCCGCGGCCCCAGAGCCTCGGCAACAAGATCGAGCCCGGCAAGCGCGCGCAGTCGACCATCTCGCCGGTGATCGTCTTCAAGGACGACAAGCCCTGGGTGGCGACGGGCACCCCCGGCGGGGGGACGATCATCGGCACCATGGTCCAGGTGCTGATGAACCTCATCGACTTCAAACTGAACATGGCCGAAGCCGCCCAGCGCCCGCGCATCTATCAGGCCGGCCCGGACGGCCCACTCCAGGTCGAGGAGCCGATCCCCGAGGATCAGGTCAAGGCTCTGCGGGCCATGGGCCACGAGGTCGAGCGCTCGCAGATCATCGGCAGCACCCAGTCGATCATGATCGGCCCGGACGGGGTCTTGTACGGCGCCGCCGACACCCGTCGCCCCGACGCCGGCGCGGTGGCGGTCCGCTAGGACGCGTGGGCCTGGCGGGCGCGGCGGCGCGTGGCCAGGCCATCAGCGCCCCGCCCACGGCCGCTCCAGCCTGTTCAGGCGTTCACCCGCCGCCGCAGCTCGGTGACCACCGGCTCGCGGCCGGGCAGGCTCTTCAGGAAGACGTCGGCGGCCCGGCTAAGCCGCCGTTCGGAGTGCCGCAGCACCCGGAAGGGACGACGGGGCAGGGGCAGGGCCGCCTCGGCCAGGGCGCCCGCCGCGACCGCCTCCCGCACGACCAGGTGGGACAGCGCGCCCGGACCGGCGCCGGCGATCACGGCCGAGCGCACCGCCTCGTTGCTCGGCAGGGTGAGACCGACCCGCAAGGCCTCGACCGGGGCCCCAAGCTCGGTCAGCGCGCGGATGAATTCCGACCGCGTGCCAGAGCCCTCTTCCCGCAGCACCCAATCCGCCTCGACCAACTTCTCGGGCGCCACCTCGCGGCCGGCCCAGGGGTGGTCGGGGGGCACGATGACGCAAAGCCGATCGCCGTCGATGTCGAAACCCGTGAGGCTGGGGTCGCCCGCCTCGCCTTCGATGAAGCCGATCTCCGCCGTACCGTCGTGCACGGCGCGGCTGACCCCGGCGGTGTTGCTGATCGAGAGCTGAATCTCGAGGTGCGAGAACCGGCTCCGGAAGTCGGCGATGACGTGCGGAAGCCAGTAGTTCCCGACCGTCTGGCTCGCGCAGATCGACACCGCGCCGCGGCGGAGGTTGCTGAGGTCCGAGAGGGTCCGCTGGGCGGCGTTCACCTGGCTGAGCACCTTCTCCGCCTCAACGAGGAACGCCTGGCCGGCCGCCGAGAGCTCGATGCGCCGCCCCACGCGGTCGAAAAGGGTGGTGCCGTAGGCGCCTTCCAGAGCGCTGATCGAGGCGCTGACGCCCGACTGGGTGATGTGCAACGCCTCCGCCGCGCGCGTCATGTTCAGGCGCTCGGCGACACAGACGAAGATCCGAAGCTGCTCAAGGGTCATGATCTAACCTGTGCTGGCGTCACAGGTTAGACACACTGGCTGACGTTCAGCAAAGAGAATATCGTTCACAACCTCGAACGGCAGGGAGGCGGAATCACGGCCGCTTGCGCCGCCCGGCGGGAGGACGCGACGGCGAGCACGCCCTAAGGTTGCCAAGGCGCGGATCGCCTGGACGCGGCCCCTGGCGAGCGCCCCGGCGGCGGCGTCGCGATCCCCGCAGCCCGGAGTTGTGCCGTGCCCCGGCAAGGGTTTCGAGGCCTTGGGCCCGCGATGATCTCCACGGCGGTTCGGCAGACGTTCGGCGGCGCCTCCCAGGCGAACCGCATGCTCAATTTGTGATCAGCCAAGACCGGTGACCCGGCGCCGCACCGGGCGGAGGTTCGCCCGGATCAGGCCTCCCCCCCGTCGGTAAGCGACATGACCTCCGGCAGCGGGCGCAGGCGGCGGGCGTAGGCCACCGTCGAGCGGGCGAGCACCCGCGTCGAGTCCACCAGGGGCGCATCCACGTCGCCGGCGGCAAGGACCAGCGGCGCCTCGGTGCAGGCCGCCACCAGCGCCTGGGCCCCGCGCGCCACCAGCCGGCCGGCCAGGTCGGACATCCGCCGGCGCACGGCCGGCCCCAGGTCGCCGCCCTTGATGGCGTAGAGCGCCGACATGAAGGTGTCGTCGTCCGGCTCCGGGACAACGGCGGCCAGGCCCCGTCGCGCGAAGGCCTCCTGATAGAGTCCGGCCCGCAGGCAGCCTTCCGCCGCCAGCAGGCCCACCGCCCCGCCGCGCGGGACGAGCTCGGCGACGACGGCGGTCGTCTCCTCGATGATGCTCACGAACGGCACGCGGACGGCCTGTTCGATGTCGTACTGGAAGGCGTGGGCGGTGTTGCAGGCCATGACCAGGAAGTCGGCGCCCGCGGCCTCGAGGCCGCGGGCCATGTCGGCGAGGGCCGGACCCGGCGACGGCCCCTCGCCCCGCAGCGCGGCGTTCCGGTCAGGGACCAGGGGGTTGCAGTCGACCAGCAGCCGGACGCCGTCCTGGTCGCGCCGGGCGTCTGTCGCCTCCAGCACCTTCTGCATGAAGTCCAGGGTGGCGGCCGGCCCCATGCCGCCCAGGACGCCAACCGTCAGCGGGATCATCTGCCCTCCAGCACCGCCTGATAGGCGTAGAGCGCCGGCGCCCCGCCGGTGTGCAGGAAGCAGACGTTCTCGCCGGCGCGGAACTGGCCGCGGCGGATCAGCCCGATCAGCCCGGCCATCGCCTTTCCAGTATAGACCGGATCCAGCAGAATCCCCTCGAGTTCGGCAAGCATGCGCACGGCCTCGATCATGTCGGGGCTGGGCAGGGAGTAGCCGGGGCCGACCCACTCGTCGAGGCACACCACCTGGTCGCGCGGCACGCCGCCCGCGACGCCCGCGAAGGCGGCCGTCTGCTCGGCCAGCGCGTGGACATTGCCCTCCTGCTCGGCGCGCGGACGCCGGACGTTGATCCCGGTGATCGGCAGGCCCGCGCTGGTTCCGACGGCGCCGACCAGCAACCCCGCGTGGGTGCCGGCGCTGCCGCTCGCGCAGACCAGGTGATCGAGGGCGAGGCCCTGGTCGAAAGCCTGACCCATCAGTTCCTGGAAACAGGCCACATAGCCCATCGAGCCGAGCGGGTTGGAGCCGCCGCCGGGGATCACATAGGCCTTGCGGCCCTGGGCGGCGAGGTCGGCGGCCACCGCCGCCATGGCCGCGCCGAGGTCGTCGCCCGCGTTGACCACCGTGATGGCCTCGACTCCCATCAGGCCGAACAGGAAGTTGTTGCCGCTGGCCTGGGGGTCGTAGGAACCCGGAACCCGCTGTTCGAGTACGAGGCGACACTTCAGCCCTTCCTTGGCGGCCGCGGCGAGGGTGAGCCGGCAGTGGTTGGACTGCACCGCGCCCACCGTCACCAGGGTGTCGCAACCCTGGGCGATCGCGTCGGCGACCAGGAATTCGAGCTTGCGGGTCTTGTTGCCGCCCGAGGCCAGGCCGGTCAGGTCGTCCCGCTTGATGAACAGGTTCGGACCGCCCAGGGCGCGGCTCAGTCGCGGCAGCGGCTCCAGCGGGGTGGGCGCGGGCGTATAGCGGCGACGGGGAAGCTTGGCGAGGTTCAAGGGGGCGCTCCAGACTGGGCCGCCGGCGCGGCGGGCGCGGCATGCCTAGACCGGGGTCGTTCGAAGTCAACAATCATCAATTATGGTTATGAATAGCAAAACATAAAGTAATAGCGCGCGTTGCGCAAATAGATCGGTTGCGTTTATCATTAAATCGCGCAAGTCTCCCAAGACTAGTCATGCGTGGGGTGTGCGGATGGGGCGGGGGGGCGCTCGCAGCGCGATCGTCACCGGCGGCGCGCGGGGCATCGGCCGGGGATGCGCCCTGGCGCTGGCCGCGGCGGGCCACGACATCGCCCCGGTCGCCCCGCTGTGGAGCGCCTTCACGACCCATCGCCGGGCCGTGCTCGCCTGCTTCGGCCTAACCATGGCCTGGACGGCGGCCAGCTACGTCTACATCACCTTCATGCCGACCTTTGCGGCGCAATCGCTGGGGTTGGCCCCCCGTGACGCCCAGGCCGGCGTGGTCTTCGCGTCCCTGACCAACATCGTCGTCGTGCCGCTTGCCGGCCTGATGGCCGACCGATGGGGCCGCGGCCCGATGGTCGTCTCCGCCGCGGGATTCGCCCTGTTGAGCATCCCGCTGTTCCTGATGCTCGTCTCGTTGCAGAGCTTCGCCGGCCTGGTCGCCGTCGCGGTCGTCGCCGGCGGCCTGCTGGGACTCTACAACGGCGCCGCGCCGCACGCGCTTTGCGCGCTGTTTCCGACCAGCGTGCGCTATACGGCGCTGTCGGTCGGCTACAACGGGGCGGTGATGATCTTTGGGGGCTTCGCGCCTTTCATCGCGACCCTGCTGGTCCGCGAGAGCGGCCTGGCCATCGCCCCAAGCTTCTATGTGACGGCCTGCGCCGTCGCCACCCTCGGCGTCCTGCTCGCCATGCGGCGCAAGGAGTTACTCGCATGACATGCTCTTCCACGCCGCGCCGCGCGCTGGCCATCCTTCTGCTGGCGGCCGGCGCGGCCGTGACGCCCTTGGCCTCCGGCGCCGCGCAGGAGCGGCCTTCGGCCGAGCGCGCGGGCGGTGAGAAGCCGTCGCAGGACCTCGCCAGGGTCGTGGCGGGCCAGCAACGCCGCGCCGGCCTGCTGGACCTCTACGTCGACGTCAGGGCCGGCAAGGTGCGCTTGCGGCTGCCGCCGCCCGGCGCCGACGGCGTGATGGGGCGCTATCTCTACCAGGCCTCGCTGGCCAGCGGGCTGGGCTCCACGCCGGTGGGTCTCGATCGCGCGGAGATGGCCCGCACCCAGGTCGTCGCCTTCCGCCGGGTGGGGCGCCGCGTCATCCTGCAGGCGGAGAACCACGGTTTCCGCGCCGACGGGGGGACGCCGGAAGAGCAACGGGCCGTGCGCGACTCCTTCGCGGTCTCGAACCTGTGGTCCGGCGAGGTCGAGGCGGAGGCCGCCGACGGGGCGGTGCTGGTCGACTTCAGCTCCTTCCTTGGGCAAGACGCCCTCGACATCGCCGCGCGTCTCAAGCAGCGCCGCCAGGGTACGTTCCGGCTGTCGGCGCCGCTGTCCTACATCGACGCCGCCGGCGCCGCCGCCTTTCCCGAGAACGTCGAGTTGGAGGCGGTGCAGACCTTCACCTCCGAAGAGCCGGGGCCGGAGGTGCGCGGCGTGGCGCCCGACCCGCGCAACCTCACCTTCACCGTCCACCACTCGTTCCTGAAACTGCCCGATCCCGGCTTCACGCCGCGTCTGCACGACCCGCGGACCGGCACGTCCGTTCAGGTGCTGGTCAACAACTATGGCGCCGACCTGACCGAGCCCGTCGTCTACCGGCTCGTCCGACGCTTCCGTCTGGAGAAGACCGACCCGACCGCCGCGCGTTCGCGGGTCAAGAAGCCGATCGTGTTCTATGTCGACCGCGCGGCCCCCGAGCCGATCCGCAGCGCCCTCGTGGAGGGCGCCGGGTGGTGGGCCCAGGCCTTCGAGGCGGCGGGCTTCGTAGACGCCTTCCGGGTGGAGGTGCTGCCCGAGGGGGTCAGCCCGATGGACGCTCGCTACAACGTCATCAACTGGATCCATCGCCAGACCCGGGGTTGGTCCACGGGCCAGACGGTCGTCGACCCCCGGACCGGCGAGATCGTCCGCGGTGTGGTGCAGTTGGGCTCGCTGCGGGTCCGCCAGGACCGGATGATCTTCGAGGGTCTGGTGGGCGCCGATCGTACGGGCGCCGGCGGCCCCGACGATCCGGTTCAGCTGGCGCTCTGGCGCATTCGTCAACTGGGCATGCACGAGACGGGACATGCGCTGGGATTCGCCCACAACTTCGCGGGCAGCACCTACGGCGATCGGGCCTCGGCCATGGACTATCCGGGCCCGCTGGTGCGCGTGAAGGGCGATCGCCTCGACCTCAGTCGGGCCTATCGCACCGGCGCCGGCGATTGGGACAAGTTCACGGTGAAGTGGCTGTACAGCCAGTTCCCGCCGGGTGTGGACGAGCGCCGCGAGCTCGACCGCCTGGCGCAGGAGGCCGTGGCCCGCGGCTATCGGTTCATCACCGACACCGAGCATCCCGCCAGCACGCAGTGGGACAATGGCGACGACCCCGTCGCCGAGCTCGACAACGTCATGCGGGTCCGGCGGATCGCCCTCGATCGCTTCGGCCTGCAGAACATCCCCAAGGGCGCTCCGGTCGCGGACCTTAGACGCGTGTTCGTGCCGATCTACCTGTTCCACCGTTACCAGCTGGACGCGGCGGTGAAGCAGATCGGCGGCGTCGACTATGCCTACGCCGTGCGGGGGGACGGCCAGGAGCGGGCGAGGCCCGTGCGGGCGTCGGCGCAGCGGCGGGCGCTGGCGGCGCTGCTGCGCACGCTCGACCCGGAAGCGCTGGATCTGCCTGATCGGACCGTCGAGCTGCTGTCGGCGGCGCAGTCGGGTTCGACCGACCGGCAGTTCGAGATCGAGCTGTTCAGGACCAGCGGCGGTCCCGTGTTCGACCTGCCGGGCGTGGCGACGACCGCCAGCGACCTGACGCTCTCGCCCCTGCTGGACGCCGAACGCCTCAACCGGGTCGTCGAGCAGCACCGCCGCGATCCGGGCCAGTTGAGCCTCCCGGAACTGCTGTCCGGCGTGTTCGACGCCCTCGCCCCGCAGGCCGGCAAGGAGCTGCCGCCCCGCCTCGCGGAGATCCGACGCCGCCAGCGCGTGCGGCTGGCCGGCGACGCGGCCGACACGCTGTTCGATCCGAAGCTGTCGCCCACGGCCGCCGCCGAGCTGAGGACGGCCCTGACACGCTTCGGCGGCCAGCTCCGCGACTACCGCGGCTCGCCCGAGGAGTTGAACGCCGCCCAATACCTGGCCGCCATCCTGCTCGACGCCGACCCAGACCGCCTGAAGGCGCTGACCGCCGATCGGCTGCCCTCGTCGCCGGCGCCCCCCGGCAGCCCGATCGGCGAGGGCTGCTGGTTCTGCGCTCCGCCCACAGCGGCGGATCGCTGACCCCCATGCGGCCGCCGCGTCAGCCGGGGTGGGAGGCCGGACCGAGAAGGCCCGGTTCGATGTGAGGCCGGCCGGGCAGGGGCGCCTCGCCCCGGGCCCAGGCGATGGCGGCCGCGGCCTGCGCTTCGGCGGCGTCGACGACGGGAGTCCCGAGCGGGTCGGCGGGCGCGGCCCCCTCGAGGTGCGGCAGGTCCACGATCACGACGGCGGCGCCGCGCCGGCGCAGGGCGGCGAGGACCCGCGAGGCCTCTTCCGTCGGAGGGCTTTCCGACATCAGGACGCGCCGGCGGCGCCGTCGCAACGCCCACTGATAGAGGCCGGCGTCGAGGCAGGCCGGCCCGGCCAGGATTCCCACCGCCCCGTCGCCCGCCAGTCTGCAGGCGGCCTCGGCGGCGGCCTCGATGCGGCTAAGCACCGGCCGCGCCACGGCGCGCTCGACCCGTGGCTGGGCCGTGTGCGCGGCGGCCGACGTGAAGAGCAACAGCTCGGCCCCGGCGCCGGCGATCCGCCGTCCCTGCTCCGTGAGGATCTCTTCCCAGCGGCGGGGGTCGTCCCGCTCGGGATCGCCCAAGGCCGGATCGCAGTCGACCAGGACCCGCGGGCGAGGCCCCGGGGCGGCCACGCACTGGCGGTCCAGCCGTTGCTGCAGGGCGATCGCCGCCGCGGCCGAGCCGGCGAGAACGCCCAGGGCGGGTGGCGCCAGGGGATGAGTTCGCCCGGCCCGGCCCATCAGGCGAGCTGGACGACCGCGTCGATCTCGACGGCCACGCCCAGGGGGAGCCGGTATACGCCGACAGCCGAGCGGGCGTGACGGCCGCGGTCGCCGAACACCTCGACCATCAGATCCGAGCAGCCGTTCACCACGGCGGGAATGTCGATGAAGCCGGGGCCGGCCTGCACGAAGGCGTTCAGCTTGAGAACCCGCGTGACGCGGTCGAGGTCGCCGCCGGCGGCGTCCCGCATCTGGGCCAGGAGATTGAGGCCGCAGAGCCGCGCGGCGTGACGCGCCTGGTCGAGATCCACGTCCACGCCCACGGTTCCTCCGACAGCGCCCCCGGGATGGGTCGGAAGCTGCCCGGAGATGTGGACGAGGCCGCCCTGCAGGGTCCAGGGGACGTAGTTGGCGACCGGGGCCACGGGGCGGGGGAGGACGATGCCGAGTTCGGCCAGGCGCGTCTCGGTTGCATTCATGGGCTGGTCCTTCTGGGGTGTGGGGACGGTCAGGCGCCGGTCGTCTCGGGCGCGGTCTGTTCCTCTGGCTCGGCGATCTGCCCTTCCCACTTGGCGACGACGGCGGCGGCGACGGAGTTGCCGACGACGTTGGTGGCGGATCGGCCCATGTCGAGGAGGTGGTCGACGGCGAGGATGAGGAGCAGGCCGGCCTCG
>NZ_JBKBRO010000014.1:0-110456 GCF_046463815.1 Phenylobacterium sp. | reverse complement strand
CTAGCGGTGGCCGAGGCCGAGGCGCGCGACCTGATCGCCAACATCCGCCGCGAGATCGAGGAGGCCGCCGACGCCATGCTGGCGGCGGCCGAGAAGGGGTTGCGGGACATCGAGGCCGTGCGCGGCGGCGACGCCCAGGCTCTGGACGGGCTGGAGCGGATGCTCTGCGCCATCCTCGAGGCCTGCGCCTTCCAGGACCTCGCGGGCCAGAGGCTCGCGAAGCTGGATTCGATGATCGGCGCCGTCGCCCTGGGCGCCGTGGATGGCGACCCGCTGCTCGAGGGCCCGCAGGCCCGCGGCCAGGGCCTGGACCAGGCCGCGGCCGACGCGCTGTTCGAGAGCGGGACGTCGTAGCCCGCGGCCAAGACGGAGACCGGTGACGCAAAATGCTCTCCTCGTCGACACGGCTGGACCTGCGCAAGGCCAAGGTCCTCTTGGTGGACGACAATCCCCAGTCCCTGGAGCTGATGACCCAGGTGCTGATGGGGTTCCGGGTGGGCAGGATCACCGCCTGCCGGTCCGCCGAGGAGGCGCGTGAGTCCGCGTCTGCCGTGCCCTACGACCTGCTGATCATCGACGACGAGATGCCCGAGGAGGACGGCATCTCGCTGACCCGCCATATCCGCCGCCAGCCCGAGGGGCCGAACTTCACCGCCCCGATCGTGATGGTGAGCGGCAACACGCCGCTGGAGAAGGTGATCACCGCCCGGGACGCCGGGGCCAACATGATCGTCAAGAAGCCCATCGCGCCCGGCGTGCTGCTCAGCCGCATCGAATGGCTGGCCCGCAACAACCGCCAGTTCGTCACCACCGAGTCCTATTGCGGCCCCGACCGCCGCATCAAGCAGCAGCTCCTGCCCGAGGGCATCCCCGAGCGGCGCTCCTCGGCCATCGCCCTCGTCTCCAACCCCGTCCGCGCCATGTCGCAGGACGAGGTGGATTCCCTGTTCGGATAGCCGCCCATGACCGTCGTGCGCATCTTCACGCCCGAGAACAGGCTGGCCGAGATCCTCCAGTCGCTGGAGGCCCCCACCGCCCAGGAGCTGATCGCCGACGCCGAGACCCGGGTCACGGCCCTGGGCGACGCCATCCGCGCCTATGTCGCCGAGAAGCTGGAGGAGATTCGCGTCTTCGCCGAGCAGGGCGAGGAGGAGCTGTTCGCCGAATGCCGCACGCTCGGCGGGGCGGCGCTGGACGTGGCCGAGGTGGCCGGCGCGGCCGGCATGGAAGCGGTGGGCGAGGTGGCCCGCGGCATCAGCGCCATGGTCGACAACCTGGTGACCAGCGGGGTCTGGCACACCGATGCGCTCCGCCTGCACCTCGACGCGCTCGCCCTCGTCAACCGCGCGGGCGGCGGCCTGGATGAGGAGAGCGAGGTGATCCTGGGGCGCCTTCGGGGCATGCGCGAGGCCGTGGGCGTCGTCGAATAGGCCGAAGTTGCGCGGCGGCCCCGATCCGTAGCACACCCCTTGCGCACAAGAAGCCAGGGGAGCGGCGGGCGTGACGGACGTGATCGTGATCGGCGGCGGCCACAACGGGCTCACCTGCGCCGCCTATCTCGCCGCCGCGGGGCTGAAGGTCGTGGTGCTGGAGCGCCGGGCCGTCGTCGGCGGGGCGGCCGTCACCGAGGAATTCCATCCCGGCTTCCGCAACTCGGTCGCCAGCTACACGGTCAGCCTGCTCAACCCGAAGGTCATCCGCGACCTGGAGCTCCATCGCCACGGCCTCAAGGTGGTGGAGCGGAAGGTCTCCAACTTCCTGCCGTTCGAGGGCGACTACCTGGCCACCGGCGAGGGCCGCACCAAGGCCGAGGTGGCCCGCTTCTCGGCCCGCGACGCCGAGCGCCTGGACGCCTACGGCGAACGCCTGGACCGCATCGCCGACGTGCTGCGCGACCTCGTGATGGAAACCCCGCCCAACCTGGTGGAGGGCGGCTTCGCGAAGGCCCTCCCCGAACTCCTCAAGAGCGCGAGCCTGGGCCGACGCCTCTCGAAGCTGGACCTTACCGCCAAGCGCGACCTCCTGGCCCTGTTCTCGCAGTCGGCCGGCGAGTGGCTGGACGGCTGGTTCGAGAGCGAGCCCATCAAGGCCGTCTACGGCTTCGACGGGGTGGTGGGGAACTACGCCAGCCCCTACACGCCGGGCTCGGCCTATGTCCTGCTGCACCACGTCTTCGGCGAGGTGAACGGCAGGAAGGGCGCCTGGGGCCACGCCATCGGCGGCATGGGCGCGATCACCGGGGCGATGGCCGCCTGCTGCCGCGAGCGCGGCGTGGAGATCCGCACCGGAGCCGCCGTGGCCGAGGTGCTGACCGAGAAGGGCCGGGCCGTGGGCGTGGTGACCGAGGGCGGCGAGACGATCCGCGCCCGGGCGGTGGTCTCGAACCTCCACCCGCAGCTCCTGTTCTCGAAGGTCGACCCCGGCGTCGTCCCGGCCGACTTCGCCGAGCGCATCGCCCGCTACCGTTCGGGCTCGGGCACCTTCCGGATGAACGTGGCGCTGTCCGAACTGCCGAGGTTCACGGTGCTGCCGGAGCCGGGGGACCACCTCACCGCCGGGATCATCATCGCTCCCACCCTGGACTACATGGACCGGGCCTACACCGACGCCCGCGCTCACGGCTGGTCGCGCGAACCCATCGTCGAGATGCTGATCCCCTCCACCCTGGACGACAGCCTGGCGCCGGCGGGCCGGCACGTGGCGAGCCTGTTCTGCCAGCAGGTGGCGCCGCAACTGCCGGACGGCCGCTCGTGGGACGACTGCCGCGAGGAGGTGGCCGACCTGATGATCGCCACGGTCGACCGGCATGCCCCGGGGTTCGCGAAGTCGGTGCTGGGGCGCCAAATCCTCTCGCCGCTCGACCTGGAGCGCACCTTCGGCCTCGTGGGCGGCGACATCATGCACGGCCGCCTGACCCTCGATCAGCTCTTCTCGGCCCGGCCGGTGCTGGGCGCGGGCGACTACCGCACCCCGGTGAAGGGCCTCTACCAGTGCGGCGCGGGCACGCATCCGGGCGGCGGCGTCACCGGCGCGCCCGGCCACAACGCCGCCCGCGAGATCGTCCGCGACGCGCGTCGCCGGCGCTTCTAGCCCGCCGGCTGGCCCCGGTAGATGTCGCAGAGCGTGTCGATCACCCGCGCCGCCGCCGGGTCGTCCAGGCGGTAGTAGATGGTCTGGCCGTCGCGGCGGGTGGAGACCACGCCCTCGGCGCGCAGCTTGGCCAGGTGCTGGGAGGCGGCCGATTGGGCGAGGCCGACGTGATTCGCCAGTTCGCCCACCGAGCATTCCCCTTCGCCCAGGCGGCACATCAGGATCAGCCGCTGCTCGCTGGCCATCAGCTTCATCAGGCGTGCGGCGGCCGCGGCGTGCCGCTCGAGTTCTTCGAGCTCGGCGGGCTTCGGCAGGCGTCCAGCAGGGGTATTCGTCATCGCGCTAATGTAGGCGTCGCGCATGTTGCCCGCCAACGTTGTCGCCTGAGGGGCGAAGCGGGCGGACGTTGTCGGGGGCCGGGGCGGCGACGCCCGCCGGCGAGGGCGGCCGGCCGTCGTCGCGCAGCACGATGTAGATGGCCGGGATCACGAGCACGGTCAGCAGGGTGGACGACGCCAGGCCGAACAGCAGGCTGATGGCCAGGCCCTGGAAGATGGGGTCGAACAGGATCACCGCCGCCCCGATCATGGCCGCCAGCGCCGTCAGCAGGATCGGCTTGAAGCGGATCGCGCCCGCCGCCAGCAACACGTCGCGCAGGGGCCGTCCGTCCGCCTGCTGGTGGCGGATGAAGTCCACGAGCAGGATCGAGTTGCGCACGATGATGCCGGCCAGCGCGATGAAGCCGATCATCGAGGTGGCGGTGAACGGCGCCCGGAACAGCATGTGGCCGGCCACGATGCCCACCAGGGTCAGCGGAATGGGGGTGAGGATCACCAGCGGCAGGCGGAAGCTTTTGAACTGGGCGACCACCAGGACGTAGATGCCCAGGATCGCCACGCCGAAGGCCGCGCCCATGTCGCGGAACGTCACCCACGTGATCTCCCATTCGCCGTCCCACAGGACCGTCGGGCGGTTCTCGTCCATCGGCTGGCCGTTCAGGCGGATGTCGGGCCTGGGCAGGCTTCCCCAGTCGTGGGCCTTGATGGCGTCGTCCACCGCCAGCATGCCGTAGATCGGCGCCTCGTAGCGGCCGGCCAGGTCGGCCATGACCATCTCGGCGTCGCGGCCGTCGCGGCGGTAGATCGGGTAGGAGCCCGTCTCGCGCGTGGCCTCCACCACCTCGCCCAGCTCGACCAGGCGGCGGCCCTGGGCCGTGTTGGCGACGGCCACCGGCGTCGCGGCCAGCCGCTCGCTCCAGGTGCGGTCCGACTGGGGCAGGCGCACGGCGATCTCGACCGGGTTGCGGCCCTCGCCGCGGTGGGAATAGCCGACGGTCGAGCCGCCCAGGATGGCGCCGATGGAATCGAACACCTCGCCTTCCGAGAGGCCGAAGTATTCCACCTTCTCGCGGTTGGGCGTCAGCCGCAGGCGCGGCCGCGGCTCGCCCCAGCTGTCGTCCACGTCGACGATGTAGGGCACGCCCTGGAACAGCTTCTTGACCTCGGCGGCGACCGCCCGCCGCGTCTGGGCGTCGGGGCCGTAGACCTCGGCCAGCAGGGTGGCCATCACCGGCGGTCCCGGCGGGGCCTCCACCACCTTGATCGAGGCGCCCTTGGGCAGGGGCAGCCTGGCCAGCCGCTCGCGCAGGTCCAGCGCGATGGCGTGGCTGGCGCGCTTGCGCTCCGACTTGTGCGACAGGGCCACCGCCAGGTCGCCCTGCTCCGGCCGGCTGCGCAGGAAGTAGTGGCGCACCAGGCCGTTGAAGTTGAACGGCGAGGCGGTCCCGGCGTAGGCCTCCATCGAGACCACCTCGGGCACGGTCTGGGCGACGGCCGCGGCGGCGGCCAGCGTCCGGCGCGTCGCCTCCAGGCTGGTCCCCTCGGGCATGTCCACGACCACCTGCAGCTCGGACTTGTTGTCGAACGGCAGGAGCTTCACGGTCACGGCCTTGAAGTAGAACATCGACATGGCGACCAGGGTCGCGACGCCGACGCCGATCAGGAAGATCCAGGCGCTGCGGCGGGTGGCGATCACCCGGCCCGCGACGGCCCGGTAGGCGCCGCCCAGGCGGCCCTCGCCGTCATGGCCATGGCCATCCGCCAGGGCCTGGCGGGCGAAGCGGACCATCAGCCAGGGCGCGATCACCACGGCCACGAAGAACGAGAAGACCATGGCCGCCGAGGCGTTCACCGGGATCGGCGCCATGTAGGGGCCCATCAGACCGGAGACGAACAGCATGGGCAGCAGGGCGGCCACGACCGTCAGGGTCGCCACGACCGTGGGATTGCCCACCTCGGCCACCGCCTCGACGGCGGCTTGCACCCGGCCGCGGCCGTCGTTCATCGCCCAGTGGCGGGCGATGTTCTCGATCATCACGATGGCGTCGTCGACGAGGATGCCGATCGAGAAGATCAGGGCGAACAGGCTGACGCGGTTGATGGTGTAGCCCATCAGGTTCGAGGCGAAGAGCGTCAGCAGGATCGTGGTGGGGATGACCACGGCGGTGACGGCCGCCTCGCGCCAGCCGATGGCGAAGCCGATCAGGATGACGATGGAGACCGTCGCCAACCCCAGGTGGAAAAGGAGCTCGTTGGCCTTCTCGTTGGCGCTCTCGCCGTAGTCGCGGGTCACGGCCACGTCGAGGCCCTCGGGGATCAGCGAGCCTTCGAGCGTCTTCAGCTTCTCCTCGATGTGCTGGGCCACCACGACGGCGTTGGCGCCCTTGCGCTTGGCGATGGCCAGGCTCACGGCCGGGGCGTCGGTCCAGCGGCCGTCGCGTTTCGCATACCGCCAGACGCCCGCCTGGTCCTCGCGCGGCGCCTGGATCACGTCGGCCACGTCGCGCAGGTAGACCGGCTCGCCGTTCACCGAGGCAACGGTCAGCAGGCCCACGTCGGCGGGGGAGGCGAGGGTGCGGCCGGCGGCCACGTCCAGGGCCTGGCCGCCCTCGCGGATCGAGCCCGACGGGAAGCTGCGGTTGGCCTGTCGCACCGCCTCGATCACCGAGGACAGCGGCACGCCGTGCAGGGTCAGGCGCTCGGGATCGGGTTCGACCCGGATCTCGTCGGGCCGGCCGCCGACGATGAAGGTCAGGCCCACGTCCTCGACCTTGGCGACCTCGGTCCGGAGCTTTCGGGCGATCTCGTAGAGCGCCTGGTCGGTCCAGCGGCCGGCGTAGCCCGGCTTGGGCGACAGGGTCAGCACCACGGCGGGCACGTCGTTGATGCCCCGGGTCACGACCTGCGGCTCGGGGATGCCCACGGGGATCTTGTCGTAGTTGGCGCGCAGCTTCTCGTGGATGCGCACCGCCGCGTCGTCCGGGTCCTCGCCCACGTCGAAACGGGCGGTGACCAGCACCTTGTCGTCCTCGACCTGGGTGTAGACGTGGTCCACGGCGTCGACGCTCTTGACGATGGTCTCCAGCGGCTTGGCCACCAGCTCGGCGGCGTCGGTCGCCCGCAGGCCCGGCGCCTGGACCATGATGTCCACCATGGGCACGCTGATCTGCGGCTCCTCCTCGCGGGGGATCGACATCAGCGCGAGCAGGCCCATGGCGATGGCCGCCAGCAGGAACAGCGGCGTCAGCGGCGAGCCGATGGTCGCCTGGGTGAGCCGCCCGGAGAGTCCCAGCTTCATTTCGCGGGTCCCGCCTGGGCCGGAGCTTGGGTCTGGGCAAGCAGGACGTCGCCGCCGGCGGCGCCGGACAGGATCTCGACCTCGCCGGGCGTCGGGCCCGGCGCGATCTGCACGGCCACGTCGCTGGCCCGGCCGCCCTGGCCCAGCACGCGGACGAAGTCCACGCCGTAGCGGGTGGCGACATAGCGGGCGGGGACGACCAGCGCCATGCGCTCGCCCACCTTCACCCGCACCCGCACCCGCTGGCCGACCAGTTCGGCGCGCAGGCCCTGGACCTTGATGTCGGCCACCACGCGGCCGGCGGTCACGGCGGGATAGACCTGGGCGATGGTCCCGCTCGCGGCGGCGCCCGGCAGGTCCTGGGTCTCGATGGGGACGGGGTCCCCGACCCTGAGCGCGCGGGCCTGGGCCTCGGGAATCTCCAGGCGCAGCAGGGGCTCGCCGGCGGTGACGGTGGCGATCGACTGGCCGGCCATGACCACCGAGCCCAGCGGCACGTCGGCGGTCAGGATTCGACCGTCGGTGGGCGCCAGTACCGCGCCCTGGGCCGACAGTTCGGCGCTGGCCGCCTGCTGGGCGCGGACGGCGGCGAGCTGGCCGTCGGCGGCCTTCGATGCGGCTTCCGCCTGGTCGAGCCCGGCCTTGGAATAGAAGCCCTTGTCGTAGAGCGTCCGATAGCGGGCGAGATCGGCCCTGGCGCGCGCGGCCTCGGCCGCCGCAGCGCTGGCCTGCGCCTCGTAGGCGCCGGTTTCGAAGGTCAGGCGCTGGTCGGTGACGACGCCGATGAGCTGGCCCTTGCGCACCATATCGCCCTCCCGGACCGTCAGCTTGGTGAGCGTGCCGCTGATCCGCGCCCGGGCCTCACCCATGTCGCGCGTCGTGACGATGGCGGCCACCGGCTTCAGGTCGGCGATCCGGCGCGGCTGCAGGGTCATCCGTTCGCGGGCGGCCGCGACGGTCGGGGCCTGCGCCTCTTGCGGCTCGGAGCCGCAGGCGGAAAGCGCCAGGGGCGCGACCGCGAGGCCGGCGGCGAGGAGGAGCGGGGGAAGGCGCTTCATGGGTCGGGTCTTGGTCCTAGCGGGCGTCCGTCACCGCGCCGGTGGCGGGGTCGATGCGGATGGTGGGCAGCCCGGCCTGGCGCCAGGCGGCGATGCCGCCGGCCATGTGCGCGTCGTGCTTCAGCCCCGCGCCCTGGCACCGCTCGACGGCGGTGGCCGAGCGCTTGCCCGAGCCGCACTGGAAGACCACGGCCCGCACCTCGCCGAGATCCGGCAGGGCCTTGGGATCGAAGGTCGACAGGGGAAAGTTCAGCGCGCCGTGGATGCGTTCGGCGGCGAACTCGGCGGGCTCGCGCACGTCGATCAGCACGATCTCGCCGCGCTGAAGCATGGCGTTGATCTCGTTCGGGGTGAGATCCCGGACCTTGTGACGGCCGAACATGAAAATGCGTCTCCATGGACTTGAGAGCCGGCGGCCCTCGTAATATGCATATTTGCGCATATATCGATACAAGAGGCCCGTTCAAGGGCCGATGTTCATTATGAGAACGCCGGTCGCCGCGCCTTGACCTCGCTCAAGGCGGGCGGGCCGGAAATCACCAAGGTAGAATTATGGAAAAGCCCGTCATCGCCATCCTCGGAGCCGGTCTCGGCGGCACCGTCGCCGCTTTCGAGATCAAGGCCGCCGTGGGCGCCCGCGCCGACGTCACCGTCGTCAGCCAGGGCGACACCTTCCACTTCGTCCCGTCCAATCCCTGGGTGGCCGTGCGATGGCGCAAGCGCGGCGACATCGAGGTCAAGCTTCCGCCGGTGATGAAGAAGAAGGGCATCGGCTTCACCGGGGTGGGCGCCAAGCGCGTGCACCCGGCCGAGAACCGCATCGAGCTGAACGACGGCCAGGACCTGAAGTACGACTATCTGGTCCTCGCGACGGGTCCCGAGCTGGCCTTCGACGAGATCGAGGGCCTGGGGCCCCAGGGCTTCACCCAGTCGGTGTGCCACGTGGAGCACGCCGAGAAGACCTCCGAAGCCTTCGAGGCCCTCGTCAAGAACCCGGGCCCCATCGTGGTCGGCGCGGTGCAGGGCGCCTCCTGTTTCGGCCCGGCCTACGAGTTCGCCATGATCCTCGACACCGAACTGCGCCGCCGCAAGGTGCGCGACCGCGTGCCGATGACCTTCGTCACGGCCGAGCCCTACATCGGCCACCTGGGCCTGGACGGGGTCGGCGACACCAAGGGCATGCTCGAGAGCGAGATGCGTGACCGCCACATCAAGTGGATCACCAACGCCCGGGTGGCCAAGGTGGAGAGCGGCGTCATGGACGTCGAGGAGGTCGCCGACGACGGCTCGGTGAAGGCCCGGCACGAGGTCCCCTTCGCCTTCTCGATGATGCTGCCGGCGTTCCGGGGCGTGTCGGCGATCCGGGGGATCGAGGGGCTGACCAATCCGCGCGGCTTCATCGTCATCGACAAGAACCAGCGCAATCCGACCTACCCGAACGTCTTCGGCCTGGGCGTGGCGGTCGCCATCCCCCCGGTGGGCAAGACCCCGGTGCCGGTCGGCGTGCCCAAGACCGGCTTCATGATCGAGAGCATGGTCACGGCCATCGCCCGCAACCTCTCGGCCATCCTCGACGGCCAGCCCGCCACGGCCGAGGCGACCTGGAACGCCATCTGCCTGGCCGATTTCGGCGATGGCGGGGTGGCCTTCATCGCCCAGCCCCAGATCCCCCCGCGCAACGTCAACTGGGCGGCCGAGGGCCGCTGGGTCCACCTCGCGAAGGTGGGCTTCGAGAAGTACTTCATTGGCAAGGTCGCGCGCGGCGAGGCGGAGCCCTTCTACGAGAAGCTCATGCTCGACCTCATCGGCGCCCGGAAGCTGAAGGCCTGACGCCATGCGCCAGCTCGTCTGCCACGCCTGCAACGCCGTGAACCGGATGCCGCTCGGCAAGGATGCGTCCGAGGCCAAGTGCGGCCGCTGCGGCGACCGGCTCTTCGTCGGCCACCCGATCGAGGTGTCGGGCGAGGAGCTCGCCGCCCACCGGCGCTCCACCCAGGGGCTCGCGCTGCTGGTGGACGTGTGGGCGCCGTGGTGCGGTCCCTGCCGCATGATGGCCCCGCACTTCGAGAAGGCCGCCGCGCGCCTGGAGCCGAACGTCCGGCTCCTGAAGCTCAATTCCGAGGACGAGCCGCACGCCGCCGCCGAGCTGCAGGTGTCGGGCATCCCGACCCTGCTCCTGTTCCGCGACGGCAAGCTCGTCGCCCGCCAGGCCGGCGCCATGAGCGCCGACCAGATCGTGGCCTGGACCAACCAGGCGCTCGCCAAGGCCGCGGCCTGAAGGAGGTTTTCCCATGACGCTCGATCGCGCCGTCTTCGTCTTCGCCGGATGCGTGATCCTGTTCAGCGTGACGCTGGCCTATCTGGTCAGCCCCTGGTGGCTGCTGCTGGCGGTGTTCGCGGGGCTGAACATGATCCAGGCCGCCTTCACGGGCTTCTGCCCGGCGGCCATGGTGTTCAAGAAGCTGGGCGTGAAGCCGGGGCCGGCGTTCCGCTGATCCCGGCGAGCCTGGCCTGATCTGCCCTTTCGAGGGTGCGGCGCAGCAATGAAATCGCGGTTGCGCCGCCCTTTCGCATGATATCTACCACGGACAGCTGAACTCGAAGCAATCCGGTTCCGTTTGCAGGACCGTGCGCTTCCGCCATTCCAGAGGCCCGTCCGTGACCGCCCAACCCCTGCCGCCGCCGGCGGCCTCCGCCCTCGACCTGATCGGGCGCACCCCGATGGTCGAGCTTTCCGGATTCGACACCGGCCCCTGCCGCCTGTTCGTCAAGCTCGAGAACGCCAACCCCGGCGGCTCGATCAAGGACCGCATCGCCCGCTCGATGATCGAGGCGGCCGAGAAGGACGGCCGGCTGAAGCCCGGCGGGACCATCGTCGAGGCCACCGCCGGCAACACCGGCCTGGGCCTTGCCCAGGTGGGCCTGCTCAAGGGCTACAAGCTCCTGCTGGTCGTGCCCGACAAGATGGCGCGCGAGAAGATCCAACACCTGCGGGCCATGGGCGTCGACGTGCGCATCACCCGCTCGGACGTCGGCAAGGGCCATCCCGAATATTACCAGGACATGGCCGCCGCCATCGCGGCGAAGCTCAACAACGCCGTCTACATCAACCAGTTCGAGAACCCGGCGAACCCGCTGGCCCACGAGACCACCACGGGCCCCGAAATCTTCGAGCAGATGGAGGGCGACCTGGACGCGGTCGTCGTGGGCGTGGGCTCGGGCGGCACGCTGACGGGGCTGGGCCGCTACTTCGCCAAGGTCTCGCCCAAGACCAGGATGGTGCTGGCCGATCCCGTGGGCTCGATCCTCGCCCCGCTCGTCAACGAGGGGAAGGAGGTCCAGGCGGGCTCGTGGATCGTCGAGGGCATCGGCGAGGACTTCGTGCCCGACATCTGCGACTTGGGTCTCGTGGAGAAGGCCTACGCCATCACCGACCAGGAGAGCGTCGCCACCGCCCGCGAGCTCTTGATGAAGGCCGGCATCCTGGCCGGTTCGTCGTCCGGCACCCTGCTGGCCGCGGCGCTGAAATACTGCCGCGAGCAGACCGAGCCCAAGCGGGTGGTCACCCTCGTGTGCGACACGGGCTCGCGATATCTGTCCAAGATGTACAACGACAGCTGGGTGGCCGAGCAGGGCCTGGCCGACCGCAAGCTGCACGGCGACCTGCGCGACCTGATCGCGCGGTCCGAGGCCGACGCCGTCACCGTCGGCCCGGAGGACACCCTGCTCACCGCCTACAATCGGATGCGCCAGGCCGACGTCAGCCAGTTGCCGGTCATGGACGACGGCCGCCTCATCGGCCTGATCGACGAGAGCGACCTCCTGGAAGCCGTCGAGCGCCGCGACGCCGAGGGCCGCTTCAAGCAGCCGGTCAGCGCGGCGATGACCGCCAAGCTCAACACCCTTCAGGCCGGTCAGCCGCTGGACGCGCTCCTGCCGATCTTCGAGCAGGACCAGGTGGCGATCGTGATGGACGGCCGCGACTTCCTGGGGCTCATCACCCGGATCGACCTGATCAACTACCTGAGGCGCGCGGCGTGAGGGACAACAACATTCCGGGCAAGAACCGGCTCGACTTCGCCACCCGCGCCATCCACGGCGGCCAGGAGCACGACCCCTCGACGGGCGCGGTGATCACGCCGATCTACGCGACCTCGACCTACGCCCAGGCCTCGCCCGGCGTGCACCAGGGCTTCGAATATTCGCGCAGCCACAACCCCACCCGCTTCGCGCTGGAACGCGCGCTGGCGGACCTGGAGAGCGGGACGAAGGGCTATGCCTTCGCCTCGGGCCTGGCGGCCATCTCCACGCTGCTGGAGGCGCTCGACGCCGGCGACCACGTGATCGCCTCGGAGGACCTCTACGGCGGCTCGTTCCGGCTGTTCGACAAGGTGAAGAAGCGTTCGGCGGGGCTGACCTTCAGCTTCGTGGACCTGGCCGACGTCTCCGCCATCGAGGCCGCGATCACGCCCAGGACCAGGCTCGTCTGGGTGGAGACGCCCACCAATCCGCTGCTGCGGCTGGCCGACCTGCAGGCCATCGCGGACCTGTGCCGGCGCCGGGGAATCATCGCGGCGGCCGACAACACCTTCGCCAGCCCTTACGTCCAGCGCCCGCTGGAGATGGGCTTCGACGTGGTGATGCACTCGACCACCAAGTACCTGGGAGGCCACTCCGACGTCGTGGGCGGGGCGCTGGTGGTCGGCGACAACGCCGGGCTGGCCGACCAGCTCACCTTCCTGCAGAACGCCGTGGGCGCGGTGGCCTCGCCGTTCGACAGCTTCCTGACGCTCCGGGGCGCGAAGACCCTGGCGCTGCGCATGGAGCGCCACTGCGACAACGCGCTGGCCATCGCCCGCTGGCTGGAGGGGCGCAAGGACGTGGGCCAGGTGATCTACCCCGGCCTGGAGAGCCATCCGCAGCACGCGCTGGCCAAGGCTCAGATGCACGGCTTCGGCGGCATGATCACGGTGGTGCTGGACCGCGACCTCGACGGGACCCGCCGGTTCCTGGAGCGCACCCGCCTCTTCACCCTGGCCGAGAGCCTGGGCGGGGTGGAGAGCCTGATCGAGCACCCGGCCATCATGACCCACGCCTCGATCCCGGCCGAGACGCGGGCCCGCATCGGCATCTCGGACGGCCTGGTTCGGCTGTCGGTCGGCGTCGAGGACGCGGACGACCTGATGGCCGACCTGGAGCAGGCGCTCTCGGCCTAGTCTCCTCTCCCACGACACGAAGTGCGGGGGGAGAGGAGTCCTCACAAGAACAGCTCGGCCGCCGCCTCGACGATGGCGTCCACGTCGAGGCGGTAGTGGCGGTAGAGGTCGGTGAGGTCGCCCACCTGGCCGAAGGCGTCGAGGCCCAGGGAGCTCGTGCGCATGCCGCGCACGCCGCCCAGCCACGACAGCGTGGCGGGCGAGCCGTCGACGACAGTGACCAAGCCCGCGCTCGGCGCGAGGCGCCCGAGCAGGGCCTCGGCGTGGCTCTCGCGGCGCCCGCCTTCCGTCCAGCGGGCCCGGCGCGCGGCCATCCAGTCGCGGTGCAGCAGGCCCGGCGAGACGACGTTCATCACGCCCAGGCCCGGAATGTCCTCGGCGAGCTGCTCGGCCGCCTGGAGCACCTCGGGGGCCACGGCGCCGCAGAAGGCGATGGCGGCGTCCGAGCCCGGCGCCGGCTCGCGCAGCCAGTAGGCGCCCTTCAAGGCGGGCTCGCGCCAGGCGTCGTCCTTGCGCTCGACCTGGGCGAGGGTGCGGGTGGTGAGCCGCAGATAGACCGAGCCGCCGTCCGCCGCCTGCATGTGCTCGAAGGACCAGCGCATGACCTCGGAAAGCTCGTCCACGAAGGCCGGCTCGAAATAGGTCAGCCCCGGCTGGCCGATGCCGATCAGCGGGGTGTAGATCGACTGGTGCGCCCCGCCCTCGGGGCCCAGCGTCAGGCCCGAGGGGGTGGCCACCAGCATGAAGCGGGCGTCCTGGTAGCAGGCGTAGTTCAGGGCATCGAGGCCGCGGCTGATGAAGGGGTCGTAGACGGTCCCGATCGGCAGCAGCCGCTCGCCGAACAGCGCCGCCGACAGACCGAACGCGCCGAGGTTCAGGAACAGGTTGTGCTCGGCGATGCCCAGCTCGACGTGCTGGCCCGCGCGCCCGCCCGCCCACTTCTGGGCCGAGGGGATCCTGGCGTCGCGGAACACGTCGGCGGTCTCCCGCCTCCGGAACAGGCCGCGCTGGTTCACGAAGCCGCCGAGGTTGGTGGAGACCGTCACGTCCGGACTGGTGGTGACGATCCGGTCGGCCAGCGGCCCGCTGGCCTTGGCGAGGTCCAGCAGGATGCGCCCGAAGGCGGCCTGGGTGGACTGCTCGGACCCGTCCGGCTGCGGGAACTCGCCGCGGGGCGGTACAGGAATCGGCTCGGCCCGCGGGCGCCGGTCCGTCTCGGCGGCGAAGGGGACCGCGCGCACGAAGGCGGCGAGCTCTTCGGCCGCCTCGGGGCTGAGGCCCGCGTAGGGCTCCCACTCCTGGCCCGGGGGGACGCCCATGGCCTCGCGCAGCGCCTCGACTTGGGCCGGCGTCATCAGGCCGGCGTGGTTGTCCTTGTGGCCCTGCAGCGGCAGGCCGAAGCCCTTGACCGTATAGGCGATGAACAGGGTCGGCTTGTCGTCCCTGGATGCAGCATCGAAGGCCTCGACCAGGGTCTCGATGCAGTGGCCGCCCAGGCCGATCATCAGGCCGTGCAGCTCGCGGTCGTCGAAGCTCTCCAGCAGGGCGCGGACGCCCGCCTCCCGGCCGATGTCGCGCGTCAGCCGATCGCGCCAGGCCGCCCCGCCCTGGTAGGTCAGGGCGGCGTACTCGGCGTTGGAACAGGCCTCGATCCAGGCCCGCAGGGCCGGCCCGCCGGGCCGGGCGAAGGCGCGTTCCTGGGCCTTGCCCCACTTCAGCGTCACCACCCGCCAGCCGGCGGTCTCGAAGATGTCGCCGAACCGGTCGAACATCCGGTCGGCGGTGGTCGCGTCCAGGCTCTGGCGGTTGTAGTCGACGATCCACCAGACATTGCGGATGTCGTGCTTGTAGGCCTCGATCAGGCACTCGTAGATGTTGCCCTCGTCGAGCTCGGCGTCGCCCAGGGTGGCGACGAAGCGGCCCTCGCGCGCCGGGTCCAGGAGGCCATGGCCCTTCAGGTAGTCCTGCATCAGCGAGGCGAAGGCGGTGACGGCCACGCCCAGGCCCACCGATCCGGTGGAGAAGTCGACGTCGTCCTTGTCCTTGGTGCGCGAGGGATAGGACTGGGCCCCGCCGAAGGCCCGGAAGCGTTCGAGCTGCTCGCGGGTCTGGCGGCCCATCAGGTACTGGGCGGCGTGGAAGACGGGGCTGGCGTGCGGCTTCACCGCCACCCGGTCCTGGGGCTTCAGCGCGTGGAAGTAGAGCGCCGTCAGGATGGTGGTCATCGAGGCGCAGCTGGCCTGGTGGCCGCCCACCTTCAGCCCGTCGCGGCTCTCGCGGTTGTGGTTGGCGTTGTGGATCGTCCAGGTGGCGAGCCACCGCAGCCGCTCGTCGATGCGCCTGAGGGACTCGAACGTGCGCTCGGCGCCGAGATTGTGACCGGCGGCGGGCGAAGGCTGCGCGCGGGGCATGGAATGTTCTGTCGCCTCGGCTGTGGGGGATGAATTTGCGCCGCTGCGATTTCCCGCGCAGCATTGAACCCCTCTCTAGCAGGTTTTCGAGGGAATGTGAGGCGTCGGTGCGCGGGCCGGCTTCGCCCCGACTCTCGAAACATCGGTACGCCGCGATTGACGCTTTCCAGGGCTTGGGGCTTGCTGGAGGAAGGCGCCCGAAGAGCGCACGGGAGGAGATGATGGCGAGCCGGTCCGACGCGGGCGAGCGCCTGCCGATGAAGACCAAGCTGGCGTTTGGCCTGGGCGGAACCGCCGAGATGGTCGTGCTCTATTCGGTCTCCAGCTTCGCGCTCCTGTTCTACAGCCAGATTCTGGGGGTGCCGGCCCATCTCGTGGGCCTGGCGATCTCGGCGAGCTTCGTCTTCGACGCCATTTCGGACCCGATCGTGGGCTCGATCTCGGACCGCACGAAGTCACGGTGGGGCCGCCGCCATCCCTACCTCTTCGCCGCCCTCCTGCCGACGTCGCTCACCGCCTGGGCGATCTTCTCGCCCCCGGCGGGCCTCGGCCAGACCGGTCTCCTGCTCTGGCTGGGCGCCTCGGTCATCCTGATGCGCCAGGCGATGACCTTCTTCTACGTGCCGCATCTGGCGCTCGGCGGCGAGCTGTCGCCCCACTACACCGAGCGCTCCAAGGTCATGGCCTACTACAGCTTCTTCAACTGGGCCGGCGGGTCGCTGACCTTCGCGGCGGCGACGCTGATCTTTTTCCGGGCGACCCCCGACTATCCGCGCGGCCTGCTGAACCCCGAGCCCTGGCCGCGCTACGCGCTCGCCATCGGCCTGACGTCGTTCGCCGCCATGGCCGCCTCTGCCTGGCTCACCCGCGACCGTATCCCCTATCTGCCCAAGGCGCGGCCGCACGAGCCGGCCCTCAGCCTCCGAGGCATGTTCGGCGACTTCGGCAAGGCGCTGGCCAACATCAACTACATCTGGCTGCTGGCGGCCTACCTGTTCGTGGGCCTCATGATCGGCCTGCGCGAGGGGCTCCGGCTCTACGTCTTCACCTTCTACTGGGACCTCTCCAGCCACGAGCTGTCGTTCTTCATCCTGGGCAGCTTCGCCGGCTATCTGTCGGCCTTCATCTTCGCGCCGCGGCTGCACGGCCGGATAGACAAGCGCAAGACCATGATGGCCTCGGCGCTGGCCTTCGCGCTGATCCCGCCGATCCCCCTGGTGTTGGGCATGCTCGGGATCATCTCGCCGGAAACCCCCGGGCTACTGCCCCTGCTGATCGCCTTCGCCGCCGTGCAGTACGGTTCGCTCAGCATCCTGCAGATCAGCGCCATGTCGGCGCTCGCCGACATCGCCGACCAGAACGAGCTGAAGTATGGCGTCCGCCAGGAGGGGATCCTCTATTCGACCCGCAACATGGCCGGGAAGATCGACCTGGCCGTGGGCACCGCGGTGGCCGGCGTGGTCATCAGCCTGATCGGCTTTCCCCAGGGGGCCAGGACCATGGCCGACGTACCGCAGGGCGTGCTCTTCAACCTGGCGCTCTGCGACAGCCTGTCGGCCATCGTTCCGGGGGCGATCGCGGCGATCTTCTATTCGCTCTACGGCATCGACCGGAAAAGCTACGAGGCCACCCGGACCGAGCTGGAGACCCGTCGGCGAACAAGGGCGAGTGCGTCGAGGTCCAGGTCCTCAGCCTCGCTCGCCGAGGCCCCGCCGGCGCCGGCGGAATAGCCCCATCGCCGCGGCCGCCGCGGCCACGCCCGCGGCGTCGGCCAGCAGGTCGGCGGCGTCTCCCTTGCGTCCCAGGCCCATGGTCGCCTGGAGGATTTCGACGGCGGCGCCGAGGGCCAGGGTGAATCCGGCGACCCGCCACGGTCGCGAGGGCCAGAAGAGAAGACCGAGGAGCGTCAGCGCGGCCCAGGTCACGGCATGCTCGGCCTTGTCCCAGACGTCGACCGTCGGAAGCGCCTGGGTCGGCGCGAGGCAGACGTGGAGGACGGCGGCGCAGGCCAGGCCGAAGACGGCGAAGCGGATCATCCGCGATACCTTGCACGCCCGCCCCGGGCTCTCTAGAGCCTCAGCCGTCAGGGCGGAGTTTCGAATGTCGATCGAGGCGGTGATCTGGGATTTCGGCGGGGTCTTCACCTCCTCGCCGTTCGAGGCGTTCAACCGCTACGAGGCGGAGAAGGGCCTGCCCAAGGATTTCATCCGGCGGGTCAACGCCGCCAATCACCACGACAACGCCTGGGCCCTCTTCGAGCGCAACGAGATCGACGCCGCGCGTTTCGACGCCCTGTTCCGCGAGGAGTCGGCGGCCCTGGGCCACGCCGTTCCGGGGGCCGAGGTGCTGCCGCTGCTGAACGGGATGCTCCGGCCCCGCATGGTCGAGGCGCTCAAGGCCTGCAAGGCGCGCTACAAGGTGGGCTGCATCACCAACAACGTGGTCTCGATGCACAGTCCCGGCCAGAACGAGATCCAGCGCGCCGCCGGCGCCATGGGCCAGGTGATGCCGCTGTTCGACGCGATCATCGAAAGCTCCAAGGCCGGGGTCCGCAAGCCCGACCCGAAGATCTACCTGATGATGTGCGACCTCCTGGCCGTGAAGCCGCAGGCCTGCATCTACCTCGACGACCTGGGCATCAACTGCAAGCCGGCCGCGGAGCTCGGCATGAAAGCGATCAAGGTGGTGGGCGAGGACCAGGCGCTGGCCGAGCTCTCGGCGCTCACCGGCCTGGAGTTCCCGCGATGACCCGCCCGGCCCGGATCGGCGCCGACGCGGCGATCGCCCGCCTCTCCGGCTGGGCCAAGGCCGAGGGCGACCGCGACGCCATCGCCAGGACCTTCCGGTTCAAGGACTTCAACGAGGCCTTCGGCTTCATGACGCGGGTGGCGATCAAGGCCGACCAGCTCGACCACCATCCGGAGTGGTCCAACGTCTACAACCGGGTGGAGGTGGTGCTGACCACCCACGACGCCGACGGCGTGACCGAGCTGGACGTGACGCTGGCCCGGTTCATGGACGAGATCGCGAAGTAAGGGAGGACACGATGGCGGGACGGGTCGCGGGCAAGAAGGCCTTCATCACCGGGGCGGCGCAAGGGCTTGGCGCGGCGTTCGCCCGGAAGCTGGCGTCGGAAGGCGCCAAGGTCGCCCTGGCCGACATCAATCTCGCGGGCGCCAAGGCCGTCGCCGCCGAGATCGACGCCACCCACGGCGCGGGGACCGCCTTCGCCTTCCCCCTGGACGTCACCAAGGAGGAGCAGTGGATCTTCGCCCTCGAGGAGGCCGACGCGGCCATGGGCGGGATCTCGGTGCTGGTGAACAACGCCGGCATCAGCCGGGGCGGCAACATCGAGGAGCTGAGCTACGAGGACTGGAAGCTCGTCATGAGCGTGAACGTGGATTCGGTGTTCCTCGGGACCAAGCACGCGCTGAAGTACCTGCGCCAGAACCAGCCGGGCTCGATCGTCAACATCTCCTCGATCGCGGGCCTGATCGCCGCCCACAACACGCCGGCCTACAACGCGTCGAAGTCGGCGGTCTGGCTGCTGTCGAAGGGCATCGCGCTCCACTGCGCCAAGCAGAAGCTGGACGTCCGCTCGAACTCCATCCATCCGACCTTCATCGACACCCCGATCCTCGACCCGCTGCGTCAGATGTTCGGCAAGGAGGAGGCCGAGGCCAAGCTGGCCCGCCAGGTGCCGCTGGGCCGGATCGGCGCGCCGGACGACATCGCCAACGCCGTGCTCTACCTGGCGTCCGACGAGAGCCGGTTCATGACCGGCGCCGAGCTGAAGCTGGACGGCGGCATCAGCGCGATGTGAGGCGGGGCCGGGCCCCTAGTTCACGAGGATGGCGCCCAGGAGCAGCCGGGCGCCCTGCCGGCCCAGCACCCGATCGGTCTGCTGCTGCAACGCGCGGGCGATGAAGTCGGCGTTGGGCGCGGTTCCCGAGGGCAGGCCCGCCGCATAGGCCTGGACCGTCGAGGCGTAGGCGGAGCGCAGGCGGGGGATGGACTGCTCGGCCCGCTCCCGCAGGGCCGGGTCGGGGATGTCGAGGCCGCATTCGACGGTCAGCGACCCCCGCCGGCCGTCGGCCCGCATGGTCGTGCCGAGCAGGGTCTGGATCTGCAGATAGGGCGAGCGCCTCGGCGCGTTCTCGGCCTTTCCCGAGGCCGCCGCGACGCCCGGCAGGGCGGCGGCGATCGCGATCAGGCCTGCGAGGCGGCGGCGGTCCATGGGACGGATGAAGCCCCGCCTATGGTTAGCGGTCCATTTACGCGCCGCCTCCGACAGTGCCGCTTGAGACGATTCGCCACCGTGATCGGAGCGCCGCTTGGGCCGATTTGCGCCGACCTCCCTGGACCTCGACGGCAAGGTCATCCTCGTCACGGGCGGCACCGGCTCGTTCGGCCGGCGATTCATCGAGACCGTGCTGGAGCGGGCGAGGCCGCGGAAGCTGATCGTCTATTCGCGCGACGAGCTGAAGCAGCACGAGATGCAGATCGACCTGGCCGAGCGGTTCCCGGCCGAGGCGCTCGCGCGGATGCGTTTTTTCCTGGGCGACGTGCGCGACCGCGAACGCCTCAGCCTGGCGGTCCGCGGCGTCGACATCGTGATCCACGCCGCGGCGCTGAAGCAGGTGCCGGCCGCCGAATACAATCCCTCGGAATGCATCCACACCAACGTGCTCGGGGCCGAGAACGTGGTCTGGGCCTGCCTCTCCAACCGGGTGAAGCGCGTGGTGGCGCTGTCCACCGACAAGGCCTGCAACCCGATCAACCTCTACGGGGCGACCAAGCTCGCCTCGGACAAGACCTTCGTGGCGGCCAACAACCTGTCGGGCGACATCGGCACTCGCTTCGCCGTCGTGCGCTACGGCAATGTGGTGGGCTCGCGCGGCTCGGTCGCGCCCTTCTTCCAGCGGCTGATCGCCGGGGGCGCGAAGGAGCTGCCGATCACCGACCCGCGGATGACGCGGTTCCTGATCACCCTGGACGAGGGGGTGGACTTCGTCCTCTCGTCGCTGGCCATGATGCGCGGCGGCGAGATCTTCGTGCCCAAGATCCCCTCGATGAAGATCGTCGACATCGCAGCCGCCATGGCGCCCCGCCTGCCGACCAGGATCATCGGCATCCGCCCGGGCGAGAAGCTGCACGAGATGATGATCTCGTCGGACGACGCGCGGACCACGGTGGACCTCGGCGACCGCTATGTGATCGAGCCGGCCTTCGCCGAATACACCCGGGCCCCGCTGGATGGCGGCCAGGTCCCGGAGGGCTTCTCCTACGCCTCGGACACCAACGACGACTGGCTGGCGGCGGAGGCCTTCCTCGCCATGCTCGAGACGGGCGCGCCGAAACGGCGGCGCCGGGCCACGGACTGATGCCCGGGCCGGTCCTCCCCTACGGCCGCCAGACCATCGAGGACGACGACATCACCGCGGTCGCCGAGGCGCTGAAGGCCGACTTCCTGACGACGGGGCCGCTGGTCGAGCGCTTCGAGCTGGCCTTCGCCGAGACGGTGGGCGCGCGGCACGCCGTGGCCTGCGCCAACGGCACAGCGGCCCTGCACCTGGCCATGCTGGCCCTGGAGGTCCAGCCGGGCGAGGCGGTGATCGCGCCGGCCATCACCTTCCTGGCGACCGCCAACTGCGCCCGCTACGTGGGCGCCGAGGTGGTGTTCGCCGACGTCGACCCGGCGAGCGGCCTGATGACGCCGGACAGCCTTTCCGAGGCGCTGACGCGGCTGGAGGGCCGCCGGCTGCGCGCGGTCCTGCCGGTGCACCTGCGGGGCGACGCCGTCGACCTCCCCGGCCTGGAAGGCCTGGCGCGCGACGCCGGGGCGGTCCTCGTCGAAGACGCTCCACACGCCCTCGGAACGGCGATGAGATTTGGCAATGTGACGGAGATGGTCGGCGATGTGCGACATTCCGCCATGGCCACCTTCTCGTTCCATCCGGTGAAGACCATCGCCACCGGCGAGGGCGGCATGGTCACGACCAACGACGATCGGCTGGCCGAGCGCCTCCGGACGATGCGCAGCCACGGCATGGTCCGGCCCCAGGGCCGCGAGCCGTGGTGGTACGAGATGCCGGAGCCGGGCTTCAACTATCGCCTGCCCGACGTCCTCTGCGCCCTGGGCCTGTCGCAGCTTGCCAAGTTGCCGCGCTTCGCCGCCCGCCGCCGCCTGCTCGCCGCGCGCTACCGCGAGGTCCTGGCCCCCCTGGCCCCGGCCGTGAGGCCCGCCGCCCAGCCGCCCTGGAGCGATCCGGTCCTGCACCTGATGACCGTGCTGATCGACTTCGAGGCCGTTGGCCGCACGCGGCTCGAGGTGGTCGAGGCCCTGCGCGCCCGGGGGGTCGGCAGCCAGGTCCACTACATCCCGGTCAACCGGCAACCCTACTACCGCGAGCGCTACGGCGAACTCGTCCTGCCGGGCGCCGAAGCCTGGTATGCGCGCTGCCTCTCGCTGCCGCTCTATCCGGGCATGGAGGACGCGGACGTGGGGCGGGTCGCGGACGCGCTGAAGGCCGCCTTGGGGCTCTAGGCGGCCAGCCCCGCCTGTTGGATGAGGTCGCGCACCAGGTCCACCTGGTCGGGCGCCGCGGCGAGCTCGCTGCGCGTGGAATCGTGCCGCACCAGCTTCAGGGCCTCGGCCTTGGCCCGGTTGGCGGCCGGGCCGAGGGGGGCGGAGTCGCCGCAGGCGAGCTTCAGCAGGACGGTCAGGCGCTGGACGGCAGGGGCGTTGGCCCTGGCGACGCCGGCAGCCACCTTCGCCTCGGCCTCGATCAGCCCGCCCAGGTCGCCGAGCTTGGTCTGGATGGGGACGAAGTCCTCCTCGACGAGGCCGCAGCGGGCGACGGCGCGCTGCAGCGCGGCGAGCTGGGCCAGCCGCTGGGGCGCGCTTTCGTTGTCGAGGCTGCGGGCTTCCTTCTCGAACCGCAGCGAATTCACCACCGCCTTCAGCCAGCGTCCGGCCTGGCGCTTGTTGGCGGCGCCGATGATGTTCTCGGTGAGCCAGACCAGGGCCTCGACCTCCTCGAAAGAAGTCTTTCCCTGGCCGAGGTAGGCCTCCACGAAATCGCCGGTCACCAGCATCTTGGAGCGGGCCGAGAACGCCGCCTGGACGTCCTCGAGGGGCAGCAGCTTGCCGGAGGCGGCGGTCAGCGACATGGCGAGCGCGCGCAGGACGTCGATCTCGGCCTCGGCGTCGCCCGGTTTCAGGCGGCGCGGGCCGTTGAGTTCGCGCAGGATGCGCTTGCCCAGCGCCGTGCGGACCTCGACGAAGTCCTCGGTGGCGAGCCACTTGGCCAGCCGCTGGGCCGGCGGCGCGAGCTGGGGCATAACCTTGGCGACCGAAGGCTCGATGCCGACCAGGGACTCGACGGCCTCATAGGCCGCGAGCCGGGTCATGGCCGCCAGGCCCGCGCCCAGGTCCAGGCCCTTGCCGATCAGGTCGCCCAGGCCCGGCTTGGATTCCAGGATCTCGGCCAGGGGCTGTTCGAGGGCGTTGAGCGCGAAGGCCCGGGCGGCGTGGGCCTTGGGGGCGGCGTCCGCCAGGTCGAGCAGGCGCAGCACCTTCTCGGACCAGGTCTGGGCGGGCGCGATGGAGGCCGCCACGCCCGCGCCCAGCAGGAAGCCGCGCTCGGGGTCCTTGGATACGCGCTCGGCGGCCGCGGCGAAGCCCTCGGCGTCGACATCGGGCAGGACGCCGCGCTTGAAGTCCTTCATCAGCCGGTCGATGGCGCGGTCGACCAGGGTATGGAATACCCGCATCAGCTCGTGGACGGTCATGCCCCTGGCGTGGGCCTCGGGGACGGCGACCTTCTGGATGGCGTGCTGCAGTTCGAAGCCCGAGGCTTCCAGCTTCTCCACGAGGTCTGGCCGGTGCAACAGCTCGAAGGCCGTGGCGTGGTTGCGGTCCAGCCAGGCTTCCAGCAGCCGCCCGATCCGCTCCCGCGCGTGGATGGTGTAGAGATCCTGCGGCGTGACGCAGAGGGGCTGGACGTCGGCCTGGGCCTTGGGCTTGCGGGCGATCTCCTCGACGCCCAGCTTCAGGATGGTGACGGTCTGGAACTCCCGGGACTCCTCGTCCAGCGTCTCCTTGGTCACCTTGACGGCGGCCACCCGGCCCTCGTTGAAGAGGTCCTCGGCGGTCTGAATCGCGGCCACGCGGTTCTCGCTCGCCATCTCCAGCGTCCAGGAGGCGCCGGAGGTCTTCCGGACGAACACTTCGAAATGCACGCTGTAGCCATCCATGCCAGCATCCCCCCGGACGCCTGCACGTTCTCCCATCAAGCTTAAGAGCGCGTTGACTTGGCGACGACCTCGCACGCGGCCCCATTGAGGCCACGGTGAATGGTCAATAGCTTGCAGATCCCTGGACAAGGAGACCTCGACCTCACATGGCCAAGATCACCCTGGTGGATGACGACGAGAACATCGTCACCTCCGTCAGCCTGGCTCTCGAGAGCCACGGCCACGCCGTGAAGGCCTATTACGACGGCGCGGCCGGTCTCGCGGCGCTGGAGAACGATCCGCCGGACCTGGCGATCCTGGACGTGAAGATGCCGCGCATGGACGGTATGGAGGTGCTGCGCCGCCTGCGCCGGACCTCGGAGGTGCCGGTCATCATCCTCACCTCGAAGGACGAGGAGATCGACGAGATCCTGGGCTTCAACCTCGGCGCGGACGACTACATCCACAAGCCGTTCAGCCAGCGCCTGCTGATCGAGCGGGTGAAGGCGGTGCTCCGCCGCGCCGGACGGGGCGAGGAAGACGCCGCCGGGGGCCCCGCCGCCGCGGCCGAGGCCAGCGCGCGGGCCATCAAGCGGGGCAAGCTCACGCTGGACCCCGCCCGTCACGACTGCCTGTGGGACGGCAAGCCGGTGAAGCTCACCGTCACCGAATTCCTGCTGCTGCAGTCGCTGGCCCAGCGCCCGGGCTTCGTGAAGAGCCGCGACAACCTCATGGACGCGGCCTACGAAGATCAGGTCTATGTCGACGACCGCACGATCGACAGCCACATCAAGCGCATGCGCAAGAAGTTCCGCGAGGTCGACCCCGATTTCGACGCGATCGAAACCCTCTATGGCGTCGGCTACCGATATCGGGAAACCTGAGCGGGCGCCCCGGCCGTCGGGATTCCGCTGGCTTCCGGGCTCCAAGCTCGGCCGGCTGATCGTCGCGCTGAACCTGCTGGGCCTGGTGATCCTGATCTCCGGGGCGCTCGTGCTGAACGAGCTGCGCCGGGGACTCGTCAACGCGCGCATCGACAGCCTGTCCACCCAGGGCGAGCTGATCGCCGACATCATCAACCGCGCGGCCACCGTGGGCGAGCCGGAGCCGGAGATGGACGCCGCGCTGGCGGCTGACATCCTGCAGACGTTCAAGAGCCCAACCACCCAGCGCGCCCGCCTCTTCGACGCCAACGGGCGGCTCGTGGCCGACAGCGACCTCGTGGCCGACCGCGTGGAGACCCGCGAGCTGCCGCCGGCCCGCCCGCGCGAGGACGGCGGCATGCGGCTCGACTTCATGCCCCACACGGCCGCGTCCACCGTGGCCCAGGCGGAGAAGGCGCTGGGCTTCGAGGTCGGCGAGGCGCTGAAGGGCCGCAAATGGGCCGGCATGCGCCGTGGGCCGGAGGGCGACCGGGTGGTGTCGGTCTCGGTCCCGATCCGCCATGTCCGGGCCGTCCTGGGGGTCATCACCCTGGAAGCCAGCGACGTGGACGAGATCATCGCCCGGGAACGCTATGCCCTGGCCCCGTTCATCCTCATCGCCATCGCGGTGAACCTGGCCTCCATCCTCCTGCTCAACGTTCTGGTGGCCCAGCCGGTGCGCCGGCTGGCCCGCGCCGCCGACCGGGTGCGTCAGGCCCGCGCCCGGGCCATCTCGCTGCCGGACCTCGCCAGGCGGGACGACGAGATCGGCGACCTGACCCGCAGCCTGGAGGACATGACCCATTCGCTGTCCGAACGGATGGACGCCATCGAGGCCTTCGCCGCCGACGTGGCCCACGAGATCCGCAACCCGCTGACCTCCCTGCGCTCGGCGGTCGAGACCCTGGACCTGGTGAAGGACCCCGCCGCCCGCGAGCGGCTGCTGGGCATCCTGAAGAACGACGTGCAGCGCCTGGACCGGTTGGTCACCGACATCTCCAACGCCTCGCGCCTCGACGCCGAGCTGTCGCGCGACCAGCCGCGGATGGTCGACCTGGAGCGGCTGGTGGGCGAGATCGTGGCCCTCTACCAGGCCACCGCCAAGCCGGGCGAGGTGACCGTGCGGCTGGAGCGGGCTCCGGGCGGGGAGCCCTTGAAGGTCATGGGCCGGGAGGGGCCGCTGGGCCAGATCTTCCGCAACCTCATCGACAACGCCCGCTCGTTCAGCCCGCCGGGCGACGCGGTCACGGTCGCGCTGGGGCGGGAGAGGGGGCAGGTCGTGTCGCGGGTCTCCGACAACGGCCCCGGCATTCCCCCTGAGAACCTGGAGACGGTCTTCGAGCGCTTCTACACCTCGCGACCCAAGGGCGCGGCCTTCGGCGGAAACTCCGGCCTGGGCCTTTCCATCGCCCGGCAAATCGCCGAGGCTCACGGAGGGACGTTGCGGGCCGAGAACCGGACGGACGCCGAGGGCCGCGTGCTCGGCGCGACCTTCACCCTCTCCATTCCCGAGGCCGTGCTGTGATCCGCCATGCGGGCCTGATCGCCCGCCGCGTCGGCGGCCGCTGGCTGGGCGCGCTCATCGAAGGGCCGTCCGGGGCGGGCAAGAGCGATCTGGCGCTGCGGGCGATCGACCAGGGCTTCCGGCTGGTCGCCGACGACCGGGTGCTGCTATGGGCCTCGGGCGGGCGGCTGTTCGGCCGTGCGCCCGACACGCTGCACGGCCTGATCGAGGTCCGGGGGCTCGACGTGCTCCGGGCGCAGGCCCTTCCCCTGGCCGAGGTGGGCCTGGTCGTCCGGTTGGGGATCCCCGAACGTATCCCCGACCCGGTCCATGAACACATCCTGGGGCTGAGCGTCCCGGCGCTTACTACCGAGGGGTTCGAACAGTCGGCGCCTGCGAAACTCGGCCGCGCGCTTGCGGCCTTTGACGCGGCGCACAACCGGCGTATTTAGCTCCGCTCGCGCCCGGCGATGGCGCCATCGGGTTGGGGATACCCTTTGGAACAAATGGCATGATCGGGCTCGTGATCGTCACGCATGGCCGATTGGCGGAAGAGTTCGTCTTCGCCATGGAGCACGTGGTCGGGCCGCAGGCGGCCGTCGAGGCCATCTGCATCGGCCCCGAGGACGACATGGAGCGCCGCCGCAAGGACATCCTCGACGCCTGCGGGCGCGTGGACACGGGTCAGGGCGTCATCCTGCTCACCGACATGTTCGGCGGCACGCCGTCCAATCTGGCCATTTCGGTCATGGAGCAGACCAGGGCCGAGGTGATCGCCGGCCTCAACCTGCCCATGCTCATCAAGCTCGCCAGCGTGCGCACCCGCTACAGCCTGGAAGACTCGGTTGCCGCGGCGCAGGAAGCTGGGCGAAAGTACATCTCGGTCGCCTCCTATGTCCTGGCCGGAGAGAAGTGAGCTGAGCGAGACCGTCGCCTCCCGCACCGTCGAGATCGTCAACAAGCGGGGCTTGCACGCTCGTGCGTCGGCGAAGTTCGTGAAGACCGCCGCCGGCTTCGACGCCGAGGTGCGGGTCTCCAAGGACGGCCAGACCGTCGACGCCCGCTCCATCATGGGCCTGATGATGCTGGCCGCCGCCCCCGGCTGCTGCATCGAGATCGAGGCCGAGGGCCCCGAGGCCGAACCGGCGGTGGCCGCCCTGGCCGAGCTGGTTGCCGCGCGGTTCGACGAGGAGGAGTAGGCCCCTCGATATTGCTTCAATATCGAAGGATCAACTCTTCAGTCGCCAGCCCGTCTTGAAGATCCAGGTCACCGCCGCGAGGCAAAGGGTCAGGAAGACGAAGGTCATGCCCAGGCTGACGCCCACGCCCACGTCCGAGACGCCGTAGAACGCCCAACGGAAGCCGCTGACCAGATAGACCACCGGGTTCGCCAGGGCGACGTTGCGCCAGAAGTCCGGCAGCATGTCGATGGAATAGAAGCTGCCGCCCAGGAAGGTCAGCGGCGTGACCACCAGGATCGGGATGATCGACAGCTTCTCCCACCCGTCGGCCCAGATTCCGGTGAGGAAGCCGAACAGGCTGAAGGTCACGCTGGTCAGCACCAGGAAGGCCAGCATCACCAGCGGGTGAGATATCTGGAAGTCCACGAACAGCCGCGCGGTCGCCAGGATGATCAGGCCCAGGACCACCGACTTGGTGGCCGCCGCGCCCACGTAGCCCAGCACGATCTCGCCCACCGACACGGGCGCCGAGAGGACTTCGTAGATGGTGCCGGCGAACTTCGGCATGTAGATGCCGAACGATCCGTTGGAGATGCTCTCGGTCAGGATCGACAGCATGATCAGGCCCGGGATGATGAAGGCGCCGTAGCTGACGCCGTCGATCTCGGGCATCCGCCGCCCGATCGCCGCCCCGAAGACGATGAAGTAGAGCGAGGTGGTGATCACCGGCGCCGCCAGGCTCTGGACGATGGTCCGGAACCAGCGGTGCATTTCGAACTGGTAGATGGCCTTGACGGCGTGGAGGTTCATGCGCGGCTCCTGACCAGGCTCACGAAGATCTCCTCCAGGGAGCTTTCCTGCGTGCGCAGATCCTTGAAGTCGACGCCCAGCTCGGTCAGGCGCTTGATCAGCTCGGCGATGCCGGTCCGTTCCGCCTGCGCGTCGAAGGTGTAGACGAGCTCGGTTCCCTCGGAGGCGAGGTCGAGCTGGTAGTCCGAAAGCCCGGCCGGCACCGTCTTCAGCGGCTCCTGCAGGTGCAGCGTGAGCTGCTTCTTGCCGAGCTTGCGCATCAGGACGTCCTTGTCCTCCACGACGATCAGCTCGCCCTTGGAGATCACGCCGATCCGGTCGGCCATCTCCTCGGCTTCCTCGATGTAGTGGGTGGTCAGGATGACGGTGACGCCGCTCTCGCGCAGCAGCCGCACCATTTCCCACATCTCGCGCCGCAGCTCGACGTCGACGCCGGCGGTGGGCTCGTCCAGGAACAGAATCGAGGGCTCGTGGCTGAGCGCCTTGGCGATCATCACCCGCCGCTTCATGCCGCCCGAGAGCGCCATGATCTTGGCGTCCTTCTTGTCCCAGAGGGAGAGGTCCCTCAGCACCTTCTCCAGGTGGGCGTCGTTGGGCGGCTTGCCGAACAGGCCCCGGCTGAACCTGACCGTGTCCCACACCTTTTCGAAGGCGTCGGTGGACAGTTCCTGGGGCACCAGGCCGATCTTGGCCCGGGCGGCGCGGTAATCCTTGCGGATGTCGTGGCCGTCCGCCGTCACCTGGCCCGCCGTCGCCCGCACCAGGCCGCAGACGATCCCGATCAGGGTGGTCTTGCCCGCGCCGTTGGGTCCCAGCAGGGCGAAGATCTCGCCGCGTCGGATGTCGAGGTTCATGTCCTTGAGGGCCTGGAAGCCACCGGCGTAGGTCTTCGACAGACCCTTGATGGATATGATCGGTTGCAACGTCCCCTCCAGAGCCCTCCGAGATAGGGCCCGCATGACGTTTCAGCTAGGCCGGCGCCGACAGGATATCGGTGGAGCAGTGCTTTGGCCCAGGCCTCGCCGCCCGTCCTCTTGACCTGTTCGAGGCCGGCGCCTGGATCGGGCCGATGGGGCGGGTGGTCTAGCTGACGCCGCCGTTCTTGGCGTCGAACGCCGGGCTGGCGCTGCTGACGCGGGCGATCAGGGAGAGCGTCAGGCCCTGACGTCGACGAGGACGCCGGTCTTCTCCTCGGTGTCCTCGCGGACCTTCTGCTGAATCATCTCGCGGATCTTCTCCTCGATCTTGGCGCGCTCCTCGGGGCTCATGGCCTTCAGCTCTTCTTCCGTGACGCCGAGGGCTCGGAGCATCTGCTCGCGCATGTGCTCGGCGGCGGTCTTCTGGGCGTAGTCCAGGAACTCGGTGGCCGCGGCGCTGCGCTCGACGGGCTTGGCGGCGAAGCCGCTGAAGCCGGTCGCGGGCGGGACGTAGGCGGAGGTCGTGGAGGGGACTTGCATGTCCCTGCCCGCGCAAGACGCATGCCGCGGAAATCCCGCGGCCTTTCAGCGGCTTGGCGAACGGGACCGCGTCCGATGGTGAAGAAACTGCCGCCGGGGCGGCAGTTTCCCCCCCGTTCAGGCCACGGCCATCGGCTTCATCTTCAGGTCGGCGAGCAGGGCCTCGTCGGCGCTCCTCTCGGGGTTGTCGGTGGTCAGCAGCCGCGCGCCGACGAAGATCGAGTTGGCGCCCGCCAGGAAGCACAGGGCCTGCAGTTCCTTGGTCATGTGCTCGCGGCCGGCGGCGATGCGGACCATGGCCTTCGGGCAGACGATCCGGGCGACCGCGATCATGCGCACGAACTCCAGGGGATCGACGGCCTTGGACCCGCCCAGGGGCGTGCCCGGAATCGGCATCAGGTCGTTGATCGGCAGGCTGTCGGGGTGCGCCGGCAGGGTGGCGAGCTGGTGCAGCAGGCCCGCCCGGTCGCGCCGCGTCTCACCCATGCCGACGATGCCGCCGCAGCAGGTGGACATGCCGGCGTCGCGGACGGCGGCCAGGGTGTCGAGCCGGTCCTGGTAGGTCCGGGTGGTGACCACCTTGTCGTAATAGTCCGGCCCGGTGTCGAGGTTGTGGTTGTAGTAGTCGAGGCCGGCCGCCTTCAGCGCCCTGGCCTGTTCGGGGCTCAGCATGCCGAACGTGGCGCAGGTCTCCAGGCCCAGCGCCTTCACGCCCGAGATCATGGCCGAGACCTTGGGCAGGTCGCGGTCCTTCAGGTCGCGCCAGGCGGCGCCCATGCAGAATCGCTGGGCCCCGCCGGCCTTGGCCTCGGCCGCGGCGGCGATCACCGTCTCGGCGTCCATCAGCTTGCCTGCGCCGACGCCGGTCTTGAACTTCTGCGACTGGGCGCAGTAGCCGCAATCCTCGGGGCAGCCGCCGGTCTTCACCGACAGGAGCTGGGAGAGCTGCAGCTCGGTGGGGTCGAACCAGCGCCGGTGGACCTCGGCGGCCCGAAAGACCAGCTCGGTGAACGGCAGCTCGAACAGCGCCTCCACCTCCTCCAGCGTCCAGTCGTGGCGCGGCTGTGCAGGGTCGACAGGGCGGACGTGAGCGTTCATGAGGTTGTCTCCGAAGCCGGGGAGAACCGCCCTTACAGTGGTGTCCCTAGGGGCAGCAACCGCGAGGCGGCATGAGCCAGGCGGATCGCGAGATCGAACTGAAGTTCCTGTGCGCGCCGCAGGACCTCGCCGCCGTCCTCGCCGCCGCGCCGCCGGGCGACGACGAGACCCGCGAGCTCATCAGCGTCTATTTCGACACCCCCGACCGGGCCCTGGAGAAGGCCGGCGCGTCGCTCCGCGTGCGCGAGAGCGGCGGCAAGCGGGTGCAGACGCTGAAGCGGGGCAAGGGCCTGGCCCGCGAGGAGCACGAGCGGCCGGTGGAGGACCTGCGGCCCGATCCCGACCTCGGTCCCTTGCGCGAACTCCTGCCGCCCGAGGGCGCCGCGGCCCTCCAGCCGGCGTTCCACGTCCGCGTCCAGCGCCGCCAGCGGCTGATCCGCTACGGCGGCGCTCAGATCGAGCTCGCGCTCGACCAGGGCGAGGTGCGCGGCGGCGACCGCACGAGCCCGATCTGCGAGGTGGAGCTGGAGCTGAAGGCGGGCGAGCCGAAGGCCCTGTTCGACCTGGCGCGCGAGCTGTCGTCCGCCGCGCCGCTCTACCTCTCCTTCGACGGCAAGGCGGCGCAGGGCCAGGCGCTCACCGCCGGCTCCCGGCCCCAGGCCCGCCGGCGGGAGGAGGTGGTGCTGAAGCCTGAGGCCACCGCCGCCGAGGCCTTCCAGGCCGCCGCCCGCAATGCGCTGGCCCACATGGCCGGCAGCGCCCAGGCCTTGCGCGAGGCCCCCGCGCCAGAGGCCATCCACCAGCTCCGGGTGGCCGCGCGCCGCCTGCGCAGCCTGATCTCCACCTTCGCCCCCGTCGTCGGCGACGGCCGGGCGGACGGGGTGAAGGGCGAACTCCGCTGGCTGGCCAAGGCCTGCGACCTCGCCCGGGAACTGGATGTCTTCGCCGAGGAGGCGCCGCGCTGGGCCGAGGCGCTCAAGCCCGCGCCCGAAGGCCTGCCCGCCCTGCTCGCCGCCGCGGCCGAGGCGCGGGGACCCGCCGCCGCCGAGGCCGCCTTCGCCGCCTCGTCCGAGCGGTTCCGGGCCTTCCTGCTCGGCGCCACCGCCTGGGTGGAGACCGGGGACTGGCTCTCCGACCCGGCGCGCCGCAAGGACCGCGACCGGCCGGCCCGCGCCTTCGCCGCCGACGCGCTGGAGCGCCGGCTCAAGCGCCTGCGCCGCAAGGCCAAGGGGTTCGAAGGGGCCGACGACGCCCATCGCCATGCGCTGCGCATCGAGGCCAAGAAGCTGCGCTACGCCGCCGAGGCCTTCGCCAGCCTATTCGCCGCCAAGCGGGCGGCGGCGTTCATCGCCCGCCTGAAGACGGTGCAGGACGAGCTTGGCGCCCTCAACGACGCCGCCGTCGTGGGGCCGCTCCTCGCGGGGCTGGACCTCGATCCCGCCGCCGCCTTCGCCGCGGGCGAACTGGTGGGCCTCCGCTCGGCGGACGGTCCCGCGCGCCTGGCCGCCGCGGGCAAGGCCCTCGACCGCCTGCTCGCCGCCCAGCCCTTCTGGCGCTAATCACATAAAGATTTCTTTATATGATCGTTGCGACTGTGCGCGCCCGCGGCTATAGAGCCGGGCAACGAATTCCCTTCTGAGGACACCATGACCGACTACGTCGTGAAGGACATCTCGCTCGCCGACTGGGGCCGCAAGGAGATCGAGATCGCCGAGACCGAGATGCCGGGCCTGATGGCGGTGCGCGCCGAGTTCGCCAAGGCCCAGCCCCTGAAGGGCGCCAGGGTGGCGGGCTCCCTGCACATGACCATCCAGACCGCCGTGCTGATCGAGACCCTGCAGGCCCTGGGCGCCGAGGTGCGCTGGGCCTCGTGCAACATCTTCTCCACCCAGGACCACGCGGCCGCCGCCATCGCGGTGAAGGGCACGCCGGTGTTCGCCATCAAGGGCGAGACCCTGGTCGAGTACTGGGAATACGCCCACCGGATCTTCGAATGGGCCGACGGCGGCTATCCGAACATGATCCTGGACGACGGCGGCGACGCCACCCTGCTCTGCGTGCTGGGCCCCAAGGCCGAGGCCGATCCCTCGATCCTGAACAGTCCGCAGAACGAGGAAGAGGAAGCGCTCTACACGGTGATGAAGCGCTACCTGAAGGAGAAGCCGGGCTTCTATTCGGCCATCCGGGCGGCCATCAAGGGCGTTTCGGAAGAGACCACCACGGGCGTGCACCGCCTCTATCAGATGGCCGAGAAGGGCGAGCTGCCGTTCCCCGCCATCAACGTCAACGACAGCGTGACCAAGTCGAAGTTCGACAACCTCTACGGCTGCCGCGAGAGCCTGGTGGACGCCATCCGCCGCGGCACCGACGTCATGCTGGCCGGCAAGACGGCGGTGGTCATGGGCTACGGCGACGTGGGCAAGGGCTCGGCCGCCTCGCTGCGCAACGGCGGCGCCCGCGTCATGGTCACCGAGGTCGACCCGATCTGCGCCCTGCAGGCGGCGATGGAAGGCTATGAGGTGGTCACCGTCGAGGACGTGGCCGACAAGGCTGACATCTTCGTCACCGCAACCGGCAACAAGGACGTGCTCACCGTCGACCACATGCGGCGGATGAAGAACAACGCCATCGTGGCCAACATCGGCCACTTCGACTCCGAAATTCAGATCGCCGGCCTGCGCAACTTCAAGTGGGACGAGATCAAGCCGCAGGTCCACCACGTGGAGTTCCCGGACGGCAAGAAGATCATCGTCCTGTCCGAAGGCCGCCTGGTGAACCTGGGCAACGCCACGGGCCACCCGTCCTTCGTGATGAGCGCGTCCTTCACCAACCAGACCCTGGCCCAGATCGAGCTGTGGGTGAACGGCGCGAAGTACGACAAGCGCGTCTACACCCTGCCCAAGCACCTGGATGAGAAGGTGGCCATGCTCCACCTCGAGAAACTGGGGGCCAAGCTCACCAAGCTCTCCAAGGAGCAGGCGGACTACATCGGCGTGAAGCCGGAAGGCCCGTTCAAGCCCGAGCACTACCGGTACTAATTTTCCGGAAAGCCAAATGGGGGCTAATGGTCGAGCTGTGCCTTTAGCCCTCATCATCTCCTCGTTCGTGGCCGCGAGCCGGATCGGCGGCGGGGCCCAGCAGTACGTGCTGGCCGCCCACAAGATCGATCCGGTGCTGGCCCCCACGGTCATGTTCGGCCGCAGCCCGGCCAAGGGCGGCCAGGGCGAGGTGACGACGCCCGACGTGCTGTCGCGCGTCCTGGCCGACATCGAGGCCGACGCCATCTTCGGCCTCGTGGACCTGATCATCACCGGCCACTTCTCCTCGCCTGCCCAGGTGGACATCGCCGCGGGCGTGCTGGAGCGGGTGCGGGCCGCCAACCGCGACGGCGCCTACGCCGACCGGCCGGTGGTGGTGGTCGATCCCGTCATGGGCGACGAGCCCAAGGGCCTCTACGTGAAGCCCGAGGTGGCCGAGGTGATCGCCGCCCGCCTCGCGCCCCAGGCCGACTGGATCACCCCCAATCTCTGGGAGCTGGGCTATCTGACCGGCCGGACCCTGACCGACGCCGCCGGCGCCCGCGACGCCGCCCGGGCGCTGGGCCGGCCCGCCCTGGTGACCTCGGTCCCGGCGGGCGGGGGGGAGATCGGCCTGCTCTACGTCACCGCCGACGAGGCCGTGCTGTTCACCCACAAGCGGCTTGAGCGCGCGCCCAACGGCACGGGCGACCTGGTCACCGCGAGCTTCGGCGCGGGCCTGGTCGAGGGGCTGGGGCCCCTGGCCGCCGCCGAGCGCGCCGCCCGCGCCGCCGCCGAGACCGTGCAGGCGACGATGGAGTGGAAGGCGCCCGAGCTGCCCATCGTGGCGCTGGCCGACCGGCTGGTCAGCCCGCGCGCGACGGTGCGGACGCAGCGGCTGTAGCCGTCCACGGCTGGCGCGGCTCCGCGCCCGGCGGTTATAGAGGCGCGATGGTCGAGATTTCCGGCTTAGCGCCGCCCCGCTTCGCCGCCGTGAAGGACGCCTTCGCCGCCAACTTCGAGGCCGGCGAGGAGCTCGGCGCCCGCTTCACCCTGGTCGAGGCCGGCGAGGTCGTACTGGACCTCTGGGCGGGCCACGCCGACCGCAAGCGCACGCGCGCCTTCGAGGAGAACACCCTGGCCTGCGTCTTTTCCACGACCAAGGCGCTGGCCGCCCTGCTGGTCGCCCGCGCGGTGGACGCCGGCAAGCTGGCCTACGACCAGAAGGTCGCCGACCTGTGGCCCGAGTTCGCGCAGGCCGGCAAGGGCGACATCACGGTCGAGCAGGCCCTCTCCCACCAGGCGGGCCTGCCGGGCTTCCTCGAGCCGATGGAGCCCAGCCTGTGGGTCGAGTGGGACGCCATCGCCGCCAAGCTGGCGGCCATGGCCCCCATGTGGCCGCCGGGGACCGCCAGCGGCTACCACCCGATCACCTTCGGCTACCTCGCGGGCGAGATCTTCCGTCGCGCCGACGGGCGGATGATGGGCGACGCCCTGGGCGAGGACATCCGCACCCCCTTCGGCCTGGACCTCTGGATCGGCCTGCCGGAGAGCGAATTCGACCGCCTGGCCGAGCTGCAACGGCCGAACGCGCTTCCAAACTTCGGCGAGGTCAACGACGCCACCCGCGCCGCCTTCCTGACGCCCTGGGCCTCGGTGGCCGGCGTGCCGGCGGCGGTCTGGCGCAAGACCCAGGTCCCGTCCGCCAACGGCTACGCCACGGCCCCGGCGCTGGCCCGGCTGATGGGGGCTCTGGCCAACGACGGCTGGCTCGACGGCGAACAGATCCTGTCGCCGGCCCTGATCGTCGAGGCGACCCGCGAGCGCATCCGGGGCCAGGACCTCGTCCTGCCGTTCGTGATGAGCTGGGGCGCGGGCTTCATGCGCAATCCGCCGAACCGGCCCTGGGGCCCGGGCGAGCGGACCTTCGGCCATTCCGGCTGGGGTGGGAGCTGCGCCTTCGCCGACCCGGACCGCAAGCTGGCCGGCGGCTACGTGATGAACAAGCAGGGCACGGCGCTGATGGGCGACCTGCGCCCCCGCCGCCTGATCGAGGCGGCCTACGCGGCCCTTTAGCGCGTGAGGGTGGAGGGCCGCGACCGCAGCAAGGCGGCGCACGCCAGCCCGCCCGCCACGACATAGCCGGTCGCCTGCCAGGCGCTGTCGTAGTGTGACCCCATCGCCGGATAGGTGGCGATGCGGCCGAGGTTCAGCAGGGCGTGGAACAGCACCGCGGCGAACAGGGTCCCGCCGCCGTTGTTGTAGAGCCAGGCGATCAGGATGCGCAGGGCGGCCGCGCCCAGCACCCACCAGGCCATGTCCGACGCCGTCGCGCCGATGGCCCGCATCGACGGCAGATGCCCGACCCACCAGGGAACCGCCAGCACGAGGCTCGCGCCGACCGCGCCCCATCGCCGTTGCAAGGGATCGAAGGCATAGCCCATCCAGCCCACCTCCTCGCCCGCCGCCAGAACGAGGAAGAGGCCGAACAGCAGGAGGAGGGTGACCGGGCCGAGCCGGGCCGGGACGCCGCCGTGGCCCGCGGCCTGCATGACCAGCCAGACGGCCAAGTAGATCGCCGGCGCGAGCAGCAGCGTCGCCGCCAGCCAGCGGCCGCGCAGGGACGTGGGGTCGAAGGCCCGGCGCAGGAGGTCCGCCGCCGCGCGCCAGCCTTCCGAGCGAGTGGTCAGGACGAGCGCGGCGACCATGGGGACGAAGGCGAGCGCCAGGTCGCTGGCCGGAATCCGGAGCTCGCCGATGACGCCCAGGCGCGGGCCGGCCAGCCACAGCGGGATGGCGAGCGCGAGCACGAGGAGGAAGAAGGCCAGGGGCGATCGCCGAGCTTGCACGTCCCCTCCTATATGACCTCGCCCGACCCTACTCCGCCGCCGCGGTCTCCGCGACGGCCCGGCTGACCGCCCGCGACCGGCGCCAGGCTCCGTACAGGAACACCGCCGCGCCGATCCAGATGAACACGAACGACAGGGCCCTAAGCGGTGTGAAGGGTTCGCCCTGTAGCAGGCCGATGCAGAAGCTGATGGTCGGCGCGATGAACTGCAGGAAGCCCATGGCCGACAGCGGCAGGCGCCGGGCCGCCCAGGCGAACAGCGCCAGCGGCGCGGCGGTGATCGGCCCCGACGCGATCAGCCAGGCCGAGTCGATCGGGGCCGTGGTGAAGTGGCCCGCCCCGCGGCCTTCCAGCCACAGGATGTAGGCGAGGCTCGGCAGGCCCAGGATCAGGCACTCCCAGAAGAGCCCCGTCTGGGCCGAGGCCTGGACGCGCTTGCGGACGATGCCGTAGCCGCCGAAGCTGAACGCCAGGACCAGGGAGACCCAGGGGAGGTGGCCCAGGGCCGCGGCCTGGATCACCACGCCCACCAGCGCCAGGCCGATGGCCGCCTGGCCGATGCGGTCGATCCGCTCACGGAAGATCAGCGCGCCGGCGGCCATGTTGACCAGCGGGTTGATGTAGTAGCCGAGCGAGGTCTCCAGCAGCCGGCCCGAGTTCACCGCCCAGATGAACACCACCCAGTTGGTCGCGATGAGCACCGACGAGACGGCCAGCCAGGCCAGCACGCGCGGCTGGCGCAGGACGCTCACGGCCTCGCGCGCCTGGCTGGCCAGGAGGACGAACAGCGCCGCCGCCGGGATGCTCCAGACGATGCGGTGGGAGAGCATCTCCCACGATCCGACGCCCAGCGCGCCGATGGCCTGGAAGGCCAGCGGCACGAAGCCCCAGATGAGGTAGCAGGCGATCCCGGCCGTGAGCGCCAGGCGGGAGTCGCCGGGCGCCGACGAACTCATGACTTAGGCCAGCGCCGTCTGGCGGAGCAGGCCGCGCTCGTGGAGGAGCTGGGCGATCTGCACGGCGTTGAGGGCCGCGCCCTTCCGCAGGTTGTCGGCCACCACCCACATGGACAGGCCGTGCTCGACGGTGGGGTCGTTGCGGATGCGGCTGACGAACACCGGGAACTCGCCCTGGGCTTCCTTGGGCGTGATGTAGCCGGCGGGCTCGCGCTTATCGATCACCACCAGGCCCGGCGCCTCGCGCAGGATCTCGCGGGCCTCGTCCTCGTCGAGCGGGCTCTCGAACTCGATGTTCACCGCCTCGGAGTGGCCGACCATGACGGGCACGCGCACGCAGGTGACCGTCAGCTTGATGGCCGGGTCGATCATCTTGTGGGTCTCGTTCCACATCTTGGCTTCCTCGTCGGTGTAGCCGTCGTCGAGGAACGAACCGATGCAGGGGATCACGTTGAAGGCGATCTGCTTGGGGAACTTCCTGGGCTCGGACGGGCCCAGGACGAACACGCCCTTGGTCTGGTCCCAGAGCTCGTCCATGCCTTCCTTGCCGGCCCCGGAGACCGACTGATAGGTCGCCACCACCACGCGCTTGATCTTGGCCCGGTCGTGCAGCGGCTTCAGCGCCACGACGAGCTGGGCGGTCGAGCAGTTGGGGTTGGCGATGATGTTCTTGCGGCTCGCGTAGCTGACGTCGTCCGGGTTCACCTCCGGCACGATCAGCGGCACGTCGGGGTCCATGCGCCAGGCCGATGAGTTGTCGATGACGATGGGGCCGGCGGCGCCGATCTTCGGCGACCATTCCTTCGAGAACGCGCCCGAGACGCTCATCAGCACCACGTCGACCTTGGAGAAGTCGAACTGCTCGACGTCCTCGCACGCGATGTTCTGTTCGCCGAAGGACACCAGTTGGCCGATGGATTTGCGCGACGCGATAGCGTGAATCTTGTCCACGGGGAAGTTCACTTCCTCGAGGATGTTCAGCATCTCGCGGCCCACGTTGCCCGTGGCGCCGACCACCGCGACCCGGTAGCCCATCTTCAGTCTCCTACGGCTGGGGAGCGTCCCCGTACGCCCTGCGCCCGCACGTGGCAAGGCGAGCGAGGTCGGACATCAGCCAGATAGGCGCTTTCTCGTCGCGCGGAAGACGGACGCGTGATGATTTGCGACACCATGGACCGGCGGGCCGCGCCGCACGACGAGGAGGGACAATCGATGGCCGACACCGGCATGCCGTTCGCCGACCTGATGGGCGTGGAGATCGTGGAGCGGTCGAAGGATCGCGTCCGGGGGCGGCTGACCGTCCGCGAGGACCTGTGCACCGCCGGCGGCATCCTGCACGGCGGGGCGTTCATGGCCTTCGCCGATGCGCTGGGCGCGATCGGCGGCTTCCTCAACCTGGCGCCCGGCGCGCGGACCACCACGCTGGAAAGCAAGACCAACTTCCTGGGCGGCGCCCGGGTCGGCTCGACCGTGGAGGGCGAGGCCACGCCGCTGCACATCGGCCGCCGCTCCAGCGTCTGGCAGACGCGGATCACCGGCGCCGACGGCAAGCTGCTGGCCCTGGTGATCCAGACCCAGATGACGGTGGAGGGCTAGGCGCGGGCCCTAGTGGTACGGGTTAGCGGCGTCCGGGCGGATGAAGCCGGCGGTGGCTTCCGACAACCCCGCGAAGATGAACTGCACGGCCAGGGCGCAGAGGATCAGGCCCAGCACGCGCACGACGATGGTCAGGCCGATCCGGCCCAGGATGCGCGAGATGATGGGCGTGGCCATGAAGCAGGCCAGGGTGGCGGCCGAGACCGCCCCGATGGTCGCCACGCCGATGGCCGCGCCGGCCATGCCGAACTGCCGCGCCTGGCTGGCGTAGATGACGACGGTCGAGATGGCGCCCGGCCCGATCAGCAGGGGCATGGCGAAAGGCACGATCATCCGCTCGAAACGCCGGCGCGCCTGCTGGCGGGCGTCGCCCGAGGCCGCCTCGGCGGCGTCGGCGAAGGTGGCGGTGAAGTCGTCGCGGGCCATCTCCAGGCCCAGCAGGAACAGGATCACCCCGCCGGCGATGCGGAAGGCCGGCAGTGAGATTCCGAAGAACTCCAGCAACGAGAGGCCCGAGAAGTAGAAGAAGGTGAGGAAGCCCACCACGAACAGCGAGATGTAGAGCGCGATCAGGGCGCGCTCCTTCGCCTTCGCGCCCGCCGTGGCGGCGGCGAACAGCGGCACGTTGCCCAGCGGATCGAGCAGGGCGAACAGGGCGACGAAGAAGTTGACCGCGAAGTCGGCCTGGCTCATGCAGGCGTCTTAGCCTGAAACCCCGCCTGCGGGCCACCCGCAGCTTGACCGGAGCCACCCTCATGGCCGCCGTTGCGCACGCGCAAGCCACCGCCCAAGCCCCTGGGCGCGCCGACCCCCGGCTGATCGTTCCGCTGGACCTGCCCACGGCCGACGAGGCCCGGGCCATGGTCGAGAGGCTGGGCGAGGCGGTCGCCTTCTACAAGGTGGGCCTGGAGCTGTTCGCGGGCGGCGAGGGCATGACGCTCGCCCGCGAGCTGAAGGCCGCCGGCAAGCAGGTGTTCCTGGACTGGAAGCTGCACGACATCGGCACGACGGTGCAGCGCGCCGCCACGGTGCTGGCCGAAGCGGGCTGCGACTTCCTCACGGTTCACGGCGAGCCCCAGGTCATGGCCGCCGCCGTGCGCGGCAAGGGCGCCTCGAACCTCAAGGTCCTGGCGGTGACGGTGCTGACCAGCCTGACCGACGCCGACCTCGCCGAGATGGGCTTCACCGAGACGGCCCCGCAGCTCGTCCAGCGCCGCATCCACCAGGCCATCGCCGCCGGCTGCGACGGGGTGATCGCCAGCCCGCACGAGGCCGCGCTCGCCCGTTCGCTGGGGGGCAAGGACTTCCTGGTGGTCACACCGGGCGTCCGGCCCGACTGGGCGGCGAAGAACGACCAGGCCCGCGCCGCCACGCCGCTGGACGCGCTCAAGGCCGGCGCCTCGCACATCGTCTGCGGCCGCCCGATCACCGCCGCGAACGACCCCCGCGCCGCCGCCTTGCGCGTGGCGGCCGAGATGGCTGGGGCCTGACCTCAGAAGTCGACAGCGATGCCCTTGCGTTCCCAGTCGCCGAAGCGGGTGGGCTCGGGGCCGCGGGGGCCGCCTTCCTCCGGCGGACGCTCAGCCGCCGCCTCGGCCAGGCGACGGGCCTCAGCCTCTTCCAGGGCCCGACGGGCGGCCGGCGACAGGGTCTTGCCCGGGCTGGCGTTGGGCGGGGTGTCGTTCATGCCTCGGCATTTAGGCCCGAAGGGTTGCAAATTCTACATTTGCGTTGTTCGCGGAACGCTGGTTTACCCCGCGCCCAATCGTTTTCGGGGGAAAACACCAATGAACCGCCTCTCCACCGCGTTCTTCGGCGCGGCCGTCCTCTATGCGCTCGCCGGCATCGTGCTCGGCATGGTCATGGGGGCCACCCAGGACTTCGCCATGCGGCCGGTCCACGCCCACCTCAACCTGCTCGGCTGGGCCGGGCTCGCCATCATGGGCGCCTTCTTTGGCCTCGCCGGCGCCCGCGCCCCGCAGAAGCTGGGCTGGGCCGTCTTCGTGATCAGCAACATCGGCAATGTGTGCCTGCTGTCGATGGTCGCCCTGATTTCCAAGGGCAAGCCGCCGATCGTGCCGGTGCTGATGGCCGGCGAACTGTCGGTCCTGGTCGGCATGGCGCTGTTCGGCGTCTGCGTCCTGATGGCCGGCCGCAAGGCCGCGCACGCCTAAGGGGCTTGCGCCCAAACCTCTTGCGCCGGCGGCCCGATGCGGGCACGCCGGCGCCGTGACCTCGCCAGAGCTTCAAGACGCTGCGGGCCTGCCCGCCCGCGCCGCCGCCCTCGACCTCCTCGACGCCGCGCTGTCGCGCCGCGCCGGCCTGGAGGAAGGCCTGAACCATCCGTCGCTCGCGGCGCTCGCCCCGCGCGACCGGGCCTTCGCGCGCGCGCTCGCCATGGCGACCCTGCGCCGGCTCGGGCCCATCGACGCCGCCCTCCAGGCCCGGCTCAAGAAGCCGCCGCCGGACCGCATCGTCCAGGTCCTGCGCCTGGGCGCGGCCCAGCTCCTGGTGCTGAAGACCCCCGCCCACGCCGCCGTTTCGGCGACGGTGGACCTCTGCGCGCGCCAGAAGGGCGGCCAACCGTTCAAGGGCCTGGTCAACGCCGTGCTGCGCGGCCTCGTCCGCGAGCCGCCGGAGCTGGACGATCCGGACCTGCTCGCGCCCCAGTGGCTCGCCGCCCGCTGGCGCTCGGCCTTCGGGCCCGAAGCGGCCCGGGCCATGGCGGCCATGATCGCCCAGGAGCCGGCCACCGACCTGTCGCCGAAGGATCCCGCCGCCGCCGCGTCGCTGGCCGCCCGGCTCGACGGCCAGGTGCTGCCCGGCGGGACCGTCCGCGCGGGCCTGAAGGGCGAGGTCTCGTCCTGGCCGGGCTTCGCCGAGGGCGGCTGGTGGGTGCAGGACGCCTCCGCCGCCGTCCCCGCCCGCCTGCTGGGGATCGAGGCCGGCCGGACCGCGCTCGACCTCTGCGCCGCGCCCGGCGGCAAGACCCTGCAGCTCGCCGCCATGGGCGCCCGCGTCACCGCCGTGGACAAGTCGGCGGGCCGCCTCAAGCGCGTCTCCGAAAACCTCGCCCGCACGGGCCTGTCCGCCGAGGTCGTCTGCGCCGACGCCGCCGAATGGCGGGACGCCCGCCGCTTCGACGCCGTGCTGCTGGATGCTCCCTGTTCGGCCACCGGCACCTATCGCCGCCACCCCGACGTGCTGTGGGTGGCAAGTCCCGCCGACGTGCCCAAGCTCGCCGCCCTCCAGGCCCGTCTGCTCGACGCCGCCGCGCGCCGGGTGGCCGATGGCGGCCGGCTCGTCTACTGCGTCTGCTCGCTGGAGCCCGAGGAGGGCGAGGCCCAGGTCGCCGCCTTCCTGAAGCGGACCCCCGGGTTCGTCCTGGAGCCCATGGCCCCCGGCGAGGGCGGCGCCCCCGAGGCCAGCCTCCTGCCCGACGGGACGCTGCGCATCCTGCCCCACCATCGCGACGGCGGAACCGACGGCTTCTTCATCGCCCGGATGCGGCGCGGGGCCTGAGCCGGGGGTGGCCTCTCCGGCCGCATCACTGTAAGTCCGGGGCGCATGGCGAACCGCACGATCATCGCGCCCTCGATCCTGGCGTCCGACTTCTCGCGCCTGGGCGAGGAGGTGCGCGCCATCGAGGCGGCGGGGGCCGACTGGGTGCACGTCGACGTGATGGACGGCCACTTCGTGCCCAACATCACCATCGGCCCGGACGTGGTGAAGGCCCTGCGGCCGCACGCGACCATCCCCTTCGACGTCCACCTGATGATCTCGCCGGCCGATCCCTACCTGGAGGCGTTCCGCGCCGCCGGCGCCGACCTGATCAGCGTCCATCCCGAAGCCGGGCCGCACCTGCACCGCACGCTCCGGCGCATCCGCGAGCTGGGCGCCAAGGCCGGCGTGGTGCTGAACCCGTCCACCGCCCCGGACCCGCTGGAATGGATCCTGGAGGACATCGACCTCGTCCTCGTCATGTCGGTGAACCCGGGCTTCGGCGGCCAGAGCTTCATCGCCTCGCAGCTCCGCAAGATCGAACGCCTCAGGACGATGATCGACGCCGCCGGCCTCGACGTGATCCTCGAGGTGGATGGCGGGGTGACGCCCGAGACCGCGCCGAAGTGCATCGCCGCCGGGGCCACGGCTCTGGTGGCCGGCTCGGCGGTCTTCAAGGGCGGGCCCGAGCGGTACGCCGCCAACATCGCCGCCCTCCGGGGCTGACCGACCGCATGGCCCCGCCCTCGCCGCCGCGCCTTCCGGGACCGCTTCCGGGACGCTACGGGGCCGAGGCGCTCGCCGTCTGGACAGGCCGACGCCTGCGCGAGGAGTGGCTGGCCTCCCCCGCCTGGCGCTGGCTGGCCGGGCGTCCCCGCCCCGAGGGCTTCGCCCTGGAGCCCCGCGACTTCCGCCCCCCCGACCCGGAGAACGGCCGCCGCATCCTGGCCGGCGCCTTCGTGCTGGCGGGCGCGAGCCTGACCATCGGCCCGCGCGGCGACCCCTGGGATCGCGCCAGCCCCGACCGCCGCTTCGCCACGGCCCTGCACCGTTTCGGCTGGCTGGCCGACCTCACGGCGCTTGGCCGCGAGGGCGCCGCCGAGGGCCTGCGGCTCACCCTGGAATGGCGGCGGGTCTTCGACCGCTGGAACAGCTTCGTCTGGGGCCCGGAGGCCCTGGAGCGGCGGGTGTTCAACCTCGCCTGCCACGCCCGCACCCTCTGCGTGGGCGCCTCCGAGGCCGAAACGGCGCTGATCGCGGCCAGCCTCTCGCGTCAGGCCCGCACCCTTCTGGGCCAGGGCGGCGGCCCCGCCCGGGCGGCCGAGCGGGCCTGCGCCGCCGCCGTCGCCGGGGCCGCGCTCTCGGGCGAGGCGGGCGAGCGCCTGCTGGCCCGGGGCCTCGCGGCCCTGGAGCGCGCCCTGCCGCACACCGTCGGCCCTGACGGGGGCCACGCCTCGCGCAGCCCGGAAGCCGCCCTGGAGCTGCTGTTCGACCTGGAGACCCTGGACGACGCCCTGGCCCAGCACGGCCGCGCCCCGCCCGAGGCCGTGCTCAGGGCCCTCGACGCGCTCGCCGGCGCGGTGCGCTTCCTCACCCTGGCCGACGGCCGGCTGGCGGCCTTCCAGGGCGGAGCCGCCTCGACCCCCGCCCACGTGGCCGCCGCCCGCGCGGCCGAGATCGCCGACCGTCCGATCCCGCCGGCCTGCAACGGCTACCAGCGCCTGGAGGGCCAGGCCCTGCAGGTGCTGGCCGACGCCGCCGCCCCGGCGGAGGGGCCCTGGAGCGTCGCCGCCTGCGGCCAGCCGCTGGCCGTCGAGGTGCTGGCGGGCGGACGGCGCCTGATCGTCGGCGCCGGCTGGTCGCCCGACGCGCCGGGTCCCCAGGCGCTCCGGGTGGCCGACGCCGCCTCCACGGCCGTGCTGGGCGACGCGCCCTGCGGCGAGCCCCTGCGCGGCTTCCCGGCCGCCGTGCTGGGCCCGCGCCTGGCCTGCGCCTGCGGGCCGGTCCAGTGCGAGCGCCGCGAGGCCGAGGGCGCGGTGTGGCTGGAGATGGCCCACGACGGCTGGGGCCGCCGCTTCGGCCTGCGCCACGAAAGGCGCCTGTTCCTGGACACGGCCGCCGACGAGGTAAGGGGCGAGGACCGCCTCGTTCCCCTGAAACCCGGCGAGGCCGACGAGCGCCGCTTCATCCCCTTCACCGTCCGCTTCCACCTGGCCCCGGAGGTCAGCGCGCTGGTCGCCCGCGACCGCAGGAGCGTGCTGCTCAAGCCCGAGGGCGACGAGGCCGGCTGGTGGCTGCGCAACGACGCGCTGGAGGTGAGCCTCGAACCCTCCATCGCCTTCCAGGGCGGCGAGGCCCGCCGCACCCAGCAGATCGTCCTGCGCGGCCAGGCCCGGGCGAAGTCCGGCGCGCGGGTGCGGTGGAAGCTCTCATCGGCGGCGGCCCCGGTTGACCCGAAGAAGCCGGAAGCCTAATCCCCCCGCCATCGGCGCGTGACTGGCGATTGAAGGTGGGAAACCACCGGGGAGCGCGGCGACCATAGACGTTTCGCGTTCCGCCGCTCGCCTGGGCCCTTTCTTCAACCCGAAGCCAGGAGTCCGCCGTGCCCGCCGCCCCCGATTTCCCCCCCGCCCCCGACCGTGTGACCGTCCGCCGCGCCCTCCTCTCGGTCTCGGACAAGACCGGCCTCGTCGACTTCGCCCGCGCGCTCGCGGACAAGGGCGTCGAGCTCGTCTCCACCGGCGGCACGCGCAAGGCCATCGAGGGCGCCGGCCTGCCGGTGAAGGACATCTCCGAGCTCACCGGCTTCCCCGAGATGATGGACGGCCGGGTGAAGACCCTGCACCCCGTCGTCCACGGCGGCCTCTTGGGCGTGCGCGACGCGCCCGAGCACAAGGCGGCCATGGAGGCCCACGGCATCGGCGCCATCGACCTCGTCTATGTGAACCTCTACCCGTTCGAGGCCACGGTCGCGGCCGGCGGCGGCTACGAGACCTGCGTCGAGAACATCGACATCGGCGGCCCGGCCATGATCCGCTCGGCGGCCAAGAACCATGGCTACGTCGCCGTCTGCACCGAGCCGGCCGACATGGCCGAGGCGGTGGCCGCGATCGCCGCCGACGGAACCACCACCCTCGATCTCAGGAAGCGCCTGGCCGCCCGGGCCTATGCCCGCACCGCCGCCTACGACGCGGCCATCTCCCAGTGGTTCGCCGCCCAGGTGGGCGATGCGGCCCCCCGCCGCCGGGCCTTCGCCGGCGAGCTCGTGCAGACCATGCGCTACGGCGAGAACCCGCACCAGTCGGCCTCGTTCTACCGCTTCCCGAACCCGCGCGTCGGCGTGGCGACGGCCACCCAGCTCCAGGGCAAGGAGCTCAGCTACAACAACATCAACGACACCGACGCGGCCTTCGAGCTGATCGCCGAGTTCGACCCCGCCCGGGCCCCGGCTTGCGCCATCATCAAGCACGCCAACCCCTGCGGCGTGGCGACCGGCGCGAGCCTCGCCGAGGCCTATGAGCGGGCGCTGGCCTGCGATCCGGTCAGCGCCTTCGGCGGCATCGTGGCCCTCAACACCCGCCTCGACGCCGCCACCGCGGCCAAGGTGCTGGAGGTGTTCACCGAGGTGGTCATCGCGCCCGAGGCCGACGAGGACGCGATCGCCCTCTTCCGCAAGAAGAAGAACGTCCGCCTGCTGGTCACCGGCGGCCTGCCCGATCCGACGGCGCCCGGCGACACCTTTCGCTCGGTCTCGGGGGGCTTCCTGGTCCAGGGCCGCGACACCGCCCGCCTGACGCCTGCCGACCTGAAGGTGGTGACCAAGCGTGCCCCGACCGAGGCCGAGATCCGCGACATGCTGTTCGCCTTCACCATCGCCAAGCACGTGAAGTCGAACGCCATCGTCTATGCGAAGGACGGCCAGACCCTGGGCGTCGGCGCCGGCCAGATGAACCGCAAGGATAGCGCCCGCATCGCCGCCCTGCGCGCCGCCGACTTCGGCCTCGACCTGACCGGCTCGGCCTGTGCGTCCGAGGCCTTCTTCCCGTTCCCGGACGGCCTGATCCAGGCGGCGGACGCCGGCTGCACGGCGGTGATCCAGCCGGGCGGCTCCATCGGCGACGACAAGGTCATCGCCGCCGCCGACGAACGGGGCCTGGCCATGGTCTTCACCGGCGTGCGGGTGTTCAGGCACTGACCGCCTTGCCCTCCCCCTCGTGGGGAGGGTCGACTCGCCGTCAGGCGAGCGGGGTGGCGAAGCCAGTCTCCGGGCCCGGCGCCCGGTCGCGACTCCCCCACCCGTCTCCCCCGGACCGAGTCCGGGGTCGCCACCCTCCCCATGAAGGGGAGGGAAATCAGCCTCTCCGCTTCCGTCCGCTCGCCGCCTCGCTGGCCAGCTCGCGCAGGGCGGCGTTGGCGATGGTGAGCTTGGCGAAGGTCCAGGCCCCGCCGGCCGCCTCGATCTCGTCGATCGTTCGGGTGGCCGCCTGCACCGCCTCGCGCCGCAGCGCCGCCCACGAGCTCACCGCCTCGCGCGCGTGTTCGGGGTCGGACCCGGCCTGGGCCGAGCCCGCGAAGGCCATGATCGCCCGGGTGAGCTGGGCCTGTTCGGCCAGCAGGTCCTCGATCAGGCGGCGCAGCGCCGTCCGCTCGAAGAGGTCGCCGGCCCGGAACTCGCCCGCCGCGGCCCGCAGCCGGTCGAAGGCGAAGGCCTCCCCCGCCGCGTAGTAGAGCCGGGCGACGTTCGGCAGCGGCCAGCTCGAGGCCTCGGCCAGGTCCACCAGGTCGGCGGTGGTGGTGAGCGGGCCCAGCGCCGCGGCCTCGCGCGCCAGGCCGGCGGGCGTCCCGGCGTCCACGAGCTGGTCGGCGCGGGCCTCCACCGCGGCCTGTTCCACCGGCGACAGGATGGCCGGGGTGAGCTTGGCCAGCGCCTTGAAGCCCGGGCCGTAGCGGGCGGTGAGCCCGGCCACGTCCAGGCCCTCGCGGGCCGCCCGCCGGGCCAGCCAGAAGGTCGCCCCGCGCAGCGCCGCCACGAGCCGCCGCAGAAGCGCGAGCTGGCCCCCCGCCGGGACCTTCAGGTCCAGCGCCACGGCCGCCTGCCAGTGGGCCTCGAAGTCCAGCACCGCCTTGGCCGCCTCGTAGCCGGCGGTGAGCGCGACCACGTCGCAGCCCGCCGCCGCCATCATCCGCGACGGGAAGCTCGGCCCGCAGCGGTTGACCATGTCGTTGGCGATCACCGTGGCGATGATGTCCCGCCGCAGCCGGTGGCGGCGGATCGGGTCCTTCCACTTGCGGAGCGGCTTGGGGAAATAGCCTTCCAGCCGGGCCTCGAACCATGGGTCGTCGGGCGCCTCGGTGGCGACGATCTCGCGCTTCAGCTCCAGCTTGCCGTAGGCCAGCAGCACGGCCAGTTCCGGCCGCGTGAGCCCCCGGCCCGCCTGCATCCGCTCGGCGACGGCCAGGGCGTCGGGCAGGCCCTCGACGGCGCGGTCGAGGCGCCCCTTGGCTTCCAGCTCGGCCATGAACCGCGCGTGCGGCTCCAGCTCGCCGACGGTGTCCATCTCCAGCAGGGAGAGCGCCAGGGTCTGGTCGTAGTTGTGGGCGAGCACGTGTGCGGCCACATCGTCCACCATGGACTTGAGGAGGGCGTCGCGCTTCTTGCGGGTGAGCTCGCCGGTGCGCTCCAGCATGCCGGTGGCGATCTTGATGTTCACCTCGTGGTCCGAGGAGTCGACGCCCGCGGAGTTGTCGATGGCGTCGGTGTTCACCCGGCCTCCATGCTGGGCGAACTCGATGCGGCCGGCCTGGGTGAGGCCGAGGTTGGCGCCCTCGCCCACCACCTTGACCCGCAGTTCGGCGCCGTTGACGCGCACGGCGTCGTTGGCCTTGTCGCCCACCTCGGCGTTGGCCTCGGCCTTGGCCTTCACATAGGTGCCGATGCCGCCCAGGTAGAGCAGCTCGGCCGGGGCCTTGAGGATGGCGTTGATCAGTTCGGCCGGGGACAGGGCCTCGGCGGTCACCTCCAGCATGGCCCGCACCTCGGGGCTCAGCGGGATCGACTTCTGGCTGCGCGGGAAGACCCCGCCGCCCTTGCTGATCTTCCTGCGGTCGTAGTCGTCCCAGGACGAGCGGGGCAGGGCGAACATGCGCTCGCGCTCGGCGTAGCTCACGGCCGGGTCGGGGTCGGGATCGAGGAAGATGTGCCGGTGGTCGAAGGCCGCCAGCAGCCGGATCTGACGGCTGAGCAGCATGCCGTTGCCGAACACGTCGCCGCTCATGTCGCCGCAGCCCACCACGGTGAAGGGCTCGGACTGGATGTCCTTGCCGAGCTCCCGGAAGTGGCGCTTGACCGCCTCCCAGGCGCCGCGGGCGGTGATGCCCATGGCCTTGTGGTCGTAGCCGGCCGATCCCCCCGAGGCGAAGGCGTCGCCCAGCCAGAATCCGTAGGACTCGGCCACGCCGTTGGCGATGTCGGAGAAGGTCGCCGTGCCCTTGTCGGCGGCGACCACCAGATAGGGGTCGTCCCCGTCGTGGACCACCACGCCCTCGGGATGGATCACCTTGCCCTGGGGGGTGAGGTTGTCGGTGAGGTCCAGGAGGCTGGACAGGAAGGTCTTGTAGGCGCGGATGGCCTCGGCCCGCACGGCCTCGGGGGTCCCGCCTTTCGGGAGCTGCTTGGGATAGAAGCCGCCCTTCGAGCCCACGGGCACGATCACCGCGTTCTTCACCTGCTGGGCCTTCACCAGCCCCAGCACCTCGGTGCGGAAGTCGTCGCGCCGGTCGCTCCAGCGCAGGCCGCCCCGGGCCACCGGGCCGAAGCGCAGGTGCACGCCCTCCACCACCGTCGACCAGACGAAGATCTCGCGGAACGGCCTGGGCGCCGGCAGGTCGGCCAGCTCGCCGCTCGCCACCTTGAACGAGATGTAGGGCTTGGGAGCGCCGTCGGGGCCCGGCTGGTAGAAGTTGGTCCGCTGGATCGCCTGCACCAGGAGGGCCAGCCGGCGCAGCACGCGGTCGTCGTCCAGGCTCTCCACGGCCTGCAGGGCGTCCACGATCTCGGCCATCACCGCATCCCCCTGGCGCTTGCGCTCCTCCAGGCCGGCCGCGATGGCCGGATCGAAGCGGATGCGGAACAGGTCGAGGATCAGCCGGGTCACCCCCGGATGGTTCGACAGCGCCTGCTCCTGCACGCGCGGGCTAGGGTCCAGGCCCGACTGCTGGCGGTAGCGCGCCAGCGTCCGGATCAGCGCCGCGTCCCGCCACGGGATCGACAGCTCCAGAACCAGCCGGTTGAAGCCGTCGTTCTCCGTCTGACCCGTCCAGACAGCGGCGACGGCGTCTTCGAAGGCCTGCTTGACCTCGGCGAACACCAGGTGCTCGCCGCGCGGGTCCTCGATCTCGAAATCGTGGATCCAGACCGGCGCCTCGCCCTCGCGGGCGATGGGGAAGCCGGCCTCGGCGATCGCCTTCAGGCCCATGCTCTCCAGGATCGGCAGCACGTCGGCCAGAGGGGCCGGCTCGCCGCAGCGATAGAGCTTGAAGCGGAACTGCAGGGCGTTGTCGGACGCGGTGCGGTAGGCCCGCGCGCGGATGGGCGGGCCCTCCGCCAGGGTGTCGACCACGGCCACGTCCGCCAGGGCCTCGGCGGCGTCGAAGCGGTCGCGATAGCCGGCCGGGAAGGCGTCGCGGTAGCGGGCCACCGTCTCGGCGACCTCCTCCGGGGTCCGGCCGCTTGCGCGCACGGCGGCCTCGAACCGGTCCTCCCAGGTGCGCGCGGCCTCGGCCACCTGGGTCTCCACGCGGCGGAGGTCCGGCCAGGCGTGCTCGCCCGGGGTGAAGCCGATGATGTAGTGGACCCGCGCCAGCGGGGTCTCCGAGAAGCTCGGGTAGAAGGCCGAGACCCGGCCGCCGTACGCCTCCGCCAGGATCTCGCCCGCCCGCCGGCGGATATCGGAATTGTAGCGGTCGCGCGGCACGAACAGCAGGACCGAGGCGAAGCGGTCGAACGGGTCCCTGCGCTCGAACAGCCGCACGCGCGGCCGGTCGTAGAGGTGCAGGATGCCCAGCGCCTGGCTGAGCAGGTCGTCCACCGTGGCCTGGAAGAGCTCGTCGCGCGGATGGTTCTCGACGATGTTCTTCAGGCGCTTCTCGTTGTGGCTTCCGGGCGCGGCGCCGGCGCGCTCCAGCACCTTCGCCACCTTGGCGCGGATCAGCGGCACGGCGCTGGCCGGCTGGTCGTAGGCCTCGGCGGTGAACAGGCCCACGAAGCGGACCTCGCCGCGCGGGCGGCCGTCCTCGCCATAGCGCTTCACGCCGACGTAATCCATGTAGCCCCGCCGGTGGACGCGGCTCTTCACGTTGGACTTGGCCACCGTCACGGCCGGGTCGACCGCCAGCCGGTCCTTCACCTGGCCCATCAGCAGCGCGGGCTCGTTGGCCCGGCGCAGCACCGTGCGGGCCGGGTCGCGCAGCACGCCCAGGCCGTCCTTGGGCTGGTAGAGCGGCTCCTCGGGCGCGTAGTCCCCGTTGGGAAGCCTGGGGTACTCATAGACCCGCGCGCCCAGGAACACGAAGTGCTCGGCGTGCAGCCAGGAGAGGAATTCCACCTCCTCGGGGTCGGCCTTGCCGGACGCCTCCAGCTCGGCCAGCGTCCGGCCCATCAGGGCCAGCATCTCGGGGAAGTCCTCCACCGAGGCGCGCACGTCCGCCAGGGTGGATTCCACCGCGGCGACCAGCGCCTGCTCGCGGTCCGGGCCGATGGGGTCGAGGATCACCTGGATCATCGACTCGCGGCGCGGGGTCCCCGTCTCGCCGCGCACGCCCGCGCGGTCGCGCCGGACCTCGACGATGGGGTGGAACATGGCGCGCACCGACAGGCCCTGGTCGGCGATCTCGCCCATGACGCTGTCCACCAGGAACGGGGCGTCGTCCTGCACGATCTCCAGCCGGTCGAGGCCGCCCGCCGTCTCGCCGATCACCGGGGCGATGCGGATCTGCGGCCGGCGGTTGCGCCGCCGCGCGGCGAAGCGCCAGAAGTCGGCGAGGTTGCGGGCGATGTCGGCCGAGGTCAGCTCGGGCAGCTCGTCGGGGGCCGCGTCGGCGGCGGCCTGGGCGGCGAAGGCCCTGGCGGCTTCGGGGGCGGCGTCGAGCGCGGGATCGCCGGCCAGCTCGGCCAGCACCGCCTTGACGGTGGTGGAAACCTTGGGCGAGCGGCTCATCGGGCCGCTCTCCACGCGAGAACGCCGCCGGAGGAGAGAGTCCGGCGGCGTGTGGCTCCGCCGTGGGGGGGCGGCGGAACGCTTGCTCGCTGCGCCCGCGGGGTTGGGGGGCGGACGCACCAGCCGGACGGGGAAGCGGTCCGGCCAACTTCAGATAGGAAGCGCGCGATCAAGATTTAAGTCCCTGGGGTCAATTAGGGGTCAAGAACGTCTGGAGCGGCGGGCCTTGGCCGGCGCGCCGGGGGCGGAGGGGGGCGCCGCGTCGCGCGGCTTGAGGGCGGGGTCGCCGTCGTCCGACAGCAACACGGCGATCCAGCGGGTCCCCTTGAACTGGGCCAGGATGACCATGGCCATCACGGTCAACGGCGTGGACAGGAACGCGCCGGCCAGTCCCCAGACCACGCCCCAGAAGGCCAGCGCCAGCAAGAGGACGATGGGGTCCATGTTCAGGCTGCGGCTCTGCATCCTGGGCTGGACCACGTTGCCGACGAACATGGTCACCGCCTGCAGGACGATCGCCAGGGCGGCCGCCTGCCAGAGGGTCTCGAACTGCACGAGGGCGAAGATGGGCGGGAGCGCCACGCCGACGATGCCGCCGACGATGGGGATGTACGAGGCGATGAAGATCAGGATCGCCCAGAAGAGGGCGTTGTCGAGGCCGACCGCCGCCATGGCCGCCCAGGAGGCCGCCGCGATCATCAGGCCGGTGACGGTCTGGACCCACAGGTACTGCTCGACGCCGTTGCGGATGCGCTGGAAGGCCGCGACCGCCTCCTGCCGCTCCTCGCGCACGGGGAACAGGGCCACGACCTTGCGCTCCCACCCGCGGCGCGAGGCCAGGATGAATCCCAGGTAGACCAGCACGAAGGCGGCGGTGGACAGGAAGCTCTGCAGCCCCTTGGCCACCTGGCCCAGGTAGCTGGTGGGATTGAGCTGGTGGATCAGCGAGCTCACCGTCGGCGGCACGTCGATCCCCACCAGCCCCGCCATGCGGGCGATCAGGCCGTTGAGGCGTGGGGTGTAGTCCACGAGCTGGGTCGCGAAGCTGGTGGCGTTGTCGGCCACGAAGAAGGCGGCCCCGCCGAAGATCGCCACCGACAGCACGACGGCCAGCGGCGTCGCCGCCCGCCGCGAGACGCCCGGCAGCCGGGCCTGCAGGACCCGGGCGAAGCCGTCGATCATCACCGCCAGGAACATGGCCAGCGCCAGCGGCGTGAGGATGTCGGAGAGCCAGTAGAGCACGGCCCCGCCCGCGATCACCGCCAGGATTGCCAGGGCGTTTCGGGAGACCGTGTCGGCGGCGGGGGAGGGCATGGGTGTCGACAGTCTATGGTGCGGTCGCCGCCGTCAATCGGGCGTGCTCTACCTCGGTTCGTGGAGGTTGGGGAGTTATTTTGCCCTTGATGCCGGAAATATCCGCAAGGTTCGTTCGCTCTGGCTCCCCGCCGCCGGCCCGGCTAGCTTGGCCGAGGTCTGTATGACTTGCACACGGGAGTGATCATGTCGGGCGACGGCGTCCTGATCGGCTGGTCGGACCACGCGGAGGTCCTCAGGCTCGACCGCGCCAACCGCCACGGCCTGGTGGCCGGCGCCACCGGCACGGGCAAGACCGTCACCCTCCAGATCCTGGCCCAGGGCCTCTCGGACGCCGGCGTCCCGGTCTTCGCCGCCGACGTGAAGGGCGACCTCTCGGGCATCGCCGCGCCCGGCCAGCCCAACGAGAAGTTCCTCGAACGGGCCCGCATCATGGGCCTCGACCTCCAGCCCGCCGCCGCGCCCGTCGTGTTCTGGGACCTGTTCGGCGAGGCCGGCCATCCGGTGCGCACCACGGTCTCCGAGATGGGCCCCCTGCTGCTCTCGCGGATGCTGGAGCTGAACGAGGTGCAGGAGGGCGTGCTGACCGTCGTCTTCCGCGCCGCCGACGAAGAGGGCCTGCTGCTCCTCGACCTGAAGGACCTCCAGGCGGCGCTGGCCCACGCCGCCGACAACGCCAGGGCGCTCTCGGCCCGCTACGGCAACATCTCGCCGGCCACCGTGGCCACCATCCAGCGCAAGCTGCTGATGCTTGAGGACCAGGGCGGGGCGAACCTGTTCGGCGAGCCGGCCCTGTCGCTGTCCGACCTGATGCGCACCGACGGCGCGGGGCGGGGCTACGTGAACATCCTCGCCGGCGAGCGGCTGATTTCGAACCCCAGGCTCTACGCCACCTTCCTCTTGTGGCTGATGAGCGAGCTCTTCGAGGAACTGCCCGAGGTGGGCGATCCGGAGAAGCCGCGCCTGGCCTTCTTCTTCGACGAGGCCCACCTCCTGTTCCGCGACGCGCCCAGGGCCCTGCTGGAGAAGGTGGAGCAGGTCGTGCGCCTGATCCGCTCCAAGGGCGTCGGCGTCTATTTCGTCACCCAGAACCCTGCCGACATCCCCGACACCGTGCTGGGCCAGCTCGGCAACCGCATCCAGCATGCGCTGCGCGCCTACACGCCCGTGGAGCAGAAGGGGCTGAGGGCCGCCGCGGGCAGCTTCCGGACCAATCCCGCCTTCGACACCGCCGAGGCCATTCAGCACCTGGGCGTGGGCGAGGCCCTGGTCTCGGTGCTGGACGAGAAGGGCGCGCCCACCGTCGTCCAGAAAACGCTCGTCCGGCCGCCGGCGTCCAGGCTCGGGCCGCTGCTGCCCGCCGAGCGGGCGCAGGTCATGTCGGCCAGTCCCGTGCGCGGCCTCTACGACCAGGTCCGCGACCGCGAGAGCGCCTACGAGATGCTCAAGGCCAAGACTGTCGAGACCGCCGCCGCGCCGGAGTCCGCGCCTGGGCGGTCCCGTCCCGACGCCCGCGACAAGCCGTCCGAGTTCGAGACCATGGGCAAGGCCTTCGCGACCTCCATGTTGCGCACCATCGGCAACCAGGTCGGCCGCGAGATCATGCGCGGCTTGCTGGGCGGGGTCCGCCGCCGGCGCTAGGGCGCCTCCTGACAACCGCCACGCGCGGGTGCTAGCGTCGCCTTAGGTGTCGCGTTTCCGGCAAGAGAAACCGATCGGGAGGATCATCTCATGCGGCTCATCGCCCTCGCCGCCGCAACGGCCGTGTTCGCCGTTCCCGCCGTCGCCAACGCCCAGGTCGCCGACCCGGCCGAGCGTCCAGCCTTCGTCAATGTGGACGAGCCGGCGTTCTGCAACGCCGCCGGCCTCGCCGATCCGCGGGAGCAGGCCTCGGGGTTCGCCATTCCCGCCGACAAGGGCGGCGGCCAGCTCGTGTTCGTCGACAAGGTCCAGGCCCAGTGCCAGCAGGTCGTCGGCGGCAAGCCCACGGGCCAGCTCAAGCGGCCCACCATCTGCCCGCTCGGCGCCGGCCGCATCCTGAAGGACGGCGCCTGGATCTGCCGCAGCCAGAAGCTGGCCGGCAAGTAGGCCCCAAGGAAAAGGGCCCCCGGCGTCGCCGCCGGAGGCCCCGATCTCTCGGCCGGGCGTGGCGCCTAGCGCGGCGCCATGCGGATCGCGCCGTCGAGGCGCACGTCCTCGCCGTTGAAGTAGCCGTTGGTGATCATGGTGAGCGCCAGCTGGGCGTACTCTTCCGGATTGCCGAGGCGCTTGGGGTGCGGGACCTGGGCGCCCAGGGCGGCCTTCACCGCTTCCGGCGCGGCGGCCAGCAGCGGGGTGTTGAAGATGCCCGGCAGGATGGTGTTCACCCGGATGCCGTCGTTCGACAGGTCGCGGGCGATGGGCAGGGTCATGCCGACCACCCCGCCCTTCGAGGCGGAGTAGGCCGCCTGGCCGATCTGGCCGTCCTCGGCCGCCACCGAGGCGGTGTTGACGATGGCGCCGCGGTCGCCGTCCGGCAGCGGGTCCAGGGTCAGCATGCCGGCCGCCGACTTGGCGATGCAGCGGAAGGTGCCCACCAGGTTGATCTGGATGATCATGTTGAAGGCGTCGAGCGGGAAGTGCTTGATCTCGCCGGTCTGCTTGTCGCGGCTGGCCGTCTTGATGGCGTTGCCGGTGCCGGCGCAGTTGACCAGGATGCGTTCCTGGCCGTGGGCCGCGCGGGCCTTGGCGAAGGCCGCGTCCACGTCCTCTTCCGAGGTGACGTTGCACTTGCAGAACACGCCGCCGACGTCCTTGGCGACCGCTTCGCCCTTCTGTTCGTTCATGTCGAAGATGGCGACCTTGACGCCCTTGGCCGCGAGGGCCCGGACGGTGGCTTCGCCGAGGCCCGAGGCGCCGCCGGTGACGACCGCCGCGACGGATGAATTGAGTTCCATGGACGCTCCGCTCCCATATGATGACCCGAAGTCGGCGAAGGCTTTAGCCCGATGAGCGGCGGCGAAAAAGTGTCACCCAACGTCAATGCGACGTTCGATCCCAAGGACGAGATCGCGCCCTCCCGGGCCCTGGTTCCGGCGGTCATGCGGGTGAACGAGCAGCGGGTGGCTCGGGGCTTCTGGCCCAAGATCCGCAAGGCGGCGGCCAAGATCCCCTTCGCGCGCGACGCCCTGGCCGTCTGGTTCTGCGCCCGCGACGAGGAGACGCCGCTGGCCGCCAAGGGGATGATGCTGGCGGCCCTGGCCTATTTCGTCCTGCCGGCCGACGCCGTCCCCGACTTCATCGCGGGCCTGGGCTACACCGACGACGCGGCGGTGTTCGCCGCCCTGATGAGCGTCATCGGCAGGAACCTGAAGCCCCGCCATCGCGAGGCGGCTGGCCGGGCGCTGGAGCGGCTGGCGGAGGACTAGGTCCTCTTCGCCAGCTGGTATTCCCGCCAGGTGATGAACATGGTCGAGGCCACCACCACGCCCGCGCCGGCGACGGTCCACGCCGTCGGCGCCTCGTGGAACAGCACGAAGCCGGCGGCGGCGGTGAACACCAGGCGCACATAGTCGATCGGGGCCATGGCGGCGGCGTCGCCGATCTGCATGCCCTTGATGTAGCAGGCCTGGGTGGCGGTCCCGATCACGCCCATCAGGCAGAGCAGCAGCAGGTCGACGGGCTCGGGCCAGCGCCAGCTCATGACCGCACCCGGAATGGAGAAGATCAGGCCCAGCGTCATGGCCCAGACCAGCAGGACAGTCGGCGAATGGTCGCGGGTCATCACCTTCATGCCGGTGATGGTCAGCGCGAACAGGAACGAGGCGGCCAGCATGGCCATGGCCGGGACGCCCACGGCGAACTCGCCGCCGGCGCCGGGCCGGATCATCAGCAGTACGCCCGCGAAGCCGACAACCGCCGCGGCGATGCGCAGGGCGCCGATCTTCTCGCGCACCACGAAGGCGGCCAGCGGCACCAGCCACAGCGTCCGCGTGAAAGACAGCGCGTTGGCGTCGGCCAGCGGCATCTTCTGGAAGGCGTAGAACGACAGGATCATGGCCATGGTCCCCGCCGCCGAGCGGAAGAACAGGATGCCGGGCCGCGTGGTGGCGTAGGCCGCGCCCCGCAGGCGCAGGATCACGGGCAGCAGGACGGCGAAGCCCGCCGCCTGCCGGTAGAAGGTCTGCAGCGCCGCCGGATAGTCGTCGCCCAGGAACTTGATGAGGGTGGTCATCACCGTGAAGCCCAGGGCCGAGGCGAGCATCCACAGCGCGCCCCGGACATTGGGGGTCAGGCGGCGCTCCGCCTGCGGTTCGACGATGATTCCGTCGTCGCTCATTCGCCCGCGGGGGGCGCGAACTCGGCGAACAGGGCCGTCAGCGGCGAGACCGTGTCGGGGTCCCAGGCGTGGCGGCCGCCCACGGTGATTCCGCCATCCACCACGATGTGCGTGCCGGTGACGAAGACCGAGTCGTCGCTGGCCAGGTAGAGGGCCGCGCGGGCGATGTCGTCGGGCATGCCGGCCTTGGGCATGGGCTGGGCCAGCGGCGCCTTCTCGGCCACCAGGGCCGCCATCTGGTCGGCCACCGCCCGGGGCAGGCCCAGGGAGGCGCCGAAGATGGAGGTGGCGATCAGGCCCGGGCAGATGGCGTTCACCCGGATCTTCTGGGGCGAGAGCTGGGCGGCCGCGCACCGGCTCATGTGGATCACCGCGGCCTTGGCCGAGGAATAGGCCACCGGGCCCCAGCCGGCCTGCAGCCCCGCGATCGAGGCGGTGTTGATGATCGAGCCGCCGCCGCGTTCCAGCATCAGCGGGGCGGCGTGCTTCATGCCCAGCGCCGGGCCGCGGACCAGGATGTCGAAGATCCAGCTCCAGCCGTCGGCGGTGATCTCGGGGATGGTGCGCATCATGTCCGAGACGCCGGCGTTGTTGAACAGCACGTCCAGGCCGCCGAACTCGGACTTCGCCAGCCCGACCATGGCGGCGATCTCGTCCTCGCGGGTCACGTCGCAATGGGCGTAGCGGACCTGGCCGGGGAAGCGCTTCTCCAGCATCGCCCCCTTCTCGTCCTGGATGTCGGCGGCGACGACCTTGGCGCCCTCGGCGACGAACAGCTCCACCGTCCCCAGGCCGATCCCCGACACCCCGCCGGTGATCACCGCAACCTTGCCCTCGAGCCTGCCGGCCATGACGCTTCCCTCCGATTGGTTATCGGCGTTCAGTAGAGGGGCGCGGGCGAGCCCGCAACCGTCTCCCGCCCGGTCGGGGGCGGGAGACGCGCCGGGCTCAGTCGACCGTCACGACCACCTTGCCCATGGCCTTGCGGCTGGCCAGGTGCTTGATGGCGTCGGCGGCGCGGCTCAAGGGGAAGCGCTCCGAGACGTACGGCTTGATCTTGCCGGCCTCGTACATCTTCATCAGCTCGGCGATGCCCTCGCGGTGCTTCTCGGGGTTCTTGCCGACCCAGGCGCCCCAGAAGACGCCGACGATGTCGCAGCCCTTCAGCAGGGCGAGGTTCAGGGGGATCTTGGGGATCTCGCCGGCCGCGAAGCCCACCACCAGGTACTTGCCCTCCCAGGCGATCGAGCGCAGGGCGGGTTCGGCGTAGGCGTCGCCGATGGCGTCGTAGATCACGTCGGCGCCGTTGGGGGCCGTGGCGTCCTTGAAAAGCTGGGCGAGCGCCCGCTGGCCTTCCTTGTCGAACGGCCCGCGCGGATAGACGACGCCCGAGTCCGCGCCCTTGGCGAGGCACAGGTCGATCTTCTCCTGGCTGGAGGCCGCGGCGATCACCTTGGCGCCCATGGCCTTGGCGAGTTCGACGGCGGCCAGGCCCACGCCGCCCGCGGCGCCCAGCACCAGCAGGCTCTGGCCGGCCTTGAGCTGGGCGCGGTCCTTCAGCGCATGCCAGCTCGTGCCGTAGGTCATGATGAAGGCCGCCGCCTCGTCGAACGGCATGCTGTCGGGGATCTTCACCAGGCGGTTCGCATCCAGCGCCAGCTCCTGCGCCATGCCGCCCCAGCCGGTGTTGCCCAGCACCCGGTCGCCGGGCTTCACGTGGGTCACGCCCTCGCCGACGCTCTTGACGATCCCGGCGATCTCGCCGCCGGGCGAGAAGGGGCGCTCGGGCTTGAACTGGTACTTGTCCTCAATGATCAGCACGTCGGGGAAGTTGACGCCGATGGCCTTCACCTCGACCACCGCCTGGCCGGCCTTGGCCTCGGGGGAGGGCACGTCCTCCAGGACCAGGGTGTCCGGACCGCCGACTTCCTTGCTCAACAGGGCCTTCATGCGCGCCTCTCCCTATGTGCGGGCCTAATCTCCAGGGCGCGGACGCTAGCCACTCGAACGCCTGTTTGAAAGGGCCGATTTGGAGCACGACACGGGCTCGCCTATATTCCGCGCCTTCCAGCTAAGGATCCTGCCTTGGGCGTGACCCTCGACCTCAGCCGCGCGCCGGCGCAGCCGCTCGCGCCGCAAAAGCCGAACCTGTCCGGCATGACCCGGGCGGAGCTGGCCGCCTGCCTGGTCGAACTGGGGATCGCGCGGCCCGAGAAGGCCCGCATGCGCGCCTCCCAGCTCTGGCGCTGGATGCACCACTACGGGGTCACCGACTTCGACAGGATGACCGACGTGGCCAAGGAGACGCGCGCGGCGCTGGCCGAGGCGGTGGTCATCTCGCGGCCGGAAGTCGTCGAGCGCCAGGTCTCCAAGGACGGCACCCGCAAGTGGCTGATCCGCATGGCGCCCGGCGTCGAGGTCGAGACCGTCTACATCCCCGACGTCGGCCGGGCCGGCGCCCTGTGCGTCTCTTCCCAGGTGGGCTGCACGCTCAACTGCACCTTCTGCCACACCGGCACCCAGGCCCTGGTGCGCAACCTGACCGCCGCCGAGATCGTGGCCCAGGTGCAGGTCGCCCGCGACGACCTGGGCGAATGGCCCTCGCCCAAGGAGGACCGCCGCCTCTCGAACATCGTGTTCATGGGCATGGGCGAGCCGCTCTACAACCTCGACAACGTGGCCGCGGCCATCGACATCATCGCCGACAACGAGGGCATCGCCATCTCGCGCCGGCGGATCACCGTCTCGACCTCGGGCGTCGTGCCGCAGCTCCAGGCCCTGGGCGAGAAGACCCAGGCCATGCTGGCCATCTCGCTGCACGCCACCAACGACGAGCTGCGCGAGAAGCTGGTGCCCCTCAACAAGAAGTACCCGCTGAGCGAGCTGATGGCCGGCATCCGGGCCTATCCGGGCCTGTCCAACGCCCGGCGGGTGACCTTCGAGTACGTGATGCTGAAGGGCGTGAACGACAGCCCGGCCGAGGCCAAGGCCCTGGTCCAGCTCCTCAAGGGCATCCCGGCCAAGATCAACCTGATCCCGTTCAATCCCTGGCCCGGCAGCGAGTACCAGTGCTCGGACTGGGCGACGATCGAGCGGTTCGCCGCCGTGCTGAACCGCGCTGGTTACGCCAGCCCGATCCGCACGCCCCGCGGCCGCGACATCCTCGCCGCCTGCGGCCAGCTCAGGAGCGAGAGCGAGAAGATGCGGGCCAGCGTGCGGCGGAAGGTCCAGGCCGGCTGACCCGGGCGGGTTCGGCGTGCTAACGGTGAAGCCTCAAGTTCGCGGGAGTTCGCATGCCCACGCCGTCGCCTGAGATCCAGGCCTTCGCCACCGGATTCCCCATCGCCCTGCTGCATATCGTCGTCACCATGGCGATCCTGGTGGCGGCCTCGGCGCTCTATATCCTGCTGACCCCGCACAAGGAGATCGCGCTCATCCGCGAAGGCAACACCGCCGCGGCGGTGTCGTTGGGCGGGGTGATGCTGGGCCTCTCCATCCCGCTGGCGGTGTCGCTGCAGGCCTCGACCAACCTGATCGAGATCGGGCTGTGGGGCGCGGCGACCGTGGTCGTCCAGCTCCTGGTTTTCCGCCTCGTGGATCTGATGCTGCACGGCCTGCCCAGGCGCATCCAGGACGGGGAGATGGCCGCCGCCGCCCTGCTGGTGGGCGCCAAGCTGTCCACCGCCGTGATCGTGGCCGCCGCGGTGACCGGCTGACCCCACCATGCATTTCCCGCGGCTGCCGGACTGGCTCGTCTACTCCGCGATCGTGCTGGCGCTGCTGTTCGCGGCCCTGGGACGCGGGGAGCGCGCCGACGCGCCGCCGCCTCCGCCCGCCGTGGCCGAGCCCCTGGGCGAGGCGGTGGGCCCAGCCTCCCCGTTCGATCCCTCGGTGGTCGTGGACGTGCCCAACGAGACCGGGCCGGCCACCGGCACCGCCTTCTCCATCGCCCGCTCGGGCGTCTGGCTGACCGCGCGCCACGTGGTCGAGGGTTGCTCCAGGACGGCGCTGGTGGTGGGCGACGGCGTGGGCGTGGCCGCCCAGGTCCGCATCGATCCGCGCGGCGAGGCGGCCATGCTGTTCACGGAGGGCGGGGCCGACGCCCTGCCGCTGGCGCTGGGCGAGCCGCTGCGGCGCGGCCAGCGCGCCTACCACCCGGGCTTCCCGCAGGGCGAGCCCGGCGAGGCCACCTCGCGCCTGCTGGGCCGTGAGACCCTGGTGGTGCGCGGCCGCGGGGCCCGCAGCGAGCCGGTGCTGGTGTGGGCCGAGGCCGGCCGCACCGAGGGGCTGGAGGGGACGCTGGGCGGGCTGTCGGGCGCGCCGGCCTTGGACGCCCAGGGCCGGGTGATCGGCGTGACCATCGCCGAGAGCCCCCGCCGGGGCCGCATCTACACCACCGCGCCCGAGGTGGTGACGGCGACGCTGGCCGCCAGCGGCCGCCGCTTCGCCGGTCCCGCCGAGGCCGAGCCGCTCACGCCGCAGAACTACTTCTACGTGGCCGACGACCTGCGCCGCGGCCTGCGCGTGGCCCAGGTGGTGTGCCTGGCGACCTAGGAGGCGCTGGGCTTCGACGGGCTCTGCCGGGCGGCGACCATGAAGGCCAGGACGATGGCGGCGACCCCCACCAGCGCCGAATAGAAGAAGAAGACCACATAGCCCGCCCCCAGCGCGGCCGGCGTGGCGCCGGACTTCTCGGCGGCCGAGGCGTAGGCCTCCGGCGGCATCCCCGCGAACATCGCCTTCAGACCCGAGAACATGCCGCCCGCGTCGGCGTTGGCGGCCGATCCCTCGACGATCCGCCCCGACTGCGAGGCCACGAGCTTTCCGGGCAGGGCGTAGAGGGAAGAGAAGAGCGCGTACTGAGTGGCCGTGAACCCCGCGGTCGTCAGGCTCGACATATAGGCGATCAGACAGGTGCCGGCGAAGCCTGACGCCACGTTGTCGACGCCGATGGCGATGAACAGGTTCGGAAGGTCCGCGCCGGCCACCGCGAGCCAGGCGAAGACAAGGTTGGACAGGGGCTGGGCGAAGGCGCCGATCACCAGGGCGCGGACCAGCCCGAGTCTCGCCACGGCGAAGCCGCCGAGGCCCACCCCGATCACCGACATCACCACGCCGAACACCTTCCGCACCTCGGCGATCTCGGTCTTGGTGAAACCGAGGTCCGCGTAGAAGGGGTTCATGATGTTCAGCACGAAGTCCGAGAGCCGGTAGAGGCAGATCAGCGCCAGGATCAACGCCGCCACGCCCCGATAGCGGACGAAGAAGTCGCGCAGGGGATCGCCCAGCGCCGCCGACAGATAGACGCCGGGCCGGGTGCGAGCGCCGGGCAGCGGGCAGGCGGCCAGCACGATCACCACGAGGCCGGCCGCCACCGCCACGAGCTGGAAGTAGATTCCCTCGGGCTTCATGTCCCAGGCGGCCCGGACGGTTTCGCCCGCCGCGGGCAGGCCCAACATCCTCAGGCCATCGGCGAGCAGGGTCGCGTCGGCGGCGAGCCCAGAACCCAGCACGACGGCGCCCAGGGCGAAGACCGCCAGGCGGCCGATCCACTCGGGGATTTCCAGCGCCGGGCGGCTCGGCGTCCCCTCGGCGTGAATGGGACGGATGGCGTGAACCTTCTCGCGCGGGGCGCCGAGCGCCCCTGCCACGCCGACCAGCATCAACGCCGCCATGACGGCGTAGGAGACGTGCCAGTTGAAGGCGTCGGCCAGCAGCAGCGGCGCGGCGCCGGCCACGATCATGGCGATGCGATAGCCCCACTGGTAGGCGGCGGCGAGCGCGCCCTGGCGCTCGGTGTCCGCCGCTTCGATGCGCCAGGCGTCGATGACGATGTCCTGGCTGGCCGACGTGAAGCCCACGAAGACGGCGAAGGCGGCGGTCATGCCCAGGCTGCGGGCCGGGTCGGTCCCGGAGATCAGCCACAGGCCCAGGACCAGCAGGGCCTGGAGCACGATCATCCAGCTCCGTCGGTGGCCGAGCAGCCGGGTCAGGCCGGGGACCTGGGTGCGGTCGATCAGCGGCGCCCAGAGGAATTTCAGGGAATAGGCCAGCGTCGCGAGCGCGAAGATCGAGATGACCTTCAGCGACAGGCCGGAATCCCGCAGCCACAGCGACAGGGTGTCGAAGATCAGCAGGTTCGGCAGCCCGGCGGCGAAACCGAGCGCGAGCATCACCAGCGAGCGGCGCTCCAGGAAGATGGCGAGGGCCGCCAGGGTCCCCCGCTTGCGGTCCGCGGCGTCCGCGCTCATGGCCTCTCCGGCAACTGGGACGCCCCCCGCGCCCTCAGCCGACCTTGGCGCGCGCCGCGGGCTTCGTCCAGCCGCCGCGGGTCCACCGCGTCAGGACGGCGCGCAGGGCGTCGGGCGACAGCGGCTTGACCAGGAAGTCGTTCATGCCGGCGGCCAGGCAGGCGCGCCGGTCGTCCTCGAAGGCGTTGGCGGTCAGCGCCACGATCGGGGCCGAGACGCCGGCCGCGCGCATGCGCCGGGCGGTCTCCTCGCCGGACAGGCCGGGCATGCGCATGTCCATCAGGATCAGGTCGAAGACGCCGACCCGGGCCGCGGCCAGGGCCTCCTCGCCGCCGACGGCGTGCTCCACGGCGCAGCCCTCGCGGGTCAGCAGGGCGCGGGCGAGCAGGGCGTTGATCGGATTGTCCTCCACCAGCAGGACGCGGGCGCCCGGCGCGGCCGCCGCGGCGATCCGCTCGTCGTCGCGGCCTCCTTGCGCCTTCTCCATGGCGCCGGCGGCCACCAGCACCCGCTCGGCCAGCGAGGTGCGGCGGAGCGGCTTGATCAGGTAGCCGGCGAAGCCCGCGCGGCGGAGCTTCGGGATGCGGTCCCGTTCCTCGGGCGCCAGCAGCACGATGCAGGCGCGGTTGTCGGCGGGTTTCAGGACCTCGCCCTCCGCGGCCACCGCGGCGTCGATCAGGAGGACGTCGCCGGCCTCGGTGGTGGCGAGGGCGCTGCGCACGTCGGCGGCTGTCACGGCCCGGCCGCCGCTGGCCCGAACCTGCCGGCGCGCGGCCTCGCGCACGATGGCGTTCGGCGAGACGATCCCCACGGTGCGTCCCTTCAGGGGCGGATCGGCCGCCGTCTGCGGCAGGGCCGGGAAGTCGGCCTCGAACCAGAAGCAGGCTCCGCCGCCCCCGTTCCTGCTTACGCTGGCCGTCTCAACGCCCACCTCGCCGCCCATGGCGCGCGCGAGCCTGCGGGCGATGGCCAGGCCCAGGCCCGCCCCGCCCAAGTCGGCGTGGCTGGCTTCGGCCTGGGCGAAGGCCTCGAAGATGCGGTCGCGGGCCGAGGCGGACACGCCGGGCCCCGTGTCCTCGACGGTGAAGCGCAGGCGGCCGGGCTCGGGCGCGGCGACCGTCAGCAGCACGCCGCCCTCTTCAGTGAACTTCACGGCGTTCCCGGCGAAGTTCAGCAGGATCTGGCGCAACCGCCCCTCGTCGGCCCGCACGGCCCCCACGTTCGCGGGCGCGGCCCAGGCGATCTCCAGGCCCTTCTCCCGCGCGCCGGCCGAGAGCAGCTCGCAGACGCTGCGCAGCAGGTTCTCGACGTCCATGGGCTCGGGGTGCAGCTCGACCCGGCCCGCGCCGAGCTTGGCGAAGTCGAGCACGTCGTTGACCAGGGTCAGCAGGTGCTGGCCGCTCTCGCGCAGGGCCGCCACATACGCCCGCTGCTCGGCGGTCATGCGCGTGCCCTCCAGCAGGCGGGCCATGCCCAGGACGCCGTTCAGGGGCGTGCGGAACTCGTGGCTCAGCGAGGCGAGCTGCTCCGCGCTGATCTGGGCGCGGGCGGGACGGCGTTCGGAAAGGGGTCTCAGCGGCTTTCGCATCGCCGGCAGCCTTAGGTCCGAACGGCTTAACGGTAGGTCAAACGTCGACGTCGGGGCGGACGGGGCGACGCCCCCCGGGGCGGAATCCACCCGCCAAAGTAGACGCGGGCCCAAAGCCGTCGTTTACTGGCGCCGCTATGCCCACCCGGACCGACGCCGCGACCAATCCCGCCGAGCTGCTCACGCAGCGCGAGCGGGAATGCCTGCGTCTGGTCGATCAGCACCTCAGCTCCAAGCAGATCGCCCGCGAGCTCGGCATGTCCAAGACCTCGGTGGACACCTACTGCGACCGCGCGCGGCGCAAGCTGGGCGTGCCAGACCGCTATGAGGCCGCGCGGATCGTCCGCCAGCTCGAGGTGGGCCCTGTCCTGACCGCGTCAGGACAGGACACGATCAGGACAGACAAGCCGGCCGAGCCCTGGCTGGATGAGCCCGCAACCAACGGGGGCTCCCATGGGCGACTGGCAGAACTTCGACAACCGGGCGGTGATTGGCAGAGCGCTTCGACTGCGTCGGGAGATCGACGACTTCGAGGCGCGCTGGCCGAGCCTGCCGAACCGGGAAGAGGCCCTTCCGGGCTTTTCCTGGACCCAGCTGGAACGGCAGCTCGTCGATCTTTCGGCGAGCCCGGCCCAGGCGGACATGGCGAGGCATCTGGTCTCGGCGACCCGCAAGCTGGCTCCCTTCAAGCCGGCCGAGATGGTCCTGCGCGAGATTCTCTGTCTCACGTGGGTCCTCCTGGACGAGAACTTCCGGCCCGACTTGGACGAGGGCTCGGGCCCAATGAGCTAGGACCCCTCGCCCGGCTCGGGGCGATCCTCGGGGTGGCGGTCCTGACCGCGCTCGCCTTCGGCGGGATGCTGGCTGGACTGCACGCCCTCCAAGCCCTGGGTCACGCTTAACCTAAGGCCTGAACGGCCGAGAAACCCTGAAATGCTAAACCTTTAGGCGCGTCGCTGCTGGCGGCGCGCATGGAGAAGACTCATGCTCAAGCAACGCCGCCTGGCCGCCGAACAGATCGCCGGCGCCCTCTTCGAAGCCGAATCCGCGATCGACGCGGCCCTCGCCAAGACCGCCGCCCTCACCGGCGTCATGCCCGCCCTGCGCCAGCAGGCCGGCGCCTCGGCCCTGATCGGCCAGGACGCGGTCGAACGGGCCAGCCAGGCGATCATGGCCCTGGCCGAGGCCCGCCGGGCCATCGTCGAGACCCACAAGGAACTCAGCGTCGCCCAGCACCAGGTTGGCCTCGGCGCCGTGATGGTGGGCGATCCGGGCGGTGAAAAGCCGACGGTCGCCGCCGCCGCGACCGGAGGGCGCCGGCTGCGCGAGGTGGCCGCCGCCTGAACGGGGTTCCCACCCCGGTCTGACCTCTGGCAAGAAGGGCCTTCCGTTGGGGCGGGAGGCCCTTTCCTTGTTGGCGATCCATGAAGTGCGCGCCTTCGTGTGGGCCGCGACCGTCATCGGCGTCTGCGCGGTCGCGCTGTGGCGAGGGGGTGACGACGAGCGGCTCGCCGCCGTGGGCCTGCTGGGCGGCTGGGCCCTGACCATGCTGACCTACCGGTCCCAATTCCAGCATACCGAGTGGGGCATCCTCGTCGTGGACGCAGCGCTCTTGGGGCTGCTGATCTGGATAGCCCTGCGCAGCGGTCGCTACTGGCCCTTGTTCGCAGCCGGGTTCCACTTGTTGGCCATCGTGACCCACATCGCCAAGACGGTGGACCAGACCGTCGGCGCCTGGGCCTACATCACCGCCGAGATCATCTGGGGCTATCTGCTGGCCTTCACCATCGGCTACGGGGCCTGGACGGCGCCGGCGAACGACCCCGCCGGCGCCACGCGGCGGTAGATCAGCGCCTCTGCCACGTGGACGCGGCGCACGGCCGCTGAGCCCTCCAGGTCGGCTATGGTGCGGGCGAGCCTGAGCGTCCGCGTCCAGCCGCGCGCCGACAATCCGCCCGCCTCGGCGGCGCGGGCCAGCAGCGCGCGGGCCGGCTCGTCCAGGGCGGCGATCTTCTCCAGGAAATCACCCTCGGCCTGGGCGTTGAGCGGCGCCCCGCCCCATCCGGCGGCCCGCTCGGCCTGGACTTGCCGGGCCTGGGCCACGCGGGCGGCGGCCTCGGCCGTGCCCTCGGACGGCGCCGGCAGGGCGAGATCGGCGGCGGTGACGGCCGGGACCTCCACCTGCAGGTCGATGCGATCCATCATCGGGCCCGAGATCCGGCCCTGGTAGTCGGTCTGGCAGCGGGGCGCGCGCCCGCAGGCGCCCCGGCCGGGCCCGCCCACCCCGCACCGGCAGGGGTTCATGGCCGCCACCAGTTGGAAGCGCGCGGGATAGCGGATGTGGGCGTTGGCGCGGGCCACCACCACCTCGCCGGTCTCCAGTGGCTGGCGCAGCGAATCCAGCGCCTGGGCCCCGAACTCCGGGAGCTCGTCCAGGAACAGCACGCCATTGTGCGCGAGGCTGACCTCGCCGGGCTTGGCCTTCAGTCCGCCGCCGGTCAGGGCCGCCATGCTGGCCGAATGATGGGGCGTGCGGAACGGCCGGGCGCGGGTCAGCTGCCCGCGCGCGATCAGGCCGGCCACCGAATGGATCATCGAGGTCTCGAGCAGCTCCTCGGAGGTCAGCGGCGGCAGGAGGCCGGGCAGGCGCGCGGCCATCATCGACTTGCCAGAGCCGGGCGGGCCGACGAACAGCAGGTTGTGGCCGCCGGCCGCGGCGATCTCGAGCGCCCGCTTGCCGTTCTCCTGGCCCTTCACGTCGCGCAGGTCGGGCGCGCGCTCGCCGTCCAGCATCGGGCCGGGCATGGGCGGGGTCAGCACCTGGGTCCCTCGGAAGTGGTTCACCAGGGCGATCAGGGACGGCGCGGCCAGCACCCGCGTCCCGCCGGCCCAGGCGGCCTCGGCTCCGCAGGCTTCCGGGCATATCAGCCCCAGGCCCAGGCTTCCGGCGGCCACCGAGGCGGGCAGGGCGCCGGCGACGCTGGTGATCCGCCCGTCCAGCGACAGCTCGCCCACCGCCGCCCAGCCTTCCAGGGCGTCGGCCGGGATGATCCCCATGCCGGCCATCACGGCGAGCGCGATCGGCAGATCGTAGTGGCTGCCCATCTTGGGCAGGTCGGCCGGCGCCAGGTTGGCGATGATGCGCTTGCCGGGCATGGCGAGCCCCAGACCCGCGAAGGCGGCGATCACCCGTTCGCGGCTCTCGGCCACGGCCTTGTCGCCAAGCCCCACGACGATGAAGGCGAAGGCGCCGGCGGTGAACTGGACCTGCACGTCGACACGGACGGCCTCCACGCCATGGAACGCCAGGGTGACCACGCGCGCCGCCATCTCAACCCCTTGTGTCCAGCCAAGAGTTATCCACAAACCACAGCATGAAGCTGGGCTCGGATCAAGAACAAAAACGGAACCAAGGGGGAATATGCGACCGGCCTGAAACCGTCGCGTGCAATTTATGGATTCACCCTACGCCGGGCGGCGCAGCTCTTCAATGCGGGTCCACATCACATCCGCGGCGTCGATCCCCGTGAACCGCTTCAGGGCCACGGCGCCGGTCGGCGAGGTCACGTTGATCTCGGTGAGGTAGTCGCCGATCACGTCGATGCCGACGAAGATCAGCCCCCGCGACTTCAGCTCCGGGCCGATGGTGGCGCAGATCTCGCGGTCGCGCGCCGTGAGCTCCACGGGCTCGGCCTTGCCGCCCACGGCCAGGTTCGAGCGGATCTGGCCCTTCTCGGGCACGCGGTTGATGGCGCCCACGGGTTCGCCGTCGACCAGCAGGATGCGCTTGTCGCCCTTGGTCACCGACGGCAGGAACTTCTGCACGATCACCGGCTCGCGGCCGATCTGGGCGTGCAGCTCCAGGAGGGCGTCGATGTTGGGGTCGTCCTTCAGGTGACGGGTCACGCCCGAGCCGCCGCGGCCGTTCAGCGGCTTCATCACGATGTCGCCATGGCGGGCGCGGAATTCGTAGATCGCCTCCTTGTCCTGGGTGATCAGGGTGGGCGGCTGCAGGCCGGGAAACGTCGTGACGAACAGCTTCTCGGGCGCGTTGCGCACCTCGCGGGGGTTGTTGACCACCAGCACCTGCGGATGGACCGCCTCGAGGAAGAACGTCGTGTCGATGTAGTGCATGTCGAACGGCGGGTCCTGGCGCAGCAGCACCACGTCGAACTCGGTGAGCTCCGTCCGACGCCAGGGGCCTAGGGTGGCGTGGCCGCCGGCCACCCGCTGGACCCGCACGTCGCGGCCCCGGGCGAACACCCGGCCGTCCTCCATGGCCAGCTTGTCGGTGGTGTAGACGAACAGGGAATGGCCCCGGGCCTGGGCCGCCTCCATCATCAGGAAGGTCGTGTCGCCCTCGATGTTGACGCCCTCGATGGGGTCCATCTGGACGGCGACCTTCAACGACATGGCTTCCCCCGGCGGCGGTTCGTGTCCCCGCCACATAGGGCGGCGAGCGCCTGAGCGCTAGCTGTGGAGTCTCGACAGGTTGTCCCGATCCAAGCCGAGGCGGCCGAGCTTCTCGATGTCGATGTGGATCAGGTCGCCGGCCGCCTCGCGCTCATAGCGCACCACCGGCGCGGCCTGCTCCAGGCCCTTCGGACCCTGGGCCTCGAACCGCTCCACCCACTTGTAGACCGTCTTCACGCGCACCCCGAAGGCCGCCGTCACCACCTTCACCGGCATGCAGCTCACAGCTAGTTCAGCCGCAGGCGCACGCGTTCCCGTTGCGCGCGAGCCGCCAGCGCCGCGCCGCCGTCGAGCGAGGTGGCCCGCTGCAGCGCCTCCAGCGCGCCGGCCAGCGCGCCCTGTCCCTCGCGGGCCGAGGCCACGTCCAGCCACGGGCGGTGGTCGCTGGGGTCGAGCAGCGCCCGGCGCAGCGCGGCGCGCTCGGCCCGGCGATAGTCCCTTACGGCGCTCGCGCGGGCGAAGATGATGTTCTGCAGCCGCATCAGCACCGCCCGGTCGCTGACCGGGGCCATCAGGCGGTCCAACCGGTCGGCGACGTTGGGAGTGAGCCCCGCATGCAGCGCCCGCCGGGTCAGCTCGGACGGCAGCACCACGCGACCCTCCGAGAACGGGTCGAGCGCCAGCGGGCCTTCCTCGGTCTCGATGCGCAGCAGGAAATGGCCGGGGAAGTCCACGCCCTGCACCTGGAGGCCGCAACGGCGGGCGGCGTGGATGTAGTAGACGCCCAGGGTCACGGCGAGGCCCCGCCGCGTCTCGGCCACGGCGATCACGTCGGCGTTGTCCAGGTCCTCGGCGTTGAACAGGTCGCCCGACAGGCGCAGGTCGCCCGCCATAGCCTCGGCCAGGGCCTCCTCGGCGCTCTCGCGCTTCAGGCGTTCCGCCAGCCGTTGGACCGCGGCCCCGCCCAGCTCCCGCGCGATCGCCGGGTCGCGCGCAGGGTCCTCGTGGATCGCGCACGCGATGGCGGCTTCCAGCAGCGGGAACCGCCCTTCTGGCGCGCTCCCGGCCTCGCGCAGGATGGTCTCGGCCTCTTGGTGGTCCATTCTTAAGGTCGCGAACCCGTCCTCAATCGCCCTTCCAGGCGTCGGGAATATGCATAGGAAGACGCCCGGGCGCGAGCGCCAGCAGGTCGAGGCGAACCGACGCACCCGAAAGCGCCGGCCGCTTGGCCGCCAGCGTCGAGGCCGCCCGCCGCAGGCGGTCGCGCTGGTCGAAGCCCACGGCCTCGAGCGCGGCGCGAAGGTCGGCGCGGCGCTTGACCTCGACCACCGCCAGGACCGGCCCGCGCTTGGCCAGGAGGTCGATCTCGGCCAGCGGCGTCTTCAGGCGGAAGCCCAGGATGCGGTAGCCCTTCAGCATCAGCCACAGCGCCGCCAGCACCTCGCCGCGCCGGCCCGAGACCCGGGCGGCCGCGCCGCGCGCCCGGCGCACGTTCACCGCTTCAGCTCCAGGGCCCGCCGGTAGAGCTCGCGCCGGGGCAGGCCCAGCGCCCTGGCCACCTCGGCGGCCGCGTCGGCCGGCTTCAGGCGGGCGAGCGCCTCGGCCAGGGCCGCGTCGGCGTCGGCGGGGGTGGCTTCGGTCTCGCGCCCCGGACCGACCAGCACCACGATCTCGCCCTTCGGCGCCTCGAACCTGGAATCGGCCGCCAGGTCGGCGAGACGCCCCCGCACGACCGTCTCGTAGAGCTTGGTGAGTTCGCGGCAGACCACGGCCTCGCGCTCGCCGCCCAGCACCTGCGCCATGTCGGCCAGGCTGGAGGCCAGCCGCGAGCCGCCCTCGAAGAAGACCAGGGTGGCGCGCACGCCCGCCACCTCGGCCAGGAAGGTCTTGCGCGCCGCGGACTTCGGCGGCGGGAAACCCGCGAACAGGAAACGGTCGGTGGGCAGGCCGGCGACGGACAGACCGGCCAGCAGGGCCGAGGCGCCGGGTATGGGGCGCACCGGATGTCCCGCCGCAGCGGCCTCGCGCACCAGCCGGAAGCCCGGGTCCGAGACCAGCGGCGTGCCGGCGTCCGAGACGAGCGCCACGCGCCCGCCGTCGGCCAGGATCGCGAGCGCCCGGGGCAGGGCGCGGGTCTCGCCGTGCTCGTCGCAGCGTTCCAGCTTCGCCGTGAGGCCGAAAGCCTGCAAAAGCTTTCCGGCCACGCGGGTGTCCTCGGCCAGGACCAGATCGGCCCGGTTCAGCACGTCCAGGGCCCGAAGGGTGATGTCGCGCAGGTTCCCGATGGGCGTCGCCACCACATAGAGCCCGGGCGCGAGCGGCGCGTCGTCGAGGACGGGAGGCGGAAGGGCGCGGGCCATGGCCGAGGCTTCGCCGCTAAAGCGCCCGATGGCAAGCGCCGGCTACGCCAGCAGCTCGCGGGTGATGGCGTCGAGGACATGGCGGCCCTGGGCCGTGGCGCGCAGGCGGGCCGGATCGTCGGCGAGCAGGCCCAGCTCCACGAGGCGGGCGATCCGCTCAGGGAGAATGTCGAGGACGGCGACCTCCTCACGGCACACCCCTTGCGCGATCCGCAGACCGCTCAGGACGCGTTCCTGGGCCGCCTCGACCGGCGTCAGCAGCTCGCGCGTCCCGCCCTCTCCCGCGATGTAGTCGCCGGGCCGGTCGGCGGCCGTTGTGGCGACCCGGCCCTCGGGCGTCGTGATCCGCCCGTGTGCGCCGGGCCCTGCGCCGACGTAGTCCCAGCCCCGCCAGTAGACGAGGTTGTGGCGCGAGCGGGCCGCCTCGCCGCGGGCGTGGTTCGAGACCTCGTAGGCGTCGAAACCGGCGGCCTCCAGGACGGTCTGGGTGGTTTCGAAAAGCTCGGCGGCGGGGTCTTCGGCCGGCGGGACGAGGGTCCCGCGCCGCACGGCGCGCTCGAAGGCGGTGCCCGCCTCGATGGTGAGCTGGTAGGGCGAGACGTGCTCGGCCCCGAGGGCGAGCGCCGCCTTCAGCTCCTGGGCCCACGCCCCGGGCGTCTGGCCCGGCCGGGCGTAGATCAGGTCGACGGAGAGCCTGGGGAAGGTCCGGGCGGCGACCTCGGCGGCGCGCCGGCCCTCGGCGGCCCCGTGGTTGCGGCCCAGCAGCTTCAGCGCCGCGTCGTCCAGCGACTGCAGCCCCAGCGACAGCCGGTTCACGCCCGCCTCGGCGAAGGCGGCGAACCGGTCGGCTTCCGCGTCGGTGGGGTTGGCCTCCAGCGTCACCTCGAGATCGGCCGCGGGCGTCCAGAGCCGCCGGGCCTCGTCCACGATCTCGGCTGTCCAGGCGGGGTCCATCAGCGACGGCGTGCCGCCGCCGAAGAACACCGAGACCAGGTCGCGGGGACCCGTCAGCTCCCGTTGCGCCGCCAGGTCGTCGAGGATCGCGCGGACCAGCGCCTCCGCCTCGACCTCGCGGCCCCGCGCCCGGAAGACGTTGAAGTCGCAGTAGGGGCAGATCCGCGCGCAGTAGGGCCAGTGGACATAGACCCCGAGCGGCGGGGCGGGGGTGGTCACAGCAGGGCGGCCTTCAGCTTATCGAAGGCCCGGGAGCGATGGGAGAGGCCGTCCTTCACGGCGGGCTCCAGCTCGCCGAAGGTCTGCGCGTGTCCTTCCGGGACGAAGATGGGATCGTAGCCGAAGCCGTTGGTTCCCCGGGGCGGAAAGGTCAGCACGCCGTCCACCCGGCCTTCGACCACGACGGCGGGTCCGTCCGGCCAGGCCACGGCGAGCGCGCAGGTGAACCAGGCGGCGAGGTCGTCGGCCCCCGCCTCCTCCAGCCGTTGCTCGACCTTGCGCATGGCTTCGGCGAAGTCCTTGGCGGGTCCGGCCCAGCGGGCGGAATAGATCCCCGGCGCGCCGTCCAGCGCCCTCACCGACAGGCCCGAGTCGTCGGCCAGGGCCACCAGGCCCGAGGCCTCGGCCGCGGCGCGCGCCTTGAGCAGGGCGTTGCCGGCGAAGGTGGTCTCGGTCTCGTCCGGCTCGGGGAGCCCCAGGCTTCCGGCGGTCACGATGTCGAAGCGGCCGTCGAGGATCTCGGCCAGCTCGCGGGCCTTGCCGGGATTGTGCGTGGCCACCACCAGCCGCGTCCCCGCCTCCAGCTTCAGCGCCATCGCTTTAACTCCGTCTTTACCCGCGCGGGACCATAGCGCCCGCCCGCTGTGTTGCATTGCAAAAGTTTAATATCGTTACTCGATGTTCATTTGATCGAGAAACGATGTGCGCGTATCGATTATCGCCATGGGGACAGCGGTTCCCGCCCAAATCTCGCTGCACCGCAGCAAACAAGACAAGGAGAGTTCAAATGTCTGCTTCCGCCATGAACCTGCTCGACCGGGTCGCCATGAGCTTCGTCGTGATCCTCGGCGCCTTCCCCATGCTGGCCATCGCCTCGGCCCAACTCTAGGCTGATCCCCGAGATGGGTTTTGTCCGACCCGCCCCGGACCCGGAACCTCGCGGCCGGGCCGCGGCGGGTTCCGGCCTGAAGGGGGAATGGGCCATGCGCGCGCTGGGTCCTGGATCGGTTTCCAGCTTCCTGAAGATCATCCTGGACGTGGTGTTCGCCGCCCTGTGGGTCGGCGTCGCGGTCCTGGCGCTCATCACGCTCGCGGCGCTGCTGCTGAGCTTCAACCCCGACCTCCTGGCCGACGTGAAGCTCGACGGCTCGGCCGGCGAGCTGGCCCAGCGCGGCCCGGTGATGGCCGCGGGCCTCATGGCCGCCGCGCTCTACCTGGCGGGCATCCTGGTGATCGTGGGCTGCCTGCGCCGCATCTTCGTCACGCTCACCGTGGGCGACCCCTTTCACCCGGACAACGTGGCGCGGCTGCGCCTGATCGGGGTGATGCTGGCCGGCCTCGAGCTCGGCCGCTACGCGCTCTGGGCCGTGGGGGCCTGGATGCTGCCCGACATCTCCGAGGTGAAGCCCACCTTCAGTCTCACCGCCTGGTTCTCGGTCCTGGTCGTCTTCGTCCTGGCCGAGGTGTTCCGTGAAGGCGCGCGCCTGCGCCGCGAAGCCGAGCTGACCATCTGACATGCCGATCCGCGTGCAACTCGACCGCGTCCTCCTGGAACGCCGCATGTCGCTGACGGAGCTGGCCGACCGTGTGGGCGTGACCATCGCCAACCTGTCGATCCTCAAGACCGGCAAGGCCCGCGCGGTGCGGTTCTCCACCCTGGCGGCCCTTTGCCGCGAGCTGGACTGCCAGCCCGGCGACCTGCTCGTCTACGAACCCGGCCCCGACGAGCCGCCCGAGGACGAAGGCTAGAGGCCCGCCGCCGCCCGCTGCATCACGCACAGTTCGCCGATGCCCTTGCGGGCGAGCGAGAACAGGGCCTCGAACTCGGCCTCGGAGAAGCCGCGCTTCTCGCCCGTGGCCTGGATCTCGACGATGTCGCCGTTCCCGGTCAGCACGAAGTTGGCGTCGGCCTCGGCCGTGGAATCCTCCTCGTAGTCGAGGTCGAGCACCGGGGTTCCGGAGAACACCCCGCAGCTGATCGCCGCCACCTGGTCGAGGATCGGGTCGGTGGTGATCAGGCCCTCGTCCAGCAGGTATTTCGTGGCCAGCCGCAGCGCCACCCAGGCCCCGGTGATCGAGGCCGTACGCGTGCCGCCGTCGGCCTGGATGACGTCGCAGTCCACCGTGATCTGGCGCTCGCCCAGGGCCTTGAGGTCCACCACCGCGCGCAGGGAGCGGCCGATCAGGCGCTGGATCTCCTGGGTGCGGCCCGACTGCTTGCCCTGGGCGGCCTCGCGCCGGCCGCGCGTGTGGGTGGCCCGGGGCAGCATGCCGTACTCGGCCGTGACCCAGCCCTGGCCCTTGCCGCGCAGGAACGGCGGCACGCCTTCCTCCAGGCTGGCCGTCACCAGCACCTTGGTGTGGCCGAAGCTCACCAGGCACGAGCCCTCGGCGTAGCGGTTCACGCCCGTTTCCAGGGTCACCGGGCGGAGGGCGTCGGGGGTGCGTTCGGAGGGGCGCATCGGGTCTGGAACTCTTGAGAAGGGTCGGGCGTCTTGCGCCGGAGAAGGCCGCGCTTATCCTAGATCAGGAAGGTCCAGTCCATGGGCGCACCGAAACCGCACGCTGACGTGACACATCCGATCTTCGCCCGCGGGCCGTCGCTCGCCGAACTCGACGACCGCGCGCGGGACATCTTCCGCCGCATCGTGGAGAGCTACCTCGAGACGGGCGAGCCGGTGGGCTCGCGCACCCTGTCGAAGGGCGGCCTGCCGCTGTCGCCGGCCTCGATCCGCAACACCATGCAGGACCTGACCCAGCTCGGCCTGCTGGGCGCGCCGCACGTCAGCGCCGGGCGCCTGCCGACCCACGCGGGCCTGCGCCTCTTCGTCGACGGCCTGCTGGAAGTGGGCGATGTGGGCGAGGCCGAGCGGCGAGACATCGAGGCCCGGCTGATGGCCCATGGCCGCAACTACGAGGACGCGCTCAACGAGGCCTCGAAGATCCTCTCGGGCCTGGCGGGCGGGGCGGGCGTGGTGGTCACCCCGATCCGCGACGCCGGCGTGACCCACGTGGAGTTCGTGCCGCTCTCGGGCGAGCGGACCCTGGCCATCATGGTCTTCGACGACGGCACGGTGGAGAACCGGCTGATCCGGCGGCCCATGGGCGTCACCCCCTCGGCGCTGCAGGAGGCCTCGAACTTCCTCAACGCCCGGATGCGTGGCCGCACGCTCACCGAGGCCAAGGTCGACCTGAAGGCCGAGCTGGAGCGGGCCCGGCGCGAGCTGGACGAGACCGCCGCGCGCCTGGTCGAGGACGGCCTGGCCGCCTGGGGCGGCGGGGAGGGGGACGAGCGCGCCCTCATCGTCCGCGGCCGCGCCAACCTGCTGGAGGACCGCGAGGCCATCGAGGACCTCGAGCGCGTCCGCTCTCTCTTCGAGGACCTGGAGCAGAAGGAGCAGCTCATCCAGCTCCTGGACGGGGTGCGCGACGGCCAGGGCGTGCGCATCTTCATCGGCGCCGAGACGCGGCTCTTCTCGCTTTCCGGTTCCGCCGTGATCGCGGCGCCCTATATGACGGGGTCGCAGCGGGTGGTGGGCGCGATCGGCGTGATCGGCCCCGCCCGCCTGAACTATGCCCGGGTCATCCCGCTGGTGGACTACACCGCCCGCGTGCTTGGCCAGGTGATGAACGCTTAGAGATCCAGGTAGGACATGTCCGACGACAACACCCCCGCTCAGGCCGACGACGGCTTCGACTTCGCCACGGCCGACGCCGAGGCGCTGAAGGCCGAGGTCCAGGCCCTCAAGGAGCAGGTGCTGCGCTACGCCGCCGAGGCCGAGAACACGCGTCGCCGCGCCGAGCGCGAGATGAACGACGCGCGGGCCTACGCCATCCAGAAGTTCGCCCGCGACCTCCTGGGCGTGGCCGACAACCTCGACCGGGCCATGACCGCCGCGCCCGCCGACCATGCCGAGAGCGCGGTGAAGAACTTCGTGGTCGGCGTCGAGATGACCGCCAAGGAGCTGCTGGGCGCCTTCGAGCGCAACGGCCTGAAGAAGATCGACCCGGCCAAGGGCGAGAAGTTCGACCCCCACAAGCACCAGGCGATGATGGAGCAACCCGGGACCGACGTGGCCCCCGGCGGCGTCATCCAGGTGCTGCAGCCCGGCTACGAGCTCCTGGGCCGCCTCGTACGACCCGCCATGGTGGTGGTGGCGGCCAAGGACGCCGGCGCGGGCCCCGACGGCGGCCAGGGCAATCCCTACGCCGGCGGCGAGGGCGGGGAATCGGGCGGGGCTGTGGACACCCGCGCCTAATCGCTTCCGAGGCCTTTCCCCTCTCGGGAATTTGGCTAATGTCGCAGGTCCCTTCCTTTCGGGGTGCGTGGGCGCGGAGCTGATTCGCGCGTCCGCGCAGAGGCGAGCCGGGACCTAAGAATGAAGCTGACGATCGAACGCGCCGCGCTGCTCCGGGCCCTGGGCCACGTGCAGAGCGCGGTGGAGCGCCGCAACACCATTCCGATCCTGTCGAACGTGCTGCTGTCGGCCGAGCGCGACCGGCTGACGTTTTCGGCGACCGATCTCGACATGGAGATCATCGACGAGGCGCTGGCCCAGGTGGACCAGCCCGGCCAGATCACCGCGCCGGCCCACACCCTCTACGAGATCGTCCGCAAGCTGCCCGAGGGCGCCGACGTCTCGCTCAGCTTCACGGGCGAGGACCCCCGGCTGACGGTCCAGGCCGGCCGCTCGCGCTTCAACCTGCCGGTCCTGCCGGCCGGCGACTTCCCGGTGATGTCGGCCGAGGGCTTCGGCGGCTCGATGGGGGTGGATGTCGCCGACCTGATCCGGCTGATCGACAAGACCCGCTTCGCCATCTCGGCGGAGGAGACCCGCTACTACCTGAACGGCCTCTACCTCCACACCGTGATGATCGACGGTCAGGCTCGCCTGCGGGCGGTGGCCACCGACGGCTCGCGGCTCGCCCTGGCCGACATGCCCGCGCCCGAGGGGGCCGCCGGCGCGCCGGGCGTCATCGTGCCGCGCAAGACGGTGGGCGAGGCGCGCCGCCTGCTGGAGGACGCCGGCGAGAGCGTCGACCTGCAGATCAGCCCCCAGAAGATCCGCTTCGAGTTCAACGGCGCGGCGCTGACGTCCAAGGTCATCGACGGCAATTTCCCCGACTACGGCCGCGTCATCCCCAAGGACAACACCCGCATCGTAATGGTCGACGCCAAGCTGTTCGCGCAGGCCGTGGACCGCGTGGCCACCATCTCGGCCGAGAAGAGCCGTTCGGTGCGCATGGCCTTGGAGCCCGGCAAGGTGGTGCTCACCGTCCGCAACATGGAAGCCGGCCAGGCGGTGGAGGAGCTCGAGATCGACTACGACGGCGAGCCCTTCGAGCTGTCGTTCAACGCCCGCTACCTGCTGGACATCACCGACCAGATCAGTGGCGAGAGCGCGGAGTTCCGCTTCGGCGGCCCGAACGACCCGGCCCTGGTCCTCGATCCCGCCGACGTGGACGTCCAGTACATCCTGATGCCGCTGCGGGTGTGATTTCCCTCCCTTGATGGGGAGGGACAGCGCGCCGAAGGCGCGCAGGGCGGGGAGGTCGCGATCAGGCTCCGCGCCTGGGGACAAGCCGCCCCACCCGTCTCGCTGCGCTCGCCACCCTCCCCATGAAGGGGAGGCAAAGCTCAATGCCCGTGGCTGCCTTCGTAGACGCCGGGGGCCAGGCGTTCGTCCTCGGCGCCTTCCGAGCCGTGGGCCAGGACGAAGCGGCGGTCGCAGTAGGGGCACTCGACGAAGTCGGCCTCGCCCATCTCCAGCCACACGCGCGGATGGCCGAGCGCCCCGCCGACGCCGTCGCAGGCCACGCGATGCGAGCGCACCACCACCGTCTCCGGCGGGGGGACGTCGGGCGTCACCGCCGGCTTGGCCGGCGCGGGCTCGGGCCGCTTCTGAGCCTTGGCGGCCTTCTTGACGGGCGTGGTGGCGGGTTTGCGGGCCATCGGACCAATCTCTCCTGCGACGGCTCCTTGGCGGGGCCGCGGCGCGCGCCTAGGTATGCGACCACGGCTTTCGCCGTCAACGACGGCCCTCCCCAAAGTTGGACTCCATGGACCTTCCCGAATACGCGATCGAGGCCAAGGGCCTGGTCAAGACCTACGCAGCCACCAAGACGACGCCCGAGATGCGGGCGCTCAAGGGCCTGGACCTCGCCATCCCCCGGGGTTCGATCTTCGGCCTCCTGGGGCCGAACGGGGCGGGAAAGTCCACCTTCATCAACATCCTGGCGGGCCTGACCCGGAAGACCTCGGGCACGGTGAGGATCTGGGGCCGGGACATCGACGAGCGGCCCCGCGACGCCCGCGCCGCCATCGGCGTCGTGCCCCAGGAGATCGCCGCCGACCCGTTCTTCACGCCCCGCGAGGCGCTGGAGGTGGCGGCGGGCATGTACGCGGTGCCGAAGTCCGAGCGCCGCACCGACGAACTGCTCGCCGCCCTGGGCCTCGCCGACAAGGCCAAGGCCTACGTCCGCCAGCTCTCGGGCGGCATGAAGCGCCGGCTGATGGTCGCCAAGGCCATGGTCCACAACCCGCCCGTGCTGATCCTCGACGAGCCCACGGCCGGCGTTGACGTGGAGCTGCGCCGCCAGCTCTGGAGCTATGTGCTTGAACTGAACCGCCAGGGCGTGACCATTGTGCTCACCACCCACTACCTGGAAGAGGCCCAGGAGCTCTGCGACCAGATCGCCATCATCAACCGCGGCCAGGTGGTGGCCTGCGAGCCCACGACGACCCTGCTGCGCCGGATGGACACCCGCAACGTGCTGGTGACGCCCGAGACGCCGCTGGAGGCCGCGCCCGAGCTGCCCGGCTTCGAGACCAAATTGCTGAAATCCGGCGGCTTCTCGGTCAGCTACCGCACCGGACAATCGAGCGTCGAGCAGGTGCTGGCCGCCATCCGCAAGGCCGGCATCCACATCCGGGACATCTCCACCGAGGACCCGGACCTGGAAGACGTGTTCGTCAGCCTGACCTACGCCGCCGAGGAGGCGAGCGCGATCTAGCGTTGCTCCCTCTCCGCTACGCGGGGGGAGGGGAGAGAAGGCTCCGGATATCCGCCCACCGGTAGGCCACCTCCCACAGCAGGACGCCGCCCGGCCCCGGTTCGCGCCGGGGCGGCTCGGCCACGCCGCCCAGGTGCTCGTAGAAGGCCCGGGCGGGAAGGTTGTCCCGCAGCACCGAGATCATCAGCGACGTCGCGCCGCGCGCCGCCAGCGCCCGGGCGGCTTCGGTCAGCAGCCGGCGGCCCAGGCCCCGGCCCTGGGCGGAGCGCAGCACATAGAGCACGGTGATCTCGCCTTCGCCGTGCACGCCGCGCCTGGACGGCCCGCCGGAGGCGTAGCCCACGATCCCCTGGCGGTCGGCGGCCGCCAGGGTCATCTCGGGGGTCACGTCGTCCACGAGGCTCAGCGACCGCCGGAAGCGCCGGGCGAAGCCGGGCTCGGACATGCGGGCGAGGAAGGCGTCGGGCAGGAGGCCGGCATAGGTCTCGCGCCAGGAGGTCACGTGCACGTACGCCAGGGCCTCGGCGTCGGCGGGGCCGGGCGGGAAGATCAGGTGCGCTGGCGCGAGGCGCTCGGACATCCATCCACAGCTTGGCGTTGACCGGCCGGGGTTCAAGGGGTCGCGGGACTCACCAAGGCCCGTTAACGTCCGCCGTTCCGATGAACGCCCAGGCTCCCACCACCACGCCCGATCCCGCCGCCGGCGCCTCGCCGGTCATGGCGCAGTACTTCGAGGCCAAGGCGCGCCAGCCGGACGCGCTGGTCTTCTTCCGCATGGGCGACTTCTACGAGCTGTTCTTCGAGGACGCCCAGAAGGCCCACGGGGCGCTGGGCATCACCCTGACCGCCCGGGGCCAGCACGCGGGCGCGCCGATCCCCATGTGCGGCGTGCCGGTTCACGCGGCCGAGGCCTATCTCGCCAAGCTGGTCCGGGCCGGCTTCAAGGTCGCCCTTTGCGAGCAGATGGAGGACCCCGCCGAGGCCCGCAAGCGAGGCTCCAAGTCGGTCGTCCGCCGCGACGTGGTGCGGGTCGTGACCCCCGGCACGCTGACCGAAGAGGGCCTGCTGGACGCCCGGGGCGCCAACCGCCTGGCCGCCGTGGCGGTCCGCGCGGGCGCGGCCGCCGTGGCGAGCGTCGAGCTTTCCACCGGCGAGGTGGAATGCCTGTCCGTCACCGTGGCGGGCCTCGCCTCGGCGCTGGCCGCGCTCGGCCCCTCCGAGATCCTGGTTCCCGACCGGCTGTTCGCCGACGAGGCGGTCAACGCCGCGCTGAAGGCGGCCGGCGGCTTCGTCCAGCCCCTGCCCCAGGCGCTCGCCGAACCCTCGGCCTCGGAGACCCGGCTGAAGCGCCTCTACGGCGTCGAGACCCTGGACGGCTTCGGCCAGCTCTCGGGCGCCGAGGTCTCGGCCCTGGGCCTGATCGCCGCCCACCTGGAGACCACCCAGGCCGGCAAGCTCCCGGCGCTGTCGCCGCCCCGGCGCGCGGGCGAGAGCGACGTCATGGTCATCGACCCGGCGACGCGCGCCAGCCTGGAGATCGAGAGGGCCACCTCCGGCTCGCGCGAGGGCTCGCTGCTGGCCGCCATCGACCGCACCGTCACCGCGCCCGGCGCGCGCCTGCTGGCCGCCCGCCTCGCCCGGCCCCTGCTCGACCCCGCCGCCATCGACGCCCGCCTCGATGCGGTGGCCTGGTTCTGCGAGAAGCGGCGCGAGCGCGAACGCCTGCGCGAGGCGCTCCAGCGCCTGCCCGACATGGCCCGCGCGCTGTCCCGCCTGGCGCTCGGCCGCGGCGGGCCGCGCGACCTGGGCGCGTTGCGCGACGGCCTCTCGACGGGCGAGGCGGTGGTCCGCCTGTTCGCCGAGACGAAGGACCCGCTGGTGGCGCTTCCCGAGGAGATCGCCCAGGCCCTCGCCGCCCTGGACCTCGGCCGCACGCCCGAGCTTTCCGCCTTCCGCGACCTGCTGGCCGAGGGGCTGGGCCCCGACCTGCCGGCGCTGTCCCGCGACGGCGGCTTCGTGGCGGCGGGCGTCCGGCCCGAACTCGACCAGGCGCGCGCGCTCCGCGACGACAGCCGCCGCGTGATCGCGGGCTTGGAAGCCCGCCTCGCCGCGGAGAGCGGGGTCGCGCTCAGGATTCGCCACAACGCGGTCCTGGGCTATTTCGTGGAGTGCACCGCCAAGGCGGCCGAGCCGCTGATGGCGCCGCCGCTGAACGCGACCTTCATCCACCGCCAGACGCTGGCCAACCAGATGCGCTTCACCACCGTGGAGCTGGCCGAGCTGGACGCCAGGATCGCCCAGGCCGCCGAGCGGGCGCTGGCCATCGAGGTCGAGACCTTCGAGGCCTGGCGCGAGGCCGCCTGCGCCGTGGCCGCCCCGATCCAGGCCGCCGCCGAGGCCGCCGCGCGGCTGGACGTGGCCTCAGGCCTGGCCGAATGGGCCGACGACGTGGGCGCGACCCGGCCCGTGGTCGACCGCTCCACCGCCTTCGAGGCCGAGGCCGCCCGCCATCCGGTGGTCGAGGCCGCCGTCCGCCGGGCGGGCGAGGCCTTCACGCCAAACGACTGCCGACTGGACGGACAGGGCGTGAGCGGGGCCCGGCTCTCCATCGTCACCGGCCCGAACATGGCAGGTAAGTCCACCTTCCTGCGGCAGAACGCGCTCCTGGCCGTGCTCGCCCAGGCCGGCTGCTTCGTGCCCGCGAAGCGGCTGCGGATCGGGGTCGTCGACCGGCTGTTCAGCCGGGTGGGAGCCGGCGACGACCTGGCCCGGGGCCGGTCCACCTTCATGCTGGAGATGGTCGAGACGGCGGCCATCCTGACCCAGGCCACGCCGCGCAGCCTCGTCATCCTCGACGAGATCGGCCGCGGGACCGCCACCTACGACGGCCTGGCCATCGCCTGGGCCTGCATCGAGCACCTGCACGAGACCAGCCGCTGCCGGGCGCTGTTCGCCACCCACTACCACGAGCTCGCGGTGCTGGAGGACCGGCTGGCCTATGTCGCCAACCTCTCGCTCAGGGCCAAGGAGTGGAACGGCGACCTCATCTTCCTGCACGAGGCCGGACCCGGTCCCGCCGACCGCTCCTACGGCGTGCAGGTGGCCAAGCTGGCCGGCGTGCCCCCGGCCGTGGTCGCCCGCGCCAGACAGGTTCTGGAGCGCCTGGAGCGCGAGGCGGGCGCCCCGGCCCACCTGGAGGACCTGCCGCTGTTCGCCGCGGTCGCCGAGCCCGAGGCCCGCTTCGGCCCCTCGCCGGTGGAGGAGGCGCTGCGCGCCCTCGACCCCGACGGCATGAGCCCCCGCGAGGCCATGGACGCCCTCTACCGGCTCAAGGGGTTGCTGGCTTAGTCCGGGCCCGCTTCCGCTTCACCACCGTAACCGTGAAGGCCTGGCGCCCGCCGGCCTTCAGGCGCTTGCGGGCCTCGTCGGCCACGCCGGACCGCCCCGTGCTGGCGGCGGTCGCCGTGGTCATGGCGGGCCTGGCCTTGGGGGCGGCGATGCCGTGGCGCTTGCGGGCGCGGGCGTCCTGCGCCGCCTGCTCGGCCCGGCTCTGGGCGGTCCGGACCGTCAGGTCCTTGATCAGCGCCTTGCCCTTGCGGGTGCGGCCGGTGAGCGAGGGGGCGACGTAGCGGTTGGCGTTCCAGCCGACGGCGGAAGACCCTCCCCGGTACGATCCCCTGCCCATGGCCTCACGCGGACTCCTCGATGCCGAGCGCGCGGGCATAACGCCCCGATGCAAGGCCGCATAGCCGCAACCCCTCCGCTTCGGGCGCGAACTCGCCTATATGGCTCCCCGACATGCCCCCCCGCCTGCGCCCGACCCCCCTGGAATACGTCGTCGACGGGGTGAAGCTGCGCGCCCAGCTCTCGGCCGCGGCCCTGGAGCATTCGGGCGACGAGCTTTCCCAGCGCAAGGCGGCGCTGGATATCCTCAAGGGCGCGCTCTTCCGCGGCCGGATGATCGCCAAGGAGCGCCTGGAGAACGGGGCCGGCGGCATCGAGACCGCCCGCCTGCTCTCGGGCGTGACCGATCAGGTGGTCCAGGCGCTCTACGACTTCACCACCGTCCACGTGTTCCGGGCCCGCAACCCCACCGAGGGCGAGCGCCTGGCCCTGATGGCCGTGGGCGGCTACGGGCGGGGCACGCTGGCGCCCTTCTCCGACATCGATCTCCTGTTCGTGCGGCCCTACAAGCAGACGGCCCACGCCGAGAGCGTCATCGAGTACATGCTCTACGCGCTCTGGGACCTGGGCTTCAAAGTGGGCCATGCCTCGCGGACCATCGAGGAGTGCCTGAAGCTCTCCCGCGAGGACTTCACCATCCGCACCTCGATCCTGGAGGCGCGGCGCCTGGCCGGGGACGAGAAGCTGGCCGACGAGCTCGTCCGGCGCTTCCGCGACGAGGTGGTGAAGGGCTCGGGGCCCGAGTTCGTGGCCGCCAAGCTCAAGGAGCGCGACGACCGCCACGCCCGCGCCGGGGCCAGCCGCTACATGGTCGAGCCGAACGTGAAGGAGGGGAAGGGCGGCCTGCGCGACCTCAACACCCTGTTCTGGATCGCCCAGTACCTGCATCCCGGCGAGAGCCTGGAGCGGGTCATGCAGCTCGAGATGTTCGAGCGGCGCGAGGTGCGCACCTTCATCCGCGCCTTCGACTTCCTGTGGGCCGTGCGCTGCCACCTGCACTTCGCCACCGGCCGGCCCGAGGAGCGGCTGACCTTCGACCTGCAGCCCGAGATCGCCCGGCGGATGGGCTACGGCGACCGGGGCGACGCGCCGGCCGTCGAGCGGTTCATGCGGCGCTACTTCCTGTTCGCCAAGGACGTGGGGACCCTGACGCGGGTGTTCGCCGCCAAGCTGGAGGCCGAGCAGGTCAAGGCCGCGCCCAAGGGCATCAGCCGCTTCATCCCCGGCCGGCGGCAGAAGCGCAAACCCCTGGACGAGCCGGGCTTCCACGAGGTGGGCGGGCGCCTCGACGTCGATCCGGGGATCTTCGAGAAGGACCCGGTCAACCTGCTGCGGCTGTTCCGCATCGCCGACCAGCGGAATCTCGACCTGCACCCCGACGCCTTCACGGCCGCCAGCCGCGCCTCGGGCCTGATCACCTCGGCGGTGCGCCGCGACCGCACGGCGGCCAAGGTGTTCCTCGACATCCTGGCCCGGGGCCGCGACCCGCAGCGGACGCTGGCCCTGATGAACGAGGCGGGCGTCCTGGGCCGCTTCGTGCCCGAGTTCGGGCGCATCGTCGCCCAGATGCAGTTCAACATGTACCACTCGTACACGGTGGACGAGCACACCCTGCGGGCCGTGGGCGTGATCGCCGACATCGCCGCCGGCAGGTTGGCCGACGATCACCCGCTGGCCGTCCAGATCATGCCGCTGATCGCCGACCGCGAGGCCCTGTTCCTGGCCATGCTGCTGCACGACACCGGCAAGGGCGGCGCCGGCGGCCAGGAGCTGGCCGGCGCCCGCTCGGCCCGACAGGTGTGCGAGCGCCTGGGGCTGGAGCGGTCGAAGATCGAGCTGGTCGCCTGGCTGGTCGAGCACCACCTCGTCATGAGCGACTACGCCCAGAAGCGCGACGTCTCCGACCCCCGCACCGTGGCCGACTTCGCCCGCATCGTGCAGACGCCCGAGCGGCTGCGCCTGCTGCTGGTGCTGACCGTGGCCGACATCCGGGCCGTGGGCCCCGGCGTGTGGAACGGCTGGAAGGGTCAGCTCATGCGCGAGCTCTATACCGCCACCGAGGCGATCTTCCGCGGCGGCCGGGGCTCGGACGCCGCCGCCGCGCTCAAGCGCTATCAGGAGAACGCCGCCTACGACGCCCGCGTGGGCCTCGCCAAGGCCGCGCCCGAGGCCGCGCCCTGGGCCGACGCCATGGAGGACGCCTATTTCAGCGCCTTCACCCAGGCCGAGGTGCTGGCCCATGCCAAGCTCGCCCAGCGGGCCGGCCCCGACGGCGCGGCCGCCGAGGGCAAGGTGCGCGCCGAGCTCAACGCCGCAGAGGTCACGGTGGCCGCCGCCGACCGTCCCCGGCTGTTCGTGGACCTGGCCGAGGCGATCACCGCGGCCGGCGCCAACGTGGTCGGGGCGCGGGTCTTCACCTCGCGCGACGGCCATGCGCTCGACGTCTTCTACGTGCAGGACGTGACCGGCCAGCCGTTCGGCGCGCTGGACCCCCGGGCGCTGGCCCGCCTGGCCGAGGGGATCGCCGCCGCCGCCCGGGGGGAACCGCACCCGCACGAGGCCCGCAAGGGGCAGGACCTGGGCCGCACGGCGGCCTTCGACATCCGGCCCACGGTGATGCTGGACAACGACGCGTCCGAAACCTCGACGGTGGTGGAGGCCTCGGGCCGCGACCGGCCGGGCCTCCTGGCGGCGCTGGCCCGCACCATCTCGGACGCCGGCCTGTCGATCCTCTCGGCCCACATCGACGGCTACGGCGAGCGCGCCGTGGACGCTTTCTACGTGGTCGACGCGGACGGCCGGAAGCTGACCGACGCCCGCAAGGGCAACGCGCTCAAGGCCGCCCTCCTGGCGGCCCTGTCCGACGCCGAGGACGAGACCGCGGCCGGCCGCCGCGCCAATTTGCTGAGAGCGCGCGCCAGCGTCGCGCGCTAAAGGAACCCCATGCCCTTCCCCGACACCCACCCGGCGCTCGCCCGGGCCCTCGCCGCACGCGGCTATGCCGAGCCGACCCCCGTACAGGCCGCCGTGCTGGAGGCTGAGGCCGGCCGCGACCTGCTCGTTTCGGCCCAGACCGGCTCGGGCAAGACCGTGGCCTTCGGCCTGGCCGCCGCACCCGCCCTGCTGGGCGAGGCCGAGCGGTTCGAGGCGCCGGCCGCCCCGCTCGCCCTGGCCATCGCCCCCACCCGCGAGCTCGCCCTGCAGGTCGCCCGCGAGCTGGAATGGCTCTACGCCGAGGCGGGCGCGCGCATCGTCACCTGCGTCGGCGGCATGGACGCCCGGCGCGAGCAGCGGGCCCTGGCCGCCGGCTGCCACATCGTCGTCGGCACCCCCGGGCGCCTGCGCGACCATCTGGAGCGGGGCAATCTCGACCTCTCGGGCCTCAGGGTCGCGGTGCTCGACGAGGCCGACGAGATGCTGGACCTGGGCTTCCGCGAGGACCTGGAGGAGATCCTCGACGCGACCCCGCCTGCCCGGCGGACCTTTCTGTTCTCGGCCACGCTCGCCAAGGACATCGTCGCCCTGGCCCGCCGCTACCAGCAGGACGCCGTGCGGATCGACACGGTGCGCCGGGACCAGCCGCACGGCGATATCGAGTACCGCGCCGTGCGCGTGGCGCCGAACGAGCTCGAGAACGCCGTCGTCAACATCCTGCGCTACTTCGAATCCCCCAGCGCGCTGATCTTCTGCGCCACCCGCGAGGCGGTGCGGCACCTCTATGGCGCCCTGCGCGAACGCGGCTTCCCGGTGGTCGCGCTGTCGGGCGAGATGGGCCAGAAGGAGCGCTCCGACGCCCTGCAATCCCTGCGCGACGGCCACGCCCGGGCCTGCGTCGCCACCGACGTGGCGGCGCGCGGGCTCGACCTGCCGGACCTGGGCCTCGTCATCCACGCCGAGCTGCCGGTGAACAAGGCCGCCCTGCTGCACCGCTCCGGCCGGACGGGCCGCGCCGGGCGCAAGGGCGTCTCGGTCCTGCTCGTGCCTTACACGCGCCGCCGCAAGGCCGAGATGCTGCTGAACGCCGCCGGCGTCGAGGCCCAGTGGTCCGGCGCCCCCACCGCCGAGGAGATCCGCGAGCGCGACCAGGCGCGGATGCTGGAGGATCCGATCCTCACCGAGGCCCCGTCCGACGAGGACCTGGCCCTGGCGCGCAAGGTGCTGGAAGGCCGCGCGCCCGAGGCCGTGGCCGCCGCCCTCGTTCGCCTCTATCGCGCCCGCCTGCCCGAGCCGGAAGAGATGTTCGAGCAGGTCCCGGAACGCCAGGCCGGCCCGCGCGAGCGTCCGCCGCGCGAGCCCAACGTCATGGTCGGCGACGGCGTCTGGTTCCGGCTGCCGGTCGGCCGCGCGCAGAGCGCCGACCCGAAGTGGCTGGTGCCGCTGATCTGCCGCCTGGGCCACGTGACCAAGAAGGACATCGGCCAGATCCGCATCTTCGACCGCGAGACCAAGTTCGAGATCAGCCCGCAGGCCGAGGCCCGCTTCCGCGAGGCGGTGGCCTCCAACGACCGGGCCGAGATGCGTGTCGAGCCCTCCGGCCCGCCGGGCGAGCGTCCGGCCCGTCCGCCGGGGAAGGGCCCGCCGTCCCGCAAGGGACCGCCGCATAAGGGACAGCCCCCCAAGGGCGGGCCCCGGCGTGGTCCGCCCCCCAAGGGCGGCAAGCCGCCCCGCCGCGAGCGCGCTTGACGGCGGCCCGCACTCAGCCGACCAACACCCCGTGAGCGACACCCCGCGCGAGACCCCGCAGAAGAAGGGCGGCCTGATCCGCTCGTCCGCGATCTTCGCGGGGCTGACCCTGGTCAGCCGGGTGATGGGCCTGGCCCGCGACCTGGTGATCACCGCGAGGCTGGGCGCCAGCCAGACCATCGCGGCCGACGCCTACTACACGGCGCTGGCCTTCCCGAACCTGTTCCGCCGCATCTTCGCCGAGGGCGCGTTCGCCGCAGCCTTCGTCCCCAGCTATTCGCGCAAGCTCGCCGCCGAGGGCGAGGAAGCGGCCGACCGCTACGCCGCCGACGCGCTCGCCACCGTGGCCGCCGCCACCGTGGGCCTGACCATCCTCTGCCAGCTCGCCATGCCGTGGCTGATGTACGTCATCAACCCGGGCTTCGCGGACGATCCGGCCAAGTTCAAGCTGGCCATCGTGCTCACCCAGATCACCATGCCCTACCTGCCGTGCATGGCGATCGCGGCGCTCTATTCGGGCGTGCTGAACGCCCATGGGCGGTTCATCGTCTCGGGCTTCTATCCCACCATCCTGAACGCCGTGATGCTGGCCGTGGTGCTGCCGCAGCACGATCCGGTGCGCGCCGCCTACGCCGCCTCGATCGGCGTGGTGATCGCCGGTGTCGGCCAGGCAGGCCTGTGCTGGTGGGGCGCGAGCCGCACCGGCGGCCGCATCCGGCTGGTGCGGCCCAGCCTCACCCCCGAGATGAAGCAGATGATCCGGCTGGCGGTCCCCGCCGCCATCGCCAACTCGGCCACCCAGATCAACATCTTCATCTCCGGCATCCTGGCGTCGCAGGTGGACGGCCTTCGGGTGTGGATGAACGTCGCCGACCGGCTCTACCAGCTCCCCATGAGCCTGGTGGGCGTGGCCATCGGCGTGACCCTGCTGCCCAGGCTCTCCACCGCCCTCCAGAAGGAGGACCACGACGACGCCCAGACCGCCATGGACCAGGGCCTCGTCTGGGCGCTGGCGCTCAGCCTGCCGGCGGCGGCCGCGCTCATGGCCATGCCGGTCTATCTGATCGACGGCCTCTTCACCCGGGCCGAGTTCGTGCGCGCCGACGCCGTGGCCACCGGCCAGCTCCTCTTCCACTACGGCTGGGGCGTGCCGGCCTTCGTGCTGCTGCGCATCCTGCAGCCCGCCTTCTTCGCCCGACAGGACACGCGCACCCCCATGCGCGTCTCGCTGATCTCGGTGGGGGTGAACGTCGTCCTGGGCGTGACCCTCTTCTACACCGTGGGCTTCTGGGGCATCGCGGCGGCCACCAGCATCGCGGCCTGGATCAGCGTCCTCCAGATGTGGACCGCGCTCGGCCGCCGCGGCGTCTACCGGCCCTCGGCCACGGCGATCTTCAAGGTCGGCCGGGTCGCCGCCGCCAGCCTGGTCATGGGCGGGCTGCTGGCTGTGGCCGCCCACTTCCACGCCGTTCTGGAGGCGCCCCTGCGCGGCCTGCCGGCCAAGGAGATCGTGGTCCTGACGCTCAGCGCCGCGGGCCTGGCCCTCTATCCGGTGCTGCTGTTCTCGTTCGGCGGGGTGACGGTGGCCGAGGCCAGGGCCCTGCTGCGCCGTCGCAAGGGCGACACCGCCCCGCGCGCCGCGGACTTGCCCTGAGCCGCGTCCCGGCCTATTCGCCTGCCATGGCTTTGCAGACTTGGCGATGGCGCTGACCCGCTGACCCGTCCATTCGGGCCTTGCGCCCGCACGTCCATTCCTTCCAGAAGCCTGAATCCATGACCGACCAAGCTCCGGCCCCCTACGCGGGCCCCGAACGCGTGCTCTCCGGCGTGCAGCCGTCCGGCGACCTGCACCTGGGCAACTATCTCGGCGCGCTGGCCAAGTTCGCCCGCATCCAGCACCAGTTCCCGACCTTCATCTTCGTGGCCGACCTGCACGCCATCACCGTGTGGCAGGACCCGGCGAAGCTGAAGCAGCAGGTGCGCGAGATCGCCGCCGCCTACCTGGCGACCGGCCTCGATCCCAAGGTCGCCAGCATCTTCGCCCAGTCGGCGGTGCCCGAGCACGCCGAGCTCGCCTGGGTGTTCAACTGCGTCGCCCGCCTCGGCTGGCTCGACCGGATGACCCAGTTCAAGGAGAAGAGCGGCAAGCACAAGGAGCGCTCCAGCGTGGGCCTCTACACCTACCCGGTGCTCCAGGCGGCCGACATCCTGATCTACAAGGCCACCCACGTGCCCGTGGGCGAGGACCAGAAGCAGCACCTGGAGCTGACCCGGGACATCGCCCAGAAGTTCAACAACGACTTCGCCGCGCCGGGCTTCTTCCCCCTGCCCGAGCCGCTGATCCAGGGCCCCGGCGCGCGGGTGATGAGCCTGCGCGACGGGTCGGCCAAGATGTCCAAGTCGGACCCCTCGGACCAGTCGCGGATCAACCTGACCGACGACGCGGACGCCATCGCCGCCAAGGTGCGCAAGGCGCGCACCGATCCCGACCCTCTACCCGACACCGTCGCGGGCCTGGAGGGCCGGCCCGAGGCCCGCAACCTGGTCGGCATCTACGCCGCGCTGGCGGGCAAGACCGACGCCGAGGTGCTGGCCGAGTTCGCCGGCCAGGGCTTCGGCGCCTTCAAGCCGAAGCTCGCCGACCTCGCCGTCTCGGTCTTGGCTCCGATCGGCGGGGAGATGCGCCGCATGCTGGCCGATCCGGCCGAGATCGACCGCATCCTGGCCGAGGGCGCCGGCCGGGCCCGCGAGATCGCCGTGCCGGTGATGGCCGAGGTGAAGCGCCTGGTGGGCTACTGGGCGGGGTGAACCTGCCTCCCCCGCCGCTTCGCGGGGGAGGTAAAGGCGGTCTCGAAGAGATTGCGTCGCGTCGCGGCCCGCGCCACGTTCGGACCCAGGAAGGGCTACCCATGAGCAGCAAGCGCAAGTTCCTGGTCGTCGCCGACGACTCGCCGGAGTTCCAGGCGGCCCTGCGGTTCGCCTGCCGCCGCGCGCGGTCGACGGGCGGGCACGTGGCCCTGCTTCGGGTGATTGAGCCCGCCGTCTTCGAGCACTGGTCGGGCGTCCGCGACGAGATCGAGCGCCAGCAGCGCCAGGAGGCCGAGGAGGACCTCCAGGACTGCGCCGAGCGCGTCCTGGCCGAGACCGGCCTGCCGCCCGAATTCCTGATCGTCAACGCCGACAGCGTGCGGGCCGCCCTCAAGCAGGTCCTGACCGAGGACGAGGACATCAAGATCCTGGTGGTCGCCGCCGCCGTCGGCGGGCGCGGCCCCGGGCCGCTCGTCTCCTCCATCGCCAAGGACGGGGTCCGCTGGGGCGACCGCAAGGTGCCGATCACCATCGTGCCGGGCGACCTCACCGACGACGAGATCGCCGACCTCGCCTAGCGGCTTGCGCCTGGCCGCGTCGGACGCCACATCTGGCCCATGTTCATCCAGACCGAAGCCACGCCGAACCCCGAGGTCCTGAAGTTCCTGCCCGGCCGCACGGTGCTGGGCGAGGGCACGCGCGACTTTCGCTCGGCGGACGAGGCCGCCGCCTCGCCGCTGGCCGCCGACATCTTCGACATCGAGGGCGTCACGCGGGTGTTCTTCGGCCCCGACTTCCTCACGGTGGGCAAGCACCCGTCCTTCGACTGGCCCCACCTGAAGGCGCCGGTGCTGGCGGCCATCATGGACCACTTCACCTCGGGCCGGCCCCTGTTCGCCGAGGAGGGCGCCGAGGCCGGCGGCCACGACGAGGGCGTCTACGAGGGCGAGACCGCCCAGATCGTCGCCGAGATCAAGGACCTGCTCGACACCCGCATCCGCCCGGCCGTGGCCCAGGACGGCGGCGACATCCTGTTCCACCGGTTCGACGTCGAGACCGGCGTCGTGTGGCTGAACATGCGCGGCGCCTGCTCGGGCTGTCCGTCCTCGTCCGCCACGCTGAAGGCCGGGGTGGAGAACATGCTCAAGCACTACGTGCCGGAAGTGACCCGGGTCGAGCAGACCGCCGGGTGAGCCTTCCCGCGCCCGGGCCGATCGGCTACCCCACCCGCAGATGATCGTCCTGGGGCTCGACACCTGCCTGAACGCCTGCTCGGTCGCCGTGCTCGACGGCGAGCGGGTGGTCGCGCACGCCCGCGAGGTCATGGCCCGGGGCCACCAGGAGCACCTCGCGCCCATGGCCGAGGCCGTGATGGCCGAGGCCGGCCTGCCGTTCTCGGCGATCGGGCGCGTCGGCGTGACCGTGGGGCCGGGATCGTTCACCGGCCTGCGGGTGGGCATCGCCTTCGCCAAGGGCCTGGCCGCCGCCCTGGGCGCCGAGACCGCCGGGGTGGGGGCCCTGGAGGCCCTGGCCGCCGAGGCCACGGGCCTGGTGGCCGCGGCCGTCGATGCGCGCCGCGACCAACTCTATCTGCAGGTCTTCGACGCGGGCCGTCCGCTGATGGCGCCGGATGCGGTCCCGCTGCCGGTCGCCGCCGCGCGCCTGGCCGAGCTTGCCATGGGCCGTCCGCTGACCCTGGTGGGGTCGGGCGCGCCGCTGCTGGCGCCCGCCGTCCTGGGGGCAGTCCTGCTGACGCCCGAAGGCTGCGACGCCCGCAAGGTGGCCGCCCTGGCGGCCGCGCGGGCGCCCGGGCCGCTGAAGCCGCTCTACCTGCGCGCGCCCGACGCCAAGCTTCCGGCATGAAGCTCGTCCCCGCGACCCCCGAAGAGGCGCCCGCCATGGCCTCGGCCCACGCCCAGGCCTTCGACCGGCCCTGGGACGAGGCCGCCTTCCGCGACCTGCTGGCCTCCACCGGCGTGTTCGGCTTCCTGGCCGACGGCGAGGATCCGTCCGGCGTCGTCCTCTGCCGGACCATCGCCGGCGAGGCCGAGATCCTGACCCTGGCCGTGCCGCCCTGGGCGCGGCGCCGCGGAATCGCCAAGGCCCTGATGGCCGCCGCCCTGGGGACGGCGCGCGAACTGGGCGCCAACTGGGCCTATCTCGAGGTGGACGTCGACAACGCCGCAGCCGTGGCCCTCTACGAAGGTCTGGGGTTCGCCCGCGCCGGCCTTCGGAGAGCCTACTACGACCGCGGCGCGGCGGGACGCGCCGACGCCTTGGTCATGCGGCTCGACCTTACGTCGCCGCATCAGTAGACCTATCCTTACGGAAGAGAGCCGGAGCCGAGCCGTGGATCGTATCGAGAAGCTTTGCCTGGAGAAGGGCATGCGCATGACCGAGCAGCGCCGGGTGATCGCCCGCGTGCTGTCCGCGGCCACCGACCACCCCGACGTGGAGGAGCTGCACCGGCGGGCCCACGCCGTGGACCCGCACATCTCGATCGCCACCGTCTATCGGACCGTCCGCCTGTTCGAGGAGGCGGGCATCATCGACCGCCTGGACTTCCGCGACGGCCGCTCGCGGTACGAGGAACATTCCGGCGATCACCACGACCACCTGATCGACATGAAGACCGGCAAGGTGGTGGAGTTCGTCGATCCCGAGATCGAGGCCCTGCAGGAGGCCATCGCCCGCAAGCTGGGCTACAAGCTGGTGGACCACCGGCTCGAACTCTACGGCATGCCGATCGAGGAATAGCCGGCCCCCGCGCGGGGAGCGAAACTTGCGCCGGCCCCGGCGGAACCCCATAAACCCGCCATGTCCGAGCAAGCGCCCGCCAAGCGCCTCTACATCAAGACCTACGGCTGTCAGATGAACGTCTACGACAGCGAGCGCATGGCCGACGTCCTTGCGCCGCTGGGGTATGGCGTGACCGACGATCCGGCGGCGGCCGACCTCGTGGTGCTCAACACCTGCCACATCCGCGAGAAGGCCACCGAGAAGGTCTATTCCGAGCTCGGCCAGATCAAGCGGATGAAGGACGCCCGCCGGGCCGAGGGCCAGGCCATGACCATCGCCGTCGCCGGCTGCGTCGCCCAGGCCGAGGGCGAGGAGATCATGCGCCGGCAGCCCGCCGTGGACCTCGTGGTCGGACCCCAGGCCTATCACCAGCTCCCCGAACTGATCGCCCGCGCCCACCGCGCCCGCGGCGAGCGGCTGGCCGCCGACTTCGCCCCCGACGAGAAGTTCGACGTCCTTTCCACGGATCGCCGGCCGACGGGCGTCACCGCCTTCCTCACCGTGCAGGAGGGCTGCGACAAGTTCTGCACCTTCTGCGTCGTGCCCTACACTCGGGGCGGCGAGTGGAGCCGGCCTGCGGAGGCCATCGAGGCCGAAGCCCGGGCGCTGGCCGGCAAGGGCGTGCGCGAGGTCACCCTGCTGGGGCAGAACGTCAACGCCTATGACGGCGGGGGCGGCGAAGGGGGCGGACTGGCCGGCCTGGTCCGGCGCCTGGCGAAGATCCCCGGCCTCGACCGCATCCGCTACACCACCAGCCACCCGCGCGACATGGACGAGGCGCTGATCGCCGCCCACGCCGAGGTGCCGGAGCTGATGCCCTACCTGCACCTGCCGGTGCAGGCGGGCTCGGACCGCATCCTGCGGGCCATGAACCGCGCCCACACCGCCGAAGGCTACCTGAAGGTCATCGAGAAGGTCCGCGCCGCGCGGCCGGACATCGCCATCTCGGGCGACTTCATCGTGGGCTTCCCGGGTGAGCGCGAGGCCGATTTCGAGGCGACGCTCCAGCTCGTCCGCGAGGTGGGCTACGCGGCCTGCTTCTCGTTCAAATATTCCCGCCGTCCGGGCACGCCCGCCGCCGCCCTGCCGGGCCAGGTGGCCGAGGAGGTCAAGGAGGAACGGCTCCAGCGTCTGCAGGCGCTGCTGGCGGAGCAGCAGCTCGCCTTCAACGCCGCCCAGGCGGGCAAGGTCCTGCCGGTGCTGTTCGAGAAGCCCGGCCGCCATCCGGGCCAGCTCGTGGGCCGCAGCCCCTATCTGCAATCGGTGCATGTGACCGCGCCGGATCGACTGCTCGGCCAGATCGTTCCGGTGAAGGTGGAGAGCGGCGGCCGCAACAGCCTCGCCGGGGTTTTGGCCGGGGTCTTGGCCGGCGTGCCGGAACTGGAGACGGGGTGAGCCGCGCGCCCGAATTCATCGCCCTGTCAGACGCCGCCGTCCGCGCGGTCGCGGGCGCGAACAGCCGCCACGCGGCCCTGATCGAGGACGCCTTCGGGGTCCTGGTGGAGACGCCCGGCGGCGGGGTGTCGCTGAGCGGCGACGCCAAGAGCCGGGGCCTGGCCAAGAAGGCTGTCCACGCCATCGCCGAGCGCGCCGACCAGGGCCTGGAGGTGGGCGAGGCCGACGTCCGCGTGGCCATCGGCCAGGTGCGCACCGGCTCGGGCGCCGCCCCCGGGGCCCTGCCGGTGGGGCGCCGCGGGCAGGTGGCGCCCAAGACCGCGACCCAGGCCAAGTACCTGGACGCGCTCGCCAAGTGCGAGATGGTGTTCGGCCTGGGCCCCGCCGGCACGGGCAAGACCTTCCTGGCCGTGGCCCATGGCGCGGGCCTGCTGCTGCGCGGCGAGGTGGACCGGCTGATCGTCTCGCGCCCGGCCGTCGAGGCCGGCGAGCGCCTGGGCTTCCTGCCGGGCGACCTGACCGAGAAGGTCGATCCCTACATGGCTCCGGTCTGGGAGGCCCTGACCGACATCCTGGGCGCCGACCAGCTCCGCCGCCGGCGTGAGAAGGGCGAGATCGAGGTCGCCCCCATCGCCTTCCTGCGCGGCCGCACGCTCAGTCACGCCTACATCATCGTGGACGAGGCCCAGAACGCCACGCGCCTGCAGATGAAGATGGTGCTGACGCGGCTGGGCGAGGGCGCGCGCATGGTCATCACCGGCGACCCGAGCCAGATCGACCTGGTGAACCAGTTCGATTCGGGCCTGGCTCACGCGGTCGGCCTGCTGGAGGACGTGAAAGGCATCGGCGTGGTGCGCTTCTCGTCAGAGGACGTGGTCCGCCACCCGCTGGTGGAGCGGATCGTGCGCGCCTACGACGCCGACGCGGCGCGCCAGCGGGGCGGACGGCCGTCTTGATCGACATCGAGGTCGAGGACGCCGCCTGGACGTCGGCCCTGCCTGACGCCGAGGCCCTGGTCCGCCAAGCCGCCGAGGCCGCGCTGGCGAGCGAAGGCGCGGACGGCGAGGGCGTCACCCTGCTGCTCGCCGATGACGCGGCGGTGCGCGAGCTGAACGCCCGCTTCCGGGATAAGGACGCGGCGACCAACGTGCTGTCGTTCCCCGCCCCGCCGAACCCCGAGCGGCACCTGGGCGACGTGGCCCTGGCCTTCGGCGTCTGCGCCCGCGAGGCCGACGCGCAGGGCAAGCCGCTTTCGCATCACCTGCAGCATCTGGTCGTGCATGGCGTGTTGCACCTTCTCGGATACGACCACATGAGCGAAGATGAGGCCGAGGTGATGGAAGGCCTCGAACGTGTCGTGCTGGCTGGACTGGGGGTTCCCGACCCCTATGCGGCTGGCGAGGGAGAGCATGACTGACCCCGATCCTTCGAGTAGGCCCGGCCCGCGCCGCCGTCGCGGGCTGATGGGCCTCGTCGATTTCTTCCGCGGCCCCGCCGAGGCGGCGGCCGACGAGGGGGGCGAACCCGACACCGAGACCGCGGGCGAGCTGGTCCGCCAGGCGCGCGTCTTCCAGACGCTGCGCGTCGAGGACGTGATGAAGCCCCGGGCCGACATCGTCGCCGTGGACCGTTCCTGCACCTTCGCCCAGCTCGTGGCCCGCTTCGTCGAGGCCGAGCACAGCCGGATGCCGGTCTACAAGGAGACGCTCGACGAGCCGGTGGGCGTGGTCCACGTGAAGGACGTCTTCCGGCTGCTGGCGCGCAAGAGCCGCAAGCCCAAGCCCGAGGACCAGATCCTGCAGGGCCGCTACCAGATCGTCCGCAAGGTGCTCTACGTGCCGCCGTCCATGGCCGCCGCCGAGCTGCTGACCCTGATGCGGGCGCGGCGCACCCACATGGCCCTGGTGATCGACGAGTTCGGCGGCACCGACGGCCTCGTCACCCTGGAGGACCTGCTGGAGAAGCTGGTCGGCCAGATCGCCGACGAGCACGACGAGGAGGCCGACGCCGGCTTCGCGCCCATCGTCGAGGACGACGACGGCTGGATCGCCGACGGCCGCGCCCCGCTGGAGGAGCTGGAGCACGCCATCGGGAACGGCGTCGACCTGGCCCCCGCCGACCTGGACGAGGAGATCGAGACCGTCGCCGGCCTGGTGAACGCGCTCGCCGGCCGCGTGCCGCAGCGTCGCGAGCTGATCGAGCATCCCGACGGCTATTCGATCGAGGTCCTGGCCGCCGACCCGCGCCGTGTGAAGCGCGTCCGCGTGCGCCGCGCCCGCTCCGCCACGCAATCCGCGCCCCAATCCAGCCCGTCGTCCACCCCTCGGGCGCAGGCGTGAGCGGAATCCTGGGGGTGAACCGGGGCGTGTTGCGGCCGGGCTGGCTCCTGAGGTTCTGGACCCTGCTGGCGGGCCTGGCCGCCGGCCTGGCGCATCCGCCCTTCGCCGTGCTGCCCGGCCTGCTGGGCTTCGCGGTGGTGCTGCTGTCGCTGGAGGCCGACAGCGGCCGCCCGCTGCGGTCGGCCTTCTTCCGCGGCTGGCTGGCGGGCCTGGGCTATTTCGCCGTCTCGGTCTGGTGGATCGTCGAGCCGTTCCTGGTGGACGTGCGGGTCCACGGCTGGATGGCCCCCTTCGGCCTCGTCTTCCTGGCGGGCGGACTGGCGCTGTTCTGGGGCCTCGCCGGCCTCGCCTATCGGGTCCTGCGGCCGGAGGGCGCCTGGAAGATCCTGGTCTTCGCGGGGTGTTTCGCGGGGCTCGAGTGGCTGCGCGGCCACGTCCTGACGGGCTTCCCCTGGGACCTGCCGGGCGAGGCCTGGCGCGCGGGCTCGGCGCCGTCGCAGGCCGCGGCCCTGGTCGGCGCCTACGGCCTGTCGTGGGTCACCCTGGCGATTGGCGTGGCGCCGGCCGTCTTCGCGCTGAAGACCTCGCAGGTCCAGAAGATCGCCGCCGGGGCCCTCGGCCTCGCTCTCCTCGCAGGCCTGTACGGCCACGGCGCCGTCCGTCTGCGCGGCGCCGATGCGGCGCCGGCCAATCCCGACGCCGACGCGCCCCTGATCCGCATCGTCCAGGCCGACATCGACCAGAAGGACAAGTGGAAGCCCGAGAACCTGCGGCTGATCTTCGACGCCTACGCCGGCCTCACCCGCAAGCCCGGAGCGGCCCATCCCGACATCGTCGTCTGGCCCGAGGGCGCCCTGCCGGCCGTGATCGACGACCTGCTGGCGCCCGGCTCGCTCTACGGCCCCCTGCTCCGCGACACCCTGGCCGAGGGCCAGACCCTGCTGATGGGGGCCAACCGCGCCGAGGCCGTCCCCGGCGGCGACGTGAAGTATTACAACAGCCTGGTGGCCTTCCGGCGCGAGAACGAGGGCCTGCGGGTCACCGGCGTCTACGACAAGCACCGCCTGGTGCCGTTCGGCGAGTACCTGCCCCTGGGCGAGGCCATGACCCGGCTCGGCGTCCGCAGCCTGGTCCACATGCCCGAGGACTTCAGCGCCGGCCCGCCGCCCGGGCCGATCGCGCCGTGGGGCGCGCCGCCCGTGCAGCCGCTGATCTGCTACGAGGCGCTGTTCCCCGGCTTCGCCCAGAAGGCGGCGCGGGAGGGCGTTCGGCCCACCTGGATCCTCAACATCTCGAACGACGCCTGGTTCGGCCGGACCTCCGGGCCCCTGCAGCACCTGAACATCGCCAGCTACCGGGCCATCGAGGAGGGGTTGCCGATCGTGCGCTCCACGCCCACCGGCGTCTCGGCGGTGATCGACGCCTACGGCCGGGTGCTGCCCGCCGCCCGGCTGGGCCTGGGCGAACTGGGCGTCATCGATGCGCGCCTGCCGTCCGCCCTTCCGCCCACGCCCTACAGCCGCCATGGCGACCTGGGCTTCTTCGGCATGCTCGCCCTTTCCGCGATCGCCGCCTTGATCAAGCCTATTGGGCGAGCACGCGCGGCGCGCGTGGTGATCTGACGCACGCTGAGGCTGTTGCGATTTCTCCAAGCTTCAGTATGCCCTTTCGGCATGACGACGTTTTACGACACCGAGCACGACGGCCCCAACCCGGTCGACCGCCACGTGGGCCTTCGCATCCGCATGCGCCGCAAGGAACTGGGGATGAGCCAGGAGCGCCTCGCCGAGGCCATCGGCCTGACCTTCCAGCAGGTGCAGAAGTACGAGCGCGCGACCAACCGCGTGAGCGCTTCGAAGCTCTGGGAAACGGCCCGGGCGCTGAAGACGTCGATCTCCTACTTCTACGAAGGCCTGGCCGAGCCGGCGGAAGCCGAGCTCGACGGCCACGCCGGCGCCGTGCAGGCCTTCCTGTTCAGCCACGAGGGGCTGGAGCTGGCTCAGGCCTTCCCGCGGGTCCGTCATCCCCGGGTGCGGCGAAAGATCCTCGATCTCGTCCGCACGCTCGCCGAGGCCCGCGAGACCGTCGACGCCTGACACCGGGCGCCCCAAGGTTCCTTGGCGGCGCTTGTTGGGACATAAAGATTTCTTTATAGGCTTTGGCGACCTGATGACCGGCCGCGCGCGTCCGCGCGGCCCCACGTCCTGGAGCTAAGCGTCTTGAGCCGTTCCAACTACATCTTCACCAGCGAGGCCGTGTCCGAGGGCCATCCCGACAAGGTGGCCGACCGCATCTCGGACACCGTCGTCGACGCCTTCCTGGCGGTCGAGCCCGAGGCCCGCGTGGCCTGCGAGACCCTGGTGACCACCAACCGCATCGTGCTGGCCGGCGAAGTCCGCGCCGGGCGTCCGGGCGGCTCCAAGGCCGACAACAAGGCGCTCACCAAGGAGATCGTGAAGTCGCTGGAGCCCAAGGTCCGCGCCGCGGTGAAGGACATCGGCTACGAGCAGAAGGGCTTCCACTGGCAGAAGGCGAAGTACGCCTGCTTCCTGCACGAGCAGTCGGCCCACATCGCCCAGGGCGTGGACGCCTCCGACAAGAAGGACGAGGGCGCCGGCGACCAGGGCATCATGTTCGGCTACGCCTGCGACGAGACCGCCGAGCTGATGCCGGCCACGCTCCAGTACTCGCAGAACATCCTGAAGCGCCTCGCCGAGGTGCGCCACTCGGGCGAGTGCCCGGTGCTGGAGCCCGACGCCAAGAGCCAGGTGACCATCCGCTACGAGGACGGCCGCCCGGTCGAGGTGCTGAAGATCGTCATCTCGACCCAGCACAAGAAGCGCCTGGGCCTGCACATCGCCACGCCCAAGCGCGTCGCCGAGGTGATCCGCCCCTACGTCGAGGCGGTCTTCCCCGAGGGCCTGCTGACCAAGAAGACCAAATGGCTGGTCAACCCGACGGGCCGCTTCGAGATCGGCGGGCCGGACGGCGACGCCGGCCTCACCGGCCGCAAGATCATCGTCGACACCTACGGCGGCGCGGCCCCGCACGGCGGCGGCGCGTTCTCGGGCAAGGACCCGACCAAGGTGGACCGTTCGGCCGCCTACGCCTGCCGTTACCTGGCCAAGAACGTCGTGGCCGCGGGCCTGGCCAAGAAGTGCACCATCCAGATCAGCTACGCCATCGGCGTGGCCGAGCCGCTCAGCTTCTACGTGGACACCCACGGCACCGGCGAGATCGACCCGGCCAAGCTGGAGCTGGCCCTGCCCGAGATGATCGGCGGCGCGACGCCCCGGGCCATCCGCGAGCACCTGGGCCTCAACCGGCCGATCTACGCCCGCACGGCGGCCTACGGCCACTTCGGCCGGCAGCCCGACAACGAGGGCGGCTTCTCCTGGGAGCGGACCGACCTCGTGGAAGAGCTGCGCAAGCTGGCCTGACCCGGCGAGGGGCGCTAAAGCGCGCGCCATGACCGCCCCCCACCCGCCGCTCCGGTCCTTTGGCCGGCTGAAGTCGCGCGCCATCAAGCCGCGGCAGGCCGCGCTGATGGACACCCTGCTGCCGTCGCTGCGGCCGCCGGCCGGGCCCTTCGATCCGCGCGCGCTCATGCCCGGCGCGGCCGAGGCCTGGCTGGAGATCGGCTTCGGGGGCGGGGAGCACATGGCCGCCCAGGCCGCGCGCCGGCCCGATGTCCTGCTGATCGGCGCCGAGCCCTTCCAGAACGGGGTGGCGAGCGCGCTCCGCCACATCGATGAGCAGGGTCTCACGAACGTCCGCGTCCACGACGGCGACGTGCGCGAGCTGATCGCGCGCCTGCCCGACGCCAGCCTCGACCGGGTGTTCATCCTGTTCCCGGACCCCTGGCCCAAGGCCCGCCACAACAAGCGCCGCCTGGTCCAGGCCGACACGGTGGCCGAGCTCGCCCGCGTGCTGAAGCCGGGCGGCAGGCTCCGCTTCGCCAGCGACTGGGCCGACTACGTGGACTGGAGCCTGGAGCGCATCCTGAAGGACGGCCGGTTCGACTGGACCGCCCACCGCGCCGACGACTGGCGGGTCCCGCCGGCCGACCACGTCACCACCCGCTACGAGGAGAAGCGCCTGGGCGACTGCGCCCCGGTGTTCCTGGACTTCGTGCGGCGGCCCGGCTAGACAGCGCCGCGATGTCTTTCGCCCCGACCCTGACGATTACCCGCAAAACGACCCGCCTCGGCGGGGCGTTGGCCGGTGCGCGCAAGGTCTGACAGCGAGCATCTGGATCAAGCCCCGCCGAAGCGCGGGGCGGCCACTTCCCATCTCACCGGCTGGTCCCCGCGCCTCCGCGACCTCAAGGAGACGCCTGAGATGACTTCCGAGACGACTTCCCGATTTTCCCGCTCCCGTCCGCCCCGCGTGGGCGTCGTCGGCGCCACCGGCCTGGTCGGCGGCCTGATGCGCGAGCTGCTGGCCGAACGGGACTTCCCGCTCTCGGAGCTGCGCCTGTTCGCCTCGCCCCGCTCGGCGGGGTCGCGCCTGCCGTTCAGGGGTGGCGAGTTCGTGGTGGAGGACGCCGGGAGCGCAGACTACGCGGGCCTCGACATCGTGTTCTTCTCGGCCGGCGGCGAGGCGTCGCGCGCCTTGGCTCCCCGGGTGGCGGCCGCGGGCGCGGTGGTGATCGACAACTCGTCCGCCTGGCGCGGCGACCCGCAGGTCCCGCTGGTGGTCTCCGAGGTCAACGCGCACGCGCTCTCCGACATCCCCAAGGGCATCGTCGCCAACCCGAACTGCACGACCATGGCCGCCATGCCGGTGCTGAGGCCGCTGCACGAGGCCGCCGGCCTGAAGCGGCTGGTGGTCTCCACCTACCAGGCCGCCTCGGGCGCAGGCGTCGCGGGCATCCGCGAGCTGGCCGAACAGGTCCGCGCGGCCGGCGCCGAGATGGAAGGCCTGGCGCGGGACGGCGGGGCCGTGACCTTCCCGCCGCCCGCCAAGTGGGTCGCGCCGCTGGCCTTCAACGTGGTTCCGCTGAACTACCGCCTGGCCGAGGAGGGCTACACCGAGGAGGAGGTGAAGCTGCGCGACGAGACGCGCAAGATCCTGGATATCCCGGGCCTGCCGGTCTCGGGGACCTGCGTCCGCGTGCCGGTGTTCACCGGCCACGCGCTGTCGATCAACGCCGAGTTCGAGCGGCCCGTCTCCGTGGAGCAGGCTGCGGCGCTGCTGGCCGCCGCGCCGGGCGTCGTGCTGGCCGACGCGCCGAACCCGCTGGCCGCGACGGGCCAGGATCCGGTGTACGTCGGCCGCATCCGGCGCGACCCGACGGTCGAACACGGCCTCGCCCTGTTCGTCGTGGGCGACAACCTGCGCAAGGGCGCGGCGCTGAACGCCGTGCAGATCGCCGAGGTCCTGCTGGACCGGGCCGGCTGAGCCTGGCTGGGACGGGGGCCTTTAGGCCTCCGTCTCGTAGCGCTCGATCGAGGCGCGGATCAGGTCGGCGGCCTCTTCAGGATCGGCCCAGCGGACGATGTCCACGCTCTTGCCCTTCTCCAGGTCCTTGTAGTGCTTGAAGAAGTGGGCGATCTGCTCGGTCAGGATCGAGGGCAGGGCGCGCCAGGAATCCACGCCCGCGTAGAACGGGTGCAGCTTGTCCACCGGAACGGCCAGGATCTTCTCGTCGCCGCCGGCCTCGTCGCGCATGATCAGCGCGCCGACCGGGCGGGCGCGGATGATGGCGCCGGGCACCACCGGCGTCGGGCCCACCACGATGATGTCCATCGGGTCGCCGTCGTCGGCCAGGGTGTGCGGGATGAAGCCGTAGTTGCCGGGATAGAACATGGCGGTGTGCAGGAACCGGTCGACGAAGATCGCGCCGGAGTCTTTGTCGATCTCGTACTTCACCGGCTCGCCGCCCTGCGGAATCTCGATCAGGGCGTTGACGTCGTAGGGCGGGTTCTCACCGACCGGGATCTTGGAGAGGTCCATGGGGAGCTGGCCTTTCGCGAGGACACACAAAGGGAGAGGGCGGCTCTGTGGGGGAAGTCCCGCCTTGAGTAAAGGTCCGCCGAACGTCGGAGACGGAGGATGGGATGCTAAGGACCGCTTCCCGCGCCTGCGGCGCGCTGAAGGCCCGATGTCGCGGCGCATACCGCATCGAGGCCGAGGGCCCCATCGCGCAGATGGACTGATCGTCGCAGGGCAGGACGCGCAGCTCTGCTGTAGGACGCACTCCGTGACCTCCGCCGCGCGCCATTGCCGCACCTTCGCCCGCCTCTGGCTGGCGCTCGCCTGCCTGGCCGTGGCGATCAAGGTTCTCGTGCCGCCGGGCTTCATGGTGGCGCGGCCGGTCAACGACATGCCCTTCCCGCTGGTCCTCTGCACGGCCCAGGGCATGGTGACGGTCGATCCGGGCGCGCCCGTCGACCAGGAGCGCGGGGACGACCCCGCCGGCCGTGCCGCCGACCACGGCCCCTGCGTCTTCGCCGGCGCCCAGCACGCCGCTCCGCCGCCGGGCCTCGACCATTTCGTGGCGGTGGAGTTCGCCGCCTACGCCGCGCCCGCCGCCGCGCCGTCCGTCTCCCTGGCCCCCGGCCGCGGCCTCGCCGCGCCGCCGCTGCCGGCCCGCGGACCCCCCAGCCTCTCGATCTGATCCGGGCCGCCCGCGCGGTCCGCGAGCCTCAGCCTGCATCGAGAAACCAAAAAAGGGGAGCGCGCCGGCGTCGGCGCGCCGCAAGACCGCACATGAAACTCCGTCTCCTCGTCTCGGGCGCGTTCGTCGCGCCCGCCGCCTTCCTGTCCGCCGCCGTCCTGCCCGCCGCCGCCTTCGCGGAGACCCAGGACCCGCTCCTGGACGTCATCGTCGTCACCGCCCCGCGCGCGTCCGCGGCGACCCCCGTCGCCGAGGCCGTGGCGCCCACGCCCATCGAAGGTCCCGATCCCACCGCCCTGCTGGCCCGCGTCCCCGGCGGCGCCCGGGTCGGCAACGGCGCGCTCTCCGGCCAGGCCCAGTACCGGGGCCTCTTCGGCCCGCGCCTGAACCTGCGGGTGGACGGCCAGAGGTTCGCCTCGGGCGGCCCGAACCTGATGGACCCGCCGTTCCACTACGCGCCGACCTCGCTGGTGGCCGCGCTGGAGGTGGACCGGGGGGTGAGCCCGGTGCGCGCGGGTCCGGGCCTGGCCGGCGGCATGAACGCGGTTTTCAAGCGCCTGGACTTCACCGACGGCGGCGTGCGGACGGGCTACGACCTGACCGCCGAGGCCCGATCGGGCGACGACAGCGGCTCGGTCGGCGGGATCGCGGGCGCCGCGGGCGAGGCCTGGCGCCTGAACCTGCTGGGGGCCTATGACAGGGGCCAGGACGCCGAGTTCCCCGGCGGGACGATCCGCGCCAGCCGCTACGAGCGCGGTGTGTACGGCCTCTCGGCCGGCGCGCGGGCGAACGGCCAGGAGCTGTCGCTGGACCTGCGCCGCCAGCACACCGGCCCCACCGGCAACCCGCCGTTCCCGATGGACATCCGCTACTTCGACGGCGACTTCGCCCGCCTGGGCTGGCGGGGCGCGTTCGGGGACATCGAGGCCGAGGCGGCCGCCAGCTACGCCGGCATCGACCACGGCATGGACAACTTCAACCTCAGGCCCGGCCCGGCCTCGCCGATGGACCGCCGCGACGCCCTGGCCAAGGCGGTGACCCGGGCGGCCGAGGGCGCGGTGTCGTTCCCGCTGGCCGGCGGGCGCCTGCGCCTGGGCGGCGACGCGGAGGCGGTCGACCGGAACGTCCAGATCCTGGCGCCGGCCAATCCCGCCTTCCTGGTCACCAGCCTGCCCGACGTGGAGACGGCCCGGACCGGCGCCTACGCCGAATGGACCGGGGCGCTGGGGCCGGTGATGGGCGAGCTCGGCCTGCGCGCCGACCGCCATGAGGCCGACGCCGGGCGCGCGGTCCTGGGTCCCGCGCTCGCCGCCGGCCCGGTCGCCCTGGCCGCCGCCTTCAACGCCGCCGACCGCGCCCGGGAGGACGACACGGTCGACGCGGTGGCCCGCTTCTGGACGCCGCCGCGCGACGGCCTGTCCTGGCGGCTCACCCTGGCCCGCAAGACCCGGGTCCCCGGCTATGTGGAGCGCTATAGCTGGCTGCCCGGCAACACCAGCGGGGGCCTGGCGGACGGCAACATCTACGTCGGCGACATGGGCCTCGATCCCGAGGTCGCCTGGATCGCCGAGGCCGGCTTCGACTGGACGGGCGATCACGCCTACCTGCGGCCCACGGCCTATGTGCGCGAGGTGGACGGCTACATCCAGGGCGTGCCCTTCGACGCCACGCCGGGCGTGCTCGACACGCTGCAGGAGCGGGTCGCGGCCATGAGCGGCGATCCCACCCCGCTGCGCTTCGCCAACGTGGACGCCCGGCTGTGGGGCATCGACGTGGCCGGCGGCGTGAAGCTCGCGCCGCGCTGGCGGCTGGACGCCGTGGCCTCGTACGTGCGCGGCGAGCGCCGCGACGTGTCGGACAACCTCTACCGCATCGCCCCGCCCAGCCTGACGGCGGCGCTCAGCTACGACGCCGACGCCTGGAGCGTCACGGCCGAGACCCGGCTCGTGGCCGACCAGGCCAAGGTCTCGCGGACCAATGGCGAGCATCGCACGGGCGGCTACGGCGTGGTCAGCCTCTACGGCGACTGGCGGGTGCGCGAGGGCGCGCGGCTCTCGGCCGGCGTCGAGAACCTGCTCGACCGCCGCTACTCGGACCACCTGGCCGGCTACAACCGCGTCGCCGGCTCGGACGCGCCCCTGGGCGCGCGCCTGCCGGGGACGGGGCGCAGCCTGTTCCTGCGGCTGTCCATGGCGCGCTGATGGCCCTGCGCCCGCCGTTTCCTGACAAGGGACGCGGCGGGCGCAGACCAGCCCGAATGCAACGGGGCTTCCAAGAGCGCCGCTCTGCCGCTATATTCAGCTCCAACATCGCTGATCGCGCTGGATAGCGCCTTCAAGCGGCGGGCTCCGGCCCGACCGCTTTTTTCTTTGCCGGAGGCCTGGGTCTCGACATGCGCGGGAAGACCGCCGAGGACCTGAAACTGCTGGAGATGCTCGATCCCGTGGCCGAGGCCGTGGGCTACGAGATCGTGCGCCTGCGCCTGATGGGAGGCGAGCGCAACCAGCGGCGGCTGCAGATCATGGCCGAGCGTCCGGATGGCGACATGAACGTCGAGGACTGCGCCCGCCTGTCGCGCGCCGTCTCCGAGGTGCTGGACGCCGCCGACCCGATCTCGGGCGAATACACCCTGGAGGTCTCCTCGCCCGGCGTCGACCGGCCCCTGACCCGGCTGAAGGACTTCGACACCTACGAGGGCTACGAGGCCCGCCTCGAACTGGACCGCCTGGCCGAGGGCCGCAAGCGGTTCCGGGGCGTGCTGGCCGGGGTCGAAGGCGATCAGGTGGCCATCGACCTGGAAGGCGAGGAGGAGACCGCGCTCGTCCCCTTCGCCTGGATCGTCGAGGCCAAGCTGGTGCTGACCGACGAACTGATGAAGCGGGGCGCCGAAACGCGCGCGGCCCGCATTTCCGACGAACAACAGACTTCCGAGTAGAGGGACAGACCCCATGAGCCTGACCGGCATCTCCGCCAACCGGCTTGAACTGCTGCAGATCGCCGAGGCCGTGGCCCGCGAGAAGGCGATCGACAAGGAGATCGTCATCGAGGCGATCGAGGAGGCGATCCAGAAGGGCGCCCGCGCCCGCTACGGCGCCGAGCACGACATCCGCGTGCACATCGATCCCAAGACCGGCGAGACCACCATCAAGCGCGTGGTGACCGTGGTGGCCGACGACGCCCAGTTCGGCGGCGGCGTCGATCCCGACACCGGCGAGGAACTGCCCTTCGAGGAGCCGCCGGGGATCATCCGCCTCGCCGACGCCAAGCGCCGCGACAAGGACGCCGTGGTGGGCAAGGTCTACGAGGAGCTGCTGCCGCCGTTCGAGTTCGGCCGCGTCCAGACCCAGATGGCCCGCCAGGTGGTGATGGGGAAGGTCCGCGACGCCGAGCGCGAGCGCCAGTACGAGGAGTACAAGGACCGCGTCGGCGAGATCGTCAACGGCACGGTCAAGCGGGTCGAGTACGGCAATGTGGTCGTCGATCTGGGCCGGGGCGAGGGCATCATGCGCCGCGACCAGTCGATCCCGCGCGAGAACTTCAACATCGGCGACCGGATCCGCTGCTACATCTACGACGTCCGCCGCGAGACCAAGGGCCCGCAGATCCTGCTGTCGCGCGCCCACGGCGGCTTCATGGCCAAGCTGTTCGCCCAGGAAGTGCCCGAGGTCTACGACGGCGTCATCGAGATCCGCGCCGTGGCCCGCGACCCCGGTTCGCGCGCCAAGATGGCGGTGGTGTCGAACGACAGCTCCATCGACCCCGTGGGCGCCTGCGTCGGCATGCGCGGTTCCCGCGTGCAGGCGGTCGTGGCCGAGCTGCAGGGCGAGAAGATCGACATCATCCAGTGGAGCCCGGACGACGCCACGTTCATCGTGAACGCGCTCGCGCCGGCCGAAGTCTCCAAGGTGGTGATGGACGAGGAAGACGAACGCGTCGAGGTGGTGGTGCCCGACGAGCAGCTGTCGCTGGCCATCGGCCGCCGCGGCCAGAACGTGCGCCTCGCCTCGCAGCTCACCGGCTGGCAGATCGACATCATGACCGAGAGCCAGGAGAGCGAGCGCCGCCAGCGCGAGTTCACCGAACGCACGGCCCTGTTCCAGGAAGCCCTGGACGTGGACGAGGTCATCGCCCAGCTGCTGGTCACCGAGGGCTTCGCCACCGTCGAGGACGTGGCCTACGTCGACAGCTCGGAAGTCGCCGCCATCGAGGGCTTCGACGAGGACACGGCCGAGGAGATCCAGACCCGCGCCCGCGAGTACCTGGAGAAGGAAGCCGCCGAGTACGACGCCAAGCGGCGTGAGCTGGGCGTCGAGGACGGCCTGCTCGAGATCGAGGGGATCACCCTGCCGATGGCCGTGGCCCTGGGCGAGAACGGCGTGAAGTCGGTCGAGGACCTGGCCGGCCTGGTGCCCGACGACCTGCGCGGCTGGTTCGAGACCAGGAACGGCGAGCGCGTGCGCGAGCCCGGCATCCTCGAGAGCTTCGGCCTGGATCCCCAGGACGCCGAACTCCTGATCATGCGCGCCCGCGTGGCCATGGGCTGGGTCGAGGCCCCCCCCCCGGAGGAGATCGAGGAACTGCCGGCCGAGGATCTGGAGGCGGCCGAACCGACCGCCGAGGACCTCGCCGAGGCCGAGATGGCCGGCGAAGCCCGCGACGCCTGAAGGTCGGGGGAGGTGGCCCAGCATGGAGACAACCGCCCCTAGGGCCGCCACCCACGCCGAGGCGACGCGCGAGCGCGAGCGGCGGGACATCGTGTCGGGCGAGGTGCGCGACGAGGCGGCGCTGATCCGCTTCGTCGTGGGCCCGGGCGGCGACGTGGTTCCGGACCTCGCGCGCAAGCTGCCGGGGCGCGGCCTGTGGGTCGCCGCCGACCGCGAGTCCGTCACGGCGGCCGCCCGCAAGGGCCTGTTCGCCCGCGCCGCCAAGGCCAAGGCGCAGGCGGCGCCGGACCTCGCCGATCTCGTCGAAGGCCTTCTCAGGACACGGCTTTTGTCGGGGCTGGGTCTTGCGCGGCGGGCCGGCGACCTTACCTCGGGGTTCGAGAAGGTCTCCGCCGCGATTTCATCCGGAAAGGCCGCCTGGCTGATCGAGGCGCGCGACGGCGCCGCCGACGGCCGTCGCAAGCTCCTGGCCCTGGCCCGGAAGCAGCCTGAGCCGCCCCGGCTCGTCGGCCTCTTCACCGCCGAGGAATTGGGTTTGGCCTTGGGCGGCGAGAATGTGATACACACCGCCTTCCTTGCGGGGCGAGCCGCCGAGCGTTGGGCGCAGGACGTCCAGCGCCTGTCGGGCTTTTGCCCGCTCCTTCCTGAGGATTGGCGCGAGGAGCCTAAAGAGGCGAAGCGGGAGCCTTAGGGGTTTCCGCCCGTCGACCGTTTGAGAGATGGCCGGGATCCGCCCGGTCGGTGAGTAAAGCGAGCGCATGAGCGACGAGAACAACAACGGCCGCAACTCCGCCCCGGGCGGACGCCAGCCCCTGACCCTGAAGCCGCGCGCCGCGGGTTCGGTCAGCTCGGGCACGGTGAAGCAGAGCTTCAGCCACGGCCGGACGAAGACGGTGGTCGTCGAGACCAAGCGCGCCCGGCCGCACGTGGCTCCGGGCGGCAATCTCGCCGCGCCGTCCGCCGCCGAGCGCCGGGTGTTCGAGCCCGCCAAGCCCGCCGCGTCTTCGGCGCCCCAGGCTCCGCGCGCGCCGCAGGGCGCCGCTGGGGATGGCCTGTCGGCCGAGGAACGCGCCGCCCGCCAGCGCGCCATCGAACTGGCTCGCCAGCAGGAGGCCGAACGCCGCGCCCGCGAGGAGCGCGCCCGGGCCGAGGCCGAGGCCGCCCGCGCCGCCCAGGCCGCGGCCCCGAAGACCGAGCCCAAGGCCGAACCGAAACCTGAGCCGAGGGCCGAGGCCGCCGCGCCGCCGCCCCCGCCTCCGCAGGCGGAAGGCGCGGC
>NZ_JBKBRO010000013.1:35000-112307 GCF_046463815.1 Phenylobacterium sp. | reverse complement strand
CCCCGGTCTTCGCCAGCGTCATGGTGATCGCCGCCGTCAGCGTCGTCTTCCCATGGTCCACGTGACCGATCGTGCCGATGTTGCAGTGCGGCTTCGTGCGTTCAAACTTCTCTTTGGCCATCAGGGTCCTGCCGGCGTTGCTTGTCTAAAACGTTGAGAGGAGAGCTGGAGCGGGTAGCGGGAATCGAACCCGCATCCTCAGCTTGGAAGGCTGCTGCACTACCATTGTGCTATACCCGCCAAAACTGCTGCGGGGTCGCCGCGATCTCCTCAGTTGGCCGGCGCGTGGTGGGGGAAGTAGGACTCGAACCTACGAAGGCTGACGCCAGCGGATTTACAGTCCGCCCCCTTTGCCGCTCGGGACATTCCCCCAGCGCGCTCGGAGCCTCACCGGGACCTCTGAAAAAGGCTTCCGCTCCGGGATGCGAGGGGCCTATTGAGCGCCGTCTGCACAGTCCTGAAAAGCGGCGCCCCGTCCGGGGGCCCCAATTTGGAGCGCGTCTTATAGTGGCCTCGCACCCCGAACGCAACGACGCCCGCAAGGGGAAAAAATTCCGCCCTCAACCCCGCTTCCAGAAGGGTCGGGAAGCCCCTTCCGACGAGTGGATCTGGGGGTGGCACGCGGTCGAGGCGGCGCTCGCCAACCCGGCCCGCGGCCAGCCCGTCCGGCTGCTCGCGACGCCCGACAAGGCCCGCCAGATCGAGGCGCGATTCGGCCGCCTGGCCGTGCTGGAGACGGCCGACAGCCACGCCATCGGCCTGGCGCTGCCCCAGGGCGCCGTCCACCAGGGCGTGGCCCTGCGCCCCGGCCCCCTGGCGGAGGTGGATCTTTCGGATTTCGAGGCCGCACCAGGCGCGGTGCTCCTGATGCTGGACCAGGTGACCGACCCGCAGAACGTGGGCGCCATCCTGCGCTCGGCCGCCGCCTTCGGGGCGGCGGGCGTGATCCTGCAGGACCGCCACGCGCCCAAGCTGACCGGCGCGCTCGCCAAGGCCGCCGCCGGCGCGGTGGACAAGGTCGCCGTGGCCCACGTCGTGAACCTCTCGCGCGCCCTGGACGAGCTGACCGGCGCCGGCTGGCGGGCCGTGGGCCTGGCGGGCGACGCCGACCGGGGGCTCCACGAGGTGCTGGACGGCGCGCCGACCGTGCTGGTGCTGGGCTCCGAGGGCGAGGGCCTGCGCCGGCTGGTGGCCGAGCACTGCGACGAACTGGCGAAGATCCCCATGCCGGGCGGCTTCGAAAGCCTGAACGTCTCCAACGCCGCGGCCATCGCGCTCTATGAGGCGAGCCGCCCCCGCACCTGAGCCATTGCAGCCAGACGCGCGCTGACGCATTGAGGCGCGATGTTCGCAGAGCTGTTCACGGCCTCCGGCCTAGCCGCCCTCTTCCAGGTCCTGATGATCGACCTGGTCCTCGCCGGCGACAACGCGGTGGCGGTGGGTCTGGCGGCCGGCGGCCTGCCGCCCGAACAGCGGCGCAAGGCGATTCTCTGGGGCCTGGGCGCGGCGGTCGTCACCCGCATCGGCTTCGCGCTGATCACCACCCAGCTCCTCGGGATCATCGGCCTGCTCTTCGCCGGCGGCCTGCTGCTGCTCTGGGTCTGCTGGAAGATGTGGAAGGAGCTGCGCGACCAGGCCCAGGATGACGAGTCCGACGCCGAGGCCGTGCTGGACTCAGATCCCGCCACCGAGCCCACCGACCGGCCGCGCAAGTCGTTCAAGGACGCCTTCCTGCAGATCCTGATCGCCGACGTCTCGATGTCGCTTGACAACGTGCTAGCCGTGGCCGGGGCGGCGCGCGAGCACCCCACCGTGCTGATCATCGGCCTTCTGCTGTCGATCGCGCTGATGGGCGTGGCGGCCCACGCCATCGCCCGCCTGCTGCACCGCTACCGCTGGATCGGCTTCATCGGCCTGTTCATCGTCCTCTACGTCGCCCTGCACATGATGTGGCAGGGCCACCGGACCATCGCCGTCGACCTGGGCCGTACGGCCGAATACAACGCCGTGGTCCCGGACTTCATGGACATCACGCCCGAGGAAGCCGCCGCCCAGCTCCGCCACAAGAACGGCGGCGGCGGGGCCCATTAGGCCGCGGGATCAACCCACGACCGTCTCCGGCCCGCCGAAGCGCTCGCGCCATTCGGCGACCTGGGGCTCCTCGATCTTGCGGAACAGCACCTCGGGGGCGGCGATCGCGCGGCCAGGCTCAAGGGCAGACAGCATGCCCTCCCCGTCCAGCGACGGCCAGCGGGCCGGGAACGCCTCGCCCAGGGCCAGCGACACCTTCTCGCAGGCGAACGGGATGAAGGGCTCCGAGACCTTGGCGAACAGCGCCGCCAGGTTCAGGCCGTAGCGCACGGCCACGGCCGCACGGTCCCGGTCGGTCTTGATCGCCGTCCAGGGCGCGGCCTCGGTCAGGTACTGGTTGCCCAGCACCCAGAGCTGGCGCAGCGCCGTGGACGCCTTGCGGAACTCGCGATCCTCAAGGTGTCCGGTCAGCTCGCGCAGCTTGGCCAGGGTCTCGTCCTCCAGCCTCGCCTCCAGCGGCCCCGGCTCGCCCCCCGCGGGGACCTGACCCTCGAACCGGCTCTCGGCGAACTTGCAGATGCGGTTGACGAAGTTGCCCAGCACGTCGGCCAGGTCGGCGTTCACCTGGTCGCGGAACTGCTCCCAGGCGAAGGTGGCGTCCGAGGTCTCGGGCGCGTTGGCCATGATCCACCAGCGCCAGTAGTCGGCCGGCAGCAGCTCCAGCGCGTGGTCCATGAACACGCCCCGGCCCTGCGAGGTCGAGAACTTGCCGCCGTAGTAGTCGAGCCAGTTGAAGCCCTTGAGGTCGTCGACCAGCTTCCACTGCGCGTCCTCGCGTGCGTTCACCCCCATCAGCGTGCAGGGGAAGCCCACGGTGTGGAAGGGCACGTTGTCCTTGCCCATGAACTGGACGTAGGTCACGTCCGAGGCGGCGGGTCCGCGCCACCAGCGCTCCCACTCCTCATCCTTGGCGCCCGGACGGCCCGCCTCGATGGCGCGGGCGTCCGCCCACTCCCAGGTCGCCCCGATGTATTCGATGGGCGCGTCGAACCAGACGTAGAACACCTTGCCGGCCAGGCCCTCGACGTCGGGCAGCCTGCCCTCGGGGTTCGGGCCCCATTCGAAGGCGTTGACCGGCACGCCCCACTCCAGGTCGCGGGTGATGCCGCGGTCCTGCAGGCCCTCGTCCAGCCACTTGAGCGCGATGGAGGTGACGAGATGGGGCCAGCGCCCCCGCTTGGCCTCGATCCATTCGCGCAGCTTGCCCGCGAACAGGCTCTGGCGCAGGAACAGGTGCTTGGAGCCGCGGATCTCGATGTCGGTCGAGCCCGAGACCGCCGAGCGCGGATGCAGCAGGTCGGCCGGGTCCAGCACCCGGGTGCAGTTCTCGCACTGGTCGCCGCGGGCGGCCTCGTAGCCGCAGTGCGGGCAGGTCCCGATGACGTAGCGGTCCGGCAGGAAGCGCTTGTCAGCGTTGGAATAGACCTGCTGGGTGACCCGCTCCTCGATGAAGCCGGCCTCCCAGAGCTGCTGGGCGAAGCGCTGGGTCAGGCGGTGGTTCTGGGGCGAGGACGAGCGGCCGAAGTGGTCCCACGACAGGCCGAACCGGCGGCCCAGGTCGTGCTGCACGTCATGCGCCTCGGCGCAGAAGGTCGCCGGGTCCTGGCCCTTCTCGGCGGCCGCCAGCTCGGTCGGCGTGCCGTGCTCGTCGGTGGCGCAGATGTAGAGCGTCTCGCGGCCCCGCGCCCGCTGGAAGCGCGCATAGACGTCGGCCGGCAGCATGGAGCCTGCCAGCGTCCCCAGGTGCTTGATCCCGTTGATGTAGGGCAGAGCCGAGGTGATCAGGATGCGGGACATGGCGTTCCGGAAATGCGCGGGGTCTGGGAAACCGGCGCTTATAGGCCCGCTTGCCCGCTTAGCCAAAGGCGGGCCTCAAGAAAAGCTCGCCAAACACCGGTATCGGCGCAAACTCCGCCTTAGGGGTGAGCGGGCGGCCTTGAGTCGCCGGTAAGAAGAACCGCCCCGCACGGAGAAACGCTTTCAGGAGCACGGTCATGCGTGGAGTGCTGCTTGCCGCGGGGATCCTGGCCTGCCTGTCGTTGACGGCCTGCCAGGGCGGGAGCCAGGAGGCCCAGGCCACCGCCCCGCCGCCCAAGAAGTCCCTGGCCCGCCCGGCCCAGATGTACGCCGGCCAGGAGCAGATCCTGTCCGTCCAGTCGGGATCGGCCGAAGTCAGCCACGCCGGCGGCCTGAACCTGAAGGCCACGGGCATGGCGCCCAGCGCCGGCTGGACCGACGCCGCCTTCCTGCCCAGGATCTACGCCGCCTCCCCGCCCGACGGCATCTATGAGGTGGACGTCATCGCCTCCCAGCCGACCCAGCCGGGCGCCCAGGTCCCGACCCCGATCGACGTGAGCGGCTACTGGGGCCGCTATACCGATGGCCGGGTGAAGGGGGTGAAGTTCATGACCAAGACCAACGAGCTCACGGTCATGGTCCAGCCCGGCCCCGCGGGCTAGGCGGCGAACGGCCCCTTGAACACGAACCAGGCCCCCAGCGCGATCAGCGCGAAGCCCACGGCGTGGTTCGGCGTGAACCGCTCGCCCAGGTAGGTGATCGAGAAGACGGCGAAGACCGCCAGGGTGATCACCTCCTGCATGGCCTTCAGTTCGGCCGGATCGTAGGCGAGCCGGCCGATCCTGTTCGCGGGCACCGCCAGGCAATATTCGAAGAAGGCGATCCCCCAGCTCACCAGCACGATGGCCCAGATCGGCCGGTGCTCGACCTTCAGATGGCCGTACCAGGCGAAGGTCATGAAGACATTGGAGGCGGTCAGCAGCAGGATCGGCGCGATCGCGGTCCAGGACAAGGGCATGGGCGGGTTCCGATGGGCGTGAACGCGCTGTAGCCGTGCACTCGCCCTTGGTTCAACCGTCCGGGTATGGTCCCCGAGCGAAAGCGCCCTATAACCACCAGCAAATGAGGGGAGCACCGGACGCGATGCGGGCGTGGACGACGGCCTTGGGACTGGCGGCGACGCTGCTTCTGGCGGCGTGCGGCCCCATGGGCGGCCAAGGCGGCGGAAAGGTTTCCAGCGAGCTGCGGATCTACAACTGGACCGACTATATCGACCCGGCGCTGCTGGACGAGTTCGGTAAGGAAACCGGCCTGAAGGTCACCTACGACACCTTCGATTCCAACGAAGTGCTCGAGACCAAGGTGCTCCAGGGGAACACCGGCTACGACCTCGTGGTCCCCTCGAACCACAACCTGCCCCGCTACATCGCCGCCGGCGCGATCCAGCCGCTCGACAAGAGCAAGCTGCCGGGCCTCTCCAACCTGTCGCCCGAGATGATGAGGCTGCTGGCCCCGTTCGATCCGGGCGCGAAATACGCCGTGCCCTACATGCAGGGCACCATCGGCATCGGCTACAACAAGGACGCCGTGGCCAAGCGCCTACCCGGCGTGGCGATCGACAGCTGGGCGGTGGTGCTGGAGCCGAAGAACCTCGCCAAGCTCAAGGACTGCGGCGTCTACTTCCTCGACGCGTCCGAGGACATGTACGCGATCACCCTGAATTACCTGGGCAAGGACCCTAACTCGACCGCGATCGCCGACTATCAGGCGGCCACGGACCTGCTGCTCAAGGCCCGACCCTACGTCCGCAAGTTCCACTCCTCGGAATATATCGACGCCCTGGCCAACGGGGACATCTGCGTGGCCATCGGCTACTCGGGCGACGTCCTCCAGGCCAGGATCCGCGCCGAGGAGGCCAGGAACGGCGTGAACATCGGCTACGTCATCCCGAAGGAAGGAAGCCAGGTCTGGTTCGACCTGTTCACCATCCCGAAGGACGCCCCGAACCCGGACGCGGCCTACAGGTTCATCGCCTTCATGCTGCGGCCCGAGGTCATCGCCCGGGCCAGCAACTACACCGAATACGCCAACGCCAACGCCGCGGCGACGAAGCTGGTGGACCCGGCGATCCGCGATGATCCCAACGTGTATCCGACCCCGGCCGTCAGCCGGCGCCTCTTCGTCACCACCACCAAGGACCAGGCCCTTCTGCGCGAGGTGAACCGGCAGTGGACGCGCGTCCTGACCGGCCGGTGAGCGGGGCGGTGAGCGGCGCCGCGATCGTCCGCTTCGAGGGGGTGACGAAGCGGTTCGACGGCCGCCCCGCCGTCGACGACGTCACCCTGGCCATCCGGGAGGGCGAGTTCTTCGCCCTGCTGGGACCGTCCGGCTGCGGCAAGACCACGCTGATGCGCCTGCTGGCCGGGTTCGAGGCGCCGGACGCGGGCCGCATCCTGCTCGACGGCCAGGACATCGCCGCCCTGCCCGCGCACCGGCGGCCGGTGCACATGATGTTCCAGTCCTACGCCCTCTTCCCGCACCTGACGGTCGCCGGGAACATCGCCTTCGGCCTGCGGGGCCTGCCCAGGGCGGAGGCCGCCGCCCGGGTCGAGGAGATGCTGGCCCTCGTGAAGCTGGACGGCCTGGGCGGGCGCCGCCCCGACCAGCTTTCGGGCGGTCAGCGGCAGCGGGTGGCGCTGGCCCGCGCGCTCGCCCCACGCCCGCGCATCCTGCTGCTGGACGAGCCCATGGCCGCCCTCGACCGCAAGCTGCGCGAGGAAACCCAGTTGGAACTGACCGCGCTCCAGCGGCGCCTGGGACTCACCTTCATGATCGTCACCCATGACCAGGACGAGGCCATGGCGCTGGCCGACCGTCTGGCCATCATGCGCGATGGCCGCATCGTGCAGACCGGCGCGCCGCGCGAGGTCTATGAGCGGCCCGCGACCCGCGAGGTGGCCGAGTTCATCGGCGAGGTGAACCTCCTCCCGCGCGACGGCGGCGGCTGGCTGGCCGTCCGCCCCGAGAAGATCGTCCTGCACCGCGCCGCCCCGGCCCGCTCCCTGCTCTCCGGCGCCGTCGTCGAGACGGCCTTTCTCGGCGACCGGACCCGCTACCTCGTGGAGACCGCCCAGGGCGTGATCCGGGTCAGCGAGGCCAACCTCGACGGCGCGGGCGACATCGCGCCGGGCGCCCGGGTCTGGCTGACCTACGCGCCCGAGGCCGCGGCGGTGCTGCCCCAGTGAAGCCCGACCGCTCGCGGCTGGCGGCGCTCGCGCCGGCCCTCTGGCTCGCGGTCTTCTTCGCCTTCCCGTTCCTGCTGGTCGCCAAGCTGTCGCTGTCCGACATGGCGCTGGCCATGCCGCCCTATGCGCCGACGCTGGACTGGAGCCGGGGCCTTTCCGGCGTCCGCGCCTTCCTGGCCGGCCTCGACCTCGAAACCTACGCCCGGCTGAAGGATGACCGGCTCTATCTCGACGCCTATCTCTCCAGCCTGTGGCTCGCGGGCCTGGGCACGGCGATCCTGCTGCTGGTCGGCTATCCCATCGCCTACGGCATCGCCCGCTGTCCCCCCGCCGCCCAGCGGCTGCTGGTGATGGCGGTCATCCTGCCGTTCTGGACCAGCTTCCTGATCCGCGTGTACGCCTGGATCGCCATCCTGAAGCCCGCCGGCCTGCTGAACGCCGCCCTGGGCGCCCTGGGCCTTCCCGCCGTCAACCTGCTCAACACCGAGACCGCGGTCGTCCTGGGGCTCGTCTACGCCTACCTGCCCTTCATGGTCCTGCCGCTCTACGCGGTGCTGGAGCGCCAGGACCCGCACCTGGTGGAGGCCGCCCGCAACCTCGGCGCCACGCCCGCACAGGCCTTCTGGCGCGTGACCTTCCCGATCTCGCTGCCGGGCGTCGCGGCCGGCGCCCTCCTCGGCTTCATCCCCATGGCGGGCGAGTTCGTGATCCCGGACCTGCTGGGCGGCTCGGAGACCCTGATGCTGGGCCGGGTCATCTGGACCGAGTTCTTCGCCAACCGCGACTGGCCGGCCGCTTCGGCCGTGGCCATCGTGCTCCTGGCCACCCTCCTCGTCCCGATCCTGATCTTCGAGCGCCAGCCCGGGAAGTTCCTCCGATGAATGGGCGCCCCTCGGCCTTCAACCTCGCCGCCGTGGGCCTGGGCCTCGTGTTCCTCTACGCGCCCATAGTCCTGCTGGTGATCTACTCGTTCAACGACAGCCGGCTGGTCACCGTCTGGGGCGGCTTCTCGACGCGCTGGTACCGCGCCCTGCTCCACGACCGGCAGATGCAGGACGCCATCTGGACCACCCTGCGGGTCGGGGCCATCGCCGCCACCCTGGCGACGCTGGTCGGCACGCTGGCCGCGGTCGCCCTGGTGCGGGGCGGCCGGTTCAGGGGGCGCACCGGCCTGGCCGGCATGATCTACGCCACCCTCGTCCTGCCAGAGATCATCCTGGGCCTGTCGCTGCTGCTGCTGTTCGTGGCCGCGGGCCTGCCGCGCGGCTTCTGGACCGTGACCGCCGGCCACGCCACCCTCGGCCTCGCCTATGCGACGGTGGTCGTGCAGGCCCGCCTCATGCAGTTCGACCGCAGCCTTGAGGAGGCGGCCCGCGACCTGGGCCGCGCGCCCTGGCAGGCGTTCCTGGCCGTCACCCTGCCCAATATCGCCCCGGCCATCGCGGCGGCCTGGATGCTGGCCTTCACGCTCTCCATCGACGACCTGGTGATCGCGAGCTTCACCTCTGGCCCGGGCGCCACCACCCTGCCCATGCGGCTCTACAGCCAGGTGCGCCTGGGGGTGAACCCCGAGATCAACGCCGTCTCGACCATCCTGATCGGCCTCGTGGCCACCGCCGTGATCGGCGCCTACCTCGTTCAGCAGCGCCGCCGCGCCTAAAGGGCGGGCGTCCGGTCGAACCAGGGCCGGGCGCGCTCCAACTGGCCGGCCAGGCGGAACAGCCCCGCCTCCTCGCCCATGCGGCCCACGAACTGCACGCCGACCGGCAGGCCGGAGCCGCTCCACGCCAGGGGTACGGTCATGGCCGGCTGGCCCGTGTTGTTGAACGGCTGGGTGTTGGGCATGAAGGCGAAGATGCGTTCGGCGATCAGCCGCCGGTCCTCGAAGATCCAGCCGATCGGGATGGCGGGCCGTCCCAGGGTCGACAGCAGCAGCACGTCGTAGGTCTCGAACAGCGCCGCCACCGCCCGCCCGAAGGCATGCAGGGTCTGGATCGCCCGTACGTAGTCCGGCGCCGCCACGCCCTCGCCCCGCCGCGCCGAGGCGGCCGTCAGGACCTCGACCTCGCCGGGCTCCACCGGACGGCCGCGCCGCTCGGCCTCGGCGGCGAGGTTGGCGGCCACGCTGGCGGCGATCACCAGGCCGGCGGCCGCCTGCATGGCCGGGAAGTCGCCCGGGACGTTCACCTCCTCGACCGTGTGGCCCAGGTCCTCGCACAGCTTCGCCGCGTCCAGCACCGCGTCCCGGCACTCAGGGTCCAGCTCCGCCGACTGCAGCGCCGCCGTCGTGAAGCCGATCCGCAAGGCGCAGGGCTCGCGGCCAACCTCCTCCAGGTACGGCCGCTCGGGCGGGGCCAGGAAATAGGGATCCCCCGGCTGGGGTTGGCAGACCGCGTCCAGCAAGGCGGCGCTGTCCCGCACCGAACGGGTCACCGCGTGCTGGATCGAGGCTCCGGCCCAGCCCTCGCCCTGGGGCGCGAAGCTGACCCGGCCGCGCGACGGCTTCATGCCGAAGAGGCCGCAGCAGGCGGCCGGCGTGCGGATCGAGCCGCCGCCGTCGCTGGCGTGCGCCGCGGGCACGATCCCCGCGGCGACCGCGGCCGCGGCCCCGCCCGACGAACCGCCGGGCGTCCGCCCCAGGTCCCAGGGATTACGGCAGACGCCCAGGTGCTCGGACTCGGTCACCGGCCACAGCCCGAATTCCGGCGTGTTGGTCTTGCCGAAGATGTTCAGGCCCGCCTGCTTGTAGAGCCGGGTGGTGGCGCTGTCGGCCTCGGCCACGGCGTGGGCGAAGAGCTTCGAGCCGCCCGAGGTGACGGTCCCCTTGAGGTTCGCGCCCAGGTCCTTCAGCAGGAAGGGCACGCCCGCCAGCGGACCCGAGGCCGGCGCCTCGCCCCGTGCGCGTTCCGTCAGGTCCAGGGTGACGGCGTTGATCCGTGGATTGACCTCAGCCATGCGCGCCACGGCGGCGTCCAGCAGCTCGGCCGCCGAGACCTCGCGCCGCGCCACCAGCCCGGCCAGCCCCACCGCGTCGTGCGCCCGGTACTCCTCGAACCGCATGGCCGTCCTCCCCTTCGTTCTTCTGGTTGGGGACAGGCAAGCACAGGCCGGCGGGCGGGCCAAGGCGCCCTTGCGAGCGGCCGGGCTTCACCCCATAAGCGGCGGGCGTCCCGAAACGGGCCGGATTAGCTCAGCTGGTAGAGCAGCGGTTTTGTAAACCGAAGGTCGCGGGTTCGAGCCCTGCATCCGGCACCATCCCGCAGCGCCCGATGTCTGTTCCGGGCGCAGAGACTGCGACGAAATTCATCCGATCTGGGCGCCTGGATCGCAGATTTTCGAATCTCACGGCCGAGTCCGCGCCCGATCTTGCTCCCTCGGCCCTTCCGGCCGTCTCTCGCGATCGGGCGATCATCCGGGAAGGCGTTTCATGGCAAGCCTTGGCCACTGGGGACTTAGGACTTTCTGCGTGGCGACGGCGTCGGCGCTAAGCCTGGCTGTGGCCTCCCCCGCCCTGGCCCAGCCGGCGAAGCCCGCGCCGCCGGCGGCGCAGCGGTTCGACGGCTTCATCCCCTTCTCGTGGGACGCGGTCAAGGGCCGGGTGCTGCTGGAGATCGGCGCCTTCGACCAGGACGTCCTCTACTACGTCTCGGCGGCCAGCGGCGGCGGGTCGGTGGAGCTGCCCCTCGACCGTGGCATCCTGGAGAGCACGGTGATCCGCTTCCAGCGGGTGGGTCCGCGCGTGCTCGTGATCGAGCAGAACCTGGACTACCGCGCCGTCTCGGGCGACGCCGCCCGGGCGGCCAACGTCGCCGCCTCGTTCCCGACCTCGCTGCTGGCCTCGCTGCCGATCGAGTCCGAGGCGGGCGGCCGGGTGGTCGTCGACGCCACCGCCCTCTTCATGCGCGACGCCGCCAACATCGAGGGCGCGCTCAAGCGGGCCAACCAGGGCGCCTTCAAGTTCGATGCGGGCCGCAGCGCCTTCCAGCCGGCGCGCATGAAGGCCTTCCCCGAGAACACCGAAATCGAGACGCTCTCGACCTACGTCGCCGAGGCGCCGGGCGCGCTGGTGCGCAACGTGACGCCCGACGCCCGGATGGTGAGCCTGCGCATCCGCCACTCGTTCCTGAAGGCGCCCACGGGCTACGTCCCGCGCGAGGCCGACCCGCGCATCGGCGTCAGCACCCTGCGCTTCCAGGACTTCTCCAAGCCGATCAGCGACTCCCCGAAGGAGGCCTGGATCACCCGCTGGCGCCTGGAGAAGAAGGATCCCACGGCCGCGATCAGCGAGCCCAAGGAACCGATCGTCTTCTACTTCGACCCCGCCATCCCCGCGCCGCTGCGCCACGCCATGAAGCAAGGCCTCCTGTGGTGGAACGCGGCGTTCGAACAGGCCGGCTTCAGGAACGCCATCGAGGCGCGCGACGCACCGGCCGACATGGACCCGATGGACATCCGCTACGCCTACGTCCTGTGGATCGAGCGGGACGAGCGCGGCTTCTCCAGCGGCGGCACCTACCGCGACCCGCGCACCGGCGAGATCCTGGGCTCGAAGACGCGGATGGACTCCCACCGCATCCGCACCATCGCCAACTACTTCGACGCCTACAGCGGCGGCCTGCCCGAGGACGGGAGCGGCGCGACCGTGGCCGACCCGAACCTGCTGACGGCCGCCGGCCTCGACGGCATGCCGCCGGCCCAGCGCGACCTCGTCCTGCTGCGCCAGGCGCTGCTGACCGCCCACGAGCTCGGCCACGCCCTGGGCTTCGGGCACAACTTCGCCTCCAGCCTGAACGACCGGGCCTCGGTGATGGAATACCCCACGCCGCGGGTGAAGGTGACGAACGGCAAGCTCGACCTGACCGAACCGTTCCAGAAGGCCATCGGCGCCTACGACGCCTACATGGTCCGCTATGCTTACACGCCCTTCCCCGCCGCCGACGAGGCGGCGGCCCTCGACGGGGTGATCCAGGACATGCGGGCCAAGGGGATCCTCTACGTCCCCGACACCGACCCGCGCTGGACCTGGTACGACGACCGCGCCACGCCCACCGAGTACCTGCGCGAAACCCTGGCGGCGCGAAAGATCATGCTCGCCACCTACGGCCAGGAGATGCTGAAGCCCGGCGAGCCCGTCGGCGCGCTGCGCGACATGCGCCTCTGGATGGCCTACCTGCACCACCGCTGGGCCATCGAATCCGGGCTCAAGTACGTGGGAGGGCTCTATACGAACATCGTCGTGAAGGGCGACGCCCTGCCCCCCACCGAGTTCGTGCCCGGCGCCCTGCAGCGCGACGTGCTGGGCCTGCTGCTGGACGCCGTCGAGCCGGTCAACCTGGCGATCCCCGAGCCGCTGCTGGCCCAGCTCACCCCCGACCCCGGCGGCACGCTGGAGGACCTGTCGGCCGACGCCGCCTTCGACCAGCTCCGCGCCGCGCGCATCCTCTCGGCCCTGGTGCTGGAGCCGCTGTTCGACGCGGACCGGGCCGCGCGCATGGTGGCGCTGGGCGCCCGCCAGCCGGACGCCCTGACCTTCCCGCAGATGGTGGACGCGGTGATGGCCCGCACCTGGGACGCGGCCCGCGACGGGACGCCGGAAGCCCGGGCGCTGCGCCGGGTGAGCCAGCAGACGGCGCTGGAGTCCATGATGATGCTGGGCGCCAAGGCCGACGCCTCGCCCGAGGCCAAGGCCTATGTGCTCGAACGGCTGGCCGCGCTCTCGGCCGACCTCGGCAAGCGGAAGGACCCCGATCCGCTCACCCAGGCCTTCTACCGCCAGACGGCGCGCGACATCGGCCGCTACCTGGACGACCCCGCCGCCCACGCGCCGAAGGCGGCCAGCCCAGCCTGGGGCAAGGGGCCCCGGTCCCGCTTCCCGATGCCTCCGGGACCGCCGCTGTAGGGCAAGCGGCCTGCCGCCCTCTGCCGGTCGACCATGGCCCTCACGTCGGCCAGCAGGGCCTTGGCGTCGTAGGCCACGCCCCGGACCACGGTCCATTTCACCCCGCCCACCGTCTCGATGCGGTTGTCCGGGCTGAGGCGCTGGTGGCCGACGCCGTAGAGGGTCTTGGAGTTCTGCAGCGGGTTCTCGGGCACGATGACGAGGTCGGCCGCCGAGGCCGTGGCCGGCTGGGCCGCCGCGACCTGCGGAGCGAACGCCAAAGCCGCCGCGCCCAACGCGGCCAGGATCACGCCCGCCGCCTTCACCGCCGTCCCTCCCCGACTCGCCCGGAGGAAAGCTCAGGCGGGGGTAGAGGCGCCCGCCATCAGCTTCTCGCCCATCAGCCGATGCAGCAGGTTGATGGCCTTCAGCGGGCGGATCATGACCTTGAAGCGGACGACGCGGTCGGCCTCGTCCCACCAGATCATGTCGACGCCGTTGACGGTGATCCCGTCGATCTCGCAGGCGAACTCCAGCACCGCCGAGCGCTCGGCCCGCCACTCGCCCAGATAGCGGAAGGTGTCGTTGTTCAGCACCTCCAGAGCCGCCGACAGGTACTTCACGGTGATCGCCTGGCCCTGCTGGGGCGTGTGGACCACGGGGCTCTCGAACACCGCCTCCGGGGCGATCAGCGCGGCCATGGCCTCGCGGTCGCGGGTCTCGACGATCTCGTGCCAACGCTGGATGACGGTCATCGGATGCTCCTCCTCATGGCGTGAGCCTGCACCGGGCGCCCCGGGGTCGCGCAAGGCCTGACGACGCGTGCCACCCTCCCGCCTTTCGGCTAGGTCTGGCCGCGATGCGCATCTTCATCGACGCCGACGCCTGCCCCGTGAAGGATGAGACCTACAAGGTGGCCGCCCGCTACGGCCTGAAGACCACCGTGGTCTCCAACAGCTTCATCCAGATCCCAGCCTCCCCGCTGATCGAGCGGAGGATCGTGGAGGCCGGGCCGGACGTGGCCGACGACTGGATCGCCGGAGAGGTGCGGCCGGGCGACATCGTGGTGACCAACGACATTCCCCTCGCTGACCGGGTGCTGAAGGCGGGCGGGGCCGCCATCGCCCCGAACGGACGGGCCTTCACCCTCGACTCCATCGGCTCGGCGCTCGCCCAGCGGGCGATTATGGACCACATCCGCTCCACCGGGGAGATCACCGGCGGCCCCAGGGCCTTCGCCGCCGCCGACCGCTCGCGCTTCCTCCAGGCCCTGGACGAGGCGGTGAACCGGGAACGGCGCCGGCGCCGCTGAACGTCGCTTGCATCGGGCCGCCTTCGCGCTAGCTTGCCGGCCGCCTTTCAGAGGGAGACTTCCATGCGTCGTCTGGGACCGATTCTCGCCACAGCCGCCATCGCCGCCGTTTCGCTCGCGGCCTGCGGCAAGTCGCAGACGTCCGAGCCGGCCCAGGAAACTCCCGCCGCGACGGCCGAACAGGCCGCGCCCGCGCCGACCGACGAGGAGAAGCAGAAGATCCTGGCGTCCCTGCCCGCGCCCTACAACGCCGCCGATCTGGCCAACGGCGAGGCGAAGTTCGCCCTCTGCCGCTCGTGCCACACCATCACCCCAGGCGGCGCCAACATGACCGGCCCGAACCTGCACGGCGTCTTCGGCCGGGAGGCTGGCAAGGTCGAGGGCTTCAAGTATTCCGAGGCCGTCGAGAAGGCGGACATCGTCTGGGACGCCAATCACCTCGACCAGTGGCTGGCCAAGCCCCAGACCTATCTCCCCGGCACCAAGATGTCCTTCGCCGGCCTCAAGGACGAGAAGGACCGCCGCGATCTGATCGCCTTCCTCATGGTCGAGACCGGCCACAAGCCCCAGTGACGGCCGCTCTCCCAAAACAGGCGAGACCGGCGACTGGACAACCTTGACGAGCATTTGCGGCCGGCGCATGGTGGCGCGCGTCGAACATCTGCATCTGTCCGACAGCCTTTTGGCCGGCTTGCCCTACGAGCCGGCCTGCGCGGGACCGATCTCCCCCTTGCCGGTCCCGGGCGCACCCTCCCTTCAAGGCCTCCCGCGTGCGGGAGGCCTCTTCTTTTGGGCTATTCGGCGGCGTTGGCGACGCGGGCCCGCTCGGCCTCCTCGAAGGCCTCGATGCGGCGCGCCGTGGCCTGGGGCGACTTCGTGAAGCGCGCCAGCATGTTGTAGAACACCGGCACCACGAACAGCGTGACCATGGTGGCGAAGATCGCCCCGAAGAAGATCGTCACGCCGATGGTCTTGCGGGATTCTCCGCCCGCCCCGCCCCAGACGATCAGCGGGATCGCGCCGGCCGCCGCCGAGATCGAGGTCATGATGATCGGCCGCAGGCGCAGGGACGCGCTTTCGATCACCGCCTCGCGGATCGACAGGCCCTCGTCGCGGAGCTGGTTGGCGAACTCCACGATCAGGATACCGTTCTTGGCGGCGATGCCGACCAGGATGATCAGGCCGATCTGGCTGTAGGTGTTGATCGACGATCCGGCGATCAGCAGACCGAACAGGCCGCCGAGCGTGGCGATGGGCACGGTCAGCATGATGACGGCCGGGTGGATCCAGCTCTCGAACTGCGCGGCGAGCACCAGGAACACGAGCAGCAGGGCCAGGCCGAAGGCGAGGCCCACGGCGCCGGACGACTCCAGGTAATCCCGCGCCCCGCCGCCCCACTTCACCCCGCCGCCGGCCGCGGGCTGCTTGGCCGCCTCGGCCTTCAGGAAGTCGATGGCCTCGCCCATGGAATAGCCGGGGTTCAACTGGGCCGTCAGCGTGATCGAGCGCAGACGGTCGACCCGCCGGCGATCCGGCGTGTCGCCGCGCACCCGGGTGCTCACCACCGAGGCCAGCGGCACCGGCTCGCCCGAGGCGCTGCGGACGTAGAGCTTGCGCAGGTCGTCCTCGGTCTGACGCCGGGAGCGGTCGGTCTGCAGGAGCACGTCGTACTCCTGGCCGTCGCGGATGTAGGTCGTCGCCCGGCGGGAGCCGAACATGGTCTCGAGCGCCCGGCCGATGGTCTGAGCCGAGACCCCCAGGGCCGCGGCCTTGTCGCGGTCGATGTCCACGACGACGCGGGGGCTGGTCGGCTCGTAGTCCAGGCGCGGCCGGCCCAGGCCGGGGTTGGCCTCGGCGGCGGCCAGGATCGGGCGAATCCAGCGCTCGATCTCCGGATAGTCCACCCCCGTCGCGATGAGCTGGACGCTGGAGCCCCCGCCGCCGCCCGGGCCGCCGCGCTGAAGCCCGCCCTCGGGCGAGATGATGGCGCGCACCGAGGTGACGCTCGAAAGCTCGCGGTTCAGCTTGGCGGCGTACTCCTGGGTCGTCATGTCGGTCTTGTCGGACAGCATGGTGTTGCCGCCGGCGGTGTTGAAACTGCCCGAGCCGCCGAACCGGGGCGTGACCATCACATAGCGGTCCAGCACGCCTTCGTTCAGATAGCGCATCAGAACCTGCTCGACCTTCTGGGCGGCGGCGCGCGTGTAGTCGTAGCCGGCGCCCTCCGGCGCGACGATCGTCACCTGGGCCCGCCGGCGGTCCTCCTCGGGGGTGAGTTCCCGCGGCAGGACGCTGAACACGCCGATGGCGGCGGCCGCCAGCACCAGCACGAGCCCCGAGGCGGTGATCGACACCGAGCGCAGGCCCAGCATCTTGTCCAGCGACGCGTGGTACGAGGACTTCAGGCTGTTCATCGCGGAATCCACGATCCGTGCGACGGGCCCCTCGCCCTTGGCCGGGCGCAGCAGCTTGGAGGCCAGCATCGGCGACAGCGACAGCGCCAGCAGCGCCGAGAACGCCACGGCCCCCGCCACGGCGACCGCCAGCTCGACGAACAGCCGGCCGATGAAGCCGGGCAGGAACATCAGGGGCGCGAACACCGAGATCAGCACGATGGTCGTGGCGACGACGGCGAAGAACACCTGCCGCGCGCCGCGCTGGGCGGCCACCACCGGCGGCTCGCCCTCGTCGATCCGGCGCTGGATGTTCTCGACCACCACGATGGCGTCATCGACCACCAGGCCGATGGCCAGCACCAGCGCCAGAAGCGTCAGCAGGTTGATCGAAAAGCCCAGCGGGGCGAGCACGATGAAGGTCGACAGGATGCAGATGGGGGCCACGATCGACGGGATCAGCGCCGCCCGCCAGGTTCCCAGGAACAGGAAGTTCACCAGGGCCACGCAGCCGAGCGAGATGGCCATGGTGATCCACACCTCCTCGATCGCGTGCCGCGTGAACTCGGTGTAGTCGACCGACACCTGGAGGTCGCTGCCCTTGGGCAGACCGGGCCTGATCTCCTGGATGGCCTTCCGGACGCCGTCCGAAATCTCGAGGTCGTTGGCGAGGCTCTGCCGGAAGATGGCGATCCCGACCATCTCCCGGCCGTTCGAGCGGAAGCTGCGCCGGTATTCGTCCGGCCCCTCCTCCACCCGCGCGATGTCGCCCAGGCGGGTGATGTAGGTTTCGCTCTTGGCGGTGGCCGCGACGTCGCGGACCACGCCCTGAGGCGCGCCCGGCGTGGCCGCGGACCCGCCGACGACGGCCGAGGCCTGGGTCTGGGCGACGGTGCGCGCGGGCGTGATCGGCAGCCTGGCGAACTGTTCGGGCGTGGCGTAGCCGCGCGCGACGCGGATGGTGAAGTCCTTGGCCGGGGCCTCCAGCGCGCCCGCCGGCAATTCGAGGTTCTGGCTGTTGAGGGCGGTCTCCACGTCCTCGACGGTGATCCCGCGGCCCGCCATGGCGTCGGGATCGAGCCAGATGCGCATGGCGTAGTTCTGCGCGCCGCCGACGCCGACGTTCGCCACGCCGGGCACGGTCGACAGCCGCTCGACCAGGTAGCGCTGGGCGTAGTCGGTGAGCTGGAGCCGGTTCAGCGTCGTCGACGAGAAGCTCAGGAACATGATCGGCGAGGCGTCGGCGTTCGCCTTCTGGATCTGCGGCGGATCGGCCTGGTCGGGCAGGTTGGCGGTCACGCGGCTGACCGCGTCGCGCACGTCGTTGGCGGCGGCGTCCAGGTCACGGCTGAGCTTGAACGAGATGCTGATCCGCGAGGAGCCGTCGCGGGACGCCGACTCGATCCGATCGATGCCTTCCAGGCCGGCGACCTGACGCTCGATGACTTCGGTGATGCGCTCCTCGATGACCTCGGCGGACGCGCCGCGATAGGTCGTCGATACCGACACCACCGGCGGATCCACGCTGGGCAGTTCCCGGACGGTCAGCGCGCTGAACGAGGCGAAGCCCACGACGCACAGGATGATGGCCGCCACGGCCGCGAAGACCGGGCGGCGGACGGAGATGTCGGACAGCATCATGCCGCGGGCCGCGGGCTGGCCGGCCGCGCGCTGGCGGCGGCGATGCGCACCGGTTGGCCGGGCTGGATCTTGTTGAGGCCGTCGGCGACGATCCGCTCGCCTGCCCGCACGCCGTCCATGATCTCGACGAAACCCTGCTGGCGCGCGCCCGTCACGATCGGGCGCTGCTCGGCCATCGTACGCTGGCCGGCGGCCTGCACCACATAGACGAAGGCCGAATCCCCCTGCACCGAGACGGCGGACTCAGGGGCGCTCAGGCTCTGGCGCTGGCCGCGGGAGACGCCCACCCGCACCAGCATGCCGGGCTTCAGCCGGCGATCGGGATTGGGGAACTCGGCGCGCGCGGTGATGGCGCGGGTCCGTTCGTCCACGCGGGTGTCGAGCTTGGCGATGCGGCCGGCGATGGTCTCGCCGGGATAGGCGTCCACGGTGGCCACGATCGGCTGGCCTTCGCGGAGTTGGGCCAGGTAGCGCTCGGGCACCTGGAAATCGACGCGGATGGCCGAGATGTCGTCCAGGGTGACGATGGGCGCGCCCGGGTTCACCAGGGCGCCGGGCGCCACGTCCGACAGGCCGACGACGCCGGCGAACGGGGCGCGGATGACGCGGTCGTTCAGACGGGCGCGGGCGGCGGCCAGGTCCGCCTGGGCCGTGCGATACGCCGCCTCGTACTGGTCGATGGCCGCCTTGGAGGCGAAGCCCTGTTCGCCAAGGGCCTGGTAGCGGTCGTAGGCGCGCCGGGCCTGGACCACCCGGGCCTCGGCCTGGGCGATGCCAGCGTCCTGCTCGGTGTTGCGCAGCTCCACCAGCACCGCGCCCTTGGGCACCTGCTGGCCGTCGGTGAAGCGCACGCGGTCCACGAGCTGCGTGGCGGCGGCCGACAGGGTCACCGACTGGCGGCCCTTGGCCACCCCCAGCACCTCGATGGTGTCGATGAACGTCCGGGGCTGGATGGCCACGACCGAGACCTCGGTGGCGCCGAAGCCGCCGCCCGGGCCGCGTCCGCCCCCGCCCTTGCCCTGGGGAGCTCCCGGCGGCGCTGAGGCGCCGGGCGGTCCGCCCTCGCCCTTGCCCGTCTTGAGCGCGATCACCTTTAAGCCGCCGACCACCACCATGACCGCCAGCAAGACGAGGGCCGCTGCGAGAAAGAAGTGGCGTTTGATCAAGACTCTGGTGCTCCGACGCCCGACTATCGCTGGGCGTTCATGCTCTGGGATTTCGCGCGCTCTTAGGGCGCCTCTTACACGCGATCCAGTGACAGCAGGATGGCTTTGCGTTTCGCCCTTGAAACGTGACACGAAAAGACGCCCGCCGATCCCGGCGGGCGTCCTTCAACATCTTGGCTGTAGCTTTTTTAGGCGTCGTAGCCCGGCAGTTCGCGGTCGAGGCGGCGCAGGCAGCCCGGCCAGGCGAGGCCGCCGCCGATTCCGCGAGACGTCTGCATCCTGACCTCCTCGACCGAGGCCTGCGGCGCCATCAGCACGTTCTCGCGTCCGGCCGAGAGGGCCATGACCTGCTGCTTGCAGGCCCGTTCCAGGAAGAACATCCCCACCCAGCAGTCGCCGGCGGTCTCGCCCACCGAGAGCGTGCCGTGGTTGCGCAGGAGCATCAGGCACTTGTCGCCGATGTCGGCCACCAGCCGCTCGCGTTCGTCGAGGTTGAGCGCGATGCCCTCGTAGTCGTGATAGGCCAGCCTGGGCAGGACGATCAGCGCATGCTGCGACAGGGGCAGCAGGCCCTCCTTCTGGGCGGCCACGGCCACGCCCTGATCCGAATGCAGGTGCATCACGAACTTGGCGTCATCGCGCGCCTGGTGGATGGCCGAGTGGATCGTGAAGCCCGCAGGGTTGATGAAGTAGGGCGTGTCCTGGAGGATGTTGCCGTCCAGGTCGATCTTCACCAGCGACGAGGCGGTGATCTCCTCGAACAGCATGCCGTAGGGATTGATCAGGAAGTGGTGCTCGGGCCCGGGGATGCGGGCCGAGATGTGGGTGTAGATGAGGTCGTCCCACCCGTGCAGCGCCACCAGCCGGTAGAGCGCGGCCAGGTCGACGCGGGCCTGCCACTCCTCGGCGCTCACCTTGCCTTTCAGCGAGACCACGCCCGCCGCCGAACCGTCCGCCATGGCCGTCTCCTCGGATCCCTTGATTATCGCCGTTCAGACTCGCGCCCCGCCGCGCCAGCGTCAAGCGCGCCGATGACCGCCACCGTCTCGTCGGCCGCCCGCGCGCGGTCCGCCGGATCGGAGGGATCGAGCGCGATGCATCCCACGAGCGGCCGCTCGTGCTTCCTGCGGGAGCGGTCGTAGGCCGGGTCGTAATGCAGCTCCATCACCGCGCCGGCCAGGTCCGCGAACCGGCCCGCGTCCGCCAGCGCGCGCCAGCCCTCCAGGCGCCGGCGGCTCGGATGCACCGGCAGGCGGCGGAACGCCTCCTCCAGCGCGGGACGGTCGGCGATGATGTCCCGGTAGGCCTCCACGAGGTAGCGGGCGCGCTCGGCCTGTCCCGCCGAGAGCTCGATGCGCGGCGCAGCGGCCAGGCGGGCCCAGAGCGCCGGCGGCAGTATGCGCTCGCCGATCTTGCTGGATTCCGCCTCGGCCACGACCAGGCGAGCCGGGTCCAGGTCGTCCAGGGCCGCGAGCAGACGGCTCTCGAACAGCTTCTGGCTGGGCTGGGGACGGTCCTTCAGCGCTCCGAACAGCGAGCCGCGATGCGCCGCCAGGCCTTCGAGGTCCAGGGTCTGCAACCCCCGCTCCGCGATCAGCCCCAGGAGTTCGGTCTTGGCCGAACCGGTGTGGCCATCCAGCAGCACGAAATCGAGGTTCAGCGCGCCGTCGTACAGACGGGCCGTCACATGCCGGCGCCAGGTCCGGTAGCCGCCGGCCAGCACGGTCGTGCGCCATCCCACCTGGGCCAGGATGTGGGCCATGGCGTTCGACCGCATGCCGCCCCGCCAGCAATAGACCAGGGGTTTGAAGCCGCCCGGCTTGTCGGCCAGCGCCGTCTCCAGGTGGCGGGCCACGTTGCGGGCGACGTGGGCCGCGCCGATCCGCCGGGCCTTGAAGCGCGACTCCTGGACATAGATCGTCCCGACCTCGGCGCGTTCCTCATTCGAGAGCACCGGCAGGTTCACGGCGCCGGGCAGGTGGTCCTCGGCGAACTCGGCCGGACTGCGCACGTCGATGACCATGTCGAACCGCGCGAGCGCTTCCGCCGAGACGTCTTCGGTGACCTGGGGGCCCATGAGGGTGCTATAGCGCGCTTCACCGACGACGGAGAGCCCATGTCCGAGCCTGTGCGCCTCACCTCCCTCGCCCACGGCGGCGGCTGCGGCTGCAAGCTGGCGCCCGCCGTCCTGCGCGAGATCATGTCCAAGATGCCGGCCGCCGCGGCCTTCCCCGACCTGCTCGTCGGGACCGAGACTTCGGACGACGCCGCCGTCTGGCGCCTGAACGACGGTCAGGCCCTGGTGGCCACCACCGACTTCTTCATGCCGGTGGTGGACGATCCCTTCGACTTCGGCCGGATCGCGGCGACCAACGCGCTGTCGGACGTCTACGCCATGGGCGGGCGGCCGATCCTGGCGCTGGCCATCGTGGGCATGCCGGTCGGCAAGCTCGATCCCGACACCATCGGGGCGATCCTTGCGGGGGGCGCCTCGGTCTGCGCCGAGGCGGGGATTCCCGTGGCGGGCGGCCATTCCATCGACAGCGTCGAGCCGATCTACGGCCTGGTGGCGCTGGGTCTCGTCCATCCCGACAGGGTGCTGGCCAATCGGAATGCGCGCGCGGGCGACGTGCTGATCCTGACCAAGGCCCTGGGCGTGGGCGTGCTGAGCGCCGCCTTCAAGCAGGAGCGCCTGGACGCCGCCGGCTACGACGCCCTGATCGCCTCCACCACGCGGTTGAACACCCTGGGCGCCGAGCTGCCCGAGATCGCCGAGGTCCACGCCGTGACCGACGTCACCGGCTTCGGCCTGCTGGGCCACGCGCTGGAGATGTGCCGCGGCGCGGGTCTCGCCGCCGAGATCGAGGCCGCCTCGCCCGCCCTGCTGCCGGGCGTCGAGACCCTCGTCCAGGCCGGCGTCCGCACGGGCGCGTCCGGGCGCAACTGGGCCAGCTACGGCGAGGCGGTGCGCGAGCCGGCGGACCAGCCCGACTGGCGGCGCGACCTGCTGACCGACCCCCAGACCAGCGGCGGCCTGCTGATCGCCGTCGCGCCCGAGGCGGCCCAGCGGGTCCTCGCGCTGGCCCACGCGCGCGGATTCGAGGCGGCGCGGATCGTGGGCCGCATGGTCGAGGGGCCGGCGGAAGTGCGGATCGTCTAGCCGGTCCGCACCCGCGCCACGGCGTCCAGCCAGCGGGCGTAGGCCGACTCCCGCAGCGTATTGTCGGGCGCGGGCGCATAGCCTTCCGTGCCCGGCCGCGAGGCCGCGGCCTCCTCTACGCTGGCGTAGATTCCGGCGCCCAGGCCCGCGAACAGGGCCGCGCCCAGAGCCGTCGTCTCCTGATAGGACGCCCGGCAGACACGCACGCCGATCAGGTCGGCCAGCCGCTGGCTGAACCAGGCGCTTTTCGACATGCCGCCGTCGATCCGCATCTCCACGTCGCCCGCGAAGGCGTCGGGGGCGTCGGCGCGCATGGCCTCGATCAGGTCGCGGGTCTGCAGCGCGCAGGCGTCGAAGGCGGCCTGGGCGATCTCGGCGACCCCGGAATCCCGCGTCAGGCCGAAGATCGCGCCCCGGGCGCCGGCGTCCCACCACGGCGCCCCCAGGCCGGTGAAAGCGGGCACCAGGGTCACGCCGTGATCCGGCCGCGCGCTCGCCGCCAGCGCCTCGGCCGCCTGGGGCCCGCCGGGGACGCCCAGACCCTCGTTCAGCCACTGGATCGCGGCGCCGGCGATGAAGATCGCGCCCTCCAGGGCGTAGGTCGTCCGCCCGCCCACCCGGGCGGCGATGGTGGTCAGCAGCCGCGACCGTGACGGCGCCTTCGTCTCTCCGGTGTTGACCAGCATGAAGCAGCCGGTGCCGTAGGTGGCCTTCATCTCGCCCGGCCGCACGCAGCCCTGGCCCATCAGGGCCGCCTGCTGGTCGCCGGCCACGCCCCGGATCGGCACCGCGCGACCGAGCAGGCCGGCCTCCGTCTCCCCGTAGTCGTCGGCGCAGTCGCGCACGTCCGGCATCAGGCCGAGCGGCACGTCCAGCATGTCGGCCATCTCGGCCGACCATTCCCCCCGCCCGATGTCGTAGAGCAGGGTCCGCGAGGCGTTGGTGGCGTCGGTGGCGTGGACCCGCCCGCCCGTCAGCTTCCAGATCACCCAGGCGTCGATGGTGCCGGCCAGCAGGCGCCCCGCCCCGGCCGCCTCGCGGGCCCCGGCCACGTTGTCGAGCAGCCAGGCGAACTTCGTCCCGGAAAAATATGGATCGAGCAGCAGGCCGGTGATCTCGGTCACCCGCGGCTCGCGGCCGTCCTCGCGCAGGCGCTGGCAGGCGGGTTCGGTGCGGCGGTCCTGCCAGACGATGGCGCGGTGGATCGGCTGGCCCGTCTCCCGGTCCCAGATCACCGCCGTCTCGCGCTGGTTGGTGACGCCGATGGCGCTGACCTCGGCCATGCCGCGGCCGGCCTTCTCCACCGCCTCGCGCAGGACGGCCACGGAGGCCTCGAAAATCTCCTCGGCGTCGTGCTCCACCCAGCCGTCGCGGGGGTAGTGCTGGCGCAGCGGCCGGCCCGCCTCGGCCAGCGCCCGGCCGTCGGCGGCGAACAGGATCGCGCGGGTGCTGGTGGTGCCCTGGTCGAGCGCGAGAATCAGCGGTTCGGCCATGGTTCCTCGGTCCCCTTCCCGTGTCCTGAGCGAACGTCGCGGACTTTAAGCATGTTTTCATTCGCGGCCGGCTAATTGGCTACCGTCGTGTTCAGAATGGACAAGATTGGGGGTTGGGGTGAGCCTCGCCATGAGCAGCGAAAGTCTGCTCGACCTCGCTAAGAGCCGCGCGCCGGCGGACCGCGAACGCCTTCTCCTGGCGATCGTGGACCTGTGCGACACGCCCCACGCCGGCGAGGCCATGCAGGCCGAACCGATCCAGGCGCTCCTCAGCTCCATCTTCATGAGCCTCGTGGTCGAGGCCGAGCGCGACATCCGCAAGCGGCTGGCCGAGAAGCTCGCCACCGCCGACTGGGCCCCGCCGGCCCTGGTCAACGTGCTCGCGCTCGACGACATCGAGATCGCCCGCCCGATCATCGCCGACAGCCCGCTGCTGCGCGACGTGGACCTCGTGCGCCTGCTGGTCGAGGCCACCATCGAGCACCAGATCGAGATCGCGCGCCGGCCGAAGATCTCCCAGAACGTGGTCTCCGCGATCCTGCACCAGGCCGAGCCCGCCGTTCTGACGGCGCTGGCCGGCAATCCGACCGCCGAACTCTCCCCGCGGGACATGGCCGAGCTGGTCGAGATGTCGCGCCAGATCGCGGCCCTGCGCACGCCTCTGTCTCGCCATCCCCGCCTGACCAGCGACCTGGCCGAGCGGCTGTACCTGTGGGTGGGCCAGGCGCTGCGCCGCTCGCTCGCCGAGCGCTTCCGGCTGGATTCCGACGCCCTGGACCGGGTCATGGCCGCGGCCGTCGCCGAGGCCCACGCAGGCGTGCCCCGGGACAGCCAGTCCATGGTCGTCCTCGCCCGCGACGGCGAGCGCGAGGAGATGGAGCGGCGGCTGATCGACAAGCTGCACGCCGCGGGCCAGCTTCGGCCCGGCTACCTCGTCCGCGCCCTGCGCGAGGGACGTCTGACGCTGTTCATCACGGCGCTGTCGATGCTGGGACGCTTCGAGCCCGACCACATCCGGCGGGCCATCGATTCCGACCGGCCCGAGCTCCTGGGCCTGGCCTGCGCCGCCGTGGGCATCGATCGCAGCGCCTTCCCGACCATCCTGGAGCTCGTCCGTAGCCTGAACGACGGGATGCCGGGCGGCGGCGCGGAGTCCGCGCGGCGGGCCTCCGGAGCCTTCGCCCCGGTCACCCCCACCGTCGCCGGCGCGGCGTTCCGGCAGGCCGCCAAGTCGCTTTAAGACCTTTGACAGACGCGCCGGCTTCAGCGCTTCTGACCGGCCGATGTTCAAGCCCGAACCCTTCGTCACGCGCCTCACCTTCGAGGCCAGCGACCGCCCGGAGGCGCAGGAGGCCCGCGCCCGCCTGGTCGAGCGGTATGGCGACGCCGGCGAGGCCGAGGCCCAGGCGATCGTGGCCCTGGGCGGGGACGGCTTCATGCTCGAGACCGTCCACCGGCGCATGGAATCGGGCAAGCCGATCTACGGCATGAACCGCGGCTCGGTCGGCTTCCTGATGAACGAGTATAGCGAGGACGGTCTGCTCGACCGGATCAACGCCGCCGAGAAGGCCGTCATCCATCCCCTGCGCATGACGGCGCAGGACATCCGCGGCGAGACTCACGTGGCGCTGGCCTTCAACGAGGTCTCGCTGCTGCGCCAGACGCGCCAGACCGCCAAGCTGCGGATCTCGGTCGACGGCAAGGTGCGGCTGGGCGAGCTCCAGTGCGACGGGGCCCTGGTGGCGACGCCGGCCGGCTCCACGGCCTACAACCTCTCCGCCCACGGGCCGATCATCCCGCTCGACGCCAAGATCCTGGCCCTGACGCCGATCAGCGCCTTCCGGCCTCGCCGGTGGCGCGGCGCCCTCCTGGCCCACACCGCCAAGGTGGCCTTCGACGTACTCGAGGCCGACAAGCGGCCGGTCAGCGCCGTGGCCGACAATTTCGAGGTCCGGGATGTCACGCATGTGAATGTGGCCGAGGACCGGAGCGTCTCCATCACCATGCTCTTCGACGCCGGCCGTAGCCTCGAAGAGCGCGTGCTCGCCGAACAATTCTCCGTTTGAGCAACAGGTCCGCCCACGGCTCAGGTGTTATTAACGGGTTGTCCTTAAGATCGCCGGGCGACCCTGCCAGGAGAGCCCCAGTGAGCGAGCCAAAGTCCGGTCACCTGATCCAGCCGCCCAACGCCCTTCGCCTGAAGGTCGGCGGCGGCCGGCTGGGCGCCATCGACGCCGCGGCGATCGCCAAGGCCGAGGCCGCGCTGCAGAGCCTTTCCGGCAATTTCGCCCAGTGGCTGAACGACGAGGTCGGCAAGCTCGAGGCCGCGCGCCAGGGCGTCCGCGCCAGCGGCGTCACCGTCGAGAGCATGGACACGCTCTACCTGCGCGCCCACGACCTGAAGGGCCTGGGCTCCACCTACGGCTTCCCGCTGATCACCCGTATCGCCGGCCTGCTGTGCCGGCTGATCGACGACAAGGACAAGCGCCTCGACGCGCCCATGCCGCTGATCGACGCCCACATCGACGCGATCAAGGCCGCCGTCCGCGACGGCATCAAGGGCGAGGACCATCCGGTCGGCAAGGCCCTGGTCCAGGAACTGGAAAGCCGCGTCCGGGAATTCGGCGCCTAGGCGCCTCAGGCGCCGATCCGCTCCAGCGGCTCGGCCACATCGCCGTAGCCAGCTTCCGGCGGCAGCACCAGCACGCGTCCCTCCGGCCGCACCTCCACCTTCGGCGTCACGGTGACAAGCTCGCGCGCCTGCGCCCGGGCGACCGCATCGGCCGCGCTGGCCGCCTCCCCCAGCAGCCGCAGGTTCATGCGGGTGGGGAAGATCACCGTCCGCTCGCCCGCCTCGGCCAGCCGCAGGACCTCCGAGGGCGCGATCCATTCGGCGTCCACGGTCTCGCGCCCGTCGCAGGCGGCGAGCTGCCCCTCGGGCGCGCGCACGGCGTAGAACCAGGTGTCGAACCGCTTGGGCATGATCGGCGGCGTGATCCAGCGGGCGAAGACGGTGAGCGCCTCCAGGCTCAGCCGCACGCCCAGCTCCCGCACCACGTCCAGGAACGCCAGCCGGCCCGCGTCCACCGCCTCGCGGACTTCCAGCGGACAGGCTTCGGCGAACGGCGCGCCGTCGGCGTGCTCGGCCAGCAGGAGGCCGGCCTCCTCGAAGACCTCGCGGATCGCCGCGATCCGCAGGCCCCGCTGCTCGGCGTCGAACCGGTCCCAGCCGCTGGCGTGGTCGGCCCAGGCCGGGTCATGGTCGCCGGCGTGCGACTTGCCGCCCGGGAAGACCAGGGCGCCGGACGCGAAGTCGATCTGGTGGTGCCGCTTGACCATCAGGACCTCGAAGGCCGGGTCGTCGCGCAGCAGGAGGATGGTGGCCGCCGGACGGATTTCCACGGCGTTCTGGGCTTGGCTCATGACTCAAGCTTGGGCTCGGCGGGGAGCCCGGGCAAGGGTTTCAGGCGGTTTTAGGCGGTTTCCGCCACGTCACGCGACGCAGGGCGGCTGCGGTTCATCCGCTCCAGCAGGTAGTCCACGTCCTCGCGCGTCGCCGCCTGGGGCTGGGTGAGGAAGCGCTGGAGCATGCGCTCCTGGAACCGCTCGCGGTCGCGCACGCCGCCGTCGAACTCCAGGGCGTGGAAGGCGTCGACCGCGGCCCGGAAGGCCGGGAACAGGCGGGCCGGAAGCCCTGCGCGCTCGTAGATGGCCCGCAGACCCAGGGGGCCGGCGTCGTGGATCATCAGCCAGGTCCGGTGGTGCGGCACGCCGGCGAGCTCGGCCACGCCCCACTCGAAGAACGTCATGTGCCCGTGCGCCAAGGCCCGGAGCAGCAGGGACGCGGTGAGCTTGTTCTCGGCCCGCAGGTGGGCCGCGAAGCCCTTCATATCGGCGGCGCGGCCGGCCTGGTCCACGAGATCGACCGCGGCCCGCTCGGCGGTCCCCATGGCGATCTCCATGGCCCGCTCGGGCGAGATCGCGTGGCGGGTGATCAGGTGATCGCGGAGCTGGTCGCTGACCAGGGTGATCAGCCGCTCGGTAACCGACAGCGGCAGGACCGAGCGATAGGCGATGGCGGCCAGCACCCGCTCCGACTGCTCGAAGCGGTCGATGACCTTCTGCAGGGCGGATTCCGTGAACTCGGCGCGGTCGTTGCCGCAGGCCGACGAGACCGCGCGCTCGCCGCCATGCTCCGCCAGGGCGTCGGTGACCGTGCGGCTCAGGACGGGACGCTTGGCGATGGCGAGCTGGCGCACCGGTCCGCCGAGGCGGACGATCTCGGCCAGATCCTCGTCCGTGAAGGCCGGCGAGAAGGCCAGCATCGGCAGGCAGATGCTCTCGACGTCGCGGGCCAGCTTCAGGGCCACGTCGCGTGGCACCACCGGCGAGGCCTTCAGGGTGTCCACCAGCGCCCGGCGCACCAGTTCGGCGGCGTCGGCCGCCATCACCCGCAGGATCTCGGCGGCGAGAGTGCGGTCTTCGTCCGACATGGGCGCGCGCTCGATGGCGCCGCACAGCTTGCGCGCGGCCGCCGCCCGCTCGTCCGGGGTGGCGCCCTTCAGCAGCGTGCGGATATCGCTCTCCGTCAGCGCCGAACGCGTGGTCGCCATGCCCCTCGAAATCCCCAGGCCCCGGGACCGGAGTCCCACGAGTCGAGTTTTCTCCAGTTAAGCTTAATCGAAGGTTGCCGGCCGAATCTGTGGATTAACGCTCTCGCGTAACCGCCCGCCAACCGGACCGGGCGCAGGCTTCCGCCGAGCTTCGGAAGGAGGCCCCCCGTGGTCAAGGCAGACGACGCCCGCGACGCCGGCGGCCTTACCATCAACGAACAGGGCATGAAGGCCCAGGCCCGGCTCCTGCCCTATGCGGTGGGCGCGTTCCTGGTGGGCCTGCCGGTCCTCGTCTGGGTGGGCAGCCACGCGGCCAACGCCATGTGGATGGCGGCCAGCTTCGTCCTCTTCACCATCGGCTGGGGCGCCTTCTACGCCATCGCCCATTGGCTGAGGACGCCGCGCGCGCTGGACCTGAAGATTCGCGCTCGGGTGCAGATCCTGGGCGGCCTCCTGTGGTCGGGCGCCATCGCCCAGCTCGCCGTCTTCGCCGATGGCGCGGGACCGGCGCGGGAGAGCCTGCTGCTGCTGTCGCTGGCGGCCTCGCTGATCAGCGTCTTCTTCGCCGCACCCTGGTTGCCCAGCCTGCTGATCGTCACGCCGGCGGCGCTCGCCGGCCCCCTCGCCGTGCTGTTCAGCCGGCCCGAGGACCATGATCTGGCGAGGCTGAGCTGGGGCGCCGCCGCCCTGTCGCTGGCGCTGGCCCTGCTCGTGAACCGCATCCTGCGCAGCCAGTTCCTGCTGGCCGCCGAGCGCGAGGTGCTGATCGCCGAACGGGCCGAACAGGCCGAGGCGGCCCGGCGCCTGGCCCGCTCCAAGTCCGACCTTGTCTCCACGCTGTCGGACGAGATCCGCAATGGCCTGACCGGCGTCACCCACGTGCTGGCCGCCGCCGCCGGCAAGGGCGGCCGCGCCGCCCCCTCGCGCCAGCAGCTCTCGGCCGCGCTGGACGCCCTGAACGACCTCCTGTCCGTGCTGAACACCACCGTGGACGCCGAGACCGCCGAGGCGGGCCGCCTCAGCGTCGAGCCCCGGCCCGTGGACCTCGTGGGCCTCGCCCGCGACCTCGTGCTGCTGCACCGCCCGGCCGCCGCGGCCAAGGGGCTGGAGATCGCCCTGCACGTTGAGCCCGACCTCGCATCCGGCGGCGCCGGCGCGGCCATCGCCGACCCCGCCCGGGCCCGCCAGATACTCTCCGCCCTGATCGGCAACGCCGTGAAGTTCACCCTGCGCGGCCGCATCGAGGCGCGCCTGACCCGCACCGGCGACGGCCGGATCGCCGTGGCCGTCGCCGACACCGGCCCGGGCCTATCGGACGAGGAGCTGGCGCTCGCCCTGCAACCCTTCCAGCGGATCGCCCGGACCAGCGCCGGCGCGCCGGGCGCGGGCCTGGGCCTGCCGCTCGCCTGCCGCCTCGCCCGGCTGATGGGCGGCGAGGTGCGCGCCCAGAGCGCCGTCGGCGTCGGAAGCTGCTTCACCCTGGAACTGCCCTTCGACCCCGCCGCCGAGGCGCCTTCCGCGGACGCCCCGCCCGCCCTCGAGGCCGAGGGCCGGCGCCTGCGCGTCCTGGCGGTGGACGCCGACCCCCTCGGCGCGGCCATGCTGCGCGCCACTCTCGAACAGCTCGGCCACCAGGTCGTCCACGCGGTCGACGGGACCCGCGCGGTGGAGCTCGCCCGGATCTGCGATTTCGACCTCGCCGTGGTGTCGGGGCGGATGCCCGGGATGGACGGGCCCGAGACGATCGCCGCGCTCCGCCGCCTGACCGGGGACGCCGCTCGCACGCCAGTGGTCGCCCTGATCGGGGGGGACCTGGACGAGGCCCGGGACTGCCAGACCGCCGGAGCCGACGCCCTGCTGCGCCGGCCGGTGGCCGTGACCGCCGCGGCCCGCGCCATCGCCGAAGCCCTGTCGGCCCGCCCCGCCGCCAACGACCGCGCGGTGGCCTGACAAGGTCTCCAACACGCGTTTAAATGCCCTTCAAAACGGGAGGGATGCGTGCTGCTGCAAGGTCTGAAGGTCGTCGACTTCACCGCCTACATCGCCGGGCCGGGAGCCGCGTGCATCCTGGCCGACTGGGGCGCCGACGTGATCAAGGTCGAACGGCCCGAGGGCGACGCCATGCGCCACATCTTCGGCGACCTTAAGACGGACCTGGGCGCCAATCCGACCTTCGACCTCGACAACCGCGGCAAGCGCGGGATCGTGCTCGACATCTCCAAGCCAGAGGGCCGCGCGGCCTTGGCCAAGCTGGCCGCCCAGGCCGACGTCTTCCTGACCAACGTCCGCCCCGCGTCGCTCAAGCGGGCGGGCCTCGACGACGGGACCCTGCGCAAGGCCAACCCCCGCCTCGTCTACGCGGTCATCACCGGCTACGGCCTGGAAGGGCCCGAGGCGCACAAGCCCGGCTTCGACGTCACCGCCTTCTGGGCCCGCGCCGGCGTGGCCAGCATGACCGCCCCCAAGGGCATGGACCCCTTCCTGCTGCGCTCTGGCGTGGGCGACCACACGACCTCGCTGGCCACCGTCTCGGCCATCCTTGCCGCCCTCTACGAGCGCGAGCGGACCGGCCAGGGCCGCCTCGTGCAGACCTCGCTGCTGGCGACGGGGATCTACGTCATGGGCTCGGACCTGGCGGTGCAACTGAAGTTCGGCCGCCTCGCCTCGGCCCGCACCCGCGACAATCCGATCAACGCCCTGGCCAACTTCTACCGGAGCGCCGACGGCCGCTGGTTCGTGCACAATCCGCGCGGCGCGGGCGGCGGCTGGGAGGCCTTCTGCCAGGCGGCCGGCCGGCCCGACCTCGTCGCCGACGAACGCTTCGCCAGCGGCAAGGCCCGGCGCGAGAACGCCCGCGCACTCACCGTGGAGTTCGACAAGGCCTTCGCTGCTCTCCCCTTCGACGAGATCGCCCGCCGTCTCGACGCCGCGGACCTCGTGTGGGCGCCGGTCCAGACGCCCGCCGACGTGGCCGCCGATCCCCAGGCCGCGGCCGCCGGCGCCTTCGTGGAGGTGGAGGACGGCCAGGGCGGGACGTTCCGCTCGGTCGCCTCCCCCGCCCGCTTCCCCGGCGCCGACGCCGAGCGGCGCCCGGCCTCGCCGAAACTGGGGGAGCACACCCGCGAGGTGCTGGCCGAGCTGGGCTACGCGGAAGCCGAGATCGAAGCGATGTTCGCGGCGGGGGCGGCGGCCTGATCTCAGCCGTCGCGGCTGTCCGACAGCATCTTGAGCATCTCGGAGGTGAACAGCGAGCCGGTGAGCCGGCTGCCGACCCCGAGCTGGTCGTTCGGCTGGGCGCCCTTGAGGATCAGCGCCACCAGAGCCTCCTGCTCGCGCTGGCGCGAGAGCCGCCGCGCCGAGGCGTATTCGAGGAAGCCGCCGTCGTCGTCCGAGGCGCCGGAGCCGCTGACCGCCTCGTGGCCCCCTGCCGTGCGGGTGAGGTTGGCGTAGACCTCCGAGACCGTGGCCGCGCGGCCGTCGCGGTAGAAGATCGAGCGGTTGGCCTGGGCCGCGTCGGGAAACAGGGCCGCGGCGGATGCGCCGGGCCGGCTCTGCACGGCCTCGATCAGCTTGGCCGAGCCCTGGGGTCCCAGGAAGTGGGCGGCGTAGAGTTCCCCAGCCGTGGGGGAGCGCCCCACCCGGCCCTTCAGATAAGCGGCATGGTCCGAGGCCAGCTCGCCGGCCATCAGCGAGGCGGCGTGCGGATCGAGCCGCAGGTCCATGACCGCGCGGCGGGCTTCCGCCCCGTTCACGCGGTAGCGGCCGTCGTCTCCCTGGGTGATCAGCTCGGCGTAGCGGGCGTAGCCGTACTTCGAGCCGTGGGTCTTCAGCGTCTGCAGCCAGGTCTGCTCGACGAACTGGAAGAGCCCGGCCGCCGACGAGGTCGAGGCCCGCGCCGTCGGGTTCAGGCCGCTCTCGCGGCCCGCGGTCTTCATCAGGAAGCTGAAGTCGACGCCCGTCGCCTTGGAGGCGCGTTCGATCGCAGCCTCGACGATTCCGCGAATCCCCTGGACGGCCATGCCCATGGGGTGGGCCCGGCATGGTTAACGCGCCGCTAACCATGTCGTCGCGCAGTGGTTGACATATGTAATTTTCGAGCTCACATCTAGGACATATTACGCTTGTAACTTCGGAGTTCGGACATGGCTCACCTGGCTTCCATCGCCTCTGGCTTCACCCCCAAGGGCCGCCGCGTCTCGCGAACCACCGTCATCGTGGGACTTTCGGTCGCCGCCCACGCCGGCGTCGCGGCCTACCTGGCCATGATGCAGTTCGCGCCGCCCAGGGTGGTCCCCTACCCGGAGCCGCCCGCCATCGACGGGAAGATCTTCGACCGCTTCAGGCCGCCGCCGCCGCCGAAGCCGGTCGAGGATCCGCCGAGCACGATCACGCCGCACAAGCCGTTGAACCCCGTCGCCGGTCCCGTGGACCCGCTGCCGGTCGATCCGCCCGAACACATCGGCCCGCCGCCGATCGGCCCGATCGCGACGCTGGACCCGCCGCCCGCGATCGCCGCGCCCGCCGACGATCCGGTGATCGGCAATCCCACCTGGCTCCGGCGGCCCGACGCCGACGACCTGGCGCGCTACTATCCCGACGCCGCCTTGCGGAAGGGCCTGGAGGGCGCGGCGACCATCTCTTGCGCCGTGACGGCCAAGGGCTCGGTGGCGGCCTGCGAGGTGACGTCGGAGAGTCCCGCCGGCGAGGGCTTCGGCGAGGCCGCGCTCAAGCTCTCGCGCTATTTCCGCATGAGCCCCAAGACCGTGGACGGCCGCGCGGTCGAGGGCGGCGAGGTCCGCATCCCGATCCGCTTCCGCCTGCCCCGGGATCGCGCCTAGTAGCTCTTCGGAAGGCCCAGGACCCGCTCGGCGATATAGTTGAAGATCATCTCCCGGCTGACGGGGGCGATGCGCGGGATCATCGCCTCCCGGAAGTACCGCTCCACGTCGTACTCCTTGGCGTAGCCCATGCCGCCGTGGGCCAGCACCGCCGCCTCGCAGGCGCGGAAGCCCGCCTCGCCGCCCAGGTACTTGGCCGCGTTCGCCTCGGCGCCGCAGTCACGTCCGGCGTCGTGGAGCGCGGCGGCCTTGAAGGCCATCAGGTTCGCCGCCTCCAGCTCGGCCCAGGAGCGGGCCAGCGGATGGGCCACGCCCTGGTTCTGGCCGATGGGCCGGCCGAACACGACCCGCTCCCTGGCGTAGGCCGCCGCCTTCTTCAGGGCCGCGCGACCCAGGCCCACGGCCTCGGCGGCGATCAGCACCCGCTCTGGGTTCAGCCCCTCCAGCAGGTAGCGGAATCCCTGTCCCTCCTCGCCCACCAGGGCGTCGGCGGGGACGTGCAGGTCGTCGATGAAGACGGCGTTGGACTCGATCGCCTTGCGACCCATCTTCGGGATCGGCCGGGCGTGGATCTTCTCCCGGTCGAAGTCGACGTAGAACAGGCTGATCCCCTCGTGCGGCTTCTTCACCTCGTCCCGGGGCGTCGTGCGCGCGACGATCAGCATCTTGGTCGCCCGCTGGGCCATGGTGGTCCACATCTTCCGGCCCGAGATGACGTAGCCGTCGTTCGTGCGGACCGCCCGCGTGGCGACGCGGGTGGTGTCGAGGCCGGCGTCGGGCTCGGTGACGCCGAAGCACATGCGGTCCTCGCCCGAAATCAGCCGGGGGATCAGCTTGCGCTTCTGCTCGTCGGTCCCGAACCTGGCGAGCGGCATGGGGCCGAAGATGTTGAGGTGCAGGGCGCTGGCGCCCGAGAAGCCCGCCCCGCTCTCGGCCACCGCCTGCATGGCGATGGCGGCCTCGGTGAGCCCCAGGCCCGAGCCGCCCAGCTCCACCGGCATGGCGGCGCCCAGCCAGCCGGCCTCGGCCATGGCCGCCACGAAGGCCTCCGGGAAGTCGCCGGTCTCGTCGGTGCGCCGCCAGTATTCGGCGTCGAAGCGTTCGCAGAGCTTCAGGACCCCGTCGCGGATCGCCTGCTGCTCGTCGGTGAACCAGAAGCCGTTCATGCCGCCCCCCCAAAGCGCCCCGGGTCGAAGCGCGGGCCATGGGGACCAGGGTCACGCCCCGTCACGCAAGCCGCCGCCACCTTGGCCACCAGCGGCGCGAGCAGCCAGCCGTTGCGGCGTGCGCCCACCGCCAGCAGCACGCCGGGCGCCTCGCTCCAGCCCACCATCGGCAGGCCGTCCGGGGTCGCGCCGCGCACCCCGGCCCCGATCTCGAACGGAGCGTCGGCGAGGTGCGGGAAGAGGCGCGCGGCCGCCCGGCGCAGCGGCTCGACCTTGTCCGGCTCGATCTCAACGTCGTCGCGTCCCGGCTCCATGGTGGCGCCGACGGCCACGCCCTCGTCGGCGGGGGTCACATAGACGCCCTCGCCCCGCACCGTGACCGCGCCGGGCGCCGCGGCGGCGCGCACGATATGGCCCTTGATCGGGGAGAGCCGCGAAAGCTCGGGTGCGACGTTGCTCAGCCCCCGGCCCGCGCCGGTGGCGACCACCAGAACCTCGCCGGGGACCGGGCCGGTCGCAGGCTCGCGGCGGAACGCGACGCCCACGGCCTCGGCGGCGCGGCGCAGGCCCGAAAGCGCCGCGCCGGGCGCGATCCGCCAGTCCTCGCGCATCAACAGCGCGCGCGGGAACTCGGGCGACAGGCCGGGCGCCATGGCCGTGGCCGTCGCATGGCCGATCTCGGCGGGGTGCAGGCCCAGGCCGGCGAAGCCCGCCGCCACCTTCTCCAGCCAGGCGTCGGACCCGACCGCCAGGGCGCCCGAGCGATCCAGCCGCACCCCCGCCCGCTCGGCGAGACCCGGCCACAGGTCGCGCGCCGCCAGCAGGATCGCCAGGTGTCCCCGGGCCTCGGGATCGAGCACCGCCTCGAAGGCCGGCGCAATCATCCCGCCCGCCACGCCGGAGGCGTTGGCCAGGGGTTCGGCCGGATCGCAAACCGTCACCCCAACGCCGGCGTCGGCCAGTGCGAGCGCGCAGCTCAAGCCCAGGGCGCCGGCGCCCGCGATCGTCACCCGCGTCTGTCCGCTCATGTCCGCTAACGACCCGCCCCGGCCTGGAAAATCAAGGCCGCGGGCGCCGGAACCGTGGCGGCGGAGGCGGGTTCAACACGGCGAGCCGCGCCAACCCTGGAGAGACCCCATGCCCACCGCCGCCGCCCGCACCGAAGCCAAGAACGCCAAACCCACGTCCTCGGGCCGCCGCAAGACCGCCGATTCCCGCTCGCGGCTGAAGGACGCCGTGGCCATGCTCAAGGCCGACCACCGCGCCGTCGAGAAGCTGTTCGGCCAGTACGAGAAGGCGAAGGACGCACAGGAAAAGCTGCGCATCTTCAACCGGATCGACATGGAGCTGAAGGTCCACACCCAGATCGAGGAGGAGATCTTCTACCCCGCCTCGCGCGAGTTCCTGGACGACGACGACATCGTCAACGAGGCGATCGTCGAGCACCAGGCGGCCAAGGACCTGATGGCCCAGATCGAGCAGATGGACCCGTCCGACGAGATGTACGACGCCAAGGTCACCGTCCTGAAGGAGATGATCGAGCACCACGTCGAGGAGGAGGAGCAGGAGTACTTCCCCGAGGTCCGGAAGTCGGAGATGGACACCCGCGCCGTCGGCGAGCAGCTCAAGGCCCGCCGCGAGGAGCTGATGGCCCAGATGCGGACCACCCCCTAGCCGCATGGCCGAAGCGCTCGCCCCGGCGGCCTGACCGCCCGCTCGAAAACCGTTGCCGTCGGCCCGCCGGCTCGCGTACCTTACCTTCGATAACGAAGACGAGCGGCCCCGTACGAGCGGCCGCCGGCGGGAGCGAGGGCAGATTTCCGGAACGTAGCAGGGCCGCAATCGACTCGTGCGACCTCCGCTATAGAAAGACCGGTATGTTTTGGGGGGCGGAAACGTGTTGCGAGACTTCCTGGTCTGGCTTGCGACCGAGCTGGGCAAGGGCGAGGGCGACCTCGCCATGTCCTGGAGCGAGGCGCTGGCCAGTTCGCTGAACTTCTGGGGACTCCTGGAAGGGACGCACGTCCTGGCGCTGATGCTGTTCGCCGGCACCATCTTCCTGGTCGACCTTCGCCTGCTGGGCGTGGCGTTCCGGAACACGCGGGTGTCGGTGCTCAGCGACCGGGTGCTGCCGCTCACGGTCTTCGGCTTCGCCGTGATGATCGCCACGGGCCTCGCGCTCTTCTACGCCAAGCCCTTGCTTTATTACCATAATCTCTGGTTCCGCCTGAAGCTCGTGTTCATCGCCGCGGCGATGATCAACATCCTCGTTTTCCACTTCCGGGTGCAACGGAACCGCCAGGACTGGGACGCCGCGCCGAAGCCGCCGGCCGCGGCCCGCCTCTCGGCCTTGGTGTCGATCCTGGCCTGGGTCACCGTCATCACCTTCGGCCGTTTCATCGCCTACGACTGGCTGGAGTGCGGCAAGCCCCTGCCCCACTGGGCCAACGTCGCCCAGTCCTGCGCCACGTCCGAACGCGGCGCCGTCGATCTGAAGGATGTGGCCCAATGAGCATGGCCCCGCAGGACTTCTTCCCGGCGCTCGCCCCCTGGGTGGCCGGCCTGGACGACACCTTCCCCGGCGCGTGGATCAAGCCCTACTTCGCCCAGTGGGAGGTGCTGCACATCCTCTCCATCGCCCTGCTGGGCGGGGCGAGCATCCTGCTCAACCTGCGCCTCATCGGCCACGGCCTGACCGAGGAGAGCCCGGCCGAGGTCGAGCGCAACGTCCGGCCCTGGCTCAACCTCGGCGTCGTGGGCGTGATCGTGTCCGGCCTGCTGATCGGGTCCTCGAACGCCGAGCGGCTCTACACGTCCGAGGCCTTCACCGCGAAGATGCTGGGCCTGGCCGCCGCCATCGTCCTCACCTACGGCGTCGCCATGCCGGCGGCCCGGCGGGACGGCCTGCTCGGCGGCGCGGGCAAGCTCTGGGCGGTCGTGGGCCTGGCCCTCTTCGGCCTGGGCCTGGCCGTGTTCGGTACGGCCAAGCTGGTCAGTCCCGGCCTCTGGCACGTGATCCTCGCCGCCGCCCTGATCGCCGCCTTCGTGACCCGGGGCGCGCTGCGCATCGTCTACCTGCTGGGGCTGGGGGTCCTGGTGATCGTCCAGACCGCCGCAACCCACGTGATGATCCCGGCCGACGACTTCGCCCGGCTGGACCCGGTCAACAAGGCCTTCGCCCTGGCCTTCACGGCCTGGATCCTGGGCATGGCGGGCGTGCAGGTCGCGACCTCGGCCCGCGATGACGCCGCGGGGCCCGCGGCCAAGGCGCTGGCCTACGCCGCCATCCTGGTGTGGGTGATGACCGCCGCCGCCGGCCGCTGGATCGCCTTCGCGTAAGGAGTTCAGGGAACCGGGTGGCGGCTGCCCCAGCCCTGGTGCCACTCGGGCTCGCCCGCGTAGCGCGCCGCCAGGAAGTCCACGAAGGCCCTCACCTTGGCCGCCAGGTGCCGCGCGTGCGGATAGACAGCGTGCACGTGGACCAGCTCGGGCTCATGGTTGCACAGCACCGGGACCAGCCGCCCGGCCCGGAGGTCGTCGGCCACCGCGAAGGCCGGGGTGCGGGTCAGGCCGAAGCCGGCAACGGCCGCCGCCGCGCAGGCCTCGGCCCCGCTGAAGCGCAGCCGCCCGTGCACCCGCACCTCCCGGGGCTCGGACTGCGGCCCGAAGCGCCAGATGGTGGGGTCGCGCACGTTCGTGTCGAGCACGGCCTCGTGGCGCGTCAGGTCCTCCAGCGACGTGGGCGTGCCGGCCCGGGCCAGGTAGCCGGGCGAGGCGCAGGTCACCATCCGCACCGCCGCGAGGCGCCGCGCCACCAGTGAGGAGTCGCTCAGGTGGCCGATGCGCACGGCCACGTCGAAGCCCTCCTCAACCAGATTGACCATTCGGTCGCTGAACACCACGTCCAGCGAGACGGCGTTGCAGCCCGAGGCGAAGTCCAGCAGCGCCGGGGTGAGCTGGTTGCGGCCGAACGAGACCGGCGCCGAGACCTTCAAGAGGCCGCTCGGGCCCGTCTGGTCGCGAACCGAGGTCTCCAGGGCCTCGAAGCCCTGCAGCAGCTCCCGCGCCCGCTCCAGATAGGCCTGGCCCGTGTCGGTGAGGGAGACGTCGCGGGTGGTGCGGTTCAGCAGCCGCGCGCCCAGGCGGTTCTCCAGCCGGGCCACCAGCTTCGAGACCTGGGCGCTGGACACCCCCAGCTTGCGCGCGCCCTGCGTGAAGCTCCGCGCGTCGGCCACCGCCACGAAGGCGCCGAGTTCGTCCAGCCGGTCCATCGGATTGTTTCCTTTTCGGAAGCACAATCATCCAATTCTGGCGGATTATCAACGGACCTGACCGGGCCCACCTTCGCTGCAGGCCGAGGCCCCGCCCCGCGCCGCGTGATTTTCCTCCCCTGAGAGCCCGGAGACCTCCATGTCCCAACCCCGCACCGTCGCCGTCGTCGTCGGTTCCCTCCGCAAGGACTCGGTGAACCGCAAGGTCGCCAAGGCGCTGGCCGCCCTCACCCCCGGCCTGACGTTCGACTTCATCGAGATCGGCGACCTGCCCCACTACGACGAGGACGTCGAAGCCGCCGGCGCCCCCGAAGCCTGGACCCGGTTCAGGAAGGAGATCGCCGCCCGCGACGCGGTGCTGTTCGTCACGCCCGAATACAACCGCTCGGTCCCCGGCGTCCTTAAGAACGCCATCGACGTGGGCTCGCGCCCATACGGCTCCAGCGTGTGGAACGGCAAGCCCGGCGCGGTCATCAGCGTCTCGCCCGGCGCCATCGGCGGCTTCGGCGCCAACCACCACCTGCGCCAGTCGCTGGTGTTCCTGAACGTGCCGCTGCTGAGCCAGGAAGCCTACATCGGCGCCGCCTTCACCCTGTTCGGCGAGAACGGCGAACTGGTGAACGAGTCCACGGCCGAGTTCCTCAAGGGATTCGGCCAGAATTTCGCCGCCTGGATCGAGCGCATCCTGGCCGAACCGGCCGGGAAAGCCGCGGCCTAAGCTTCGTCGGACGCCGGCCAAGGTCTCTCCTCCCCCGTCGGGAGGGGACCATGCACTAGCATGGTGGAGGGGGCTTGCCGGAAGCGCCGAGCCTATCGTCAGGCCCCCTCCACCCGCCTTCGGCCGGTCCCCCTCCCCCAATGGGGGAGGAGAAGAAGGGAATGCCGACTCCCCGGAAGGCCGCGGCGGCCCATTGAATGTCGATTGAACCAAGGACCAAAGCCATGCGCCTCCCGACGGTCTACATTCCGCACGGCGCGGGTCCCTGCTTCTTCATGGCGTGGACCCGCGGCCCGGCTGACGCCTGGGCCCGCACGGAAGCCTATCTGCGCGGGCTGGTCGCCGGCCTGCCGGAGCGGCCGAAGGCGATCCTGGTCGTCTCGGGCCACTGGGAGGCGCCCGTCTTCACCGTGGGCTCGGGCGAGCGCCCGGGCCTGATCTTCGACTACCACGGCTTCCCCGAGCACACCTACCGACTGACCTTCGACGCGTCCGGCTCGCCCACGCTGGCGGCGCGCGTCCGGGGCCTCCTGGCCGGCGCCGGCATCGCCTCGGCGGCCGACCCGGAGCGCGGCTGGGACCACGGCGTCTTCATCCCCCTGAAGCTGGTGACGCCCGAGGCCGACATCCCCGTCGTGCAGCTCTCGCTGAAGGCCGGGCTGGACGCCCGGGAACACCTCGCCGCCGGCCGCCCGCTCGCCCCCCTCCGGGACGAGGGCGTGCTGATCGTGGGGTCGGGCATGAGCTGGCACAACATGCGCGGCTTCTCGCCGGCCTTCACCGGGAAGTCCGCCCGCTTCGACGCCTGGCTGGAGGAGGCGGCCGCCGATCCCGCCCGCCTCGCCCGGTGGGCCGAGGCGCCGTTCGGCCGCGAGGCCCACCCGCGCGAGGAGCACCTGATCCCGCTGATGGTCTGCGCAGGCGCGGCCGGGCGCGATCCCGCCCGCACCGCCTTCCGCGACACCGTCATGGACGTGGTGATCTCGGCCATCGAGTTCGGCGAGCCGCTCCCGCTCGCCGCCTGATCCCCCAGCGAGGGACCCGTAGGCCCTCCCCTCTCCCCCACGGCGCACACCCCCGCCGCGGAGGGCCTCCGGACGTCGGGCCCCGGTGGGGCTCGACAGCCTCATCGTTCCTGCTACGTTCCGAGGCGTCACGGTGGAGCCTCCGATGCGCGCCAAGATCGTCGCCGGCCTTCTTGTCCTCCTCGCCCTCGTCGTCTTGCCGATGCTGCCCGAGGGCGCGGTGCGGCGGGCGCTGGGCGGGAAGGCGCCGGGCGCTACGGAAAAATGGCGCATGATCGAGGCCCGTGACGGCCTCTATACCGTTGCCGACCGCTCGGTCGCCTGCCGCGTCCACGGAGGCTGGATCGCCTGCGCCAACGACAAGGTCAGGATCGCGTGCCAGGACGACAAGTGCGTCCCGCACTCCTGGGTGGGCGACTACGAGGACGGCCCGCTTATGGTAATCCCGCTCGACGCCCAGGAACAACCCGCCGTCGTCCTGCGCCCAGGGGACGCCCTGGATTTTCCGCGTATGAACTGTTGGGTCGAGCAGACCTACCTGGAATGCCGCATGGCGGATTTCGGCGGCGGGTTCCAGATGAGCGGCCTCTTCGCGCGCAACAGCGATTGGGACGATGCCCCGTCCGGCTGGCCCTGGAACGGCAAGACCTACACCCTCAAGGATCGCATCCCAGGGGCGTACTAGCCCGAGTCAGGGGCTTCGCGGCGGAGAACTGTCCCAGGGACGGGGAAACCGTATTCGGCGCCTTCGGAGGCTCAGCTATTCTCGGTTGCGGCCGGGCGGCGAGCATGCGTTTGATCGCCTTATTGCGGCGGGAGGCGGCTTCCTTTGGGTGAGCAGGCCCAAATCGTTCATGAGCCGAAGATGACATGGCAAGCGCCTTCGCTGCCCCCCGCATCAACACCGTCTCGTACTCTGAGCCTGAGCGAGAACACGCCGACGTAATCAACATGCTTCTGCGCGGGCTCGATGATGAGTGTCGCGCCTTCATGGGTGCCGTCCAGCTCTTCGAGCACGCGAGCGCGGAAATGCTGAAGCGGCTTCGCGACGACGATTCCCGCGCCGAAAGCGACAAGTTCCGCGAGTGGACGTTCATCGCCGCACGTGACGCCACCGGCTCCGTCTTTCGCTTCTATGAAGAGATGGCGGCCATCGGCATCAACTTGGGTCATTGCCCGAGCGTTCGAGCCGCAATGAACGTCGCCAAGAAGCGCCAGGCCACAAGGACCTTCCGGACGCTGTTTCCGAATGTAGAAGGCATGCGCCACAGCGCACAGCACTCATTCGGTATGATGTACGGGACGCCTAATGGTCGCGCCGAACACTCCACGCCGGAAGGTAGCCTGTACGTCAACAACCTGATCGGCGACGAGTTCGAGACCACCTATCGGAGGCGCCGCATTCGGCTACGGATTCACGCCGATACACACGCATCGCTCATCCAGGTGCGGGACCTCTATTGGGCGGCGTTCGAACCTCTAGACATGTGGCGCTCGCGCTTGCTCGCAGGGCTCCGCAAGCCGGCACAAGGCTCGACGGGCGACGGCACTCAATAGGAAGCCGCACCGACCTGCCTAGAACGCCCTGAAACCTAAGCCGCCGCCGCCCTAGCCGCTTCGCCGCGTTCCACGGCCGCCTGAAGGGCTTCGTACAGCCGCGCGGCCTCGATGGGCTTGGCGACGTAGCCGTTCATGCCGGCCTCGGCGTATTCGGCCACCTGGTGCGACATGGCGTTGGCGGTCAGGGCCACGATGGGCGTGCGCGGGCGGTTCAGGGCCCGCTCTCGGGTGCGGATCAGGGCCGTGGCGGTGGGCCCGTCCATCACCGGCATCTGGACGTCCATCAGGATCACGTCCCAGTCCTCGCGCTCCCAGGCGGCCACCGCCTCGCGGCCGTCGGGCACCACGACAGGATCGATCCCCACCTGGGCCAGCAGCGTCTTGAGCACGAGCTGGTTCATGGCGTTGTCCTCGGCGGCGAGGATGCGCAGGGGACGCTCGGCCTCGGCCTCGCGCGGGTCGCTCGGGCCGCGCCGCTTGGGCTGGGCCCGGCCCTTGGGGACCTTCTTCAGCGGCAGCTTCACCGTGAACGTCGCGCCCTGGCCCCGCGCGCTCGACGCGGAGATCTCGCCCCCCATCAGCTCGGCCAGCTCCCGGCAGATCGCCAGGCCCAGGCCGGTGCCGCCAAACCGGCGGGTGGTCGAGGCGTCGGCCTGCTCGAACTTGCGGAACAGGTAGGCGAGCTGATCCGGCGCGATGCCGATGCCGCTGTCGATCACCTCGATGGCGACGACGCCGCGCCGGGCGCCGATCTTTACCCGCACGCTGCCGCGGTCGGTGAACTTCAGGGCGTTGGAGACCAGATTCCAGAGGATCTGGCGCACCCGCACGGGATCGCCGAGATAGACGCCCCTGGCGCTCCGCTCCACAATCAGGTCGAAGTCCAGGCCCTTGTTGTCGGCCACGGCGGCGAAGGTGGCGTGCACCGCCTGGGCCAGCTCAGCCACGTCGAACTCCGCCGCCTCCAGCTCCAGCTTGCCGGTCTCGATCTTCGACAGGTCCAGCACGTCATTGAGGATGGCGAGCAGGCTTTCGCCCGACTGGCGGATCACGTCCAGCCGGTCGCGCTGCGCCGGCGTCAGCTCGTCGGCGGCCATGGCCTGGGCCATGCCCAGCACCCCGTTCAACGGCGTGCGGATCTCGTGGCTCATGGTGGCGAGGAACGCGCTCTTGGCCCGGTTGGCGGCCTCGGCCTCCTCCTTGGCCTGCACCAGCGCCCGCTCCTGGGCCTTGCGCTTGGTGATGTTCTGTATGGCGCCGATCAGGCGAACGGGCCTGCCGGCCTCGTCCGTGGTCAGGCGCGCGGTGCTGGCGACCCAGACCTCCTTGCCGTCCTTCCGGTGGGCCCGGTACTCGGGGCTAAATGGCGCCCCCTCCTGCACATGCCGCACCCAGGCCCCGATGGCCTCCTCGCGGTCCCGCGGGTCGACGGTGTCCCAGATGTCCCGCGCCATCTCGCGATAGGTCTTGGGCCTGTCGAAGAACGTGTCCTCGGCGCCCACCTTGGTGAGCTCGTGGCGGACGTAGTCCATCTCGTAGACGTGGATGTCGGCGAGCTGCATCGCGAGCTTCAGCCGTTCCTCGGAGCGCTCGGTGCGCTCCAGGGCCTCGACCACCGCGGTGATGTCGAACGAGCCGATGATCAGGCCGCCCACCTTGCCCTCGTGGTCGTACCAGGGCGTGACCTCGACCTTCACCCAGTCCTTGCGGCCGTCGGGCCGGGCCAGGCCCAGGCGCTCCACCTTGTAGCCCTTGCCGCTCGCCACGGCGCCTTCCAGGCTGTCCCGCCACTTCAGGAACATGTCAGGCCGCAGCTCGTACAGCGTCCGGCCGATGACCTGCCGGCCCGTGAGGCCGCGCGCCTGGATCCACGGCGGGCTGGCGTAGATCACCCGCATGTCGCGGTCGGTGAGGACCAGTGAGATCGGCATGGCGTCGATCACCGCGCCCAGGGTCTTCTCATAGCTGGTCCGGGCCTGGCGGGCGCGGACCCGGGCCCACTCGTCCGCCACCACGCCGGCCAGATCCTGCAACCGCGACGCCAGCGTCTGGTCGAAGGCCCGCGGCTCCAACCCGCCCACCCAGATGGCGCCGGGCGTGGAGCCGTCCTCCAGCCGGATCGGCGCGCCGGCGAAGAAGCGTACGTAGGGCGGCCCCACGACGGCGGCGTCCTCCCGGAAGCGCGGGTCCTCGCGGCAGTCCTCGCACCACACGAGCTCGCCGGTGCGCATCACCTCGCGCACGCCCAGCGCCTGCCCCGCCGACGAGGTGCCACCGCCCCGGCTGTGCCACACCCGGTCGCCGTCCAGCAGGGTGATCTGGGCGTCCACGGGGCCGAACAGCGTCCGGGCCAGGCGCGTGGCGCGATCGAACACCGGTCCGGACTGCTCAAGCCCGGCCGGCGCCTTCTCGGCAGCGCGTTTCCGCAGACGCTTCATGGTCCTCCCCGACGGCGGCTTCGCCGTCTCCGGCCGAAGAGGATCGCCGATCGAGGTTAAGCCCAGACTTACGTTCGGGAATTTCGTCGGGCCGAAATATGGTGAAGGACGATGCCGCTGGTGGTGGCCACGTTCAGGGAGTCGAAGCCGCCGGCCATCTGCAGGCGCACGGTCCGCGCCCGGGCCATCACCGCCTCGGGCAGTCCGGGCCCCTCGGCGCCGAACAGCGCCGCCGTGCGGGGCGCCGGCTCCAGCTCCGAAAGCTCGACCTCGCCCCTCGGCGTCAGGCCGAGGACCTCGAACCCCGCGGCCGCCAGGACCTCGGCCATGTCCTCGTCCGGGGCGAGCCTGGCGAACGGGACGGTCAGGGCCGCGCCGACGCTGACGCGGATGGCCTTGCGGTAGAGCGGATCGCAGGAGCCGGCGTCGATCAGCACCGCGTCCGCGCCGAAGGCCGCGGCGTTGCGGAAGAGGCCGCCCATGTTGTCGTGGTTGGCGATCCCCACCAGCCCGACGACGAGGGCCTCCGGCGGCAGGCCGGCCAGGAGGCGCTTCGCCGGGACCGCCACGCGCCGGCCCAGCGCCAGGATGCCCCGGTGGATCGGGAACCCCACGATCCGGTCCATCACCGTCTGGCTGGCGGCGTAGACGGGCGTGCCCGGCGCCAGGTTCGCGATCACGTCCGCCAGGGAATCCAGCCGCTTCTCGGCGACCAGCACCGAGACGATGCGGTCCGGGATGGCCCGGACCGCCTTTTCCAGCACCACCCGGCCCTCGGCCACGAACAGGCCCTCGCGGCCCGCAAGGTCGCGCTCGCGCACCTCGCGGTAGCCCTCTATGCGAGGATCATCGGGCTCCGTGACCGGATGGACCTGCGCCAAGCCGCTACCAGATCTTCACGCGGTCGGCCGGCGCCAGGTAGAGCTTCTGCCCCGGCTTCACGTCGAACGCCCCGTACCAGGGGTCGAGGTTGCGCACCGTGATCGCCCGGTACGGCCCCGGCGAGTGGACATCCGTCACGACGATGCGGCGCAGGGCGGCCTCGCGGTACTTCGACCGGTAGTTCTGCGCCCAGCCCAGGAAGAACCGCTGCTCGGCGCTGAAGCCGTCGATGGCTTCGGGCGTCTTGCCGCCCAGCGACAGCCTGTAGGCATCCCAGGCGGTGGCCAGGCCCGCCACGTCGGCGATGTTCTCGCCCAGCACCTGCTCGCCCTTGAGGTTGAGGCCCGGCAGGACCTCATAGGCGCTGTACTGGTCGGCCAGCTTCTTCGTCTCGGCCTTGAAGCGGGCCATGTCGGAGGCGGTCCACCAGTTGCGCAGGTTCCCCTTCTCGTCGAACTGCGCGCCCAGGTCGTCGAAGCCGTGGCTGACCTCGTGGCCGATGACCCCGCCGATGGCCCCGTAGTTCACAGCATCGTCCGCGTGGGGATCGAAGAACGTCGGCTCCAGGATGGCCGCCGGGAAGCTGATCGAGTTCTGCGACGGGGCGAAGATGGCGTTCACCGTCTGGGGGGTCATGAACCACTCGCCGCGGTCGACGGGCCGGCCCAGCTTGCCCACGTTGCGGCGGTATTCGAACAGCTCGGCCCGCTGCCAGTTGCCGTAGGCGTCGCCGCGGACGACCCGCAGGCCCGAATAGTCCCGCCACGCATCGGGATAGCCGACATTGACCTTGAAGTTGGCGAGCTTGCGCTTGGCCTCGGCCTTGGTCTCGGGGCTCATCCAGTCCAGGGCGTCGATGCGCTGGCCGAAGGCCTTCAGCACGTTCTGGGCCATCTCGCCCGCCTTGGCCTTGGCCTCGGGCGAGAAGTGCTTCTCGACGTAGATCTTGCCGACCGCCTCGCCCATCGCGTTGCTGGTGAAGTCCACCCCCCGCTTCCAGCGTTCGCGCTGCTGCGGCGTGCCGGTGAGCGCCTGGCCGTTGAACGCGAAATGCTCGTCCGCGAAGGCCTTGGACAGATAGGGCGCGCCGCGCTCGATCGCGTGGAAGGTCAGGTAGTCGCGCCAGGCCTGCATCGGCTGCGTGGCGACCAGCCTGGAGAGCCCGGCGATGGCCGTGTCCTGCCAGGCCCCGAAGCGCTGCTGGTCCTGCAGTCCCGCGGCGGCCAGGAAGGCGTCCCAGTCGATGCCGGGCGCCTTCTTCGCCAGCTCGGCGCGGGTCCAGACCGTGTTGGCCTTCAGGACGTCGCTCGTCTCGTCCACCGTCCAGTGCTGGCGGGCGATGGCGGTCTCCAGGGCCATGATCCGGGCGGCGCGGGCCTCGGCCTGCTCGAAGCCGGCCAGCTTCAGCATGGCCGCCACGTGGGCCTGGTACTTGGTCCTGAGCTCCTGGAAGCGCGGGCTGTCGCCCAGGTAGTATTCCCGGTCGGGCATGCCCAGGCCGCCCTGCATCAGGTAGGGCCGGTAGATCGAGGTGTCGTTCAGGTCCTCGGCCACCCACAGGCCCAGCAGCCGGTCGGTGTAGAAGTCGGTGGCGTTGATGGCGTCCACGTCGGCGCGAAGGGCGGCGCCCAGCTCCCGCGAGAGGTCCTTGCGGGTGCGAATGGCCGCCACGCGGTCCAGCTCGGGCTTCAGCGGCGCCGCGCCCAGTTGCTCGATGCGGGCCTCGTCCATGAAGCTGGCGAAGTAGTCGCCGATCTTGCGCGCCTCCGAGCCCTCGGGTGCGTTCGAGGCGGCGGCGTCCTCGATGATGGTCCGGGTGCGCTTGGCCGCCATCTCGGCGATCACCGAGAAGGCGGTGATGTTGGAGCGGTCGGCCGGGATCTCGGTGCGGTCCGCCCACTTGCCGGCGGCGTAACGGAAGAAGTCGTCGCCGGGCGCGACCGACGTGTCCATGCCCGACACGTCGAAGCCGAAGGCGCCGACCTGGGGCTTGGGGCGCGCGGGCTGGGGCGCCGGCGCGGCGGCGGTCACGGCGGGCGGCGGCGGGGCGGCCGTGGCGCAGGCGGTGAGCAGGGCCGCGGCGGAGGCCGCCGCGAACCCGTGAAGGCGGATGGTCATCTCGAACGTCTCTCTCCGGGGCGCGGCGTCGGCCGCGCGCGTTTGGCCGTGTTCTTACACCCCGCCGCCGGTCGCGCGCCTTACAGCTTTGTCATTTGCGGCGGCCCTGCGGCGCATGTGACCGCAGGGGCGTAACGGAGGAATCCCGCCATGGACGAACGGGCTGCGATCGGCGCGGTGATCGACGAGATGTACGCCATGATCTCCGGCCCCGCGGGCCCCCGCGACTGGTCGCGCCAGGCCGCCGCCTTCCATCCGGAGTCGCGCCAGATGCGCACCGGCGTGGACGAGGCCGGCCGGGCCTGGATCAAGATCATGTCCCAGGAGGCCTACGCCGAGGACGTGGCCCCGTTCTTCATGGCCAATCCGTTTTTCGAGGTGGAGATCGCCCGGCGCATCGACGTGCTGGGGAACATGGCCCACGCCTGGAGCCTCTACGAGGCCCGCCGCGCGCCCGATGACGCCGTCCCCGAACGGCGCGGGATCAACTCGATCCAGCTCTACAGGGACCCCGACCTCGGCTGGCGGATCGTCTCGATGATCTGGGACAACGAGCGGCCGGGCGTCGCCGCCGAGCCGTTCTAGCGCTCGTCGGCGCTCTCGCGGACCCGCACGATCAGCGACTGGCTGGCCATGGCCATCAGCTCCCCGTCCTCGGCGAACAGGTGCATGTCCCCGTGGGCGAAACCGCCGTGCACGCCGTGGATGCGGATGTCGCACAGCACCCACTCCGTCGGCACGATCCGGCGGATGCGGATGGTGTTGTCCAGGCTGTTGCCGCCGGCGTTCTTGCCCAGCGCGTTGCCGACCCCCGAGGGCACGAAGTCGGCCATGATCGCCAGCATGGGCGCATCCACCACGAAGCCCTCGCGCGGCCGGATCCACAGGAGCAAGCGGCCGTCGGGTTCGGCCTGGCCGTTGCGGTCCATGCCGTAGCGCCCCTTGGCGACGCGGACCTCGATGCGGCTGTGCAGCCCCCGCCCCGATCCCCGCCAGTGCTCGGCCGGCTCGCAGTCCCGGGGCTTGGGGGCGTCGGGCATCTCGACCCACTGGTGCGACAGGTCGCTCGGCCGTTCGCCCAGGGCGGCGTTGACGGTGAAGATCTCCCGGTCGTCCACGTGGCCCACGACGCGCGCCTGGGTGTTGTACTTGCCCGAGACCGGAGTCCAGACGTCGAGGTCCACCACGCTGGGCGGGTTGGCGTAGGACAGGTACTGGGCCGTCGCCCACACCACCGGCCGCTGGCAGGTCCGCTCCATGGCCGCGACCGCCGAGCCCAGGCCCACGCCGCCGAACATGAACATCTTGCCGGGCGGGCCCACGCACACGTCGTCGGTGAGCGGCATGTACCACCGGTGCGGGTTGTGCGTCGGGCGCAGATCGAAGAAGAGCTTGTCCATCCCGGTTCTCAAAAGCGCGCATGGCGGCGCTTCGCAAGCCGGAAAGGAGCCCGCCTTGCCCGCCAAGACCGTCCTGGCCCAGCACCCCGCCGTCCGCGACGACATCGGCGATCTGGTGACGCGGCGCCCCCTGCCCGGCCCGCGCCTGCCGCAGGTCGACCCCTTCCTGTTCCTCAACCACCATGGCCCCCAGGTCTATCCGCCGGGCAACCGCGGCCTGCCCTTCGGCCCGCACCCCCACCGCGGCTTCGAGACCGTGACCTTCATCCTCCAGGGCGAGCTCGCCCATCGCGATTCCGCCGGCCACGAGAGCGTCATCCATGCCGGCGGGGTGCAGTGGATGACCGCCGGGTCGGGCCTGATCCACGCCGAGGTCTCGCCCGAGGACTTCAAGCGCGACGGCGGTCCGCTGGAGATCCTGCAGCTCTGGGTGAACCTGCCGGGCCGCCTGAAGATGACCCGGCCGCGCTACGCGGGACTCCAGGCGGAGGCGATCCCGGCCCTGGACGCGGGCGGCGCGACCGTGCGTCTGGTCTCCGGCCGCTGGGGCGGCGGGACGGGTCCCTTCGACTCGCTCACCGGCGTGTTCATGAGCGTCATCGACCTGAAGGCCGGCGCGAAGGTTGGCTTCGGCTCCCTCCGCGGCCGCAACGTCTTCCTCTACGTCGTCCGCGGCGAGGCGGCGGTGAACGGCGTGGCGGTCCCGGCCTTCCACCTGGCAGAGCTGGACCTGGCCGGCGACACGGTCGAGATCACGGCCTCCTCCGACGCCTGCGTGCTCTTCGGCCATGCCGAGCCGCTGAACGAACCCGTGGTCGCCCACGGCCCCTTCGTCATGAACACGCCCGAGGAGATCTACGCCGCCGTCCGCGACTACCAGGCCGGACGGTTCGACGCCGTCGCGCCCTGATCGGCCGGGATCGCGGGGCGTGGGCCCAGGCGATCGCCCGGACGACCCAGGCCGCGCCCGCGCCGCGCTTCGGCGCTTCCCGCCAGAGGGCGACAAGGGTCAGGTCGCGAACACCCCCGCATAGCGCTCGCGCAGCAGGTTCTTCTGCACCTTGCCCATGGTGTTGCGGGGCAGGTCGTCGACGAACACCACCCGCTTGGGCGTCTTGTAGGCGGCGAGCTGGCGGCGGGCTTCGGCGATGATCGCGGCCTCGTCCCCCTCGCCGATCACCACCGCCACCACGCCCTCTCCGAAGTCGGGGTGCGGCGCGCCGATGACGGCGCTTTCGATCACGCCGGGCATCTCGTCGATCACCAGCTCCACTTCCTTGGGGTAGACGTTGTAGCCGCCCGATATGATCAGGTCCTTGGCCCGGCCCGAGATCCAGACGCGCCCGTCCGGGTCCTGGCGTCCCACGTCGCCGGTGATGAAGAAGCCGTCGGCGGTGAACTCCTCGGCGGTCTTCTCGGGCATCCGCCAGTAGCCGCCGAACACGCTCGGCCCGCGGATCTGGATGACGCCCGTGTCTTCGCCCCCGCCGATGCGCAGCTCCACGCCCGGCAGCGGATAACCCACCGAGCCCGCGATCCGCTCGCCGTCGAGCGGATTGGTGGTGATGATCACCGCCTCGCTCATCCCGTAGCGTTCCAGGATGCGCTGGCCGGTGCGTTCCTCGAACTCGACGAAGGTGGACGGCAGCAGGGGCGCCGAGCCCGAGATGAACACCCGCACGCCCGCCGCCCGCGCGCGCGTGAAGTCCGGGTTGGCCAGCAGGCGCGTGTAGAACGTCGGCACGCCCATCATCACGGTGGCCGTCTCCAGGCCCGCCAGCACCTCGGCGTCCGTGAATTTCGGCAGCCAGATCATCGGACACCCGCTCAGCAGCGCGCAGTGCAGCGCCACGAACAGGCCGTGGACGTGGAACACCGGCAGGGCGTGCAGCAGCACATCGTCGGGCGTGAAGCCCCAGGCCGCGTGCAGCGCCAGCGCGTTGGCCGCCAGGTTCCCGTGGCTCAGCATCGCCCCCTTGGAGCGCCCCGTGGTGCCCGAGGTGTAGATCAGGGAGGCCAGGTCTTCCGCCGCGCGCGGGACCGCCCGTTCGAGCGGCGCATGGACGGCGGCGTCCCGCACCCAGGCCGTCGGGTCTGTGATGAAGACCGCGGGCTCGGCGTTCGCCAGGAAGTAGTCCACCTCGGCGGCCGTGTAGGCCGAATTGAGCGGCAGGAAGACCGCGCCGGCCTTCAGCACCCCGAGGTAGACCATGATGACCTCGGGGCTCTTCTCGGCCTGCAGCGCCACCCGGTCGCCGGGCCGCACGCCCTCGGCGATCAGGCGGGCGGCCACGCGGCCCGCGCCGGCTTCGAGGTCGCCGTAGCTGATGGCGCTTCCGTCGCCCAGCAGGAAGCAGGGCCTGGACCGGTCGGCCGGGAAGCCGCCCGCCAGCAGGTCGTAGAGATGGTTCGACATTCTATCCCGTGTTCCGCAGCCCCGCGGCCACGCCGTTGATGGTCAGGTGGATGCCCTGGCGCACCGCCTCCTGGTCATCGCCCGCCCGGCGGCGCCGGATCAACTCGATTTGCAGGTGGTTCAGCGGATCGATGTAGGGCAGGCGCGAGCGGATGACGGCGGCCAGGTCCGGATTGTGCTCCAGGAGCGCGCCCTGGCCGGTGATCTCCAGCAGGGCGCCGACCGTGCGGTCCCACTCGGCGCGGATTTCGCCGAACACCCGCTCGGCGAGCGCCCTGTCCTCCACCAGGCTCGCGTAGCGCCCGGCGATGCCGAGATCCCCTTTGGCCAGCACCATCTCCATGTTGGCGAGGGTGGTGGCGAAGAACGGCCAGGACTCCCAGAGCTCGCGAAGCTGGCTCATGGCGACGCCGCCGTTGGCCACCGCCGAGCCGAAGCCGTACCAGCCCGGCAGCATGGCCCGCGACTGCGACCACGAGAACACCCAGGGGATGGCCCTGAGGCCCTGGATGCTGCGGCTGGCCTGGCGCGAGGTCGGCCGGCTGCCGATGTTCAGGTCGGCGATCTCGGCGATCGGGGTCGCGGCGAAGAAGTAGTCCACGAACCCCGGCGTCTCGTAGACGAGGCCTCGGTAGGCGCCCATGGCGGTCCGGGCCAGCGCGTCCAGGGCCTTGGTGTGGGGCGCCGTCAGGTCGGCGGCGGCGTGGGGCCGGAGCGAGGCCAGCACCACGCCGGCCGTCAGCGTCTCCAGGCTGCGGCGGGCGAGTTCAGGATCGGCGTACTTGTTGGCCACCACCTCGCCCTGCTCGGTGATGCGGATGCGCCCGCCCACCGTTCCCTGCGGCTGGGCCAGCAGGGCCTCGAAGCTGGAGCCGCCGCCGCGCCCCACCGCCCCGCCCCGGCCGTGGAAGAGCTGAAGGCGCAGGCCACAGCCGCCCACCACCGAGGCCAGGGCCCGCGAGGTCTTGTGCAGCTCCCAGGTGGAGGTCAGGTAGCTGCCGTCCTTGTTGGAGTCCGAATAGCCGATCATCACCTCCTGCAGTCCCGCCTGGGCCAGCAGGTCGCGGATCAGCGGAAGCTCCAGGTAGCGCGCCATGGTCTTGGGCGCCGCGCGCAGGTCCTCGATGGTCTCGAACAGGGGCTCGGCCAGGATGTCGGCGGTCGGCGGCGCGCCGGGCCGGAACAGGCCCACCTCCTTCAGCAGCAGATAGACCTCCAGCAGGTCCGAGACCGAGGTGGTGTTCGAGACGATGTAGGCGCGGATCGCGTCCGGGCCGTAGCGCCGCTTGATCTCGGCCGCCGCCGCCAGGACCTCCAGTTCGCGCGTGGTCTCCTCCCCGTAGGTCGCGAACGGCGAGGCCAGGAGCCGGCCATGGCGCAGTTCCGACAGCAGGAGCTGGCAGCGGCTGGCCTCGTCCAGGGCTTCGTAGTCGTCGATGACGCCGGCGGTCTCCAGCAGTTCGGCGCAGACCCGGGCGTGCACGGCCGAGTTCTGGCGCATGTCCAGGGTCGCCAGGTGGAAGCCGAAGGTGTCCAGCGCCCGCAGCAGGTCGGGCAGCGGCCCCTCGGCGAACGCCGCGCCGTGCTTCTCCAGCAGGGAATCCAGCACCGTCTGGAGGTCGGCCCGGAACTCGGCGGGCGACGCATAGGGCTCGCCCGGCGTGCTGGCGGGCCTGGGCGGCGCCTCGCCGGTCAGCAGGGGATAGGTGGCCGCCAGCCGCGCATAGACGCCGGTCAGCGCCCGGCGATAGGGCTCGTCGGCCCGGTGCGGCGAGGGATCATGCGCCCGGTCGGCCAGGGCCTGGAGGCCGGGCGTCACCCCCGCCAGCTCGGCCGAGATCGAGAGCTCCGCCCCCAGGGCGTGCACCCGGTCGAGGTAGAGCCGAAGCGCCGCCCGCGACTGCCGGGCCAGGGCCTGGCGCATCACCTGCGGCGTCACATAGGGGTTGCCGTCGCGGTCGCCGCCGACCCAGGTGCCGACGCGCAGGAAGCTCGGCAGGGCCTCGGCCTCGCCCAGCACGCCGCGCCAATGGGCGTAGAGGGCCGGCAGGGCCTCCAGGAAGCTGCGTTCGAAATAGGAGACGGCGTTCTCGATCTCGTCGCTGACCGCGATCCTCACCTGCCGCAGGAGCCGGGTGCGCCAGAAGATCGACACCTCCCGCATCAGCTCGCGCTCGGCGGCGGCCCGGCCGGCGTCGCTGTCCGCCCGCTCGTAGTCGTCGAGGCCCCGGGCGATGGCGCTCTGGCGGTCCAGCACGCTCTTGCGCCGGACCTCGCTGGGGTGGGCGGTGATCACCGGCGCGATCAGGGCGCCGCGCAACAGGTCGACCACCGCCTCGCGGCCCACGCCCTCGGCGGCGAGCGCGCGCAGCGCGCCGGCCAGGGTGTCGGCCCGCTCGTCGCCCGCCCGGATACGGCCCCGCTGGATCTGGTCCTCGGCGATGTTGGTGATCAGCAGGAAACAGGCGAACGAATGGGCGAAGCGGACCGTGTCTTCCAGGCTGAGCGCGCCCAGCCGTTGCGCCATCAGGCCCGCCGCCTCGGGCGTACCTTCCCGGTGGAAGCCCACCGAGGCCTGGCGGATCTCCTCGATCTGGTTGAACACGGCCTGGCCGTCCTGGGCCCGGATCACGTCGCCCAGGACGCGGCCGAGGAACCGGACGGTGGCCCGGAGCTGAATGGGAAGCGGTTGCGCCATGACGTTAGGTTAAAGCCGCCCGGGCCGCGCGCGTCATCTGGTTTCGGCGATCCCGCTCGGCGATAGTCGCCCCATGACTCCCGACGAGGCGCTCGCCCGCATCCGCCGCCACGACGGCCGCCTCCGGGCCTTCGTGACGGTCTTCGATCCGCCGCTGCTGGGCGAGGACCTCGACGGCCCCGTCTTCGCCATCAAGGACCTGTTCGACGTGGCGGGCGTCCCCACCGGCGGCGGCGCGCGCGTTCCGCTCGACCCGAACCCGGCCCGCCACGCCCTCGCCGTCCAGCGCCTGCTCCAGGCCGGGTGGAGCGCGGTCGGCAAGACCCACACGGTGGAGCTGGCCTATGGCGGCTGGGGCACGAACCGGGCGGTCGGCGCGCCGTGGAATCCCTGGGACGCCCGGGTCCACCGCGTCCCCGGCGGCTCGTCCTCCGGCTCGGCCGTGGCTGTGGCGGCGGGGATGTGCGACGCGGCCCTGGGCTCGGACACCGGCGGCTCGGTGCGGATTCCGGCCGCCGTCTGCGGCGTCGTCGGCCTGAAGCCCGGCCGCGGCCTCGTCAGCCTAGAGGGCGTCCATCCGCTCTGCCCGGCCCTCGACACGGTGGGAACTCTGGCCCGCGACGTGGCGACCGCCGCCCGCATGCTGGCGACGATCTCCGGCCCGGACGGCGCGGACGCGGTTCGCGATCCCTTCGACGCCGAGGCGGCGCTGTCGGCGGAGGTTCGGGGCCGACGCCTGGCCGCCCTGCCGCTCGACGCCCTGGGCGAGGTCGATCCCGACGTGACGCGGCTCTATGGCGAAGCGATCGGCCGCCTGCGCGACCTTGGCCTCTCGGTCGAGACGGTGGAGCCGCCGGCGGTGCTGGAGCAGTCCTTCGCCGCCAACGGCCTGCTGATGGCGGGGGAAGGCTGGCGCATCTGGCGAGAGCGCATCGCCCGCTGGCGCGACGAGATGGACCCCTGGATCGTCCGTCGCTTCGAGGCCGGCCGCGACATCACCGACGAGCAGCTCGCGGACGCCCACGCCCGCCGCGCCGCCGACCAGCGGGCCTTCCACGACTGGCTCGCGCCCTACGGCGGGCTCCTCTCCCCCACCTGCCCGATCCCGGCGCCGCCCATCGACGACGTGGACGAGACCACCTCCCCGCTCAGCCGCCTGACCCGCGCCGCCAACTACCTCGACCTGCCGGCGATCACCGTCCCCTGCGGCCTGTGCGCGGGCGGGCTTCCGGCCGGCCTGCAGATCCTGGGGCGGCCGGGCGACGAGGCCGGCGTGGTGGCGCTGGGCGCGGCCTTCGAGCGGGTCTCGGGCTGGAACGGGCGGTCGTCCGACCTCTCGGGGTTCGGGTAGCCCCGCGCGCATCTATCGGCGCGCCTTGCCGCTGATCCCGCGCAGCACCGCCCAGTCCAGCAGACGCCAGACCGCCCCCAGGCGCCGGCCGCCAGCCAGATGGGCGCCAGGGTACTGCCCCGAGGATCAGCATCAGGGCCCGGGTCTCGAACCGTCTTGGGAACCGTCAGGCAGGCGTGGGCTTCAGGAGACGCAACTTCCTTCGGGCGCCGAGCCCGGCGGCGCGGTCCTCAGGAGGGATTGCAGGGCGGACTCCGCCGCGGCCCGCGTGGCGCCGGCCCCGCGGGCGACGGTGACGCCGTCCTCGTCATAGACGCTCCAGGTCCAGCCCGCTTCGCTGCGGCTCAGCGAATAGGCGAACGACCGCGGTTCATGCATGTTCGTACTCCGTCCCGGCGACTTAACACCCGGAACAGGCTTGGGTTTCCTCCAGTGTTTCGCAGTTGCGAAATCGTGATCGCGGCCCGCTAGTCCAGGTCCAGCAGGTCGCGGCCCGCCGCGCGCACGTCGTTGCAGCCGGTCAGGATCATCGCCACGGCCAGCTCGGCGCGGATGGTGTCCAGCATCTTGCGGATGGCGGGCTCGCCGCCGGCGCCGAGCGCATAGGCCCAGGGGCGGCCCATGAAACAGGCCTTGGCCCCCAGGGCGAGGCCCTTCAGCACGTCGAGGCCCGAGCGGACCCCGCCGTCCATGAAGAGCTCCAGGTCGTTCCCCACCGCGTCGGCGATCTTCGGCAGGGCCGAGATGGACGAGCGCACGCCGTCGAGCTGACGGCCGCCGTGGTTCGACACCACCAGCCCTTGCGCGCCCGCCCGGACCGCGTCGCGCGCGTCCTCGGGGTCCAGCACGCCCTTGACCACGATGGGCCGGTCCCAGTTCTCGCGCACCCAGTCCAGGTCCTTCCAGGTGACCGAACGGTCGAAGTTGCGTGCGATCCAGGCCAGGAAGTCGGTCACCCGGCCGCCCTGCTTCACCGCCCCGGCCACCGAGCCCAGGGTGTGCGGCCGGCCGTGGACGAAGACGTCCCAGGTCCAGCCCGGATGGGTGATCCCGTCCCAGGCCTGGGCGAGCGCCGCCTCCAGCTTCGAGGCGCCCGTGAAGCCCGAGCGGATGTCGCGATACCGGGCGCCCGGGATCGGCAGGTCCACGGTGAACACCAGCACCGGCGAACCCAGCTCGCGGGCCCGGGCCAGCAGCTCGCGCATGTAGCCGCGATCCTTCAGCATGTAGAGCTGGAACCAGGGCGGGGTCCCGGTCGCGGCCACCTCCTCCACCGAGCAGACGCCCACCGTCGAGAGGCAAAAGGGCACGCCCGCCGCCGCCGCCGCCCGCGCCGCCTGGGTCTCGCCGCGCCGGCCGTACATGCCCGCCATGCCCACTGGCGACAGGCCCACCGGCAGGGACAGGGTCTGGCCCAGCGTCTCGACCGACATCTTCAGGTCGGTCATGTCCCGCATGACCCGCTGACGCAGCGCGATGGCCTCCAGGTCGGCCACGTTCCGGCCGAGCGTCACCTCGGCGTAGGAGCCGCCGTCGATGTATTCGAAGAAGATCCTGGGAAGACGGCGCCGGGCAAGTTCACGATAGTCGGAAACCGAAGCCGCGCGCATGCCGTCCCTCCCGCCGGGCCGCGAAGGTGAAGCCTCGCCCGCCCAAGCGCAAGATCAGGCCGCCTGACCCGGGGGCGGCCCGATGACGATCCAGACCTGATGGGCGCGGGCCATCAATCTATTGTCCAGGTCATACATCGCCACGCCGGCGATCTCCTTGCGGCCGTCCCTGGCGATCGGCCAGGCGACCAGGACGCATTCCTCCCCGGCGTTCGGCCGACGCAGGATCTCGCCGGTCATGGTGCCGAGCAGCGCGCCGTGGCGGCCCTCCTTCTCCACCCAGGCGAAGTAGCCGGGGCAGTCCAGGGCCGCCCAGACCACCGCGGGAGCGATCGTTCCATCCGGGCCGGCGAAGTTCGGGTGCGCCACCCACGTGCAGGCCACGACGCCAGGTTCTGCGCCTTCCAGCGGTCCGGCGAACACCCGCAGCCCGTCGCCCTCCTCCCGGGCCGTGCCGCAGGTGAAGCAGATCGGGTGGGTGCGTTGGGTGTGGCCGATGTGGCGCGCGCCGGCCGCGCGGGCGGCCTCGAGGCCGGGTGACGGGGGCGGCTCGGGAAGCTCCACCCTCGCCGGGCCGGCCGCGCCGATCAGGCTGCCCTGGCCGCTCAGGACCATGCCGTCCTCGCCGCGTTGGAGGTCGAGGTCCACGTCCAGCGGGATCGGCGCGCGCAGCACCGCCGTGACCGGCCCGTTCAGGTCTTCGGCCAGGCCGTCGGCCAGCACGCCGCAGACATATCCCCCATTGCCGGAATTCGGCGGGCCGCAGAACTGGCGGCCGATCATGACTTTCGACAAAGCGACGCTCTTACCGGAATGCCATCGTTGCAATGGCCCGGGCTTTTCCATGCCGACGCCGGGGAATGGAAGCCGAAATCGCCGCTGCGGCGTTGGAGGCGGGGAGCGGGCGCGCTAAGGCTTAGCCTGCACCATCGAGAAGCGGATTCGATGAGGAGATATCGGTGAGCGAACGGATCGAACGTCCCTGGGCCCTGATGCGCCATCACGCCGGTTGGGCGGACGTGTTCCACATCGACAGCGAGACCGGGGATTCCATCACCGGCTTCTATCCCGACCGCGAGACCGTGGGCCCGCCGGTGAGCTATTCGGTGCGCGCCGTCCTCGCCCGCTTCCCGACCATGGAGTCCGCCCGGGCCGCCCGCGAGGGCGCCGTCGCCGAATGGCGCAAGCACGACGCCGGCGTGCGCGAGGCCGAGGCCAAGCTGCGCGAGGCCGAGAAGGCCCGCGAGGACGCCTGGCTCACCTGCCTGCGCGAGTACGCCGACCGCAGCTAGAGGCGAAGCCCCTTCGACACGAACCACGCGAGCGCGGCGGCCACGGCGACGCACAGCACGAAACGCCAGGCCGGCGCGCCCGCCAGCCCCGGATCGGACGGGAACGTCCGCCAGCCGGTGACCATCGGCCGGATCAGGTTCGTGCGCTTGTAGACGAGGTAGAAGACCACCGCCGCCACGTGCAAGACCACGAGGCCCTGCAGCACGCGGAAGACCAGCTCATGGATTTCGGCCATCGCGCGGCCGGTCTCGAAGCTGACCCGGTCCGACAGCGGCCCGCCCTCGAAGGCGTCGATGTCGACGGTGAACAGGCCCGTCCCCACCTGGACCAGCAGCACGGCCAGGATCGCCAGCACGCTCCAGCCGCCCATGGGATTGTGGCCGGGGACGTTGGAAGGCGCGCGGTCGAACAGGGTGCGGGCGTAGGCTGCGACCTGTCCGGGCCCCTTCACGAAGCTCGCGAACCGGGCCGCCCCGCCGCCGGCGAAGCCCCAGAGGACGCGGAACACCACCAGCCCGAGGATCGTGTAGCCGCTCCAGCGGTGCCAGTTCAGGTGATCCTCCGAGGCCCACCAGGAGAACAGGATCAACGCGACCAGCGCCCAGTGCACGATGCGGACCGGCGCGTCCCAGAGCCGCGCCCGCACGCCTCCCTCCGGCGCCGCCACGGCCTCAGTCCTTCTCCTGGCGGTACTTGTCGTGGCAGGCCTTGCAGGCGCCGCCGGTGGCCCGCACCTGGCCCTTCACCGCGGCCATGTCGCCGGACAGCGCGAGCTGGTTCAGCTTCGAGACCTGCACCTGAAGGTTCGAGGCCGCCGCGCTGAAGCCCGCCGCGTCGGTCCAGATGTTGGGCTTGGCCTCGCTATTCGGCCGGGCCTCGACGCCGCTGCCGCGCGGGAACCAGGTGGGCAGGGCGTTGGCCAGATCGGCCATGGTCTTGGTCTGGGCCTGGACCACCGCCTTGCTAGGCTGGTCCTTCTTGAGCTCGTCGTTCAGCGCCTTGAACGCGCCGCCCAGCTTCTCGAAGTTGGCGTGCCGCTGGTGGGCGGCCTTGGCCCCGGGGCTCAGCGGCCCCTTCGGCATCGGCTCGTTGTGGGCCAGCGCCCCGCCGGCCACCGTCGCCGAGCCCACGCCCAGCGCGATCGCCAGCGCCGCGCCCTTGCTGATACCGACACCCATGAATTTCACCCTTCCAAGCTTACGTCGCGACGGAGATTGCCGGGGCGCGGCCGGGCGCGTCAACGGCCCTCGCCCTTCATGGGCGCGACTTGCCTGTCGGCGCTCGCCAGGACGGCGCCGCAGTTGGCGTCGCTCCGGAGCAGCGGGATCAGCCCAATCCGCACGGCGATGCTGTCGAAGGTCCCCGGGGGTTCGCGCCCGGCCCAAGGCGCGTTGACGATGCGCACGCGTTCCACGGTGGCCGAGGGCTGCCAGTACGAGAGATGGACGTGCGGATCTCCCGCGATGGTCATCTCGCGGTGCATCCGCGCCGAGTCCCGCGCCCGCTGACCGGACGCCTCGGGGCTTGCGGGCGTTCGGAAGACCGGCGGCGGCCGGGCGGGGTCTGAGAGGCTTCGTTGCTCACGGGTTTCGCTCCGGGCCTCCATTCAACGTGCGGCCTGCCCGGGTGAGTTCCCGAGGGAAGCTAGTGGCTTACGCCCCGGCCGCTGACGGCGGCGAGCGCCGTGGCCAGGATGATCCGTACGTCGAAGGCCAGCGACATGCGGTCGAGGTACTCGCGGTCCAGCCGGACCTTCTCGGGGATGGGCAGCTCGTCGCGGCCGTTGATCTGGGCCCAGCCGGTGACTCCGGGCCGCAGCCGCGCGACGCCTGCCTCGGTGCGCAGGGCCACGAGGTCGTCCTGGTTGTAGAGCGCGGGCCTGGGCCCCACGAGGCTCATGTCGCCCGCGAGCACGCTCCAGAGCTGGGGCAGTTCATCCAGGCTGGTCCGCCGCAGGAACCGGCCGAGCGGCGTCACCCACCGCTCCGGGTTCTCCAGCAGGTGCGTGGCGACATCGGGCGTGTCGGTCCGCATGGTGCGGAACTTCGGCATCCGGAAGAGGCGGTTGTCGCGCCCCACCCGGCTCGACCAGTGGATGGCCGGCCCCGGACTGTCCAACCGCACCGCCAGACCGAGGGCCAGCAGGAACGGCCACAGGACCAGCAGGCCCACGAGCGAGACGGCGATGTCGAAGGCGCGCTTCAGCACGCCCCGTTCTTAAGGCGCGCCGCCGGAGTCCGCCAAGCCGGAGTCCGCCAGGTCAGGTGTCGCTGGAGGGTGGAACAGGCGGCGTGCGGCGGGGCCTGACGGGCGTCGCCGCCGCCTGGACGGCCTCTTCTTCGCGGATCAGCTCGGCGGCCACCGGCCCCAGCGGCGCGGCCTCTCCACCCATGACCGGTTCCACCGTCTCGGCCGCCTCGATCGTCCCGGAGGTGACCGCCGGGACCAGTTCGGCCGCCGCCTGGAGCGGGGCGGCGATCTCCTCGACCACCGCGTCTTCCGCCACTTCCACGGCCTTCAGCGGCGCGACCGCCGCCGTCTCGAACATGGCTTCCAGGTTCTGCGGCGTGAACCGCGTCATCCACCACCAGGCCAGGCCCGTGGCCGCCGCGCCACCGAAATAGGCCCACAGCGGCGAGGCCGCGCCGACCAGGGCCTGCGGACTCACCGCCGCCTTGGGAAGTTCAGGGGTCTCGGAAAGGATCGCCATCATCGCCTCCTGCGATTGCTGCGCTGCAACATACCACGGCGGGCGACCGGCGGTTTGCGAATTTACGATGACGCGAGCCGGTAGACGCGCGATCCGCCGCCCTCGCCCAAGGCTTGAGCGACCCAGCCGCAGATCGCCTCAAGATCGGTCGTCAGGCCAGGAACGCCGACCAGCGCGAGCGCGCAGCCGTTCATCTTCATGGGGTCCGCGAGGGGCCGGATACGGGCCTCGGCGATCTCGACCTCGCCGTCCACGCCGTCCTCGAGGTCGCGCAGGAAGGCGTCGAAGGTCTCCAGGTCCTTCAGCGGCAGCCAGATCAGGGCCTGGACCAGCGGGTTCCTCTCCCGGGCGGCCGCGAGCGTATCCACGATCCGGCCGTAGTCGTCGGCCTTCTCGAACGGCGGATCGATGACGAGGAGGACCCGCCCACGCGGCGGGCAGCGCTCGACCGCCGCCGCATAGCCGTCGGCGCACAGCGTCTTCGCGTTCGCGTGGCCCTTCAGGGCGCTGCGCAGCGCGTCGTGCTCCTCCTTGCGAAGCTCGCAGGCCAGGTAGCGGTCGCCGGGCCGCAGCGCCTGGGCGATCAGCCACGGCGAGCCCGGATAGCGCCGCACCGCGCCCCCGCCGTTCAGCGCCGCCACGGCTTCGATGAGCGGCCGGAAGGCCTCGGGCGCGGCCTTCGCCGCCATCAGGCGCACGATCCCGGCCTCGGCCTCGCCCGACTTGCGCGCCTCGGGACCGGCCAGGTCGTAGAGGCCCCGCCCCGCGTGGGTGTCGATCACGGTCAGCGGCGGCCCGCCCGCCGTCAGCCGCGCGAGCAGCCGCAGCAGGGCCGCGTGCTTCACGAGGTCGGCGAAGTTCCCGGCGTGGAAGGCGTGGCGATAGTTCAAGGGAATCCGAAGGCTGCGGGCGGAACCGGCCCTGCGCATACCACGTTGCCGCCCGGCGCGTAGAGGGGCGACCGCCGGATGATGGGCGCCGCCTAACGTGGCGGCGCCCTGGCGCGCACGTTCCAACCGCCGTTATGGTGATCGCCGATAAGCGCGGACACACGCGCCTCGGAGGGAACCCATGTTCGGCCAGCGCCTGCGCTTCGGCGCCTTCATCGCGCCTTTCCACCCGGTGGACGAGAACCCCACCCTCGCCCTCGAGCGCGACCTCGAACTCGTCGAACACATGGACCGGCTGGACTATGACGAGGCCTGGTTCGGCGAGCACCACTCGGCCGGCTACGAGCTCATCGCCAGCCCCGAGCTGATGATCGCCGCCGCCGCCGGGCGCACCCACCGCATCAAGCTCGGCACCGGCGTCTCGTCCCTGCCCTACCACCACCCGCTGATGCTGGCCGACCGCATCAACCAGCTCGACCACATGACCCGCGGCCGGGTGATGTTCGGCGTGGGGCCCGGCGCCCTCGTCTCGGACGCCTTCATGATGGGCATTCCGGTGGCCAAGCAGCGCGACCGCATGGACGAGGCCCTGGAGGTCCTGGTCCGGCTGATGCGCGGCGAGGAGGTCACCCACAAGTCCGACTGGTTCGAGCTGTGGCAGGCCAGGCTGCAGATGACGCCCTACTCCCGCCCCTCGGTGGAGATCGCGGTGGCGAGCCAGGTCTCGCCCACGGGCGCCCGGGCGGCTGGCCGCCACGGCGTGGGCCTGCTGTCGCTGGGCGCCACGGGGACCGCCGCCTTCAACGCGCTGGCGTCGAACTGGCACATCGCCTGCGAGCAGGCCGCCGAGCACGGCCAGACCATGGACCGCAGCGCCTGGCGCCTGGTGGGCCCCATGCACATCGCCGAGACCCGCGAACAGGCCATGGAGGACTGCCGGTTCGGCCTGGAAAAGTGGATCTACTACTTCAAGGAGATCGCCAACCTGCCTGTCGTGCCCGAGGGGCCCGACCCAGTGAAGGCGCTGATCGAAAGCGGCACCGCGGTGATCGGCACGCCCGACGACGCGGCCGCCCGCATCCAGCAGCTCGTCGACCAGAGCGGCGGCTTCGGCTGCTTCCTGCTGATGGACCACAACTGGGCGCCGTGGGAGGCCAAGAAGCGGTCCTACGAGCTGATGGCGCGCTACGTCTTTCCGAAGTTCCAGCAGCTCAACGACAACCGCGACGCCTCGATCGCCTGGGTGGCCAGGAACAAGGCCGAGTTCACCGGCCAGACCATGGCCGCCATGGGCGCGCGCATCGCCCAGCACATCGCCGAGAAGGGCGCCGAGGACATCCGCCCCGAGCTGGCCGCCCTGGTCGGCGCCGCCCAGCCCAAGAAGGATTAGCGCCGGATCGCGAAGCCTACGCGGATCGTGCGGGGCGCCGAGTAGCTCTCGACGCCGTCGGCGGTCTCGCCCACCTCCAGCGCCTCATCGGTCAGGTTCTCGGCCGCCAGATAGACTTCGGAGGTCTCCGACAGCCGCCAGGCGGCGCGGGCGTCCACCAGCACCCCGGCGTTCAGGCGGCGGCTGTTGAGGTCGTCCTCCCAGCGGGCGCTCTCGTAGCGGGCGTCCAGCGACAGGTTCAGCGCCGCGGCGGGACGCCATTCGAGCCCGCCGGTCACGGTGTACTTCGGCGTCTGGGCCGGTCTGAGGCCGGTGAGCTGCGGGGCGGCGGTTCCGCCGGCCACCTCGGCGTCGGTGAAGGCGCCCGCCACCCGCCAGGAGAGCGCGGCCCAAAGGTCGCCCGACGCCTCGGCCTCGACGCCCCAGGCCTCGATCTGGCCAGCGTTGCGGCGCTGGCGCAGCACCCCGCCCGCCGGCACGAAGCCCGCCGTGGGGAAGGTCCCCGGCCCGAAGCCGATGGTGACGTTGGTGATCGGGTCCTTCAGCCGGTTCCAGAACAGGGTGGCGCTCCAGGCGACCTTTCCCTCGCCGCCCACGCCCGCCTCGATCCCCTGCAGGGTCTCGGGCTTCAGCGCCGGATTGGCCTCGGTTATGTCGTTGCCGACCCGGAACGGCCGGTGCAGCTCGTTCAGCGTCGGCGGCCGGAACGCCGCATAGGCCGCGCCCCGCACATAGCGGCCGTCGGAAAGGTCGTGGCGCACGCCCAGGCGGCCCGTGGGCGTGGTGTCGGCCGAGCCCTCAGGATGCTGGTCCAGCGTCAGCGCCCCCGTGGCGATATCCCGCTCACGGCGGACCGCGTCGCTGGACTTCGAGCGGTCGATCCGCGCCCCGCCGGTCAGCAGCCACGGCCCCTGGTCGTAGGCCGCCTCCAGGTAGACCCCGCCCACCACCGTCTTGCCCCCCGCCTCGCGATCGCGGGTGAAGGCGCCGTTCATGAACCGGAAGCGCTCATGCACCGTCCCGTCGGTCCAGCGCACGTCGGTCCCGACCTCCCAGGCGATCCCGTCCAGCCGGCCCTGGACGGCGGCGTTGACGCCATAGCCGGTGGCCGGCGTCTTGTACTGGTCGTTGGCGGGCGTCGTGCCCGTGCGCCCGGCGGCGACGGCGGCGGAGCTGTTCTTCAGGTCGCTCTCGCGCACCCAGGCCTGGAGCCGCCAGCCGCCGACGCCCACATCCGCCGGCCGCGCCAGCGTCACCGTGGCCGACTGGCCAGAGGCGACCGAGCGGGCGCCCACGAGGCCCGCGCCGCGGATCTCCCTGAAGGCCGAGACGCGCGCAGCGGCCTGGACTCCGTCGAAGTCGTGCTGCAGCCGCAGCGCGCCCGAGGCGTCCTCCAGCGACACCCGCGCGTCGGCCGCGCCCCGCCGGGAGCCGCGTACGGCGTGGTAGCCGTCGGTCTTCGAGGCCGCCGCCGTCAGCAGGACGTGCTCGGTCCCGCCCGAGACCGCCGCCCGGTAGCTGTCGCGCCCGCCCGCCGAGACGTCGAGCGCCGCCAGCCCGTCCCGCGCGCCGCGCTCCTGGAGCGCCACCACGCCCGTCAGCGCGCCCGCGCCATAGGGCCCCGCTCCGGCGCCCCGCACCACCGTCGCCCCGTCCAGCCCCTCGGGCGGCAGGGCGCTCCAGATCACCCAGCCGCCGAAGGGATCGTTCTGCGGCGCGCCGTCCAGGGTGACCAGCGCCCGGCCCGCCCCCGACGGCGCGATCGCGCGCAGCGACAGGCCCTGGGTCGTCGGGTTCGCCGCCTCGCTGCCCGTGCGGCGAAACAGCGAGACGCCGGGCGCGGTCTTCAGGGCCTCGTCCAGGCGCGGGGTTTCCCCCAGTATCTCGGGGCCGATCCGCACCGCGCTGAACGCGGCCTCGCCCCCCAGCGGGGCCAGCCTCGGCGCATGGACCACGACGGCTTCGACGTCGGCGGCGGGCGGCGGCGGAAGGTCGGGCATGATCCCTCGTAAGTCTGGTATGGCGAGGCTTGGCTAACCATCGGAGAAGGGCTGCGCAATGGGCAAGGTTGCCATCGTCACGGGCGCGGGCAGCGGGATCGGCCGGGCTGTGTCCCTGGCGCTACTGGACGCCGGCTGGAGCGTGGTCCTGGCCGGCCGCCGGCGCGAGGCGCTGGAGGAGACCGCCGCCCTCTCGACAGGCGAGTCCCTGGTGGTTCCCGCCGACGTGGCGGACGAGGCGGCGGTCGACGCCCTGTTCGCCCAGACCAAGGCCCGCTTCGGCCGGCTGGACCTGCTGTTCAACAACGCCGGGACCGGCGCGCCGCCCGTTCCCCTGGAGGACCATGCGCTCGACGCCTGGAAGCGGGTGGTGGACGTGAACCTCACCGGGGCCTTCCTCTGCACGCGGGCCGCCTTCCGGCTGATGAAGGACCAGGACCCGCGCGGCGGGCGGATCATCAACAACGGCTCGATCTCGGCCCATGTCCCCCGCCCCCGCTCGGTCGCCTACACCGCCACCAAGCACGCGATCACCGGCCTCACGCGGTCCACCTCGCTGGATGGCCGGGCCTACGACATCGCCTGCGGCCAGATCGACATCGGCAACGCCGCCACCGACATGACCCGCGTCATCGCCCGGGGCGTCCCCCAGGCCGACGGGACATTGAAGCCCGAACCGGTCATGGACCTGAAGGCCGTCTCCGACGCGGTGCTCTACATGGCCGGGTTGCCCCCGGAAGCCAACGTGCAGTTCATGACCGTCATGGCCACCCAGATGCCGTTCATCGGCCGCGGCTGACGCATTCGCGGGCGACCGGCGCCTACACGCCGCGCAGCTTCCACGAACTTCATGCTGCGCCGCACCATCGCAGTTGCGAAGCGAAGCGACGGCGTGGATTCTCCGACTCAAGGACGCGCCAGCCGGACGTCAGTCGCCGGCCGCCGCCCGAGAGGAACGCCGGAAAGGGGTTGTCGCAACCCTTTGACCCGGAAACCAAACCCATGAACCGTTTCGTCTTCGCCGCCGCCGCCGCGGCTGTCGCCACGCTGATCGCCGCTCCGGCCGGCGCCCAGACCATGCGCATCTCGACCGCCGGCAAGAGCCCCGAGCAGCTCCACGCCGAGATCGTGAAGGCCGCCAAGTCGGTCTGCGCGCGGGCCACCATGAGCTCGGCCTTCCCGCGCGAGATGCGGGCCTCGTGCATGGAGGCCACCATCGCCGCCGCGCTCAGCCAGTCGCGCAACCCGGCGCTCGCGGCCATGCCGACGCAGGTCGCCTCGCGCTAGGACCTCCGGGGGGAGAGGGCTCCGGGCGGGCGGCGACACGCCCCCCGGAGTCTTTGGCTTCGAAAGCCCCCCTCAGGCCTCCACCTTCGACGTCGCGGCGTCCTTGAAGGCGGGCTCCCGCTTCTGGAGATTGGCCATCACAGCCTCCACCTGGTTGGGCGAGCCGATCAGGGCGGCCTGTTCGTGGCTCTCCTCCAGAAGGATCTCGTGCTGGTCCCCCCGGCCCATCAGGTTCAGCAGCCGTTTGCCGGCGCGGATGGCGTCCGGGCTCTTGCCCGCCACGTCGCGGGCGAAGGCCAGCGCCTCGGCCCTCGGGTCGGCGCAGACGCGGGTGGCGAAGCCGAGCTGAACCGCCTCCTCGCCGCTGAACACCCGACCGCTCCAGGTCAGCTCGCGCATGATGTCGTCGCGCACGAGGCCGCGGGTCAGCACCATCCCGGCCATGTCGGGCACCAGGCCCCACTTGATCTCCATGACCGACATCCGCGCATCCGCCGTGACGAACCGCAGGTCCGCGCCCAGGGCGAGCTGAAGCCCGCCGCCGAACGCCACGCCGTGGACCGCGGCCACCACCGGCACGGGAATCTCGCGCCAGACCATGCAGGCGTGCTGGGCGCGGTTCGAGCCGCCCGGCGTGCGGTCGGGCGTCAGCAGCGGCCCGGCCGAGCCCTTGCCGCCGCCCGTCCGCTCGCCCGAGGCCATGGACTGGAAGTTGCCCATGTCGAGGCCGGCGCAGAACGCGCGGCCCTCGCCCGAGATGACAACCGCGCGGACGCCCGTCTCGCCCTTCAGCCGCTCGCCGGCCTCGATCAGGGCGCCGAACATGGCGTTGTCGAGGGCGTTCATCTTGTCGGCCCGCACCAGGCGCACGTCGGCGACGCCGCCCTGGATGTCCACGCTCACCCGATCGTTCATCTCAGACACTCCGTTCATTCCCGCACGACGACCACGCCCGGCCCGGGCGGGTCGGCGTAGATCGCGTCCACCAGCGCCTGGCGCCGTTCCAGCGTGGCGCGCTGGTTCACATAGCCCTTGTCGGTGATTTCGCCCGCATCGATCGATGGCGGCTCGGTCAGGATCACGAAGCGTCCGATCTGGCGCGACGAGCCGCCGGCCGCGGCGTTGAACGCCCGGAAGCGTTCCTTGAGGATCGCCGTCAGCGTGCCGAGCGGGTCCTCGCCCAGCGCCGCCATCGCCGCCGGCGCCGCCCACACCAGGGCGCCGACGAACGGCTTGTCCTGGCCCGACAGCACCATGTCGAAAACGTAGGGGCTGCACGCGGCCACGAGGTCGGGCCTGAGCGTCCCCACCGAGACCCAGGTGCCGCTGTCCAGCTTGAAGTCCTCGGTCACCCGGCCGTCGAACACCAGGCCCTGCTTGGGGTCTTCGGGATCGAGGAAGCGGCAGGCGTCGCCCAGCTTGTAGAACCCCTCCTCGTCGAAGGCCGCCGCGGTCTTCTCGGGATCGTTGTGGTAGCCGCTGGTGACGGTCGGCCCCTTTACCCGCACTTCCAGCTTGGCGCCGTTGGGGACGAGCTTCAGCGTGATGCCCGGCAGCGGCAGGCCGATCAGGCCCACCCGCTCTGTGATCCAGTGGACCACCGTGATCCCCTGCGTCTCGGTCGCGCCGTACATGGTGGTGAGCGGGATGCGATGGCCGGTCTCGGCGATAGCCAGGGCCTGCATCCGCTCGTAGATGTCGTTCGAGAGCGTGGCGCCGCCGTAGCCCATGTAGCGCAGGTTTCGGAAGAAGCTGGCCCTGAGGACAGGGTCTCGCTCCATGGCCTCGGCCAGCATGCCGAAGGCCACCGGCGCCGAGCCGAACACCATCGGCGAGACCTCGTAGAGGTTCCTGATCGTGGTCTCGAACATGCCCGGGATCGGCTTGCCCTCGTCCAGGTGCAGGGTCCCGCCCGCCCACAGGTTGCCGTTGAAGGCGATATTGCCCGCCGAGATGTGGCTCCAGGGCATCCAGTCCAGGGCCTGGGGTGGGTTGTCCGGATCGGGGTCCTCGTCGCGCAGGCCCTCCTGGCCGGCGATGACGCCCGCGAACATGCCGTGCGTCTGGGGCACGCCCTTGGGCATGCCCGTTGAGCCCGAGGTGAAGAGGTATTTGGCGACCGTGCCGTGATGCAGCCGCTCTCGCGCCTCGTGCACCGTCGAGGTGGCCCGCGCGCCGGTCAGCTCGGACAGCGGAACCGTGCCGTTCCCGCCATCCACGGTGACGAACACGAGACGTGGGTCTAGCGCCCGCAGGGTCTCGAAGGCCCGGGCGAACATCTCGCTCGACTGGGCGAACACCACCTTGGGCTTCACGGTCTCGAAGCAGTGCTTCAGCTTCGCGTGGTCGGTGGACATCAGCGAATAGGCGGGGCTGATCGGCGCCACCGGGATCCCGGCCGTGTAGCAGCCCAGCATGACGAGGGCGTGCTCCACCGAATTGGCCGAGAGCACCATGACGCTGTCGGCGGGCGTCAGCCCCAGGTCCAGCAACGACTGGGCGATGCCTTCGGCCGCCGCCAGGGCCTCGCCGTAGGTGACGCCGACCCACGGCCCGTGGCCCGGCGCGCGCTGCAGGATGTAGGGCCGGTCGGGATGCTGGCCGGCCCGGTCGGCCAGCAGGTGGGCGATGGAGCGCGGTCCCTCGCCCGGTGGATGGTTCGAGCGGATCAGATAGGAGCCGTCCGCCCGGCGCTCGACGGTCACGTCCGGGGCCTTCTGGGGCAGCGGCTTGAAGGGCGGCTTGGTCGCGGCGGCGCCTGGATCGTCGGCCGGGCTCATGGCTTTCCTCCCCTTGTGCTCGGGTCTTGGGGAAAGCCTAGGCCAAAGCGGAACGCGGGCAAGCGCGCCCCCACGTAAGCTTCCGTCACGTCACGGTCAGGAGGACAGCGCCTCGGCGAGGTCCATCTTCTGGGCGGCCCTGGCGGCCTGGAAGCCGGGGCGGGCCTTGAGCCGTTCCCAATAGGCGGCGATGGCCGGGGTGAAGGCCTCGGATAGCTTCAGATGGCTCGCCAGGAGAAGTGCGTAACCCACTGAAATATCAGCCGCCGTGAACCTGTCGGCGCATAGCCAATCGCTCTGGGCCAGAGCTCGGTCGACGTGGCGCAGGCGGCTCAGGAACCACTTGGCGTAGTCGTCGGCGGCCTGGTCGGCGCGGCCGCGCTCGAAGGTGCGGTAGCGGAGCACGAGGGTCTGCGGGAAGGTCAGGGTCGCTTCCCCGAAGTGCAGCCAGTTCAGCCAGGCGCCGTAGGCGGGATCGTCCGCCGGGACCGCCAGCTCGCTCGGCCCGTAGCGGGTCACGAGGTACTGCACGATGGCCGCGGACTCGGTCATGAAGGTCGCGCCGTCTTTCATGGCGGGAATCGTCCCCAGCGGATTGACCTCCAGGTACTCGGGCTGGCGGACACGCGGCGGGAAAGGCAGCAGGTGCAGCTCGTAGGGCAGCCCCAGCTCCTCCAGGGCCCAGAGCGGGCGGAAGGAGCGGGCGTCGGGGCAGTGCCACAGTTCGATCATCATCAGAGTCCCTTCAGCCAGTCGAGCAGCAGCGCCGTCACCTCGTCCGGCCGCTCCTGCTGGGTCCAGTGGCCGCAGCCCTCCAGCATGTGGCCGCCCCGCAGGTCCGGGACGAACGGGCGCATGGCCGCGATCGGATCGGCGATGCCGCCGAAGGCCGTGCTGGCCGGGTCCTTGGTCCCGCCGATGAACAGCGCGGGCCGCTCGATCACCCGGTCCTTGAAGCCCTGCAGCCAGGCGAAGTCCCGCTCGTGGTTGCGGTAGCGGTTGATGGGCCCGCGGAAGCCCGACTCCCGGAATTCGGCGATGTAGTAGTCGAGCTCGTTCTCGGTCAGCCAGGCGGGGAAGGGATCGGGGTCGACCAGCCCCTCCAGCAGGGTCGCATCCGCGGCCTTCTGTGGCCAGGCGTCCGGCGGGGCGTCGCCCGAGATGGCGTAGTAGAACTTGCGCAGGAAGCCGCGCACGTCGGCCTCGGCCTCCGCCTCCGGCGGCCCGATCTTCTGGAACCAGGCCTGGTAGAAGAACCGCCCCTTCTGCGTGAACAGCGCGTCGAACACCTCGGTGAACGGCCGCGTGGGCACGCCCAGGTACGGCACCGAAAGGCCCGCCACCGCGCTCACCGCCTCGGGCCGGGTGAGCGCCGTGTTCCAGACGATGGGCGCCCCCCAGTCGTGGCCGATCAGGATGGCGGGCTTCCCCGGTTGCAGCGCCTGGGCGACCCCGGCCACGTCGGCGGTCAGCTTCTCCATGGCGTAGGCTTCGACGGGATACGGCTTGTCCGAGCCGCCGTAGCCGCGCACGTCGATGGCCGCCGCCGTGAAACCGGCGTCGGCGATCGGGTCGATCTGGTGGCGCCATGAGAACCAGCTCTCGGGAAAGCCGTGCACCATTAGGACGAGCGGCCCCTCGCCCTTGGTCGCCACCCTGATCCGGACCTCGCCGGCGTCCACCGTGCGCAGTTCGGGCATATGCTTCCCTCGCGGTTTGACGGGCATGCTTCTCCCGCCCGCGCGCCCTGGCAAGCCTGACCCGGCGTCATCGTTGACCGTCCGCCTTCCCGCGCGGAGCATGGCGGCGGGAGGACGCCGATGGACGCGCTCGATTTCAGCGGCAAGACGGTGCTGGTGGTGGGCGGCTCCAGCGGCATCGGCAACGGGATCGCCCACGGCTTCCGCGAGCATGGCGCCGCCGTCCACGTCTGGGGCACTCAGGCCACGGCGGCCGACTACGCCGGTGTCGAGGGTTCCGACCTGACCGGCCTGGCCTACGCCATGGTGGATGTCGGCGACCGCGCGCAGATCGCCGCCGCGCCGGCCATCGACCCCCTCGACGTGCTGATCCTCTGCCAGGGGACGGTGCAGTACCGCCGGGCCGAGTTCGAACCCGAGGGCTGGGACCGGGTGATGGCCGTCAACCTGGACAGCCTGATGGACTGCGCCCGCAAGTTCAGGCCGGCCCTGACCGCCCGCCGGGGCGTCATCGTCATCGTCAGCTCCGTCTCGGGCTTCCAATCCAACCGGGGCAACCCGGCCTACGCCGCCTCCAAGGCGGGCGCGGTCAGCCTGACCAAGACCCTGGGCGAGGCCTGGGCGCCCGAGGGCATCCGCGTCGTGGGCCTCGCGCCCGGCCTCGTGGACACCAAGCTCACCAAGGTCACGACCGGGCATCCCGAACGCCGCGAGGCGGCGATCCGCGCCATCCCCCTTGGCCGCATGGGCACGCCCGCGGACATGGCGGGCGCCGCCCTGCTACTCGCCTCGCCGCTAGCCGGTTACGTCGTGGGCCAGACCCTCATCGTGGACGGAGGCCTTTCGCTGTCATGACCAGCCGTTCCGTCCGAGGCTCCGTCGTCCTCGTCACCGGCGCCGCCGGCGGAATGGGCAAGGCCACCGCCGAACTCTTCGCCGCCGAGGGCGCCCACGTGGCCGTCACGGACGTCTCCGCGAACGGCGCGGCCGCCGTCGCCGAAGCCCTGAAGGCCCACCGCCTCAGCGCCGAGGCCTGGACGCTGGACGTTTCCGATCCGGCCGCCATCCGCCGCGTGGTGGACGAGGTCGCCCAGCGGTTCGGCGGCCTCGACATCCTGGTCAACAACGCCGGTATATCGGCTTTTTCTCCCATAGATTCCGAGGACTACGAGGACGTCTGGACACGCGCCATGGCCGTCCTGCTCACCGCCCACCAGCGGCTGGTCCGCGCCGCCCTGCCCCACCTGCGCCGTTCCACGGCCCCCAGGATCGTCAACATCGCCTCCACCGAAGCCCTGGGCGCCACCTCGCGCGACAGCCCCTACGCGGCGGCCAAGGCGGGCGTCACGGGCCTCACCCGAGCGCTGGCCGTCGAACTCGGTCCCGAGGGGATCACCGTCAACTGCATCTGCCCGGGGCCGATCCTCACCGGCATGACCGAGAGCCTGTCCGAGGTCGACCGCGAGACCTTCGCGCGCCGGCGCACGGCGCTGCGCCGCTATGGGACGCCCGAGGAGGTGGCCCACATGACGCTCAGCCTCTGCCTGCCGGCCGCCTCCTACATCACCGGCGCGACCATCCCGGTGGACGGCGGCCTGATGGCGCGGAACGCCTAGTTCGTCAGAAGGGGCCTCTGCACGCCTTCGTCGCGGTCGCAGCGCGCATCCCGCTCCTTCGTCTCCAGCACCGTGGCGGTCAGCGTCAGAGGCTCGCCGGGCCTGGCGGTGCTGACGAGTACGTTGAACGACCGCCGCGCCGGCAGGCTGCAGAAGGTCTCGCGGCTGGCGAAGGCGCCGGCATCCCATCGGGTCTTGGCCGGCGAGAAGCGCTCGGCCCGCTTTTCCAGCGCCTCCATCACGCCCGCGCGCACGGCCGCCGGTTCGCCGCCGGTGACGGTCACGGTGCAGGTGGCGGGCTGGCTCTCCCGCCGGATCTCCGCGTTGTCGCCCTTGATCTGGTCGGGCACCGGCGCCCCGTCGATGATCGCCGCCAGGCACGCGCCCACGGCCGAGCGCGCCTCCGACACCGGCTCGGCGTGGGCCAGCGTCGGAACGGCGAGGACGGTGAAGACGAGGAATAGACGGCGCATGCGCAACTCCGGAAGGGGCGACCTCCACCGGATTGGCCGAGCATCGCGGCGGCCGTATGGCGCCCTCAGCGCAGCACGGGGGCGTAGACCTTGTGGCAGCCGTCGCAGGAATCGTAGAGCCGGCCGCCCGCCGCGAACGCCCCTTCCGCATCGCGGGCCTGTAGCGCGGGTCCGGCCGAGGCGCCCGCCTGGGCCATGGCCTCGGCGAACTCCGTCCAGCGTCCGGGGCGGGCATAGGGCGCCTGGGCGAGCTTCCGACCCTCGGCTTCCAGCACCTTCGCCGCGGCCTGGGCCGCGCGCCAGCGCGCCTCGGCGGCCTGTGGCGTCTCGCGCTCGGGCGGCTCGTTGCCCGCCGCCCAGAAGGCGAGCGCGGCCGGGTTCACCACATGCTTCATCTGGCCCGCCAGGTTCGGGCCTTGGGCCGCCGCGGCGCCCGCCAGTCCGGCCGCGAGGGCGGCGCTCGTCCAGGTCCTCAGGCGCATCGGCTCTCCCCTTGTCCTAGGGCTAGCCTCCCGTGGGGTCACGAGGCAAGTCCTGGGCGGGCGTTTCGGCCGCCTGTGCGGGTTCGAGTGGGGGCGCCTCGGGGGCGACCTCTTCGGGCGGCGGCGGTGGCACGGCGGGCCCGGCGGGGATCGGGATCACCGGAATGCGCTTCAGCGCCGTGGTCATGAAGCCCCGCCAGATCTCCGCCGGCGCGCCGCCGCCGGTGATCCGGCCCATGGGCGTGTTGTCGTCCCGGCCCACCCAGGCGCAGGCGGCGAGCCCGCCGGTGTAGCCGCAGAACCAGGCGTCCTTGTAGTCGGAGGTGGTGCCGGTCTTGCCCGCCAGGTCGTAGCCCGGGATCCTCGCCCGCGCCCCGGTTCCCGAGGTGATCGCCGTGCGCAGCATCCGGTTCAGGTCGCTGAGCGGCGGATTGCCGACGACAGACACGGGCGCCGGCGCCTTGCGTTGGTAAAGGGTCACGCCCGCCCGCGTGCGGATGCGCTCGATGCCATAGGGCTGGACCCGGTAGCCGCCGTTGCCCAGCACCGCATAGGCGGTGGTCATCTCCAGCGGCGAGACGAGCGTCGTTCCCAGCGCCATCGCCGGGTCGGTGTTGACGGTCGAGGCGATCCCCAGCCGCCGCGCCGTGGCGGCCACCGCCGGGCGGCCCACCTCGTCGGCCACGCGCGCGGCCACGGTGTTGATCGACTGGGCCACCGCCTGTTCGAGCGTGATGGGGCCCAGGAAGGTCTGGCTGTAGTTCTCGGGCGACCAGGTCCCGATGGTCACCGGCTCGTCGACCACGGGCGTATCGGGCGTCCAGCCCGCTTCCAGCGCCGTCAGGTAGACGAACGGCTTCCAGGCCGAGCCCGCCTGGCGTCTGGCGCTGGCGGCGCGGTTGTAGGGCGCGGCGCTATGGTCCAGGCCGCCCACCATCGCCCGCACGCGACCCAGGCCGTCGACGGCCACGACCGCCGCCTGCTCGGCGCGAGCGGCCTTGTGACGGGCCACGGTGCTCCTGGCCGCGTCGGCCGCGGCCATCTCCATCTGCAGGTCGAGCGTGGTCTCGACCACCATGTCGGCCTTCACCTTGCCGACGGTCTGGCGGACGTTCCCGTCGATCCAGTCGATGAAGTATTCGGCAGGCTCCGCTGGCGGATTCTTGTAGATGCGCGGGGTCTGCGCCAGCGCCTTGGCCTTGGCGGCGGGCGTGAGCGCGCCGGTCTCGACCATGGCCTCCAGCACCAGCTTCGAGCGCTGGAGCGCGGCCTCGGTCTCCTCGGCGGGGTTGTAGTTCGTGGGCGAGCGCAGCACGCCGGCGAGGATGGCGGCCTCACGGACCGTCAGGCGGGACGCGGGCTTGTTGAAATAGCGCTGGGACGCCGCCTCCAGGCCGTAGGCGCCCGAGCCGAAATAGACCCGGCTGAGATAGAGGGCGAGGATCTGCTTCTTGGTGTAGGCGCGTTCGAGCTGCAGGGCGTAGGCGATCTCGGTCGCCTTGCGCTCCAGGGTGCGGTCCTGGCTGAGGAACAGGTTGCGGGCGAGCTGCTGGGTGATGGTGGACGCGCCCTGGGTCGCCCGCCCCTCGCCCACCGCCACGACGACGGCGCGGGCGATGCCGCGGGGATCGACGCCGTTGTGCTCGTAGAACCGCCGGTCCTCGATGGCCACGAAGGCGGCCGGCACATAGGCCGGCAGCTTGGCGAGATCCACGGGCGGGCCGTAGCGGCCCCCTCGCACCCCGATCACGGCGCCCGACCGGTCCACATAGGTGATCTGGGGATCGCGCCGGATCTCCGGCAGGCGCGGAAGTTCCGGCGCCTGGGCCACGACCAGGTTGGCGGCTAGGGCAAGGCCGATCACGCTTCAGCTCCTCGAGCGCAGGACGACGCCCCCCAGCGTCGGCCCCTTCTGTCGCGCGCAGGTCCTAAGGCCAAGATAATTCGCCGTAATCCGCCGCTGCGAGGCGTCCGTCCCGGCGGCCGCACATACGCAAACGGCCCCCGCGGGGTGCGCGAGGGCCGATCGATCTTGGGTGCGGGGACAGGATTTGAACCTGTGACCTTCAGGTTATGAGCCTGACGAGCTACCGGGCTGCTCCACCCCGCGGCAAAGCCGGTGTTAGTGATCGTGTTTTGAAGGGTTCTGGATCATTGCATCCGCTTGGTAGACCTGGCGGCGACCTACTCTCCCGCGCCTTAAGACGAAGTACCATCGGCCCTGAGAGGCTTAACGACCGAGTTCGGAATGGGATCGGGTGGGGACCTCTCGGCATAGCCACCAGGTCAACGAAGCGGATGCTTTGTCGAGACGACATCAGAGAGCAAAGACAAGGCTCTCATGAGTTTTGATAAGAACGATCAAGCCGATCGAGCGATTAGTACCAGTAAGCTCCATGCGTCGCCGCACTTCCACATCTGGCCTATCAACGTGGTGGTCTACCACGGCTCTCAGCGAAGCCTTGTTTTGAGGTTAGTTTCCCGCTTAGATGCTTTCAGCGGTTATCTATTCCACACTTAGCTACCCTGCTGCGCGGCTGGCGCCACGACAGGTCCACCAGAGGTGTGTCCATCCCGGTCCTCTCGTACTAGGGACAGATCCTCTCAAGCTTCGTACACCCACGGCAGATAGGGACCAAACTGTCTCACGACGTTCTGAACCCAGCTCACGTACCACTTTAATCGGCGAACAGCCGAACCCTTGGGACCTGCTCCAGCCCCAGGATGTGATGAGCCGACATCGAGGTGCCAAACTTTGCCGTCGCTGTGGACGCTTGGGCAAAATCAGCCTGTTATCCCTAGAGTACCTTTTATCCGTTGAGCGATGGCCCTTCCATGCAGAACCACCGGATCACTATGGCCGACTTTCGTCTCTGATCGACTTGTCAGTCTCTCAGTCAGGCGGGCTTATGCCATTGCACTCGACGAGCGATTTCCGACCGCTCTGAGCCCACCATCGCGCGCCTCCGTTACACTTTGGGAGGCGACCGCCCCAGTCAAACTGCCCGCCACGCCATGTCCCGGATCCGGATAACGGACCTCGGTTAGACGTCAACGGCAACAAGGGTGGTATTTCAAGGTTGGCTCCGCCAGAGCTGGCGCCCCGGTTTCATAGCCTCCCACCTATCCTACACATGTTGCCGCTAACGCCAAGGCGAAGCTGCAGTAAAGGTTCATAGGGTCTTTCCGTCTGACCGCGGGAACCCCGCATCTTCACGGGGAATTCAATTTCGCTGAGCCTATGCTGGAGACAGTGGGGAAGTCGTTACGCCATTCGTGCAGGTCGGAACTTACCCGACAAGGAATTTCGCTACCTTAGGACCGTTATAGTTACGGCCGCCGTTTACCGGGGCTTCAATTCGGAGCTTGCACCCCTCCTTTTAACCTTCCGGCACCGGGCAGGCGT
>NZ_JBKBRO010000013.1:0-30000 GCF_046463815.1 Phenylobacterium sp. | reverse complement strand
GGGCGGGCCTCCGCACGGCTCCCGAGACGGGGCCTCCGCGCCTCCTCCATAAGAAGGTGCGACAGCCTGGCGCGGCGCCCCTCCTCTCGCCGCCTCCTCTCGCCGCCTCCTTGCGCCCTATTCCTTGCGCGGGGCGCTCGCGCCCGCCACAAGGAGCCCGGAGGTGGCGAGATGCTGTCGCAGAAGGCCAGGTACGGCCTGCGGGCCCTGGTCGAGCTGGCCCGCGCCGGGGGCGCCCAGCTCTCGGCCGGCGAGCTGTCCCTGCGCGCCGGCGCGCCGCGCAAGTTCCTGGAAGCCATCCTGCTCGAGCTGTCGCGCAACCAGGTGGTGATCAGCCGCCGCGGCAAGTTCGGCGGCTACGTCCTCGCCCGTCCGGCCGGGGAGATCGCCTTCGCCGAGATCATCCGCATCATCGACGGCCCCCTGGCGCTGGCGCCGTGCGTCTCCCCTCGCCTGGGCTTCCGCAAGTGCGCCGACTGCCCCGACCTCCTGGCCTGCACCCTGCGCGAGGCGCTGGCCCGCGCCCGCGACGCGACCGCCGAGATTCTGGAAGGCTACAGCCTGGCCGACGCGGCCCGCACCGGCGCCGCGAATCCCGCGGCCTCCGCGCTGGCCTGACCGCAGCTGACGGAAATTGGCCGCACGGGAAAGCCCGGCGGCTGACGGTCCTCCAGCGCCTCGACTGGCATGACGGCGCGAGCGCGGGGCGGCAGCGCCATCGCCGAATGGTCCGGATTCACCTGCACCAGTTCGTCGATTCCGGCGTCGAACGGATGGCCGGGCGGCACGGTGGGAAGGTCGTAGGTATAGGCGCACCCCCGCGCCAGGACGGTCGGTCCCGGAAGCGGCAACCTGAACCTTATGATCCGGGCCCATCCGCCGGGCTTCACCGTGACCGACGTCGGATGGACATAGTAGGGCGCCAACCGCAGGGTGATCGGCGCGCCCGAACCGTTCAGGACGTGGAGATAGCCCGGCGAGCTGCATGACCCGAGCATCACGGCTGCGGTCATCGCGAGCATCAGCACGGCGGCCCGGCGCATCATCATCTCTCCGCCCCTATCCGCAGCTGACCGAGGCCGGTTTCACCGGGAAGCCGTGGCCCTGATCTGACTTCAGCGCGCCCTCGGGTTCGATCCCCCTCGCCTCCACGCTCAGCGGGTTCAGGCTGAAGTCCCGCCCCAGCTGCAGCCTGACCGGATAGGAACTGCCTTAGTCGGGAACGGACCGCCCGGCGTCGTCCGAAGTCCGCCAGGGATGGTTCACATCCATCTCCGGTAGGAGGTAGCGATAGACGCACCCGTTCGCCTCGATCACGAAGTCGGGCAAATAGGGAAAGACCGGCCGCGACTCCACGCCGGGGCCGACCCGCACCCTCTCCGGATCGGCGTCCCGGCGTTCCTTCACGAGCGTGACGGGGATTCCCGCTGCGTTCACGACGGTGAGATTGGGAAACACGTCGTAACAGCCGGTGAGCACCAGACTCGCACCGACCAGGAAAGCCTTCATTTCGGCGGCCAAGGGCGGGGCGGCGTACCTTGGGGCCCGCGCTCATTCCAGTTGTGTGGACCATGCCAGTCGGGTCGCCCGCGGCTATCCCGATCCAAAGCCAGCGCGCTCAGCCCGCCGAGGATGTTTGAGGGCAAGTAAAACGGCCCCAGCAGCTCGCCTTGTCGAGTGTGGGCTTCCTCGTGCGCCATATAGGCGGGATCGCGTTTCGCGTAGGGATCGTCATGGTGGACTGTTGCGTTGCCAAGCGTGACCGCGCTGACGCCACCGCCGGGATTATTGATGAATTCCACGGCGTTATGGCCAAGTCGAATCCGTGGATTTGGTTGATCGCCGGACCGCAGACGGTTCAACTCCCCCGCAACGTGACCTGCGCCGCCATACGCCAAACCAAACAGTGTATTGGGCGCATTCCACCCCTTGCCCACGTAGTTGGCCGCCATTCGAGGAATTTCACCGGGCGAAATGGGTGATTGTTGGCTAACGCCGCGCTGAAGCTTGGGCGCCTTCGCGAGCTCCATGTGCTCGCGCAAAGTCAAAGAATACTCGTCACGTCGGTCGTCCAGGCCACGCCCTCGCGCCGGTCCCGCGCCACTCCGGCCAGTCATGTCCATCTCCCTCGCCCGCACGTTGCCGAGCGGACAATCTAGCCCCGGACCGCCCCCGGGGTTAAGAACAAAATAGGAATATTTCGGCCGCACAGGAAACGGGCGGGGAAGGTTCGCGTGTCCTTCCCCGCCCTTTCGCCGGCGGGCAGCCGGCTTCCAGCCCTCCGTCGGAGGGTATCCCTCAGCTTGCCGCGATATAGGCCTTCAGGCCGTCGGCCTCGGCCTCCACCTCGGAGATCTTCGACTTCACCAGGTCGCCGATCGAGACGATGCCCACCAGCCGTTCGTTGCGGCAGACCGGCAGGTGGCGGATCCGCCGGTCGGTCATGCGGCCGAGCAGGCCGTCCACCGTCTCGCCGGGCTCTGCGAACAGCACGTTGGCGGTCATGAAGTCCGAGACCGGCCGGGCGAGCGCCGCCTGCCCCCGTTCGGCCACGGCGCGGACGATGTCGCGTTCGGAGACGATGCCGACCACCCGATCGGAGTCCAGCACCACCAGGGCCCCGACGCCGCGGGCGTGCAGCAGGCCCGCCACCTCCGCCACCGTCTCGGTCGGGCGGGTCGTGAACACCGTGTCGCCCTTGGACCTTAGGATCTGCGAGACCAGCATGGGCCTCTCCATTCCCGTTTCCTTGAGATAACAGCGTTGCGCAGAACGACTGGCTTTTCAATGCCGTGGGCGCGCGGGTCACGCACGCGTGAAGGGCCGGTCAGGCCGGACTTCAGGCCCGTTGCGCGAGCCGGACGAAGGGTCCGAAGGCCACCGCGCCGGCGATGAAGCCCGCGATGTGGGCCTCCCAGGCCACGCCCGCCCCCTCGGTCCCGGGCAGCAGGCCCGAGCCCAGGAGGCCGATGGCGGCGTTGATCGCGAACCACACCGCCCCCATGCCGAGGACCGTGCGGGAGAAGATTGGCCCCAGCCGTCCATGGCCGCCCATCAGCCGCGCCGCCGCGCCCATCAGGCCCGACACCGCGCCCGAGGCGCCGACCAGCGCCGCCTGCCCGCCGGGGTGCAGCGCCGCATAGCCCAGGCTCGAGAGCGCCCCGCAGACCAGATAGAAGAGAACGAACACCAGCGCGCCGCCGGCGCGGTCGGCCCGGAGCTGGCGCGCCACCGGGGTTCCGAAGGCCAGTGCGAAGCCGGCGTTCATCAGCGCGTGCATCCAGTTGCCATGCACGAACAGGGACGTGACGAGCCGTTCCCAGCGCCCCTCCCCCAGCATCGCCGGCGAGAAGGCGTAGGACAGCGCCACCGAATCCAGCGGGAACCGGCTCTGCCAGGCGTAGCCGCCGACGATCACGGCGGTGAGCAGCAGGACGATCCAGGGCGCGTTGAACACCGGCTCCGGCGCCCGGCGTGAACCCGGCTGATGCGGATTCGGCAGGCGCGGACCGCCGTCCGCGGGCGCTTCGAATAGGGCGGCGTCCATCGCCCCCATGTAAGCGGTCTTTGGGCCCGAAGCGAGCGGTGAGGCGAACCGCCGTCCCGAATGCCGCCTAGCTTGCGCCTTGCCGCCGCCGCCGGGCTCCGCGATGGTGGCCCGGCCTTGAAGGATTTCCCGAGACATTGCGAATGAACCGTCCCCTGCGCGCGGCGCTCGTCTCCGCGGCCGCGCTGCTCTGCGCCGTCTTGCCGGCCGCCGCGGCCTCACCGCATACCCAGGCCTCCGTCGGGCCCGCCGCCTGGCCTCAGGCCGCCTCGGATCTCCGCGCCGATCCGGACATCCGCTTCGGCGTCCTGCCCAACGGCATGCGCTACGCCATCCGCAAGCAGTCGATTCCCGCCGGCCAGGGCGCCTTCCGCCTGTGGTTCGACGCCGGCTCCCTGGACGAGACCGACGCCCAGCAGGGCCTCGCCCACTTCCTTGAGCACATGGCCTTCAACGGCTCGAAGGGCGTGAAGGAAGGCGAGATGCTCAAGATGCTGGAGCGCCTGGGCCTGGCCTTCGGGCCGGACACCAACGCCTCCACCGGCTTCTCCGAGACCACCTACATGCTCGACCTGCCGCGCACCGACGCGGAGACGGTCGAAACGTCGCTGATGCTGATGCGCGAGGCGGCCTCGAACCTCAGCATCGATCCGGACGCCGTGGACCGCGAGCGCGGGGTGGTGCTGTCGGAGGAGCGCGCCCGCGACACGCCCGGCTATCGGGTCGTGAAGGAGCGCCTGGCCTTCTGGCTGAAGGGGCAGCGCCTGCCCACCCGCATGCCGATCGGCAAGGTCGAGGTGCTGAGGACCGCGCCGGCCTCGGAAATCGCCGACTTCTACCGCCGCTGGTACCGGCCGGAGCGGGCGGTGTTCGTCGCCGTGGGCGACTTCGATGTGGACGCCATGGAGGCGAAGATCCGCGCGCGGTTCGCGGACTGGCAGGGCGAGGGCCCGGCCGGGGTCCCGCCGTCCGAAGGCCGCGTCCAGCCGCGCGGTCCGGAGGCGAAGCTGGTTCTGGAGCCCGGCGCCCAGCTTTCGCTGCAGGTCGCCTGGATCTCGCCGCCCGACCACGCGCCGGACACCCGGGCCAAGCGTCGCCGCGACCTCATCGAGAACCTGGGTCTCGCGATCCTGAACCGCCGCTACGCCACCATCGCGCGCGCCGCCGATCCGCCGTTCATCGGCGCCGTGGCCTACCAGTTCCAGCAGGAGGACGAGGCCGAGATCGCCCTCGTCAGCGTCAACGCCGAGCCGGCCCGCTGGGCCGAGGCGATGGCCGCCGCCGAGCAGGAGCAGCGTCGCGCCGTCCAGTACGGCGTCTCCCAGGCCGAGCTCGACCGGGAGATCGAGGAGATGCGGGCCCTGCTTCGGGCCGCCGCCGCCGGCGCCGCCACCCGCCGGCAGGTCGAGCTCGCCAATGAGATCGTGAATTCCCTCGCCGACGACCAGGTGGTCACCTCGCCGGCCGACGAACTCGCCTTCTTCGAGAACGTGGTGAAGGACCTGAAGGCCGAGACCGTCTCCACCGCCCTCAAGACGGTCTTCCAGGGCCAGGGCCCGCTGGTCTTCATGGCCACGCCCAGACCGGTGGACGGCGGCGAGAAGACCCTGCTCGCCACGTTCGAGGCTTCGCGCGCCCGGCCGGTCTCACCGCCGGAAGCCGCCTCGGCCGTGAGCTGGCCCTACGAGAGCTTCGGCCCGGCCGGCAAGGTCGCGGAGCGCCGCGAGATCGCCGACCTCGGGACCACCTTCGTCCGCTTCGAAAACGGCGTCCGCCTGACCGTCAAGCCGACGCGGTTCCGCGACGACGAGGTGCTGGTGCGCGTGAACGTCGGCGACGGCCTCCTGGACCTGCCGTCCGACCGGCAGAGCCCCGCCTGGCTCGCCAACGCCTGGATCGAGGGCGGGCTCAAGAAGATCGACACCGACGACATGGAGCGGGTCCTGGCGGCCAAGGTCTATGGCGCCCGGTTCGGCCTCACGGACGACACCTTCGCCTTCACTGGCTCGACCCGCACCGGCGACCTGCCGACCCAACTCCAGGTGCTCGCGGCCTACCTCTCCGAACCGGGCCTCAGGGAAGAGGCGTTCACGCGGCTGAAGGCCGCCTACCAGACCGCGCACGACCAGCTGGAATCCACCGATGGCGGGGTGCTCAACCGCGACCTCCCCGGCCTGCTCCACGCCGGCGACCGCCGCTGGACCTTCCCGAGCCAGCAGGAGATCGCCGGGGCGAGGCTCGACGACCTGACCGGCGCAGTGCTGCCGCACGTGGAGGCCGGGCCGGTCGAGGTGCTGGTGGTCGGCGACGTGACCGTGGACGACGCCATCGCCGCCGTGGCCGCCACCTTCGGCGCCCTGCCGCCCAGGCCCGAGCCCCGACCCGTTCCCGAGAACGCCCGCAAGGTGGCCTTCCCCAAGGGCGGCGGCGCTCCGGTCGTGCTCACCCACAAGGGGCGGGCCGACCAGTCCATAGGACTCATCGCCTGGCCGACCGCCGACTACTTCGCCAATCCCCAGCAGGCCCGCGAGACCGCCGTGCTGGGCGAGGTCCTGAAGCTGCGCCTGCTCGACGAACTGCGCGAAGCCCAGGGCGCGACCTATTCGCCGAACGTGGGCGTGACCCACAGCCTGGTCTGGCCGGGCTGGGGCTACCTCGCCGCCAGCGTCGAGGTGCCGCCCGGGAAGCTGCCGTCGTTCTTCGACGACGTGGCCAGGATCGTCGCGAACCTGAAGGCCAAGGAACCGGCAGCCGACGAGCTCGCCCGAGCCAAGGCCCCGCGCCTTGAGCGCCTGCAGAAGGCCCAGCTCACCAACCAGTACTGGCTGGGCGAACTCTCGGGCGCCCAGGCCGATCCGCGCCGGCTCGACGCCATCCGCCAGACCCTGCCGGGGACGCGGAAGGTCACGGCCGCCGACGTCCGCCGCGCGGCCCAGGCCTGGCTGAAGGACGAAACCGCCTTCCGGATCGAGGTGCGGCCGGCGGCGGGCGCCGCCGCGGCCCCTTAGGCCGCCGCCTTCTCGTCGCCGTACACGGGCGCGTCGTCCGCCGGCAGGTAGGCCTTGCCGCGGATGGCGTCCGAGATCTTCTCGGCGATCATAATCGTGGGGGCGTTGGTGTTGCCGCCGATCAGGGTCGGCATCACCGAGGCGTCAACGACACGCAGGCCGGACAGGCCCTGGACGCGGCATTCACCGTCCACCACCGCCATGGCGTCGCCCGCCGCGCCCATGCGGCAGGTGCCCACGGGATGGTAGATCGTCTCGGCGCTGCGACGGATCCAGGCGTCGATCTCGGCGTCGGTCTTCACGTCCTTGCCCGGCGAGTATTCCGGCCCGCGATAGGGATCGAGCGCCGCCTGGGCGGCCACGTCGCGCATCATCTTCACGCCCTCGCGCATGGCGCGGCGGTCTTCCTCGGTCGAGAGGTAGTTGGCGAAGATCGCGGGATCGGCGAACGGGTCGGCGGACTTGAGACCCACCTTGCCCCGGCTCTCGGGCCGAAGCTGGCAGACGTGGAAGGTGAAGCCGTCCTTGTTCACCTGCACCTTGCCGTGGTCCTGCATGATGGCCAGCACGGTGTGGATCTGCAGGTCCGGCCGGTCCAGGTCGGGCCGCGAGCGCAGGAAGGCGCCGCTCTCCAGGAAATTCTCCCGCCCGATGCCCTTGTTGAAGAGCATGTAGTTCAGGCCGACGAAGAGCTGCTTCACCCCCTTGCGCATCGAATAGATCGTGATCGGCTTGGGGCACTCCCACGACAGGCAGGCGTCCAGGTGGTCCTGGAGGTTGGCGCCGACGCCCTTCAGCGCGTGGATCGCCTTGATCCCGTGCTTGCCGAGGGCGTCGGGGTCGCCGATGCCCGAGAGCTGCAGGATGTGCGGCGACTGCACCGCGCCCGCGGCCACGATCACCTCGGCGTCGGCGTAGATGGCCCGCGCGGGCTGCTTGCCCTCCACCACCTCGACGCCCACGGCCCGGCCGTTCTCCACCAGCACCCGCGTCGTGCGCGCGCCGGTCAGGCAGGTCAGGTTCGGTCGGTTGAGGACCGGATGCAGGTAGCCGCGCGCCGCGCTCCACCGCTGTCCGTCCTTGATGGTCATCTGATAGGGGCCCCAGCCTTCCTGCTGGTAGCCGTTGAAGTCGCCGGTGACCTTGTGGCCCGCCTGGGCGCCGGCCTCGATGGCCGCCTTGTAGATCGGGTTCGGCGACGCGGCCTTGGAAACGTGCAGCGGCCCCTCGCCGCCGTGCCAGGCGTCGGCGCCGCCCTCGAAGGTCTCGGAGCGCTTGAAGTAGGGCAGGACGTCGGCGTAGCCCCAGCCCGCCAGCCCCATCTGCCGCCACTGGTCGTAGTCGCGCGCGTGGCCGCGGATGTAGATCATGCCATTGATCGACGACGAGCCGCCCCAGCCCTTGCCCCGCGGCCACCAGAGGCGGCGGTTGTCGAGGTTCGGCTCTTCCTCGGTCCAGAAGCCCCAGTTGTACGGGCCCGGCTTGCCGATCAGCGCGCCCACGCCCGCGGGCATCCGCACCAGAAGCGAGGCGTCCTTGCCGCCGGCTTCCAGCAGCAGGACCCTGGTCGTCCCGTCCTCGGTCAGCCGGTTCGCCAGCACGCAGCCGGCCGAGCCCGCGCCGATGATGATGTAGTCGTACCGTTCCACGGGCGCTCTTCCCTTAACCTTATGCGATTGCCGGCGAACCTGACGCAGGCGTCACGTTTGCGCAAGCGTGCCGCGAGGTCAGGCCGACAGGATCGTCACCGCCGCCACGAAGAGCAACAGCGCGAATGCGCAGAACCACAGCAGGAACCAGGTCCGCCAGAGGGCCGAGAACGTCCCCAGGCCGTAGGCGCCCTTGAGCTGGAAGAACATGTGCGCGGGCACGGCGAAGGGGGCGGCCATCCACACCAGCGCCGAGGTGATCCCGCCGATCCGGGTGGCAACGGCCGTGACCATGACCAGCATCGACATGAAGGTCAGCGAGTAGAGGACGAAAACCCCGTGGTCGTAGAGCGTGAAGCCCCGCTTCCACAGGAACAGCAGCGCCACGAAGGGGATGGAGATGGGGATCAGCAGGAACGAGAATTTGTAGAACGCCTGCTGCAGCTTGTAGAGCGCCAGCTCCGGGTTCTCGAGCTTGTGCCGGATCTTGGCCTCCAGCGCCTTGTTCTCCAGGTTCATGTTGAGGTCCCCGGCCGTCGCGCGGCGGCGGATCTCGTCCTTCCAGTCGAAGCCGGCGTCTTGGGGGACGTCCATGGCGTTGAGCTGGGCGCTGATCGTCTCCAGCTCCTGTCGTTCGGCCGTCGCCTTCGCCTCGGCCTCGGCGCGCGCCTCCGGCGTCTTGGCCGTCAGCACCTTGGCCTCGGCCTCCCGCACCTTGCCGATCTGGTCGGCGAGCCGTTGCACGAGGGCCTGCTGCGCCGGCGGCAGGGGCGCCTTCTCCTTGGCCGGCATGTAGCTCAGGCCCATGAACATGACGAAGACCGTGAACAGGAACATGGCCAGCGGCGAGACGTAGCGCGAGCGCTTTCCGTGCACCCACTCCCGCGTCAGCCGGCCGGGCCGAAAGGCGAGCAGCGGCAGGGTGCGCCACATCCGGCTGTCGAAGTGCATGACCCCGTGCAGCACCTCCTCGCCCAGGTGGGTCAGGGTCCGGTGGATGTGCGCCGGCTGGCCGCACTGGTGACAGAAGCGGCCGACGACCTCGGTCCCGCAGTCGGCGCAGGCATGATGCGCCTCGCCCGCCTCGCCTATCGGACGATCCACCGCGGCTGCGGCCGCGCCGCCTTGGATCGCGCCCCCGATTATGCCTCCGGCGTCGATATCGGCCATGTCCATCCCCCAGGGTCCCGCCGGACTGTGACGGGATTGCCGTTGGGGAACAAGCCGCCGGTCAGCGGCCCTTCCATTGGGGCGGACGCTTCTGGGCGAAGGCCATCGGCCCCTCCTTGAAGTCTTCCGAGGTGAAGAGCGCCGCCACCGCCGGATACTTGCCTTGGCCGCGGATCGCGGCCTCCAGCGTGGGTTCGTCCAGGCCCCTGTAGACAGCTTCCTTGGACGCCCGGATCGACATGGGCGAAAGCTCGCAGATCTGCTTGGCCCATTCGCGCGCCGTGCGCATCAGGTCCTGGGGCGCGGTCACCTCGGCCACGAAGCCCAGTTCCTTGCCCTCGGCGGCCGAGACGCGCCGGGCGGTGAGGATCATGGCCATGGCCCGCTTGACCCCGATGGCCCGCGGCAATCGGTGCAGGCCGCCGGCCAGGGCCGCAAGGCCCACGCGCGGCTCCGGCAGGGCGAAGGTCGCGTTCTCCGAGGCGATGATGATGTCGCAGGCGAGCGCGATCTCGAAGCCGCCGCCCATCGCCACCCCGTTTACCGCCGCGATCAGCGGCTTGGTCAGGTCGAATCGCGAGGTCAGGCCCGCGAAGCCCGACGGCGGCGACTTCATCGCCCCGCCCGAGGCCTGGTGCTTCAGGTCGTTGCCGGCCGAGAACGCGCGGTCGCCCGCGCCTGTGACGATGCCCACCCACTGCTCCGGGTCGGCCGCGAAGGCGTCGAAGGCCTCGTGCAGCTCGAAGTGCGCCGGCGAGTGCAGCGCGTTCATCACGTCGGGCCGGTTCAGGATGAAGGTGGTGATCGGTCCTTCCCGCTCCACCTTGATGAACTCGTAGGCCATGGCGTCCTCCCTTGTGCTTGCGGGCATCAAGGGAGGGGCGCCGCCACGTTCGTCAAGCGACGACGGCGAGTTCCCGCCGATACCGTTTCCAGTTCTCGACGTAGTGGCGAGAGCCCGCCGCCATCACGGCGGCCTGCTGGTCGCTGATCTCGCGGATCACCTTGCCGGGCGCGCCCATGACCAGCGAGTTGTCGGGAATCTCCTTGCCCTCGGTGATCAGGCAGTTGGCGCCAATGAGGCAGTTCTTCCCGATCTTCGCGCCGTTCAGGACGATCGAGCCGATCCCCACCAGGCTGTTGTCCCCGATCGTGCAGCCGTGGAGCATCACCATGTGGCCGATGGTGACGTCGGCCCCGATGGTCAGCGGCCAGCCGGTGTCGGTGTGCAGCACGCTGCCGTCCTGCACGTTCGACCCCTCGCCGATCACGATGGGGTCGTTGTCGCCGCGCACGGTGGCGCCCCACCACACGGACGCATTCTTCTTGAGAACCACGTTGCCCATCACGGCCGCGGTCGGCGCAATCCAGTATTCGTCATCATTCGGTAATTGCGGCGTCACACTGCCTAAGTTGTAGACACTCATCTGGGCGGCTCAATGCTTTCTGTGAATGGGGCGTTTAACGACTCGGAAAGGACGTTACGATCATTCTAGTCGGGCGATTCGAGGGGGCGAAAGCCCTCCCGGAAGCCGCCGCGGTGGTTTCGCCTCCGCGTCTCGCGCTGGACGGAGTGGATGGCGCTCAGTCTGTTGCTTTCCCGGGCCGTTTCGCCCGGACCGGACCAAGCCGGCGAGCCCCCGGGCTCCGCATGCCGCCGCATCGTTCTCACCCACGTTTCCGAAGGGCGCTCCCAAGCATGGGACGCCCTTTTTTCTTGCCCCCAAGGAGGCCTTGATGAGCAAGCGAGCCACGAAGCGACAGCTGCGCGAAGGCGCGTTCGACGCCGGTCAGTTCGAGGGGGACGATAAGGTTCGCCGGCTGCCGGTCGATCGGGGCTGGTCGCCGCTCGCTCATCACAACGACGATCGCGAACAGGCCTATCTCAAGACCATCAAGGCCAAGTCGCCGGGCCAGCAGGAACTGATCGAGGCCATCGATTCCAAGAACCTCGTCATGGCCCTGGGCCCGGCCGGCACCGGCAAGACCTATCTGGCCATCGCCAAGGCCGTGGAAGCGCTGGAGAGCGGCCGGGTCGGCCGCATCGTGCTCTCGCGCCCCGCGGTGGAGGCCGGCGAATCCATCGGCTTCCTGCCGGGCGACGCCGAGGACAAGCTCGCACCCTACCTGCGCCCCCTCTATGACGCGCTGTCCGACCGCCTGTCGATGAAGCGGGTTCGGGCCCTGATGGCCGAGGGCGCCATCGAGATCGCACCCGTGGGCTTCATGCGCGGCCGCACGCTCAACAACGCCTTCGTCGTGATCGACGAGGCCCAGAACTGCACCTACGTCCAGCTCAAGATGCTGCTGACCCGCCTGGGCTGGCACTCGACCATGGTGGTCACGGGCGATCCCAACCAGTCCGACCTGCTGCCCGAGCTCTCGGGCCTCGGCCCCGTCGCCGAGCGGCTGGAGGAGGTCGGCAACATCGCCGTGGTCCGCCTCGCCGAACGCGACATCGTCCGCCACCCGCTGGTGGCCGAGATGCTGGGCGTCCTCTGATCGAAGGGCCCCGCCTCGGGTTCGCCGGAGGCGGGGCTAATCGCAGGGCGCCGCGTCGCCGGTCTCCAGATCGACGCAGAAACACTGGCGCTCGCCGCTTTCGCAGTCCTCCACGAAGAGCTGCACCGTCTCGCCCTCGGCGTCCGGATGGCTGTCCTCCAGGAAGTGCAGCGCGGCGTCCTCGAAGCTGACGCCGTCCACCAGGCGCGCGCACGCCGGGGCCTCGGCGGCCGCGTGGACCGCGAAGCGGCGTTGAAGGGTGTCGAGGGCTGGGGCCATGCCCAGCGCTCCTTTCCCGCCAAACGCCCGAAGCGGCGAAAGGCCCCAAGAAGGAGTCATGGCTCAGCTTGCAGCCTGGCGAGAAGGCCTTTACCCAACCCCTTTCAGCGGTGTGGGCAGCTGCAACGCCGCCGGGAGGCCTCCTCCCGCTCAGGAGCCGGCGTCCGATGCACCGGGCGTCCAGGATCGGGATGCAAGTCCTCGATGAGCGACTCTGAAGGGCGCAAGCCCGACAAGACCGATTCCGAGGCCGAAGCCGAGGCGCAGCGCGCCGCCGACGGCCTGAAGGACCAGATCGCCGCCGTGCGCGCCCGAATCCGCGACGCCCGCGAAACCTTGCGCGAGCACGCCGAGCGCCAGCAGGCGCCGCGCGGCTCGAAATGCTCGCCCATCAGGTAGAACTCGCGCTTCTCTCACAACCAAAGGATGTGCTAGCTTGCTCCATTGGCCGGACCAGGGGCGGACCGAGAGGGGCGTCATGACGGACTACCGGCTCTACTTCCTCGACGAAGCGAACCATATCCGCGGAGTCGTGGAGTTCGACGGCGAGGACGACGCCGACGCCGCCCAGCGCGCACTGGACCACGCTGACGGTCGCGGCATGGAGCTGTGGAGCCGTGATCGCCTGGTCCAGCGCTTCGAGCGACGGGCCGAGTCCGCCTGACCGCGGCGCTCCCCTAGAGCCTTGAGCGCCACCTGGTCGCAAGACCGGTGTCCGCTTTTGCGGATCGCGCTAGAAGGCGTACTGGGTCCGGATCGACCACACGTCGTAGTCTTGGCCGATCTGCGCCCCCGCCGGCGGCGTCAGGCCCCCCGCGCCGAACGCCGTCCCGCCCGGCGACAGCCGCACCACGTCGACGCGCTGGTAGTCCGCCAGGAACCGCACGTTGCCGTTCGGATACCAGTTGAGACCCAGGGTGAGGATCTTCTGCTCTCCCCCGCGGATGGCGCCCGCAACCGGCGCCGTCCCCGCCGCTCCGGCCAGATAGTCGAGGTCGAGGTCGGAATAGCGCGCCGCCAGCTCCCAGACGCCCCAGGTCCCGCGAGCGAGGTCGAAGGGCGCCTCCACCTTCGGCGCATCGAAGCCGCCCGCCGCGGCGCTGTAGCGCCGGGGCTCGCCGGTGATCGTCCACGCCCCCTGCACGTACCAGCCCGAGAACTCCGGATCCGGCAGGCCCGCCGCTCGCCGCTCCACGTCGATCCAGAAGTGCTCGCCCTGCAGGCTGAGGTTCCGATGCTGGAGGCCAAGCTCCAGACCAAGCGCCGTCACGCCGTCGGCATCGATGGAGCCGGTGTCCACCAGCCTCGTCCCATCCACCCGCAGTTCGGGCCGCTCGCGCAGCCGCACCGGCGTCGCGGCGCCGGCCGGCGGGATGTCCGCGCCCGTCGCGGCCGGCTGGAAGACCAGGTTGGCGGTGGCGCCCAGGTGAACGACCGTGGCCTTGGTCAGCACGGGCGCGAAGGTCGCCCGGCCAATGAAGCCCGTCTGCTCGTCGAAACTCGAGCTCTGGATCACGCCGCCGGTGAGGGTCCCGGCCAGACTCCAGCGCGCGCCGCTGGCCATCGCCGCCAGACCGGTGCGGCCGTCGCCGCCCGCCAGGTTGCGCACCAGCTCGGCCGCGACCGCCCGTTCCAGGAACAGGGTGGACGAGCTTGAGGTGGCGTCCTCGAGCCCCGTGGTCTGCGGGAACGCGCCCGCTCTCAGACGAACGCCCTTCAGGCCTGCGTAGTCCACATAGGCGCTGATGATCCGGCCCGGCTCCTCGACGCCGGAACCGCCGAAGTCCACCAGGATATTGTAGCCCCAGTCTCCCCAGGCCTTGCCTTCGATCCCCAGCCGCACCCGGCGCAGGTTGGTCCCGTCGGCCAGGTCGCGCGCCCGCTCGGCCTCGGTCGCATCGCCCAGCGAGCCGCGCCGGAAGTCGCTGGCCGCCGGCCCGGGCGCATCCTGATCGTAGGTCGCCGCGTCGAGTTGGGCGACGCCGCGCAGCGACGCGGTGAATTGCCCGTCCGCGCTGGAGAACGTGGGCCGCCCGCCCGCCATCGAGACCTTCGACTCGGCGGTCCGCTCGGCGATCGCCTTGTCGGCGACCGCGGCCTGGCCCCGGAGCGCCGAGACCTGCTTCTCCAGCTCGTCGTTGCGCTTCTCCAGGGCGTCCAGCCGGCCCATCAGGGCGAGGAACTGCTCCTGGCTGATCGGTGTGGGCTGTTCGTTCCGGGTGGGGACGGTCTGGGCGTGGGCGACGGGGCCTGCAGCGGCGAACAGCAAACCTGCGATCGGGGCGAGGCGCGGGAGATTCGGCATGGCGGGAAGATACCGGGCCGCCGCGCACCCGACCATACCATTCCGTCCGCCATCGGACGAAGCGCCGGAAGCTACTCCGCCGCCATCAGGACGCGGCCGGCGGTGAAGGAGGTCTTCTCCGCCAGCTCGGCCTTGGCCTTCTCGTATTCCTCGGCCAGCCGCGCCACGAGGTCGGCCGCGGGGGGCACGTCCTTCACGGCGCCGATCCCCTGGCCGCAGCCCCAGATGTCGCGCCAGGCCTTGGCCTTCTGGTTGCCGCCCGAGCCGAAGTTCATCTTCGAGGGATCCGATTCCGGCAGGTTCTCAGGGTCCATGCCGGCGGCACGGATCGACGGCGCCAGGTAGTTGCCGTGCACGCCGGTGAAGAGGTTGGAATAGACGATGTCGTCGGCCGACGAGGCGACGATCATGTCCTTGTAGGCCTGGTCGGCGTTGGCCTCCTCAGTGGCGATGAACGCCGAGCCGATGTAGGCGAGGTCGGCGCCCATGGCCTGGGCGCCCAGGATCGCATGGCCGTTGGCGATCGAGCCCGACAGGGCGAGCGGCCCGTCGAACCACTGGCGGATCTCCTGCACCAGGGCGAAGGGCGACAGCCTCCCGGCGTGGCCGCCCGCGCCGGCCGCCACCGCGATCAGGCCGTCGGCGCCCTTCTCCACCGCCTTGCGGGCGAAGCGGTCGTTGATGACGTCGTGCATGACGACGCCGCCGTAGGAGTGAACCGCCGCGTTCACGTCCTCGCGCGCGCCCAGCGAGGTGATGACGATCGGCGCCTTCCACTTGGTCGAGGCCTCCAGGTCGTGCTCCAGCCGGTCGTTGGTCTTGTGCACGATGTGGTTCACCGCGAACGGCGCCGAGGGCGTGTCGGGGTGATCCCGGTCCCACGCGGCCAGTTCCTCGGTGATCCGGTGCAGCCACTCGTCGAGCAGCGAGGCCGGCCGCGCGTTCAGCGCCGGGAACGAACCCACGATGCCCGCCTTGCACTGGGCGATCACCAGGTCCGGCCCCGAGATGATGAACAGCGGGCTGGCGATCACGGGCAGACGCAGGCGGTCACGGAGCACGGGCGGCAGGGCCATGGGTCAGGTCCTCGAACAGTTGTTAGATTTACAACGTACGCACATCATGTCGCGGCGACAACATCGAATTCCGCTGGACTGACGCCACGTCCGGCAAGCTGATTTCGCCGCGAAGAATTCCAGGGGAGGATCCCAAATGCCCGAAGCTCTCATCATCGACGCCTGCCGCACCCCGCGCGGCATCGGCAAGGTCGGCAAGGGCGCGCTCGCCGAATTCCATCCGCAGCACCTGGCCGCCACCGTCCTGAAGGCGCTGGCCGAGCGCAACCAGCTCAAGACCTCGGACGTCGAGGACATCGTGTGGGGCACCTCGTCCCAGCGCGGCAAGCAGGGCGGGGACCTGGGCCGCATGGCCGCCCTCGACGCCGGCTACGACGTGCGCGCCTCGGGCGTCACCCTCGACCGCTTCTGCGGCTCGGGCATCACCGCCGTGAACATGGCCGCCGCCTCGATCATGTCGGGGATGGAGGACCTGGTGATTGCCGGCGGCGCCGAGATGATGTCCTACACCGCCGCGACCGCCTCGATGCAGGGCCCCGACGGCGGCCCCGCCCTGCTGGACTCGGGCAACACCCGCCTGCGCGCCAAGCACCCGCAGTCCCACCAGGGGGTCTGCGCCGACGCCATCGCCACCATGGAGGGCATCACCCGCGAAGCCCTGGACGAACTGGCCTACGTCAGCCAGCAGCGCGCCGACGTCGCCGTCCGCGAGGGCCGCTTCGACCGTTCGCTCGTGCCGGTCCATCGCGACGACGGCACGGTGGCGCTCGACCGCGAGGAATTCCCCCGTCCGCAGACGACGCTGGAGGGCCTCGCCTCGCTGAAGCCCTCGTTCGAAGCGATGGCCAACGCGCCGCTCGACGAAAAGGGCACGACCCTCGCCGGCCTGATCAATCAGGTCTACCCCGACCTGAAGATCCGCCACTTCCACCACGCCGGGAATTCCTCGGGCGTCGTGGACGGCGCCGCCGCCGTCCTGCTGGCCTCGCCGGAGTACGCCGCGAAGAACGGCCTGAAGGCCCGCGCCCGCGTGGTCGCCATGGCCAACGTCGGTGATTCCCCCACGCTCATGCTGAACGCCCCGGTCCCGGCCGCGCTGAAAGTGCTTAAGAAGGCCGGCCTCACGCCGGACGACATCGACCTGTGGGAAATCAACGAGGCGTTCGCGGTCGTGGCCGAAAAATTCATCCGCGACCTCAAGCTCGACCGCGAGAAGGTCAATGTGAACGGCGGCGCCATGGCCCTGGGTCACCCGATCGGCGCCACCGGCTCCATCCTGATCGGCACGATCATCGACGAACTGGAACGTCGCGACCTCAAGCGCGGCCTGGTCACCATGTGCGCCGCCGGCGGCATGGCCCCGGCGATCATCGTCGAGCGGGTGTAGCTTCTCCTCTCCCCCCGCGAAGCGAGAGGGGAGAGACTGGGTGAGGGGCGGCGCCGGCCTCTCACCCTCTCCGGCGGCTCAGCCGGGATATCAGTTGCGGCGAGCATTGCGGGACGGCTCCGTCCCGTCGCCCCTCACCCTGCCCTCTCCCCTCGTACTGCGTGTCGGGGGAGAGGCGCGCTTAGCCCTTCCCACCGCCGTCCCTCGTCCACCGCTCCAGCAGCTTCGCCGCCGCCTCCCGGCCGCCGATGCCGAAGGCGAGCGCGGCGGCCACCGCCGCCGACCCCAGGATGAGGCCGAAGGCCAGGATCACGATCTCGTCCGCGATCCCCATGAAGCGCAGCCCCATGGCGGTGGCGAGCGCTATGGTCGCCCATTTCACGATGTTGGACGCGAATCCGTCCGCCCCGTTGGTCGAGCGGTCGATCAGGGTCGACAGGAAGTTCGCCACCATCACGCCCACGGCGATGATGACCCCGCCGAACAGCACATGGCCGGCCAGCTCCAGGATCTCGGTCAGCATCACCGCCACCGCGGCGAAGGCCATCAGCCGGGCGGCCTCCACAGCCGAGAACAGCATGATGGCGACCAGCGACAGGCTCGCCACGACCTTGGACGGCGTGAAGCGCGGCGGCGCGGGCTCGGCGCCTTCGGGCGTGGGCTCGCCGGCGCCGATCCCCAGGGCCTGCAGGCTGCGATCGAAGCCCAGGGACGGCAGGAGCTGCTCCAGCAGACTCGCCACCCAGCGGCCGATCAGGAACGCCAGGGCCAGCACGATGGCCGCGCCCAGCAGCCGGGGGACCGCCTCCAGCACCGTCGCCAGCACCGCCACCGCCGGGTCCGAGATGGCGCTGACGCCCAGTTGCTGCAGGGCCGCGATGGTGACGGGGATGATGATCAGCACGAAGACCAGCGTGCCGACGGTCTTCGACAGGCCCGAGGCGCCGGTCACCCGCGACAGGCCCGCCTTCTCCAGCCAGGCGTCGGTGCGCGCCGCCGCCAGGCCCGCCTCCACCACCCGCTGCGCCAGGGTGGCCACGATGAAGCCCACGAAGAAGATCACCACCGCGCCCAGCAGGAACGGGATGAAGGCCGTCACCTCGATCAGGAGGCCGTTCAGCGGCTCGACGATGCTGGTCAGGCCCAGTGTGGTCAGCGCCCCGATCAGGCCGATCAGCAGCACCAGCCAGTAGCCGAGCTGGCCGAGCTGGTAGCCCACCGTCTCCTTGGGCTCGACGCCCTCGTTGTGCGTCTTCAGGCCCGGCGTGCGGTCGATCACCCGGGCCAGGCCCCACTGCACCATCTTGGCCAGGATGTGCGCGGCCAGCAGGATGACCACGGCGATGAGGACGCGCGGGCCCCATTCCATCATCATGTCCTGGGCGCGGTAGTAGTCGACGGTCGGCATCTCGTCCTCGCGAAGTCCGGCGCTGAGCTTGCCGCGAGTCGTGACCCTGGGTGAACTTGACGCCCCCGGGCGCGAGGGCCCATCTGCCCCCATGCCCGACACCCGTCTCCTGGACCCTGGATTCACCCCCGCCGGCGAGGACGCCTGGCGGGCCCTCGTCGCCAAGACCCTCGGCGACAAGCCCTTCGAGAGCCTGCAGAAGGCCACCGCCGAAGGCCTGCCGATCCAGCCGCTCTACGCCCAGGCCGAACGCCCGGCGGCCTTCCCGCCCCGGCCCTTCGACGCCGGGCGCCCGTGGGACATCCGCACGCTCACCGCCCATCCCGATCCGGCGCGGGCCAACGCCGAGGCGCTGGCCGACCTCGAGGGCGGAGCCGCCTCGGTGGTCGTGAAGATCGACCCGACGGGTGAGGCGGGCGTCGCCGTGGGCTCGGCAGACGGCCTGGGGCGCGTGCTGAAGGACGTGATCCTGGAGCTGGCCCCGGTCGGCCTCGACGCCGGCTTCCTGGGGCCCAAGGCCGCCGACTGGCTGCACGCGCTCGCCAAGTCCTCGCCGGGCGCCAAGCTCAACTTCAACCTCGATCCCCTGAGCGCTTTCGCCGAGACCGGACAGAGCCCGGGCCCGATCGAAAGCCACCTCATCAGCGCCGCCACGGTGGCGATGCGCCTCTCCCAACCCTATCCCCAGGGCCAGCTCTTCCTGGCCTCGGGCCGCGTGGTCCATGAGGCCGGCGGCGGCGAGGCCCTGGAGGTCGCCTTCGCGGCCGCCGCGGCGGTCGCCTACGCCAAGGCCCTGGTGCGCGCGGGATTGCCCATGGCCGAGGCCTTCGCCCGCATCACACTCGGCCTCTCGGCCGACGCCGACTACTTCCTCACCATCGCCAAGCTACGCGCCGCCCGCGCGATCTGGGCCCGCATCGCCTCGGCCTGCGGCGCGCCCCCCCAGGCCCGGATCGAGGCCCGCTCGTCGCGCCGGATGCTGGCCGCGAAGGACGCCTTCACCAACATGATCCGCCTCACCGCCGCCGGCTTCGGCGCCGCCGTGGGCGGGGCCGACGCGGTCCTGCTGGGGAACTTCACCGACGCGCTCGGCCTGCCGACCGCCTTCGCCCGGCGCCAGAGCCGCAACACCCAGCTCGTGCTGATGGAAGAAGCCGGCATCGGCCGCGTGGCCGATCCCGCCGCGGGCTCGGGTTACATCGAGGCGCTCACGGACGAGATCGCCCGCGCCGCCTGGGCCAGGTTCCAGACCATCGAGGCCGGCGGCGGCCTGGTCGCGGCGCTGACAAACGGCGATGTGGCCCGCGAGGTCGAGGCCGCCAACGCCGCCCGGGGCGAGCTGAAGATCGTGGGCGTCACCGCCTTCCCGCCGACCGAGGAGGCCCCGGTGGAGGTCGAGAAGGCCGCGGCCCAGCCCGTCCAGGCGCCCGACGCCCGCCTGCCCGGCCCCGACGGCCGCTGTCGGCCGCTCAAGCCCATGCGCCTTTCCGAAAAGTACGAGGCCGCCCAATGACCGGCTTCCCCGATTTCGCCGCCCTGCCCTTCGACGCCAACCTGCCGCCGGCCGCCCCGCCCTCCGGCGAACCGTGGCCTACGCCGGAGGGCATTCCGGTGAAGCCGGCCTATGGCGCCGCCGACGCGCCGGGCTTCGCGGCCCTGGGCGGCTATCCCGGCCTCGCGCCCTTCGTCCGGGGCCCCTACCCCACGATGTACGCGACCAATCCGTGGACCATCCGCCAGTACGCGGGTTTCTCCACGGCCGAGGACTCCAACGCCTTCTACCGCCGCAACCTGGCGGCCGGTCAGATGGGCCTCTCCATCGCCTTCGACCTGGCCACCCACCGCGGCTACGACAGCGACCACCCCCGCGTGCCCGGCGACGTCGGCATGGCCGGCGTGGCCATCGACTCCATCCTCGACATGCGGACGCTGTTCGACGGCATCCCGCTCGACAAGATGAGCGTGTCGATGACCATGAACGGCGCCGTCCTGCCGGTCATGGCGCTCTACATCGTGGCGGCCGAGGAACAGGGCGTGCCGCACGAGAAGCTCTCGGGCACCATCCAGAACGACATCCTCAAGGAGTTCCTGGTCCGGAACACCTACATCTATCCGCCGGGTCCCTCGATGCGGATCGTCTCGGACATCTTCGCCTACACGTCCAGGGAGATGCCGAGGTTCAACTCGATCTCCATCAGCGGCTACCACATGCAGGAAGCCGGGGCGACGCTGGACCTGGAGCTGGCCTACACCCTGGCCGACGGCATCGAGTACGTCCGCGCCGGCGTCGCCGCCGGCATGACCGTCGACCAGTTCGCGCCGCGCCTGTCCTTCTTCTGGTGCGCCGGCATGGACATGTTCATGGAGGTGGCCAAGCAGCGGGCCGCCCGCCTGCTCTGGGCCAAGCTCATGAAGCAGGAGTTCGACCCGAAGGACCCGCGCTCGCTGTCCCTGCGGGCCCACACCCAGACCTCGGGCTGGTCGCTGGCCGCCCAGGACGTGTTCAACAACGTCGCCCGCACCGCCATCGAGGCCATGGCGGCCACCGGCGGCCAGACCCAGAGCCTGCACACCAACTCGCTGGACGAGGCCCTGGCGCTGCCGACCGACTTCTCGGCCCGGATCGCGCGCAACACCCAGCTCTTCATCCAGCTCGAAAGCGGCCAGACCCGGGTCATCGATCCCTGGGGCGGCAGCTATTACGTCGAGGCGCTGACCGCGGAACTGGCCCAGCGGGCGCTCGCCCACATCGCCGAGGTCGAGGCCCTGGGCGGCATGACCAAGGCCATCGAGGCCGGCCTGCCCAAGCGCCGCATCGAGGAGGCCTCGGCCCGCACCCAGGCCCGCATCGATTCCGGCCAGCAGAGCGTCGTCGGCGTGAACCGCTACAAGCCCGACGTGGCCGACGACATCCCGGTGCTGAAAGTCGACAACACCGCCGTCCGCGCCGCCCAGATCGCCAAGCTGAACAGGCTCAAGGCCGAGCGCGATCCCGAGGCCGTGGCCGCGGCCCTCGACGCCCTGACCGCCGGGGCCGAGGGGAACGGCAACCTGCTGGAGCTGGCCGTGAACGCCGCCCGCGCCAAGGCCACCGTCGGCGAGATCTCGTTCGCCCTGGAGAAGGTGTTCAACCGCCACAAGGCCCGCGCCGACGCGGTGAAGGGCGTCTACCTCCGCGAAGCCGGCGCCACCCCCGCCGCTGACCGCGCCCGGGCCATGGCCGAGGCCTTCGCCCAGGCCGACGGCCGCAGGCCCCGCGTGCTGATCGCCAAGATGGGCCAGGACGGCCACGACCGCGGCCAGAAGGTGATCGCCTCGGGCTTCGCCGACCTGGGCTTCGACGTGGACATCGGCGACCTGTTCCAGACCCCGGCCGAGACCGCCGCCCAGGCCGTCCGCGACGGCGTCCACGCGGTGGGCGCGAGCTCGCTCGCCGCCGGCCACCTGACGCTTGTGCCTGAGCTCAAGGCCGAGCTCGCCCGCCTGGGCCGGCCGGACATCATGGTCGTGGTGGGCGGCGTCATCCCGCCCGAGGACGTCAAGGCCCTGGAGGAGATGGGCGTCGCCGCCGTCTTCCCGCCGGGCACGGTCATTCCGGAAGCGGCGATCACCGTCCTGGAACGCCTGAACGAACAGCTCGGCTACGCCCAGGAGCAGGCGGCGCAGTAGGCCCCTATTCCGCCGCCTGCGCGGCCGTCGCGCGGCGGCGCCCGCGCGCCTGCTTCAGCAGGAACGACCAGAGGCCGAAGCCGCCCAGCATCGCCAGCGCCAGGCCCGAGAGGAACACCACCGTCTCGTAGGCGAGGCCCCCGACCGCGCCGGCGTGCAGCGGATAGAAGCTGTTGAACGCCCGCATGCCCGGGGCCAGCGCCCGGGCGTCGACGGCGCCGATCACCCGCTCGTCGACAGGATCCACGTAGACGACAGTGCGGCCGTTGGGATGCCATTCGCCCGGCTGCTTCAGACGGACGGCCAGGGGCGCGCCCGGCCTGGCGGGCGGCGCGGCCGTGCGGATCACGGCGTCCGGGAAGGCCCCTTGCGCGGCGGCCAGCGCACGGGGCCAATCCACCTCGCCCACCCCGGCCTTAGGCGGCTTGGGAGCCTCGACGCCGGGCGCCATCAACGCCTGGGTCGCCTCATGGAAGCTGATCGCCCCGCCGGTCAGGCAGAGCACGAAGACCGGGACCGCCGTGACGACGCCGAGGTTGCGGTGCGCGCCCACCAGATCGGCCCGCTTCGTCACCGTCCTCGGCCACACCCGCGCGCCGAAGCTGCGCCAGGCCGGCAGCCAGACGATCGCGCCGGTCAGGACCAGCACGGCCCCCGCGATGCCCGCCGCGCCGACGATCGTCTCCCCCGTCTCCCCGGCCAGCAGCCGGTGGTGCAGCTCGAACACCCAGCCCTCTATCCGCGTCTCGGGCGCGAACCGGGCGAGGACCCGCCCGTCCGCCGCGCCGTAGCCGAGCTGCCTGTCGGCGAAATACAGGCGGTGCACGCCCAGGTGCGGCCCGCCGAACACCACGCTGCGCAGTTCGCCGGGCGCCTGAGCCTCGATGGACTCCATGGCTGCGCCCAGGGCCTGGGGCGTCGGCGCGATCCCGGCGCGGGCCTCGAGGACCGTCAGCTTCACCCACGGGTCGCGCAGCACCAGCAGGCTCCCGCTCAGGCCCAGCGCCACCAGCACCAGCGCGAGGAACGCGCCGGCCCAGGCGTGCAGGGTCCGAAGGACGCCCATCAGAACCGCTTCGCCACGGTGAGCGTGACCGTCCGGCCCCGGCCGGCCCAGTAGCGGGCGTTGTCGGTCGGGTTCTGGGTGTCGCTGAAGTAGCTGATGTACTGCTCGTCCAGCAGGTTCTGGACGCCCAGGCTGACGTCGGCCGCCGGGAACCGCCAGGTGCCCACGGCGTCCACCAGGGTGTAGCCCTCGAAGCTGTTGGCCGCCGGCTCGCCCTCGAAGTCGCGGCTCTCGAAGTCCTGGACCTGGACGCGCAGGCTGGCCGGGCCCCAGGTCCCTTCGGCGTAGGCGGTCAGGCGGTCGGGGGAGATGTTCGCGCCGTTGAGGTCGCGGTCGACCTCGCCGTCCCCGTCGCCGTCGGTGCGGCCCTTCAGGTGCGAATACGCCCCGCCCAGCGTCAGCCAGTCGGTGGCGCGGACCCGGAGCGTGGCCTCGAAGCCCTCGATCTCGGTGCGCTGGCGCTGCACGTCGAAGACGCCGTTGGCGTTGCGCACCAGGAGCGCGCCGCGGTCCGAGTTCGACTGGAACCAGGCCAGCGACCCGCGCCAGCGCTCCTTCGCCACCTCGACGCCGAGCTCGACGTTGTCCGAGACCACCGGCTGGACGTCCAGGTAGCTGTCGATGTCCTGGCCCGGCGTGTTGATGGCCCGCAGGACCCGGCCCACGTCCGGCATGGTGAACCCTTGCGCGTACGAGGCGTAAGCGGTCACGCCGTCCACCACCGTCACCGTCCCGCCGACGTTGAACAGCGTCTCCTTGAAGCTGGGCGAGCCACCGGCCACCTCCCGCGCCCCGGAGGTGTAGATGGTGACGTAGTCGTCGACCTTCAGGGTGGCGTTCTCCTGCCGCGCGCCGGCCGACAGATGGACCCGGCCGTCCCACAGCGCCTGGCGAAGCTGCACGAACGGCGCGAGGCTCTCGTAGATCGTCTCGGGCACCCAGAAGCGATCCGTCTGGATCAGCATCTGGAAGGTCTTGTCGCGGATGCCGTCCAGGCCCACGAGCGCCTTCAGCCCCGGCACGGCGCCGACCTCGCGCTCGTAGTCGATCTTGAAGCCCAGCTTCTCGGAGTTGTTGGCCGACTGGTCGAAGAGCTGGCCGACCGGGGCGATGCGCGGGTCCTGAAAGCTCGTCTCGAAGCCGCCGCCGAAGATCCCCTCGTAGTCGTGCCCGTAGGCCTGGGCCGTTAACGTCCCGCCCAGCAGGTCCCGGTCGCGGTAGGTGGCCGCCACCGAGGTCACCTTGTTGCGCGGCGGCCGGCCGCGCTGGGCCCCGCGCACGCCGGTGGTCGGCAGGCCGGTGGCGCGATTGCCGTTGACCAGCACATAGTCGCCGTCGCCCTCCAGCTCGAAGTGGTTGGCCATCACCTCGATGCGGCGCGTGTCGGTCAGGTCGAAGCCCGCCTTGCCGAATAGCGACCACGACTTGGAGTCCTGGATGTCGCCCTGGGTGCTGTCGGGGCCGATCCGCCGGCCGTCCGCGTCGTAGAACGCGCCCCGCGTCTCGTAGGCCGCCCCCGCCGTGAAATCCCAGCGGCCGAAATCGCGGCCCACGAGGCCCGCGGCCTTGTAGCCGAAGCTGTCGCCCTCGCCTTCGTCGTCGAAGGTGGTCTGGGCCATCACCTTGCCCGCCCAGCCGTCGGCCTCGCGGGGCGTCGGCGCGGTCACGTAGTTCACCACCCCGCCGGTGGCGCCGATGCCCTGGATGGCGTTGGAGCCGAACACCACCTCCACCCGCTCAATGAAGAACGGATCGATGGTGAAGCCGTCGCGGCTGTCGTCGCGCAGCGGCGTCGACTGCGGCACGCCGTCCACGAGGTAGAGCGGGGAGCGGCCCCGCACGGTCTCGCCGAAGCCCGAGAGCTTCTGGCGCGTGGGCGAGAAGGAGGGCGCCAGCGCCGCCACCGCCTCGACGGCGCTCTGCGACAGCGCCGCCTGGGTGGCCAGCTCGTCCTCGCCGATCACCTGCACCGTCGCGGGCGTGGCGGCGCGGGGCTGCTCGACGCGAAGGGCCGTGATGACCACCGCGTCCAGGTCGACCGGCGCCGCAGGCGCCTCCGCATGGGCCCCTCCCGCCGCCAGCGCCGAGAACGCCGCGCCCGCCAGCCACGCCTTACCCATCGTCCGCACCCGCACGGCTCCTTCCTGCAAATCGTTCGCAGGTCATAGAGCGATGCAGTTGCAAGTCAATCGCAATCGAGGCCGCGGGGGTTCCGCCGGGCGCGCGCAGGCCTATGTGACCGGAACGCCTCGGCCCCGCCGGGGTTGAACCGCCGACCGGCGCATCCCGCGCCTCCTCATCGGGGAACCAGTATCATGTACATCCTGCCCGACCTGCCCTACCCGCACGACGCCCTGTCGCCGACCGTGTCGGCCGACACGCTGCATACCCACCACGGCAAGCACCACAGGGCCTACGTCGCCAAGACCAACGAACTGGCGCCGAAGGCCGGGCTCGCCGGCCGGCCGCTGGAGGAGGTGGTGCGCGAGGCCCGCGCCCGCGGCGACAACAAGCTGTTCAACAATGCCGCCCAGGCCTGGAACCACGCCTTCTTCTGGAACTCGATGACGCCCCAGTTCCGCGCGCCTTCGGGCGAGCTCGCCACGCGGATCGATGAGGCCTTCGGGAGCCTGGACGCCCTGAAGCAGGCCTTCGTCGACGAGGGCGTGAACCACTTCGCCTCGGGCTGGGTCTGGCTGGTGACGGGCGCCGAGGGTCTGAAGGTGATCTCGACCCACGACGCCGACGACACCCTGGTGCGCGAGGGCCTGACGCCGCTCCTGGTCTGCGACCTCTGGGAGCACGCCTACTACCTGGACTACAAGAACGACCGGAAAGGGTTCCTGGAGCGCTGGTTCGACCGCGTCGCCAACTGGGCCTTCGCCGAGGCCCAGCTCGCCGCCGCCAACGGCGCGGGCCAGGGCTACCGCTATCCGGCGCCCCAGCCCGAGCCCGCGACGGCCTGAGCGTCTATTCCCACCAGTAGGGCGCGCGCTTGCGCTCGCCCGTGACGACCTCGTTCAGGGTGGCCGGATCGTACATCCGGCCGCCCACCATCACCCGGTGCACCTTCTCGGAGTTGCGGATGTCGGCGGTCGGGTCGGCGTCCAGCACCACCAGGTCGGCCAGCTTGCCAGCCTCCAGCGAACCGATGTCCTTGTCCATCCCCAGCGACCTGGCCGAGACGATCGTCCCGGCGCGCAGGGCCTCGACGGGGCTCATCCCGCCGCGCACGAACGACCACAGCTCCCAGTGCGGCCCGATGCCGGCCTGCTGGCCGTGGGCGCCGATCGAGACCGGCACCCCGCGCTTGGCCAGCTTGTGCGCCTCGCGGGCGTTGTCGTCGTCGGCGTAGTCGGCCTCGGGCGCGATCGGCCGGCGCACCGTGGCGGCGGCCAGCAGCGTCGGGGGCGTGTTGGCCTTCACGACCGGCTGCTCCCAGACGTTGGTGTGCGAGCGCCAGTACTCGTCCGCCGCCAGGCCCCCGAAGGTCACCACCAGGGTCGGCGTGTAGTAGGTGCTGCTGCGGCTGAAGTAGCCCAGCACGTCCTCGTACAGCCGAAGCTGCGGGATGTTGTGCTCCAGGGTCGAGTTGCCGTCGGCGATGATGGTCATGTCCTGGCCGAACAGCGCCCCGCCCTCGGCCACCACCTGCATCCCCTCGCGGCGCGCGGCCTCGACGATCTGCTGGCGCTGGTCGCGCCTGGGCTGGTTGTAGTTCTTCACGCTGTGCGCGCCCTCGGCCTTCAGGCGCCGCACGTGAGCCAGCGCGTCGTCCAGGCTGTTGATCTCGGCGTAGTTGCTCGGCGACTTGGCGCCATAGACGATCTCGCCGGTCGAGAAGATGTGCGGCCCCACGATCAGGCCCGCCCGCTGCATCTCCGAGGCGGCGAACACCTCGGCCGCCCGGCTCGACGGGTCGTGGATGGTCGTGGTCCCCAGCGCCAGGTTGACCATCAGCGACCAGTTCTGCTGCGGCACCAGTTCGTCGATCCCGTAGGGGCCATGGGCATGGGCGTCCACCAGACCCGGGATGATCGTCTTGCCGGTGACGTCGACGGTCTTCGCGCCCGCGGGGATCGCCACCTCGCCGCGCCTGCCGACGGCCGCGATGCGGTTGTCGCGGATGACCACGACGCCGTCCTCGATGATCCCGCCCTGCTCGTCCTTCATGGTCACGACGCGCGCGCCGGTGAGGGCCACCACGCCCGAGGGCCGGTCGGCCGCCACCTCGCGGGCCAGCGACACGCCGGTCTTCGGCGGCTCGAACTTCGGCGCGTCCTCGCCGGCCGGGCCCGAGCGGAAAAGCTCGGCGCTCTTCGCCGTATAGACGGTGGGCCCGACGCTCCAGTGCAGTTCGCCGCCGCCGTTCGACCAGTGGATCCAGTTGGCCCCGCCCGTGCTGGCGCGCGTGACCGGCATCGGTCCGCCCTTCACGTCGACGCTCACTTCCTGGCCGCCCGGCATCAGCGGCATGACGTGGACCTCGTAGTTCTGCCGGAAGGCTACCAGCGCCCCGTCCGGCGAGACGCTGTAGTCGTTCACGAGGTCGCCCTGGGCGTGGACCCGCCTGGCCTCGCCGTTCAGGTCGGTGGAGACGAGCTGGCGCTTGCCCTTCTCGGAGGTCGTCATGAACACCCGGTCGTTCGCCGCGCCGAACTGGGGCTCGCCCATGTCCTTGGCGATGCGCGACGGCGCGCCGCCCGAGGCCGCCACGCGATAGACGCCCGGATTGTCCGACCAGGTGTTCGAAGTCAGGAAGCCGCCCTCCTTCTTCTCGAAGACGATCGTCCGGCCGTCCGGCGAGAACTGCGGCCGGGCGTAGTGGCCGGGCTGGGTAATCACGTCACGCGGCGCGCCGCCCGTGGCCGCCACGGTGCGGATGCGGCCCAGGCCCTTGTCGGTCCAGCTCACGAAGACGATCGTCCGGCCGTCCCGCGACCAGGCCGGGAACAGCTCGAAGGCGTCGTCCTCGCCGCGCGTCAGGCGCTTGGGCGTCCCGCCCGCCATCGGCTTCACATAGAGCTTGCCCAGGCTCTCGAAGACCACCTGCCGGCCGTCGGGCGACACCGCCGCGAAGCGGGTCATCTTGGTGGTGAAGCGGTCTGGCGAGACCTCCACCTTCGGGTGCGGGGCGTCGATCACCGTGCGGGTGTCGGCGACGTGGAAGGGGATGACCCGCGCGCCCGTCCCGTCGGCATCCACGCGCCGGATCTTGCCGCCGGCCCAGAACACCAGGGACCTGGAATCCGGCGTCCAGGCCATGTTGGGATAGAGGCCCACGACGGCCCAGGTCTCCTGCATGTCGGGGTCGAGGCCGTCGAAGACCTTCCGTTCCACGCCCGAAGTCAGGTCCTTCACATAGAGCTGCGACTTCGCCCGTTCCCGGCGCACGAAGGCGATCTTGGTCCCGTCCGGCGAGGGCGTGGGCCGAACCGAGCCGCCCTCCCCCGACACCGTCGTCGAGACCTCGCCGGTGGCCAGATCATAGCGCTCGATGTTGAAGAGGTCGGTGTTGGAATCCTGGGCGTACTCGAAAACCGGTCCCGGCGTGATGTTGCGGGTGAAGTAGACCGACTTGCCGTCGGGCGCGAAGGTCGGCTCGCCCAGCTCCTTCTGGTGCTGCTCGTTCGGCCGCTTGACCAGCGGGACGCCGCCGCCGCCCGAGACGTGGTAGAGCCACACCTCGCCGGTGCCCAGCGAGCGGCCTGTCGTGAAGTGCTTCTTGGCCACGATGAAACGGCCGTCGGGGCTCCACGAGGGCTGGTTCAGCAGCCGGAACTCCTCCTTGGTCACCTGGCGCTTGTCCGAGCCGTCGGCGTTCATCACCCAGATGTTGTCGCCCCCGCCCCGGTCCGAGGTGAAGGCGATGCGCCGGCCGTCGGGCGAGAACCTCGGCTGCACCTCCCAGGCCAGGCCCTCGGCGATCCGGGTCGGCGTCCCGCCCGCGATCGGCATGACGTAGATGTCGCCCAGGAGCGCGAACGCGATCGTCTTCCCGTCCGGGCTGACGTCTAGGTCCATCCAGGTGCCCTCGTCCACGTCGATGGGGATCTGGCGGAGCTGACCCACGGTCGGGGGAGCGTTCACATCCCACTTGGGCGGCTTGGCCGGGGCGGCGGCGGGCGCCGTCTGGGCCCAGGCGGGCGCGGTGGCGAGAACCGCGACGGCGGCGGCGGCGAACAGCTTGGACTTCATGGATATCCCCCGGAACGTGGGCGGCATTGAGCCCAGGTCCGGCCTTGCGCGCAACCGTCCGAAGCGGGACGGTGTTCGCCGAAATCCGGGGGAGTCGGGGAAGAATGATCCGAAAAGCCGCCGCCGCGACCGTCTGCGGCCTGATCCTGTCGGCCTGCGCCGCCACGCCCGCGCCTCAAGCCCCAGCGCCGGCCGCCGACCTATCGCCCCAGGCCCGCTGGGAGCAGGGCCAGGCCGCCTACCTCGCCTGGAACGCCCGCCGGCCGGGCTGGAGGACCACCGAGAGCGGCCTGCAGTACAAGGTGCTGAAGCGCGCCCCGAAGTCGGCCCCGCGCCCCGCGCCCGGCGCGACGGTGACCATCCACTACACCGGGACCTTCATCGACGGGCGGAAGTTCGACAGCTCCCGCGACCGCGGCGAGCCCGCCACCTTCCCGCTCTCCCGCCTCATCAAGGGCTGGCAGGAGGGGGTGCCGATGATGCGCGTGGGCGAGCGCTGGCTGTTCGCCATCCCCGCCGACCTGGCCTACGGGAACCGCAACCGCGACCCCATCCCCAACGGCAGCGCGCTCCTCTTCGACATCGAGCTGATCGCCCTTCCGCCCGAGGCCGCCGGCTAGGACGAATCCACATTCAGCGTAGCCAGAGCATGATGGCGGCGAGGTGGATGAAGGCGAGGAAGTGGTCGGCGCGGCGGTCGTAGCGGGTGGCGAAGCGACGGAAGTGCTTGAGCTTG
>NZ_JBKBRO010000012.1:0-113311 GCF_046463815.1 Phenylobacterium sp. | reverse complement strand
GATCTGCCCTTCCCACTTGGCGACGACGGCGGCGGCGACGGAGTTGCCGACGACGTTGGTGGCGGATCGGCCCATGTCGAGGAGGTGGTCGACGGCGAGGATGAGGAGCAGGCCGGCCTCGGGGAGGTCGAAGAAGGTGAGGGTGGCGGCGATGACGACGAGGGAGGCGCGCGGCACGCCGGCCATGCCCTTGGAGGTGACCATCAAGAGGCCGAGCATGGTGATCTGCTGGAGGATGGTCATCTCGACGCCGTAGACCTGGGCGATGAACAGGACGGCGAAGGTGCAGTACATCATGCTGCCGTCGAGGTTGAAGGAGTAGCCCAGCGGCAGGACGAAGCTGGCGACCTTGCGGCTGACGCCCCACTTCTGGAGCTCCTCGAGGGTGCGGGGATAGGCGGCCTCGGAGGAGGCCACCGAGAAGGCCAGGAGGGCGGGGCCGCGGATGGCGGCGATCAGCTTGAGCGCGCGGGGGCCGACGATGAGCGCCACGGCGCCGATCAGCAGCGCCCAGAGCAGGCCGAGCGAGAGATAGAAGCCGCCGATGAAGGCGGCGTAGGTTCCGAGGATCTCGATGCCCTGGGTGGCGATGCTGGCGGCGAGGGCGGCGAAGATCGCCAGGGGGGCGGTCTTCATCACGTAGCCGGTGACCTTCAGCATGATGGAGGCGACCTGCTCGACCAGGGCCAGCACCTGGGGCGCCTTGTCGTCGATGGCCGAGACGGCGGTGCCGACCAGGACCGAGAACACGACGATCTGCAGGATCTCGTTGCGGGCCATGGCGTCGACGATGGAGCTGGGCACCAGGTGGGTGACGAACTCGCGCAGGGTGAACTTGGCCGTGTCGAGGGCCGGGCCGGCCTCGGTGGCGGCCGGCGCGGTGAGCGACAGGCCGGAGCCCGGCTGGAGGATGTGGACCATGACGAGGCCGATGGTCAGCGACACCAGCGAGGCCAGGATGAACCAGCCGATGGTCTTGACCCCCACCCGGCCGATCTCGGAGGCGTCGCCCATGTGCGCGATGCCCGCCACCAGGGTCGAGAACACCAGCGGCGCGATGATCATCTTGATCAGCCGCAGGAACACGTCGGTGACGATCGACAGGGTGTCCGCCGCGCTCGCGGCCTGCTCGGCCGGCAGGAACTGGTTCAAGGCCCAGCCCGCCGCGACCCCGAGCACCATCGCGCCCACGATGAAGGCGGTGAAAAGTCGGTTCATGAAGCCCCCGGAACTTGCAAGCGGCCTTTGTCGCGAAGATCGGGGGTTCAGTCCAGCGGCCGGATTCGCAACCGTCACGCGCGGCGGCTATAACGCCGCATGATGAAGAAGACAGACGCGGCCGGCATCGTCGATCGGCTGGAAACCGAATACCGCGCGAGCGTGGATGCGCTCCGCAAGGCGCTCAAGTCCTTCCTGGCGGGCGGACCGCCCCCCGATCCCGTGGCGCGCAGGGCCGGCGCCTACGTCTATCCCGAGCTGCGCCTGAACTGGCCCGCGGGCAGGGCCTATCCCCGGATCAGCCGGGCGTTCGCCCGCATCGGCCTGCCCGGCCGCTACGCCGTGACGGTGACGCGGCCCGACCTTTTCCGGGACTACCTCATCGAGCAGCTCTCGCTGCTGCAGCAGGACTTCGACGTCGAGCTGGACGTGGGCCGCTCGGACCAGGAGATCCCGTTCCCCTACGTGCTGGACGGCGCCCGGGACCTCGCCCTGGCCGACGTGGGCGCGGCCGAGATCGCCCGGCACTTCCCCTCGACCGAGCTCGCCCACATCGGCGACGAGGTGGCCGACGGCGCCTGGCTGACGCCCCAGGACGCGCCCCGGCCGCTGGCCCTGTTCGACGGGCTCCGGACCGACTTCTCCCTGGCCCGGCTCGCCCACTACACGGGCACGCCGGCCGAGCACACCCAGCAGTACGTGCTGTTCACCAACTACCACCGCTACGTGGACGAGTTCGTGCGCTGGGCCTGCGCGCAGCTCAAGGCGGACGGCGGTCCCTACACGGCGCTGTCGGCGGCCGGCCGGGTGCTGGTGGACCGCGATACGCCCGACCCGGAGGAGGCGGTGGCCGCCGGGCCCTGGCGCAAGCACCAGATGCCGGCTTACCACCTGATGGCCGAGGGGCGCAGCGGAGTCACGCTGGTGAACATCGGCGTGGGCCCGTCGAACGCCAAGACCATCTGCGACCACCTGGCGGTGCTCCGGCCCCAGGCCTGGCTGATGATCGGCCACTGCGGCGGCCTGCGCGGCTCCCAGACCATCGGCGACTATGTGCTCGCCCACGCCTACCTGCGCGACGACAACGTGCTGGACCGGGTGCTGCCCCCCGAGATCCCCATTCCGCCGATCGCCGAGGTGCAGGTGGCCCTGGGCCGCGCCGCCGAGCAGGTCACCGGCGAGAGCGGCGAGGTGCTGAAGCGGCGGCTGCGCACCGGAACGGTGGTGACGACCGACGACCGCAACTGGGAGCTCCGCTATTCGTCGAGCGCGCTCCGGTTCAACCAGAGCCGGGCCGTGGCCATCGACATGGAGTCAGCCACCATCGCCACCCAGGGCTATCGGTTCCGGGTGCCCTACGGGACCCTGCTGTGCGTGTCGGACAAGCCGCTGCACGGCGAGATCAAGCTGCCCGGCCAGGCCAACGCCTTCTACGAGCGCGCCATCGGCCAGCACCTGCAGATCGGCCTGGCCGCCGTGGACCTGCTGCGCCAGGAGGGGACGCGCCTGCACTCGCGCAAGCTGCGCAGCTTCGACGAGCCGCCGTTCCGCTGATCGCCGAAGGCCGGGAAGCGGCGATCTTCCGCAAGGATGAACCACGGATTTCACGGATTTCCACGGATTGTGCAGCCACACCGGCGGATATCCGTGCCATCCGTGTAATCCGTGGTTTGAATGACGGCCTCCGCTGGCGCGGAGGCGGGGGCGTCTCGATTCCAGCGGTGAACGGGGGTAAACCGCCGGGCATGACGCGCAGGATCCCCTTCGAAGGCATCGACAACTTCCGCGACTTCGGGGACTACGCCGCCGGAGGCCGGCGGCTGAAGCGCGGGGTGCTCTACCGTTCGGCCCACCAGGCCCAGGCGACCCCGGGCGACCTCGCCAGGCTCGCCGGACTGGGGCTGTCGGTGATCGTCGACCTTAGGCGCAGCAACGAGCGCCAGAGCCAGCCGAGCCGCCGCTGGGACGGCTTTTCGGCCGAGGTGATCGAGAACGACATCGGCCAGGAACACGCCGACGAGTGGCACACCTTCATCGAGAACTCGGACCTGACCGCGGCCTCGTTCCACGCCTACATGATGGACTACTACCGGGGCGCGCCGTTCGCGAACCGCCACATCGACCTCTATGCCCGCTACTTCCAGGCCCTGGCCGAAACGGACGGCGCGGTGCTGGTGCATTGCGCGGCGGGCAAGGACCGCACCGGCATCCTTTGCGCGCTGACCCACCACCTGGCCGGCGTGCACGGCGACGACATCGTCGAGGACTACCTCCTGACCAACGACCCCGAGCGGCTGGCGATGCGCCTGCCGTTCATGCGCGAGCGGATCCGCGAGGCCACGGGCCGGACGCCGGACGACGACGCCCTGATGACGGCGATGCGGGTCGAGGCCGAATACCTGGAGGCGGCGTTCGCGGTGATGCGCGAGCGGTGCGGGTCGCTGGACGGCTATCTGGAAGCCGAACTGGGCCTCACGGGCGAGCTGCGCGAGAAAATCCACGACCGGCTGCTGGCCTGATCGGCGCGCCGGCTTGGTCTGGACGGGAAAGCGCCCGCCGCGGGCTCCGCAACCCGCGACGGGCGCTCTTTCAGGGACAGACCTCAAGAGAAGCCTGGGGGAAGTCTGCGCCCCGCGGGACGCTCGCGGCCAATCACCTGAGCGTGAATCACGGACTGATGATTGCAGGCGCGCCCGGCGGCGCTAACCTGCGGCCCTGAGCCGGGGGCTGAACCGCGGCCTCCCCGGGGAAACTCACGTGATCCGACCTGAAAGCCTCGCCGCCGGCGACGGCCGCCTCGACCGCGGCGGACTGTCCTGGTCCGTCTTCCAGGGCGGGCGCGACCCCTTCATCATCCTGGTCGTCATCTACGTCTTCATGCCCTACGTGGCCTCGGTGCTGGTGGGCGATCCGGTGCAGGGCCAGGCGATGATCTCGCGCTGGGACCAGTACCTGGGCTGGACGGTGATGGCGACCGCGCCGTTCCTGGGCGCCTCCATCGACAAGCTGGGGCCGCGCAAGGGGTGGCTCGGCCTGTGCGTGGGCCTGATGATCCCGGCCGTCGCGGCGCTGTGGTTCGCCAGGCCCGGCGGGCCCCTGCCGCTGACGGCGGTCCTGTTCCTCGCGATCTTCGCCCGCGTGCTCTACGTCTATTCCGAGGTGCTGCACAACTCCCTGCTGGTGCGCGCGGCGGGCATGGCCGGAGCGCACCGGGCCTCGGGCCTGGCGCTGGCGCTGGCCAACCTCTTCTCGGTGCTGGCGCTCGCCTTCGTGGCCTGGGCCTTCGCCCTGCCGGGCAAGGTGGACTGGGCCTGGGTGCCCGCCGCGCCGCTGTTCGGCCTCGACCCCGCCAGCCACGAGCCCGAGCGGGTCGTGGCGCCCATCGCGGCCCTGCTGATGGCGGTGGGGGCGATCCCGCTCTTCCTGTTCACCCCCGACGCGCCGCGCACCGGCACGCCCGTCCTGCGCGCGTTCGCCGAAGGGGCGGCCGAGCTCTGGCGGATGGTGCGCACCGTGGGCCACTTCCGCGACGCCGCCGTCTACCTCGCCTCGCGCATGTTCTTCGTGGACGGGATGAACGGCATCCTGATCTACGCCGGCGTGCTGGCGGTCGGCGTGATGAAGTGGGGGCCGCTGGAGATGCTGGCCTACGGCATCCTGCTCAGCGTCTTCGGCGTGCTGGGCGGCTTCGTCGCCCGCTGGCTGGACGGGACGATCGGCCCGCGCGCGGCCCTGCAGGTCGAGATCGTGATGTCGATGATCGGGCTCGCCGCCATCCTGGGCATGGGCCCCGACCGCATCCTCTACCTGTGGGCCTACGATCCGTCGGCGCACGCGCCGCTGTGGGCCGGGCCGGTCTTCCGCACCCTGCCGGACTGGATCTACGTGGGCTTCGGCTTCGTCTGCGCGACCTTCATCACCGCCCAGTACGCCTCCAGCCGGACGCTGCTGACGAGGCTCGCCCCGCCCGAGCAGGCCGGCGCGTTCTTCGGCGTCTATGCGCTGTCGGGGGTGGCGACGGCGTGGCTCGCGCCCACCCTGGTCAACATCGGAACCAACGTCACCCGGACCCAGCAGGGGGGCGTGGCGATGGTCCTGGTGCTGCTGGCGGTAGGCCTCGCGGGCCTTTTCTTCATCCGCCGGAACGCCGCCGCCTCGCCCTGACGCGGCGGTCGGCCCCAGGCGCGAAGTCCTGTTTTCATTGAATAAAAGGCGGACGCGATGCTGCCTTGGTTAACGAGTATCAATGCTGAATACAAGTAAACCATAGAATATTCAGACAAGAATTCGATTCATTTACTGTGGATTAAGCGCGTTGCGCGACATTGGTCGAGCTATCGGGGCGAGCAGGCGAACGCTTCAAGCCCCCCAACGTCTGCTCGCTGCTTTGAGGAGAGAGATCCATGACCAAGTTCGTTTCGCGTTTCATGAAGGACGAGTCGGGCGCCACGGCCATCGAATACGGCCTGATCGCCGCGCTCATCGCGGTGGTCCTCGTGACCGCCCTCGGCGCCATCGGCACCTCGCTGAACGAGAAGTTCACGAGCATCAGCACGACGATCGAGAACGCCGGCAGCTAATCGCCGCCGCATCTTCTGCATGACGAGGGGCCCCGGCGACGACGCCGGGGCCCTTTTCCATTCGTTCATGGCTGGCGGGCATGCTCGCGCCCCATGGACGCCTCCGCGATGCTCCCGATCCTGGCCATGATCCTGGCGCTGGTCCTGCCGGCGATTCTCCTGGCCGCGGCGGTCAGGGACGCCACGAGCTTCACCATCCCCAACTGGATGAGCCTGACCCTGCTGGCGGTCTTCCCGCTGGCGGGCCTGGCCGCGGGCCTGCCGCCCGAGGTCCTCCTGGCCCATGCGGGCGCCGGCGCGGCCGCGCTCGTGCTGGGCATGGCCCTCTTCGCCTTGCGGCTGCTGGGCGGGGGAGACGCCAAGCTGTTCGCCGCCACGGCGCTGTGGATGGGCTGGGGCGCGGCCGGGCCGTTTCTGCTGGCCACCCTGCTGGCCGGCGGCGCGCTCTCGGTCGGGCTGATCCTTCTGCGCGCCCCGCTGCTCAGGCCCTATGTGCTCTCGGGTCCGGCCTGGTTCGTGCGCCTGGCCGAGCCCAAGGAGGCCGTGCCCTACGGCCTGGCCATCGCGGCGGGGGCGCTGACCGCCTTTCCCGAGTCGCCCTTCATGGCCGTCTTCGCCGCGCTGTAGGTTGCGGGCGCTTCCCACATGGGCGACACGGGAGGCTCCAGTCTCCAAGGCCAGTCCGTCATGTCCGATGTGATCCTCGACGCCTGGGACGGCCAGGCCGTCCCCGTCCACGCCCTCCTGGAAACCGAGGTCGAGGCGGCCCTGGCCGCCGATCCCTTCGCCCAGGGGCTGGCAAGGACCGCCGAGTTCAAGGGCAAGGCCGGCCAGGCGCTGCTGGTCCCCGGCGCGGACGGGACGCTGGAGCGCGTGCTGTTCGGTCTGGGCGGGACGGCCGAGCCCTGGGGCTTCCGGGCGCTGCCGGCGAAGCTGCCGGGGGGCGTCTACCGGATCTCGCATGCGCCCGAGGGTCTCGCTCCCGACCGCGTCGCCCTGGCCTTCGCCCTCGGGAGCTACCGGTTCGACCGCTACAAGGCCCGCGAGGGCGAACGGCCGCGCCTGCTGGTCGAGGCCGACCTTTCCGAGGCCCGCCACCTGGCCCACGCCTGCGCGCTCGCCCGCGACATGGTCAACACGCCCGCCAACGACATGGGGCCGCGGCAGATCGAGACCATCGCCCGCGAGATCGCCGAGCAGCACGGCGGCCAGCTCACCGTCATCGCCGGGGAAGGCCTGCTGGAGGCGAACTATCCGGCCGTGCACGCGGTGGGCCGGGCGGCCCATCCCGACCGAGCGCCACGCATGATCGAACTCCTGTGGGGCGAGGAAGACCATCCCCTGGTGGCCATCGTCGGCAAGGGGGTGGTGTTCGACACCGGCGGCCTCGACATCAAGCCGTCGTCGGGCATGCGGCTGATGAAGAAGGACATGGGCGGAGCGGCGCATGCGCTGGCGCTCGGCCGAATGATCATGGCCGCGAAGCTGCCGGTGCGGGTGGCGGTACTGGTCCCGGCGGTGGAGAACGCCATCTCGGGCGACGCCATGCGGCCCGGCGACGTGCTAGCCTCGCGCAAGGGGCTTTCCATCGAGGTGGGCAACACCGACGCCGAGGGCCGGCTGGTGCTGGCCGACGCCCTGACCCGGGCCGCCGAACTGGAGCCGGCCCTGACTCTGGACCTGGCGACGCTCACCGGTGCGGCGCGGATCGCGCTCGGGCCCCAGGTGATCCCCTTCTACACCGACGACGAGGAACTGGCGGCGGGGATCGTGGCGGCGGCCGAGGCCGAGGCCGACCCCGTGTGGCGCATGCCGCTCTGGAAGCCCTACGCCGAAGCGCTCGATTCGGACGTGGCCGACGTGAAGAACGACCCCGACGGCTGGGCCCAGGCGGGCTCGGTGATGGCGGCCCTGTTCCTGCAGAAGTTCGCACCCGGCGGACCCTGGGCGCACTTCGACATCTTCGCCTGGAACCCCAGGGCGAAGCCCGGCTACCCGGCCGGGGGCGAGGTCCAGGTCATCCGCGGCCTCTACCGCATGATACGGGAGCGCTTCGCGTGAACCTGGACGCCCGCGTCACCCCCCTGCGCGACGGGATCGCGGCGCGCAGCCTGGAGGGGCTGGTCCCCGCCGAGGTCTATCTGGACCCGAAGGCCATGAGCTGCACGGCCGCCGCCGCGGGAATCCATCGGGCGCCGGACGGGGCGTCCGAGCAGATGGACCAGATCCTGTTCGGCGAGCGGTTCGAGGTGCTGGAGGAGGAGGGCGCCTTCGTCCTCGGACAGGCCCGCCGCGACGGCTACGTGGGCTATGTGGAGGCCGCGCGGCTGGGGCCGGTCATGCCCGCGCCCACCCACCGGGTGGCGGCGCTCCGCACCTATGCCTTCGAAGGGGCCAGCATCAAGTCGCGGGCCGGGGCGTTGCTGTCGATCAACAGCCTGGTCCGCGTGGAGACGGTCGAGGGACGGCTCGCCAAGGCCGTGGGCGCGGGCTGGCTGCCGGTCGAGCATCTGGCGCCCATCGGCGTCTTCGAGGGCGATCCCGCCGCCGTGGCCGAGCGGTTCGTGGGCGCGCCCTACCTGTGGGGCGGGCGCGAGAGCCTGGGGCTGGACTGCTCGGGGCTGGTGCAGCAGGCGCTGTTCGCCTGCGGCATGGCCTGCCCCCGCGACACCGACCAGCAGCAGGCCCTGGGACGCGAGATCGACCGCGCCGAGTTCGGCCGGAACGATCTGGTGTTCTGGAAGGGCCATGTGGCCATGGGCCTGGACGCCGACCGGATCGTCCACGCCAACGGCCATCACATGATGACGGTGGTCGAGCCGCTGGAGACGGCGATCGCCCGCATCTCGGCCGCCGGCTACGGCGAACCCACGGCGTTCCGAAGACTTTAGGGAACCAGGAAAAGCACGAAAGGACACGAAAGTCGGAGGCTGAGCTTTCGTGAGTTTCCGTGCCTTTCGTGGTCAGAAACGAAGAGAGCCTCCGCTTGCGCGGAGGCTCGAAACGTTCGGCGAAGGCCGGAAGTTTACTTCTTGGCGGGAACCGCGGCCGAGGCGCCGGGGCCCTGGCCGGCCGGGCCGCCCGACGGGGCGGGCGGCGTGGCCGTGGAGCCGGTGGCCGTGGGCTGGCCCTCGGCGGCCGCGCCGGGCGCCGCGCCGTCGGCCGGGGCCGCGGCTTCCGGCGCCGCCGCGGCGGCCGGGTTCGGCGCCGGGATCGGCAGGGTGCCGCCCTGGCTGCGCAGGTAGGCGATCAGGTTGATGCGGTCTTCCGGCTTCTTGAGGCCGACGAAGGTCATCTTGGTGCCGGCGATGTACTTCTGGGGGCCCTTGATGAACTCGGACAGGTGTTCGTAGTCCCAAACCGGCTGCTTGGCGCCGAAGTCGGTCATGGCCGGCGAATAGGCGAAGCCGCCGTGGGTGCCGGGCTTGCGGCCGACGACGCCCCAGAGGTCCGGGCCGGTGCCGTTCGGGCCGCCCTGCTCGATCGAGTGGCAGGACTTGCACTTCGCGAAGGTCGCCTCGCCGGCCGCCACGTCGGCGGTCGGGAGCACCGTGCCCCAGTCGATGGGGGCTTCCGCGGCCGCGCCGCCCTCGGCCCCGCCTTCGGCCACCTGGACGAGGTAGCCCGGCTTGTCGACCGGGTGAGGCGCGAACACGCCGCTGGAGAGTTCGCGAAGGCCAACGATGGCCAGGCCCGTCGCCAGCACCGCGCCGGCGACCTTGTTGAACGTAAGGTCGCTCATAGTCCTTTGATCACGCCTCTCCTCGGCCGACGCCAACGTCGGCGTACGACGCGGGAAACCCGCCCCTTATTGCGTGCGGCTCTCTTACACGCTACCGGCGCTCGCGCAACCGCCCAGACAGTCCGCAGATGAACCCGATCGTCCTCATCCCCGCGCGCATGGCCGCGACCCGCCTGCCCGGGAAGCCCCTGGCGGACATCGGCGGCGTCCCGATGATCGTCCGCGTCCTGCGCCAGGCCGAGGCCGCCGGGGCGGGTCCCGTGGCCGTGGCCGCCGGCGATCCCGAGATCGTGGACGCCGTGCTGGACGCCGGCGGGCGCGCCGTGCTGACCGATCCCGACCTGCCGTCGGGCTCGGACCGCATCCTGGCCGCGCTCGCCCACCTGGACCCGGGCGGCGAGCACGACGTGATCGTCAACCTGCAGGGCGACATGCCCTTCGTGGAGCCGGACGTGATCACCGCCTGCGCCGGCCTGCTGGCCGAGACGGCCGAGTGCGACATCGCCACGGTGGTCGCGCCCGAGGCCTCGCCCGACGACCGGACCAATCCCGACGTGGTGAAGGCGATCCTCTCCATGCAGCCCGGCGACCGCACCGGCCGGGCGCTCTACTTCACCCGCTCGACCCTCTACGGCGACCATCCGGTGTGGCGCCACGTGGGCATCTACGGCTACCGGCGCGAGGCGCTGGCGCGGTTCAACGCCGCCCAGCCCTCGCCGCTGGAGCAGCGCGAGAAGCTGGAGCAGCTCCGGGCCCTGGAGCTTGGCCTCTCCATCTGGGCCGCCGTGGCCGACGCGGCCCCCATTTCCGTGGACACGCCGGCCGATCTCGAAGCCGCCCGCCACTTCATCCGCACCATCGGGGAACCGCAATGAGCAGGGAACGCATCGCCTTCCAGGGCGAACTCGGGGCCAACAGCCACGAGGCCTGCTCGCAGTTCTTCCCCGACCACGAGCCCGTCCCGCACGCCAGCTTCGAGGACGCCTTCGAGGCGGTGAAATCGGGCGACTGCCAGCTCGGCATGATCCCGGTGGAGAACTCGATCGCCGGACGGGTGGCCGACGTCCACCACCTGCTGCCGTCGTCGGGGCTGAAGATCATCGGCGAGCGGTTCAAGCCGATCCACTTCCAGCTCATGGCCAACAAGGGCGTGACCCTGGAGCAGGTGACGACGGCGGTCTCCATGCCGATCGCGCTCGGCCAGTGCCGCAAGACCCTGCGGCGGCTGAAGCTGAAGACCCAGGCCGCGGGCGACACGGCCGGCGCCGCCAAGGATCTGGCCGAGAATCCCGATCCCGCCAAGGCGGCGGTGAGCCCCGCCCTGTGCGCCGACCTCTACGGCCTCGACATCCTCGTCCGCGACATCGAGGACGAGCACAACAACACGACGCGATTCCTGGTCATGACGGCCGAGAAGGAGCCCGCGCCGCCGCCCTTCACCAGCCCCTGCGTGACCAGCTTCATCTTCCGGGTGAAGAACCTGCCGGCCGCGCTCTACAAGGCCCTGGGCGGGTTCGCGACCAACGGCGTCAACATGACCAAGCTGGAAAGCTACATGGAGAACGGCGCCTTCACGGCGACCTTCTTCTACGCCGAGGTGGACGGCCGGCCCGAGGACATCGGCGTGGCGCGGGCCATCGAGGAGCTGAAGTTCTTCTCCGAGAAGTTCGAGATCCTGGGCGTCTATCCGGCCGATCCCTTCCGCGCGACGCGGGCGTAGGGAACGCCGCCAAGCGGCGACCTCCTGATTGAGAGCCACGGATTTCACGGATGCGGCGCGGACCTCGATCCGTGCAGATTCGTGAAATCCGTGGTTCTGGGATTTCCTTAGCCTGCGGCTCGGCTAGGCTTCCTCGACCCAGGCCTTCAGGAGCTGGTGGGCGATCGCCAGCGGCGGGGGGCAGAACAGGCCCTCGATCTCGCCGGCCAGCAGGGCCCTGGCCTCGGCGCGGGTGAACCAGCGGACCTCGGACAATTCGGTCTGGTCGGGCGTTCCCTCGTCGTCCTCCACCTCGGCCAGGAGGCCGATCATCAGCGACGAGGGCCAGGGCCAGGGCTGGGTCGAGTGGTAGCGGACGGCGCGGGCCCGCAGGCCCGCCTCCTCGGAAAGCTCGCGGGCGCAGGCCTCCTCGATGCTCTCGCCGGGCTCCAGGAAACCGGCCAGCGCCGAGAACATGCCCTTGGGCCAGGCCTCCTGACGGCCCAGCATGCAGCGGTCCCCGTGATAGGGCAGCATGATCACCACCGGGTCGGTGCGCGGGAAGTGCTCGACCTCGCAGGCCGGGCACTGGCGCTTCCAGCCGCCGTCCCTGACCTCGGTGGGCTCGCCGCAGTTGGCGCAGCGGCGGTGCTTGCGCCGCCACTCGAACATCGACTTGGCGGTGGCGCAGATGCCGGCCTCTGGCGCGGGCAGGGAAAGCGCCACCTGGCGGAGGTCCTCGAACCGGCCCAGGCCCTGCAGCGGCCCGTCGGTGGGATCGGCCTGGCCCTCCAGGTCCACGGCGAAGACGGCGGTTTCGTTCCACAGGCCCAGGAACAGCAGCCGTTCGGCCCCGCCGGCGAGCTCGGCCACCAGGCGCGAGGGCAGGTAGGCGATCTGCACGCCCTTCTCTCCGCCTTCCCGGGGCTCGACCAGCGGCCGGCCGTTCCAGAGCGCGATCCCGAGGTTCTCGGCCGAGGCGAGCTGCGAGGCGAGCCAGGCGGCGTCGGGGCGCCGGTCGCTGGCCCGGTTCAGGGGGTTGCCGGCGAAGGTGTTGGTGAAGGCGGTGAGAGGCATGACGAATGTCATAGTCCGCCCGGGCCCGAAAGCCCAAGCATAGGCTTCAAGGGCGCATGAACCCTCGCCCTTTTCGGCCCGCGCGGGCCGGAAGGTCGGAGGGGGCGAACTGGCCCCCAAGGCGTCGGAGACCAGGCGGCGCCGCAGGATCTTTGGATTCTAATCGGGCTGCGTCGCCTCCCCGCGGCCAGCCGGGAGATGGAGCGGGATCATGGCTGATATCGCGGGAACGTTCGGCGACGACCTGCTGAACGGGACGAGCGGCGACGACGTGCTGTGGGGCCTCGCGGGCAACGACACGCTCGACGGGCTCGATGGGCGCGACATCCTGCGCGGGCAGGACGGCGACGACAGTCTCGTGGGCGGCGCCGACTTCGACGACATGCACGGCAACAAGGGCGACGACACCCTGGACGGCGGCCTCGGCGGCGACTGGGTGCTGGGCGGCCAGGGGAACGACGTGCTGCGCGGCGACGCCGGAAACGACATCGTCTATGGCAACCTCGGAAACGACACCTGCTTCGGGGGAGAGGGGCCGACTGGATCCGCGGCGGTCAGGGCGACGACGTGCTGGACGGAGGCGGCGGCGACGATCTGATCTGGGGCGACCGCGGATCCGACACAATCTCGGGCGGCGCGGGCGCCGACCTCCTCGGCCTCCACACGTGGTCGGGCGTGGACCGCGTGACCGATTTCAACCGCGCCGAGGGCGATCAGGTGCGCGTGGAAGCCGGCGCGACCTACACCGTGAGCCAGGTGGGCGCGGACGTGGTCATCAACGTGACCGGCGGCGCCCAGATGGTGCTGGTGGGCGTGCAGCTTTCGAACCTGGACACCGGGTGGATCGTCTCGGTGTGACGCGCGGCCGGCGGGGCCCCGGGCCCGGAGGGAGGAGCGCGCAAATCGCCTTCCCCTTGCCCCTGCGGCGCTCACCGGCCATATAGCGCCTCGGAGACCGGCGGCGGACGAGCGCCTCGCCAACCTGGTCAGGTCCGGAAGGAAGCAGCCACAACGGGTCCCGCTTCGGGTTGTCGTTCGGTCTCCACCTTATCCCTGAAACCGGACTCTCGTTGGGAGCGCGGGGGCGCGGGCCTAGGGTTCGCCCATGCGCATCCACCGACGTGACGCCCTGACGCTCGCCCTCGCGGGCGCGGCCGCGCCCGCCATGGCCCAGGGCCGGCCGGAGGCGGAGCGCCGCGCGGACGGCTGGGGGCGCGGCCCCGAGGGGCAGCGCAAGGCCGACCGGGGGGACGGGACGTTCCTCAACCCCATCCTGGCCGGCGACTTCCCGGACCCGTCGATCCTGAGGGACGGGCGGGACTGGTACATGACCTTCTCGTCGTTCGACGCCTATCCGGGCCTGCAGGTCTGGCGTAGCCGCGACCTGGTGAACTGGCGGCCGCTGACCGCCGCCCTCAAGCACAACGTGGGCTCGGTGTGGGCGCCGGAGCTGGTGAAGCACGACGGCCGCTACTTCATCTACTTCGCCGCCAAGGCGCCGGGCCGCAACCGGGTCTGGGCCATCTGGGCCGACCGCATCGCGGGGCCGTGGAGCGAGCCGGTGGAGCTGGGGCTGGAGCGCTACATCGACCCCGGCCACGCCGCCGACCCGGCCACGGGCGAGCGGTGGCTGTTCCTGTCGGGCGGCGACCGGGTGAAGATCTCGGCCGACGGCCTGTCGCTGGCCGGGGCGCCCGAGCACGTCTACGACCCCTGGCGCTATCCCGACGACTGGGACGTGGAGAGCTTCTCGCCAGAGGGGCCGAAGGTCACCCGGCGGGGCGGCTGGTGGTATCTGATCACCGCCGTCGGCGGCACGGCGGGCCCGCCCACCGGCCACATGGTCATCGCCGCCCGGTCTCGGTCGCTGGCCGGTCCCTGGGAGAACCATCCGCGCAATCCGCTGGTCCGGACGAAGGACGTCTCCGAGCGATGGTGGTCGCGGGGCCACGCGACCCTGGTGGAAGGTCCGGCCGGCGACTGGTGGGCGGTCTACCACGGCTACGAGAACGGTTTCTGGACCCTGGGCCGCCAGACCCTGCTGGCGCCGGTGACCTGGACGGCTGACGGCTGGTTCGACATCGGCGGCGGCGACCTCTCGAAGCCCCTCGCCAAGCCGAGCGGCGGCGAGGCGCTGCCGCACGGGCGGGCGCTGTCGGACGACTTTCGCGAGGACCGGCTCGGGCTCCAGTGGAGCTTTTTCGACCCCGCCCCGGACGAGGCCGCGCGGATCGCCCGGCGGGACGGGGTGCTGACGCTGGCGGGGCGGGGGGTGGCGCCGTCCACCTCCTCGCCCCTGCTGACGGTCGTGGGCGACCAGGCCTACGAGGTGGAGTGCGACATCGAGATCGACCCGGGCGCCACGGCGGGCCTGATCCTGTTCTACGACCGCCAACTCTACTGCGGCCTGGGGTTCGACGCGGAGCGGTTCGTCACCCACCAGTACGGGATCGAGCGCGGCCGGCCGGCCAATCCGCACGGCCGGCGGATGCGCCTCCGCCTGCGCAACGACCGGCACATCGTGAGCTTCCACACCAGCGGCGACGGCGGCCGGACCTGGAGCCGGTTCGACCGGGGGATGGAGGTCTCGGGCTACCACCACAACGTCCGCGGCGGGTTCCTGATGCTGAAGCCGGGATTCTACGCGGCCGGCCAGGGCGACGCCCGTTTCCGGGACTTCCGCTACCGGGCGCTGTAGGCGCCGCGGGATCGCGGTCGCTTTCCCCTTCCGTTCCCGGGGTCCGAGCCATTAGATGGCGGCGATGGTGGACGACGAAGAGATTCCCGAACGGGATCCGAACACCGGGGACATCTTCGGGGACGCCGCGCCTCCCGCGCCGGCGCAGCCCCCTCCTGCGTCGGCCGAGGAGTCGGCCGCCTACACCGTCATCGCCCGCAAGTACCGGCCGCGCACCTTCGAGGACCTCTACGGCCAGGAGGCCATGGTTCGCACCCTGCGCAACGCCTTCGCCACCGGGCGGATCGCGCACGCCTTCATGCTGACCGGCGTCAGGGGGGTGGGGAAGACCACCACCGCCCGCCTCCTGGCCCGGGCCCTGAACTACGAGACCGCCACCGTCCACGAGCCCACCCTCGACCTGAAGGAAGAGGGGCTGCACTGCCGCGCCATCATCGAGGGCCGGCACATGGACGTCCTGGAGCTGGACGCCGCCAGCCGCACCGGGGTGAACGACATCCGCGAGCTGCTGGACGGGGTGCGCTACGCGCCCGTCGAGGCCCGCTACAAGGTCTACATCATCGACGAGGTCCACATGCTGTCGACGGGGGCGTTCAACGCGCTCCTGAAGACGCTGGAGGAGCCGCCGCCGCACGCCAAGTTCATCTTCGCCACCACCGAGATCCGCAAGGTCCCGGTGACCATCCTGTCGCGCACCCAGCGCTTCGACCTGCGCCGCGTCGAGCCCGAGGCCCTGGTCAAGAACCTGGAGATGATCTGCGAGACGGAAGGGGCCAGGGTCGAGAGCGAGGGCCTGATGCTGATCGCCCGGGCCGCCGAGGGCTCGGTGCGCGACGCCCAGTCGATGCTGGACCAGGCCATCGTCCAGGCCGAGCCTGGCCAGACCGTCTCGGCCGCCACCATCCGCGACATGCTGGGCCTGGCCGACCGGGCCCAGACCATCGGCCTCTTCGAACAGCTCATGCGCGGCCAGGCGGGCGAGGCGATCACGACCTTCCGCACGCTCTACGGCTACGGCGCGAACCCCGACCAGGTGATGCTGGACCTGCTGGACCACTGCCACGGGGCGAGCGTCGCCAAGGCCATCGGGCCCCAGGCGCTCGTCCTGCCCAAGGAGCAGGCCCAGCGGCTGGCGGCCATCGGGGCGTCGGTCTCGGCCGGGACCCTGTCGCGCATCTGGCAACTGACGCTGAAGGCCTACGAGGAGGTGCGCCGCGCCCCAGACGCGGCCGCGGCGGTGGACATGGCCCTGATCCGGCTGGCCTACGCCGCCGACCTGCCCGGCCCCGAGGAGGCGCTGAAGAAGCTGCAGGCGGGCGAACCGCCAGTCGGAGGTCCTGGAGGCGGCCCCGGCGGCGGTGGGGGCGGGCGTCCGGCTTCGGGCGGAGGCGCGACGGCGGTGGCGCGCCAGACGGCGGTCCAGCCGCAGGCGTCGGCGGAGCCGATGGCCCAGCTCACCAGCTTCGAGGCCATCCTGGGGCTGATCGACCGAAAGCGGGACATCACGCTCAAGCTGGACGTGGAGCGGTTCGTGCGCCCGATCAGCGTGCGGCCCGGCGCCATCGAGTACGAGCCGGCGCCCGGCGCGCCGCGCGACCTGGCCCAGCGGCTGGTGGCGCGCCTGCGCGAATGGACCGGCGAGCGGTGGCTGATCTCGGCCCAGGGCGGCGGCGGCGCCGAGAGCCTGTGGGAGAAGCAGAAGCGCGAGCAGCGCGAGGTCCGCGAGACCATCGAGCAGGACCCCTTCGTGCGCGCGGTGATGGCGGCCTTCCCCGGGGCCGAGATCGTGGGCGTCCGCCAGACCCTCCAACCGGCAGCCGCCGAGGGCGAGGCCCCGCCGGTCGAGGCGGACGACGAGGACGAGGAAGGATAGAACCGCAGAAGGCGCGGAAGGACGCTGAACGCCGCGGCGCCTTCTGCGATTTCTGCGTCTTCCGCGGTTTCAAGACAGCGCCTTCGGCGCGAGGTGAGTGAGATGAAAGACCTGAATTCGCTGATGAAGCAGGCCCAGGCCATGCAGCAGAAGCTGGCCGACGCCCAGGGGAAGATCGCCGAGCTGGAGATCGAGGGAACCTCGGGCGGCGGCATGGTGAAGGTGAAGCTGAAGGGCACCGGCGAACTGGCCCGCGTCGATATCGACGAGAGCCTGATGGCCCCCGGCGAGGCCGAGGTGGTCTCGGACCTGGTGGTGGCCGCCCACGCCGACGCCAAGCGCAAGCTGGACGAGAAGCAGGCCGAGGTGATGCGCCAGGCCGCCGGCCCGTTCGCCGGCATGCCCGGAATGCCGAAGCTGTTCTGATGCGGATGGTCCTGGGGGCGCTGGCGGCGGTGCTGCTGGCGGGAGCGGCTACGACTTCCAGGGCGGCGGCGGAGCCGTCGGTGGTCCCGCTCGACGTCCTGGTTCCGGCGCGGGCGACGCCGGTGCAGGGCGCGGGCCGCCTGCACCTGCTCTATGAGCTGCGGCTGACCAACTTCGCGCCGCGGCCGGTGACGCTGGAGGCCCTGGAGGCGCTGGCCCCCTCGGGCGCGGTGATGGCGGCCTTCGACGCGGCGGCGCTGAAGGGGATGGTGTCCCATCGCGGCGCTCAGCCGGCCGAAGGAGCCGAGCTCATCGTGCCGGCCGGGGGCTTCGTGACCGTGTTCATGGATGTGGAGAGCGCGCCCGGCCAGGCGCCGGCGAAGCTGTCGCACCGGATCAGGGTGCGCGCGACCGCTCCCGACGCGCCGGCCAGCCGCACCACGGCGCAGGCGGGCGAGGTGGCGACCGAGGGCGCGCCCCTGATGCTGGGCCCGCCGCTCCGGGGCGTGGGCTGGGTGGCGGCCAACGCGCTCTCCAACGAGTCGGACCACCGGCGCACGATCGCCGTGGTGGACGGCAAGGCGCGCATCTCGCAGCGCTACGCCATCGACTTCGTGCAGCTCGACGCCCAGGGCCGCGCGTTCCGGGGCGACCTCGCCCGCAACGAGAGCTGGACCGGCTACGGCGCCGACCTGCTGGCCGTGGCCGACGGGACGGTCGTGGCGGTGAAGGACGACCTGCCGGACAACACGCCGGGCCAGGCGCCGGCGGTTCCGATCAGCCTGGCCACCGTCGGCGGCAACCACGTGGTGCTCGACATCGGCGGCGGGGCCTACGCCTTCTACGGCCACATCAGGCCCGGCGGGGTGCTGGTGAAGCCCGGCCAGAAGGTCCGGCGCGGCGAGGTCGTGGGCAAGCTCGGCAACTCGGGCCAGTCGGACGCACCCCACCTGCACCTGCACGTCTCGGACGGCGTGACCGCGCTGGGCGGCGACGGCCTGGCCTACGCCTTCGAGGCGATGGCGGTGCGCGGGACGGTCCCCTCGCTGGAGGTTCTGGAACGCCCCGAGGGCTGGACGGGCATGGCGGCGGCGCGGCCGAAGCCCGTGGCGGGCGAGCTGCCGACGGCGGGCGCCGTCGTCGACTTCGCGCCATGAGGGACTGACGCATGGCCGCCTCCGCCGGACCCGAGATCGAGCGGCTGATCGGGCTGCTTTCCAAGCTGCCGGGGCTCGGACCCCGGTCGGCCCGGCGCGCGGCGCTGGCGCTGCTGAAACGGCGCGACCAGTTGCTGCTGCCCCTGTCGGACGCGCTGTCGGAAGCGGCGGCGCGGGTGAAGACCTGCTCCGTCTGCGGCAGCCTCGACACCCAGGACCCCTGCGCCGTCTGTTCGGACGGGAGCCGCGACGCCTCCCTGATCTGCGTGGTCGAGGAGGTGGGCGCGCTCTGGGCCATGGAACGGGCCGGCGCCTTCCGGGGCCGCTATCACGTCCTCGGCGGCCTGCTCTCGGCGCTGGACGGGGTGGGGCCGGAGGCCTTGCGGGTGGGGCCGCTGGTGGCGCGGGCCTCGGACCCGGCGGTGCGCGAGGTGATCCTGGCCCTGCCCGCCACGGTCGACGGCCAGACCACGGCCCACTACCTGGCCGAGCGGCTGTCCGGCGCGGACGTCACCGTGACCATGCTGGCGCGCGGCGTGCCGGTCGGCGGCGAGCTCGACTGGCTGGACGACGGCACCATCGCCCAGGCCATGCGGGCCAGGCGGCCGGCGTAGAAGCGACACACGGAATCTGGTAGGAACGCAGCATGAACGCCATGCTGATCCTCGCCGTCGCGTGCGCCCTCGCCGCTGTGGGGGCCGTCGCCTTCGCGCTCAGGGAACGGGTGCGGGCGGCCACCGCCGTCGCGCGGATGGAGGCGCTGGAGGCCCAGGGCGAACTGCTGCGGGCCCAGCTCACCCAGTCGGCGACCAGCGTGGCCCAGGAGATCCTGCGGCAGAACGAGGAGGCGCAGCGCAACCGCGAACAGCTCGCCCAGGCCAGGCTGGAGGCGCAGCTCAAGCCGGTGGCCGACACCCTCCAGAAGTTCCAGGAACAGGTCGCCCAGGTCGAGAAGCAGCGGGCCGAGGACAGCGGCGGCCTGAAGGCCCAGATTCAGCAGCTCTTGCAGGCGTCGACGGCGACGCAGGAGGAAGCCCGCAAGCTGTCGGCGGCGCTGCGCCGGGGCGCCGGCGTGCAGGGCCGCTGGGGCGAGCAGACCCTGCGCAATGTGCTGGAGGCGGCGGGGCTTTCGGCCCGCTACGACTTCGAGGAGCAGGCCTCCACCGACACCGAGGAGGGCCGGCGGCGGCCGGACGTCACCGTGCGCCTGCCGGGCGGCGGGGTGTTCGTGATCGACGCCAAGTGCTCGCTGAACGCCTTCCTGGAATTGCAGGAGGCGCTGGACGATCAGGCCCGCGACGCCGCCGGCCTGCGCCACGTGGCCTCGGTGAAGGGCCACATCAACGGCCTGTCGGCCAAGGCCTACTGGGACCAGTTCGACGCCTCGCCGGACTTCGTGGCCATGTTCGTGCCGCTGGATTCGGCCCTGGCCGCGGCGCTCGACCGGGCGCCCGAGCTGATGAACGAGGCCATGGACCGGCGCGTGGTGATCGTCACCCCAACCACCCTCTTCGCGCTCTGCAAGGCGGTGGCCTACGGCTGGCGGGTGGAGGAGCAGGCGGCCAACGCCCAGAAGATCGCCGAGCTCGGCAAGGAGCTCTACAAGCGCATCGCCGTGATGGGCGAGCACGCGGGCTCGGTGGGCAAGGCGCTGAGCGCCGCCGTCGAGCGCTACAACCGCTTCGTGGGCTCGCTGGAGACCCAGGTGCTGACCCAGGCCAGGCGCTTCGAGGACCTGAAGGTCGATCACCAGGGCAAGGAGATCGCCGAGCTGCCGCACGTGGAGCTGGGCGTGCGCCCGCTCTCCAAGCTGACCGACGAACCGGCGCCCAACGTCCGGCTGGCGGCCGGCGGCAAGGGCGACTGAGACCTTCTCCCACCTTGACGCTCGGGAATAGCGCTCTTACCTCGCGCACCATGGCCATCCGCGAAATCCTCGTCGTCCCGAACCCGGTGCTGAAGCAGGTCTCCCAACCCGTCGAGCGGGTGGACGACGAGCTGCGCGCGCTGATGGACGACATGCTGGAGACCATGTACGCGGCGCCCGGCATCGGCCTGGCCGCCATCCAGATCGGCGTGCCCAAGCGGGTGATCGTCATGGACCTCGCCCGCCCGGACGAGGACAAGCAGCCGCGCTACTTCGTGAACCCCGAGATCCTGTGGGCCTCGGACGAGACGGCCCCCTACGAGGAGGGCTGCCTCTCGGTCCCCGAATACTACGACGAGGTCGAGCGTCCGGCCCGGGTGAAGCTGCGCTACCTGAACTACCAGGGCGAGCAGGTGGAGGAGGATGCCGAGGGCCTCTTCGCCGTCTGCATCCAGCACGAGATGGACCACCTCGAAGGCGTGCTGTTCATCGACCACCTGTCGCGGCTTAAGCGCGAGCAGGCGGTCAAGAAGGTCAAGAAGCTGGTCAAGGCCGCCTAGAGCCTTTCCCGTTCAAACGGAATCATTTGAACGGGATAAAAGGGCGCTAAATCAAAGCCTTGAACGCCATCTGATCGCAAAACCGGCGTCCACTTTCGCGGATCTCGCCCTACGACTGCATGAGGGCTCGTTTATGCCGCCGGCCGCCTCGTTTCCGGAGGCGGCGCCGCGAGCCTGGGCAGGAAGAGCTTGCGGAAGCTGAGGCGGATGGTCCGCCCCTGGGGGTCGATCAGGTCGGGCTGGTAGCTGAGCGGGACGGTCCCGCCCGCGTCGCGCACGTCGCGCACCTCGTCGAAGATGTTGTCCACCGCCAGCGTCACGCGGGCGCCGCGCATCCAGGGATGCTCGCGGGCCATGGGCTGCAGGCCGAGGTCGGCGAACAGGCGCAGGTCGAAGGTGGTCAGGTCCGAGAAGCGCAAGCTCTCGCCCGAGGGACCGCCGTTGACCGTCGTGCCCTCCTGCCAGCGGCCGTTGAGGCGCGCGCCCAGGCCGTTCCTGGACACGCCCGTCTGGACGTCCACCTGGTGTCGCGACGTGCCGCCGCCCTGGCTGAGCGCCGCGCCGTCCAGCAGGTCGAGCACCGGGACGCCGGGCCGGATCAGCACCTCGTCCTCGATGCGCCAGGTGTGGAAGACGGCGAACTGGAGATTGCCGCCGGCGAAGTTGCGGCGGGCGAAGCCGCCGCCCGGGCCGCCGAAGCCGCCGCCGCCCGCGCCGCCTTCGCCCGGGGGACCGCCTTCCGGCGGCGGGCCTCCAGGCGCCCCTTGCGGCCACTGCGGCGCGAACGGCGGGGGCCGGGTGTTCTTCAGCGGCCGGGAGTAGTTGAAGCCCCAGCGGAGCTGTTGCTCGTCGTGGCGGGCGAAGTTCACCGGCCGGACGTCCACCTGCACCAGCCGGCCCGCCGCGTCGCGGACGAAGCGGTCGGGGAAGGCGGCCTCGACCTGCGGCGTCGCGGCCGGGAAGGACGCGATCTCGTCCTCGGTGCGCGTGCGGGTGTAGTCGGCGCGGATGACGAAGTCGGTCTCGTCGAACGGCTTCAGCGTCAGGCCCAGCTTCACGACCCGCCGGTTGTCGGCCGAGAGGCCGGGATTGCCGCCGCTGACCTGGGTCACCTCCACCGTCTGGCCGGTGGTGAAATCGAACACCCGGACGTTCGGCGTGACGGTCTCGGGATCGCCGAGCTGCTGGATCGAGGGCGCGCCGTCCTCATCGGTGATCGAGGCGATCAAGCGCACCGGCTCGATGGGCGACCAGGTGAGCCCGCCGCCCAGGGTCCAGAGCGTGCCGAAGTCCGAATAGTTCTCGACGTTGGCGTTGACGTTCACCGACAGGTCGCCGATGCCCCCGATCCCGCCCCGCTTGCGGCTGGCCAGGGGCACGTCGAGGTTGGCCTGGGCGGTGACGGTCTGGCGATCGAGGTCGGTGTCGCGGACGACGCCGGAGCGGAACGATTCACCTTCCACCCGCTGGGTTCCGGCGGCCACGGTGAAGCCCGCGTTCACGCCGCCCGCCGGCAGGGTGACGAGCGTGCCGTTGACCAGCCCCTGGACGTCGGCCGAGGTCACGGTCGAACGCGAGGTGTTGGGCGCGCGCCAGACGCCGGCGACGGGATCGTAGGCGACCTCGGTGGTGGTCTGGGTGTCGGTCCAGTCGGCGTTGCCGGTCAGCGACCAGCGCCAGCCCGAGCGGGCGCCGTTCACCGTGCCGCCCAGGTGGGCCGTGTCGGTGTCGGTCAGGCGTCGAAGCGCGTCCCGGGTCCCGGCGTTCAGCCCGAGCCGGCCGGTGGAGTCCGTCCACTCCAGGCTTCCATTCAGGGTCGCCGCCACGCCCTCGCCGAGGGGACGGGCGTAGACGCCGTTCAGCGACAGGCTCTCCTGACGGGGCAGGAGGGTGCGGAAGGCGGTCTCGTCGGGCGTGCGCACGACGTTGCGCTCGGACTCCAGCAGCGGCGTCTGGAGGCTGGCCTTCAGGTCCACCTGCTGGCGGGCGTCGTCGCGGATGACGAGGCCGTCGAGCGTGGCGTCGTACGCGGCCTGGCCGCCCGCTGTCGGCAGCTTCACGCCGGCCTCGGCGGTGATCGCCCGGAAGCGGCGGCGCAGGACGAAGTTCACCACCCGCTGGTCGGCCCGGTAGCCATAGCGCAGGGCCACCTCCTCGGGGAGGATCTCGAGGCGGACGATGGCCTCGGGCGGCAGGTCGCGAATCTCGCGGAAGCTGGAGATGCGCTGGCCGTTGACCAGCATGATCGGCCGGCCGCCCGCGCGGCCCCGGCCGCTGGCGAGCTGCGGCTCGAGCGCGGTCAGCAGCTCGGCCACGGAGGAGACGCCCAGGGCGCGAATCTCCCGCTGGTCGAAGGTCATCTCGGGCTGGGCCTCGCCCACCACCGAGCCGCGCGGAACCACGTCGCGGGCGGCGGTGACCACCAGCTCGTCGACCTCATAGCCCTCGTCCAGGCCGGGTTCGGGGGCGGGCGCCTGGGTCCGAGCCTGGGCGTGAGCGGCGGTGGAAAGGCCGAGCGAGATGGCGGTGGTGGCGAAAAGGACGGCGCAGCGGGCGCCTTGGCGTCGGATCAACGTCTTACTCCCTGGCCGACAGGTCGGCTCACCAAACGTTCCAACCCTTCCCAGGGTCGGTCTGGGGCCGAACTAACAGGCCTGGTTTGCGGGCGTGTGTCCGCGGCGCCGCAGTTTGGCCGTCAAGCCCGTCGCAAACCCCGAAGGCCTGGTTCGGGCAAGGAGACGGAGGCCCGCGGTTGATCCGTTGCGGAAGCCAGATATTCCCAGTCATAGTTCGCGCGGCCCTGGCGGAAGGATGACGGCGGTGAGCCCCGACACACGCAACTCGCTCTACGTCTGGGCGGTCATGCTGGCGCTCTTCGGACTCAACTGGGTCCTGGTGCGCTTCGACCTCACGCCGTCGGCGCCGGCCTGGCTTCACTGGGTGTTGAGTTGCGTCAACCTGCTGGTTTTCGGCCGGTACCTGCTGGGTTTTTGGCAGCGCCGCGCTTCGAACCCCAACAACCCGAACAATCCCAAGGATCCGCCGGGGTGAGCCCTAAGGGGCGGAAGCGGCCCCCACGCCCCTCAGTTCTTGGCGCCGTGGGGGGCGTCACCCGCGTCGGGGCCGGCGTCGCGGGTCTCGGCCTCGACCTTGGCGGCGCCTTCGCGGGCGCCTTCGGCGGCGCCCTTGGCGGTCTCCTTGATCACCTGGCCGGCGTCGCCGGCGGCCTCCTTGATCTCGGAGCCGACCTCCTTCAGCTCGGGGGAGCCTGCGGCGTCGCGGGCCTCGTCGGCGATCTTGCCCGCCGCGGCCTCCACGTCGTTTCCGGTGTCGGCCCGCTCCTCGCGGGTGCAGCCGGCCAGCGCGATGGCGACGCCCAAGGTGGTGACGGCGAAGAGGTTCTTCATGGCGGGCTCCTTCAAGCGCGGGATCAACGGCGCCGCTTGGGCCGAAGTTCCCTTCCGGACCTGCGCCCGCTAAACCCCGGCCATGCGTCTCGCCTTCCTGGGCACCCCCGATTTCGCCGTCGCCGCCCTCGCCGCCATCGTGGAGGCGGGGCATGAGGTGGCCTGCGTCTATTCCCAGCCGCCCGCCCCGCGCGGCCGCGGCCACGAGCTGAAGCCCTCGCCCGTGCATGCCTTCGCCGAGGCCCGGGGCATCCCGGTGCGCACGCCGGCCTCCATGCGCGATCCGGCCGAGATCGCGGCGTTCCGGGCGCTGGACCTGGACTGCGCCGTGGTGGTGGCCTTCGGCCAGATCCTTCCCAGGGAGGTGCTGGAGGCGCCGCGACTGGGCAGCTTCAACGTCCACGGCTCGCTCCTGCCGAGGTGGCGGGGCGCGGCGCCCATCCAGCGGGCGATCATGGCCGGGGACAAGGTGACGGGCGTGCAGGTCATGCGCATGACCGAGGGCCTGGACGAGGGGCCGGTGCTGTCGACCGCCACCGTGCGCATCGACGCCCTGGAGACGGCGGGCTCCCTGCACGACCGGATGGCCGCGGCGGGCGCCGCCCTGATCGTCGAGACGCTCGCGGAGATCGAAGCGGGCCGCGCGGTGGAGACGCCCCAGGCCGAGGACGGCGTCACCTACGCCAAGAAGATCCGGCCCAGGGAGGCCCGCATCGACTGGACCAAGCCGGGCGCCGAGATCGACCGCAAGATCCGCGGCCTCTCACCCTTCCCCGGCGCCTGGTTCGAGCTGCCCACGGACAAGGGCCCGGTGCGGGTTAAGGCCCTGCTCTCGGCGTTCGAGGAGGCGGAGGGCCCGCCGGGCGTCACCCTGGACGACCGGCTGCTGGTCGGGACCGGGCAGGGCGCCGTGCGGCTCCTGAAGGTGCAGCGCGAGGGGCGCGGCCCGCAGGACGCCGAGACCTTCCTGCGCGGCACCCCCGTACCGGCCGGGACGAGGCTGTCCTGATGCCGCGCTACCGGCTCCTGCTGGAATACGACGGCCGGCCCTACCACGGCTTCCAGGCCCAGGAGCGGTTGCCGTCGGTCCAGGGCTCGCTGGAGCGGGCGGTGAAGGCCTTCTGCGGCGAGGACGTCCGGGTGCACGCGGCGGGGCGGACCGACACCGGCGTCCACGCCACCGGCCAGGTGGTCCACATCGACCTCGAAAAGGACTGGAAGGCCGAGACGGTGCGCAACGCGCTGAACGCCCACCTGGTCCCCGAGCCGATCGCCGTGCTGGAGGCGAGAGTCGCGCAGGAGGGCTGGCACGCCCGCTTCTCGGCCACCGAGCGGCGCTACCTCTACCGCATCCTCAACCGCTGGGCGCCGCCGGCCCTGGACCAGGGCCGGGTCTGGCACGTGAAGAAGCCGCTGGACGCGGACGCCATGCACGCCGCCGCCCAGGCGCTGGTCGGCCACCACGACTTCACCACCTTCCGCGACCTGGGCTGCCAGGCGAAGTCGCCGATGAAGACGCTGGACGTGGCCCGGGTGCGCCGGGAAGGCGAGGAGGTGGTGCTGGAGTTCGCCTCGCGCTCGTTCCTGCACCGGCAGGTGCGCTCGATGACCGGCAGCCTGGCCGAGGTGGGCGCCGGCCGCTGGACGAAGGGCGACCTCGCCGCCGCCCTGGAGGCCCGCGACCGCCGGGCCTGCGGGCCCGTCGCGCCGGCCGAGGGCCTCTATTTGACAGGCGTCTCCTACTGAGGAACCTTCGCCGTGCTTCTGGGGGACCGCGCGTGATCCGATCGACGAGCCTCGCGGCCTTGGCTCTCCTGGTCTCGACCCCCATCGTCCCGGGCGGAGCCGCCGCCGCCGAGCGCTGCCAGGTCTACGGCGCCGCCGACACCACGCTGAAGGGCAAGGTCTATGCCTTCGAGGCCTTCACGGACGAGGAAGGCTCGATCATGCGCGAGCGCAAGACCGACTACTACGCCCTCGTCCTGCCCGACCGGATCTGCGTGGCCGACAGGGCGACGGCGCTCACCGAGGCGCCGGACTTCCGCGTCACGATCGTGCGCCTCGACGTCCCCGCCCGGGAGGTGAAGGGCCTGTTGCAGAAGACCGTCGAGGCCACCGGGCCGCTCTCCCGCGCCGAGGGCGAGGAGCCGGAGGTGGCGATGAAGGTCTGGAAGCTGACGCCGGTCCCGTAGCCTAGGGCTTCAATCGCGATCTGATCGCAAGACCGGCTTCCACTTTTGCGGATCGCGCTTTAGCGCCGCACCCAGCGCCCGGCCCGCTCGTCCCAGTAGCCGTAGGCAGGGTCCAGCGGATAGCCGCCGAAGCCGTAGCCGCACGGGTCGTCGCGCTTGGAAAGCTGGCTGCCGATCAGGCCGCCGGCGATCGCCCCGATGGCGGCGCCCGCCGCGTCGTCCTTGGCGACGGCCGCGCCGGCGGCGCCGCCGATCACCGCGCCCGCCGCGATGGCCGCGGCCCGGTTGCGCTGGTAGTCCCGCTCGCACGCCGAGGCGTAGCCGTCGCCGTAGGTGCTGGCGCATCCGGCCAAGGCCGTCGCCGCGAGCGTGGCGGTCGCCGATATCACAAGGGCGCGCATATCGTCCTCCTGGGTTGCCGCCGGCGCAACGGTCCATGGGCCCCGGCTGTTCCGCCACGCGAGCACGGCCAAGCTCGGGCCGCCTTGGCGCAGATAAAACGGCCGACGTCGAAGCCTCTACGCGAAATAGCGTTCGAGGATGCGGGCGTAGACGGCCTGGAGGCGGCGGATCTCGTCCACCGGCGCGCGTTCGTCCACCTGGTGCATGGTGCGGCCGACCAGGCCCACCTCGACGACCGGGCACAGCGCGCGGATGAAGCGGGCGTCCGAGGTGCCGCCCGAGGTGGAGAGCTCGGGCTCGGCGCCGGTGACGTCCTTCACGGCGGCGGCGATGAGGTCGGTGAACGGGCCGCGTTCGGTCAGGAAGGCCTCGCCGCTGATCTGGGGGGTGACGGTGACGCGGCCCTTGAAGCCCTCGGCCGCCTTCTCCGCCTCGGCGGCGATCCAGTCGGCCAGGCCCTGGCCAGTGTGGTTGGGGTTGAAGCGTATGTTGAGCCGCGCGCGGGCGACGCCCGGGATGATGTTGGCCGCCGTGTTGGGCGCCTCGATCATGGTGACCTCCAGGTTCGAGGGCTGGAACTCGGGATAGCCCTCGTCCAGCACCCGGTCCTGGAGGGCGGCCAGCAGGCGCACCAGCACGGGGACGGGATTGGCGGCCCGGTGGGGATAAGCCACGTGGCCCTGGATACCCTCGACCAGGATGTCGGCGTTGATCGAGCCCCGGCGGCCCACCTTGACCATGTCGCCGAAGGACTCCGCCGAGGTCGGTTCGCCCACCACGCAGTGGTCGATGGCCTCGCCCTCGGCCAGCAGGGCCTCGACGACCTTCTTCGTGCCGTGGGTCGCCACGCCCTCCTCGTCCCCGGTGATGAGGAAGGAGACCGAGCCCGTCACCCTGCCCGCCGCGATGGCGTCGGCGCACGCCGCGGCGAAGGCGGCGATGGCGGACTTCATGTCCACCGCGCCCCGGCCGATCAGCACGCCGTCCACCACCTCGGCGGCGAAGGCGTCCTTGGACCAGGCGGCGCCGTCGCCCACCGGCACCACGTCGGTGTGGCCGGCGAAGCAGAGGTTGGGCCGGGCCGTCCCGAATCGGGCGTAGAGGTTCTCGATGTCGCCGAACTTCATCCGGCGGCAGGCGAAGCCCAGGCCGGCCAGGGTGCGCTGGACCACGTCCATGGCGCCCTCGTCGGCGGGCGTGACGGAGGGCTTGCGGATCAGCTCGCGCGAAAGCTCGACGGCGTCTATGGCGGCGCTCATGGGGCCGCATTACCTGCCAAAGCGGCCAGAGGCGAGAGGGACATGCCCAAGATCGACATCGACAGCGCGCCGACGCGTTTCGGGACGGCCTATCCGCCGCCGTTCGACGAGCCCTGCCGGGAACGGAAACGCTGGAAGCTCGGCGACGCGGCCGGGCTTACCCAGTTCGGCGTGAACCTGATGCGCCTGCCGCCGGGCGCCTGGACCAGCCAGCGGCACTGGCACACCGCCGAGGACGAGTTCGTCTGGGTGGTCGAGGGCGAGGTGGTGCTGGTGGACGACGCCGGGGAACACGTCCTGCGGGCCGGCGACTGCGCGGGCTTCCCGGCCGGCGCGCCCAACGGCCACCACATCCAGAACCGTTCCGACCGCGAGGCCGTGCTGCTGGAGGTGGGTTCGCGCAAGCCCGCCGAGGACGCGGTGGACTATCCCGGCATCGACCTCCTCCTGAACCAGGGCGAGGTGACCTACCGCCACCGCGACGGGACGCCCTACGAGACGTCGAGCGGGCGAAAGCGCTAGCGCCCCTCGGTCAGCCGGAAGATCGCCGCCTGGCCCGCGACGGCGCCGGCCAGCAGGATGTCGTCAGCATCGGCCGCCAGGGCGGTGACGTAGATGTTGGAGCCGGAGTCCAGCAGCCGGGGCGCGCCGGCCCGGCCGTCGGGGCCCAGGGTCACGAGCAGGCCTGAATAGGTGTGGGGGAAGGGCAGGAGGGCATAAGGGTTGGCCCGCCGCGCCCGGGCGAGATCGGGCGGGCGGTAGTCCACGACGTTCTCCTTGCTGGCCGCGATCAGGGTTTGGCCGCCGGGGCGGGGCGCGAGCGCGCGCACGTCCGAGGCCCCCAGGCTGTCGTCGAGGTAGACGGTGCGGGCCTTCAGCGAGGCGTCCAGGGCCACGACGACGGCCTTGGCCTCGCCGCAGCCCTCCCGGCGCGAGCCGCCCAGCAGGACGCTCCCGCGCGGGCCCGGGACGGCGGCCGAGGCGAGCACGCCCGGCAGCTCGGCCGAGGCGAGCCGGGCCCCGGTCGCGCCGTCCAGCAGCTCGGCGCGGGTCGTCCGATCCCAGCGGCAGTAGGGGGCGTCGTAGTCGTCGGTCCAGTCGGGTGGGCGCTGGGCCATGGGCGCCTGGTCGTCGCTCCAGGTGACGAGCAGGCGCTCGCCGAGCGCCGTGACGGTGGCGCTCGAGATGATATGGCCCGGCGCCGCCAGGGTCGTGAGCACGCGGGGCGGCTGGTCGGGCCGGACGGCGAGCAGGTGCAAGCGCCCGCCGCCGGCCTCGGGCGGGTCGCGCAGGTTCCGCTCGGCCACGGCGACGACGAGCCGGTCGCCGCTCATGGCGGCGGCCATGGGGAAGGCGTCGACCCGGGCGAGGCCTTCGCCGCGCCAGGTTCCAAGCGTCGCGCCGGTCCTCGCATCCAGCAGGTCGAGCACGGGGACGTAGCGGTCCTGGACTCCCAGGGCGGCGCCGCCGACCACCAGGGTGTCGCCGAACCGGGCCAGGACGCGCGCGGCGCCCGTGCCGGGGGCCTCCGTCCGCCAGGACTCCCGGCCCTCGCGGACCAGGCGCACGGCGGCGGCGTGACGGCCGGTCTGGTCGGCGTCGGAGATCAGGCGGGCCGCGACTTCGCCGCCGCTGCGGTCCAGGGCCAGCACCTCGCCGCCCCTGCGGGTCAGCACCTCGACGCCCGCCAGGCGCAGGCCATCAGACGCCGGGACCGCCGCCGCGCCGCCGTCGCCCAGGACGAGGAACGGGGCCCAGAAGCGCGGGTGCAGCCGGGCCCGGTCGGGGGGCGCGTCGAGGAAGGCGCGCTGGGCGTCGGCCAGGGCGTCGGCCGGCGCGGTCCCTGGGGCCTTCAGCCGCTCGAAGACGCCGGTCACCACCCGCTGGCCGGTTTCGGAGTCCACGGGCCAGAGCGTGCCCAGGGTCACGGGCACGCCGGCCACCGCGAAAGCCGAGGCCAAGGCCGGCAGGTCGCGGGCCATCTGGGTGAGGTCGAAGTTGGCCGTGTTGCAGGCCGAGAGCGCCACGAAGGCGGCGCGCAGGTTGAGGTCGGCGATCTCGGAGGCGGTGAGGAGGCCGTCGTCCAGCGGATCGCCGGCGGCCACGGGCGTCAGCACGAGGGCGGGGTCGGAGAGGCCCTGCAGGTCCTCGCGGACCAGGCCGTGGGTGGCGAAGGAGAGGTAGCGGTAGGCGCCTGTCATCTCGCCGCGCAGGGCCCGCTCGGTGGCGTCCCCCTGCATCAGCAGGCGCGGGGCGGCGAAGCCGCGCGCCGAGGCGATGAGTTCGTCGCGGGTTTCGGGCAGGGGCGCGAGGGCCGAAAGGCCGGTCCCGCGGAGCACGGCCTCATCCTGGCCGGGGCCCAGCACCGGATCGCCCACGCCCAGGAAGTCGAAGTCGGCGCCCGGTCGGCGGGGCCCCGAACGGCCGGCGAGGACAACGCCGGCCGAACCCGCGTAGGCGATGGCGTGGCGGCGCACGAGCCAGTCGGCCCGGGCGAGGTCGTAGCCGTGCTCCAGCTTCGGCGGAACGGCGGGCAGCAGGGCGGCGAGCGGGACCTGGGCGCCTGCCGCGCCGGCCAGCCAGAGGATGCGGTCGCCGGGCTTCAGGCATCCCTCCACGGGGCGCACGAGGGCGTCGTACAGGCGCGCGGCGGCCTCGGCCGGGAACTGGGCGTCGAGTGCTTCGGACGGAGCATGGGTCGCCGTCAGGGCCTGCTGCACCACGCGGGTGTCCAGCTTCAGGCGCTGGGGATCGACGGCGGCGAAGGCGCGGGTGACGCCGTCGCGGCGGACGCAGACGAGGGCCTGGCCGCCGGCCGCGGGGACCGCCGCCAGGGCCGCTTCGCCGGGGCCGAGCGCCCGCTGGAAGGCGGCCAGCCGAACGGCGGGAGGGGGCGTGAGCGACAGGCCGTCCCGGGCGAGGGCCGACCGGGCGTCGGCGAGCCTCCGGTTGAAGTCGCGCAGCACGAGGCGGGCTTCGGGATCGTGGCCGAGCACGCCGCCCGGCGCCTTTCCGGCCGCGGCCCGGGCCATGACCCGCTGGATCGCCGTCCGCTCCAGGCGGTCGCGGCGGGCCGTGAGCCGCAGGGCCTGGTGGATCGTGCGCCGCTGCAGCTCGTCGCGGGCCTGGGCGAGGACGGTGAGCGCGTCGGCGTCGAAGGTGGGGCCCGTGCGCCCGGCGAGCTGGATCAGCACGAAGGCCGTCTCGGGATCGGCGCGCTCCACCTCCGACAGGGCGGCGGCCACCAGCATCCGGTCCGCGGCCTCGGGGCGGTTCCAGCGGCGGTCCGCGCCGGGCGCGAGCGCGCTCGCGCGGATCGACCGGCCGAGCGCCAGGAGGCCCGTCTGGCGCTCGGGTCCGGGCGGCAGCGCCAGCGCGGCGGCGAGCGGATGGCCGGCGAGCTCGCCGCCCTGCTGCAGCAGGCGGGCCTCGGTCGCACGGAAGAGCTCCATCTCTGGGCCGGGCGGCAGGGCGCGGGCCACGTCGGCGCCGGCGGCGCGGTAGAGGCCCCAGGCCCGCTCGCCCTCCCCCGCCTCGACCAGCACCTTGAGGGTGCGCGACACGGCCACGGCCACGACCTGGGGCGCGGCTTCCGGATTTCGCAGGCTGGCGACCAGCGAGAGCGTCCGGTCGGCCGCGTCGATGGCGTCCGCCTCGCGGCCGTCCCCGAGCGCGCGCTCGGCGGCGGCGACCTGGCCGCCCAGGTAGGCCTCGCCGTCAGAGGCGTTCAGCCCGGCCTGTGGCTCCGGCGCCGCGGCCGCCAGGGTGAAGTGTGGCGAGGCCAGAAACACGCTTGCCGCGAACAGGACCCCAGCTAGTCTTCCCGCCGACAGGCGTTCCCGGGGGGCGAGGCTCATGAAGACGATCCATGCGGCGGCCGCCGCGGCGGCGCTTTCGGTGGCATCATACGCATGGGCCGCGCCACTGGAAGCCGGGCCGCCGGCAGCCAGGTTGGGCCAGGCCGTGGAACTGCCCGGCGGGACGCCCGCGAGCGGCAAGGCGGACCTGCCGAACCTCGACGGATCGGCGGTGCGCTATGGACAGGCGCTGTCGCGCCTGAAGCCCGAGGGCCAGGCGGCGACGCGCGGGGCCGCCGAGACCCGCATCTACCAGAAGGCCTCGCCCGCGGTGGTGCTGATCGTCACCCGCGACGGCCTGGGCTCGGGCGCCCTGATCTCGGCGGACGGCAAGATCCTCACCAACCTGCACGTCGTGGACGACGCCGAGGTGGTGGGCGTGATCTTCAAGCCCGCGGTCGAAGGCGCGGCCATCGGCAAGGGCGACGTGCGCCGGGCCAGGGTGATCCGCCGCGACGAACTGACGGACCTGGCGCTGGTCCAGGTGGAGGAGGTTCCGGCGGGCGTGACGCCGCTCGCCATCGGCAACTCCACGACCCTCCAGGTGGGCGCCGACGTCCACGCCATCGGCCACCCGACCGGCGAGGCCTGGACCTATACCCGGGGCATCGTCAGTCAGGTGCGCCGCGCCTACCACTGGCAGCCCAAGGGCGACGTGCGCCACGAGGCCACGGTCATTCAGACCCAGACGCCGCTCAACCCCGGCAACTCGGGCGGGCCCCTGCTGAACGACGATCTGGAGATCGTGGGCGTCAACAGCTTCATCGGCGAGGGCGAGGGGCTGAACTACGCGGTCTCGGCCGAGGACGTGAAGTCGTTCCTGGCGCGCACCGAGGACCGCATGATCCGCACCACGAACGCGGCGGCGGGCGACAAGTGCGAGCCGACCACGGTGTCCGAGAAGCGGACGACCGATCCCAAGGGCCGCGAGATGCTGGTGGACCGCGACTGCGACGGCGAGGCCGACTCCATCGTCAGCATCCCGGACAGCAGGCGCCAGCCGATGACGGTGTGGGTGGACGAGGACGGCGACGGCAAGCTGGACGCCATGTACTTCGACGACGGCCAGGACGGGACCTTCGACACGGCGCTCTACGACACCGACGCCGACGGCAAGCCCGACACCCGCGGCTTCTTCCGCAAGGGCGAGGACGAGCCGTACCGCTGGGAGAAGCTCGACTAGCCGGCTATGGCCCGCAGGGGGCGGCGAAGGTCCAGACCACGCGGTCGGCGCCGGCGACGAAATCGCGCGCGGTGATCGTCAGGCCGTACACGTTCCCGTCACCCCCCTGGGTGAAGGCGATATCCAAGGTCCCCGCAGGGGACTGGACGCCATGGGCGGCATAGGTGACAGCCGCGCCATAGCTCAGGCTCCATGTGAACGGTCCGGTGAGAAGGCCCTGGTCGTCGGCGAGCCTTCCGCCGGGCGCCCCCGGGGCGAAACCCACGCTCTGATCCAGCGTGACGACGATGCGCCGCTGCAGGTCGCCGTAACCGGCGTCCGGCGTGGCGCGGGCCAGGCCGGAGCACCGAAAGGTCGAGATGGCCGCCTTGCCCGAGGGCGGGCCCTGGTAGGCCGCCGCCGGTCCCGCGGAGACCAGCGCGCAGATTGTAGCCGTGATCGCCGCCGCCCTCATGGTCCCTCCTATTCCGTGCAGCCGAAGCCTAACCTTGGGTTGCAGCAATCCACAACGGCGTTATGCCGGGCGGGAGGGCTGTTTTCCGGTGGATCAGTCCCGGAGCAGCTCGTTGATGGACGTCTTGGAGCGGGTGCGCTCGTCGACGCGCTTCATGATCACCGCGCAGTAGGTCGAGGGCAGGGCCGGGTCGACCGGGTTGGGGCGATTGCCGGAAACCACCACGGAATAGGGCGGCACCTCGCCGGTGAAGACCTCGCCGGTCTTGCGGTCGATGATCGGCGTCGTGGCGGTGATGAAGGTGCCCATGGAGAGCACGCTGCCCTCTCTCACGATGACGCCCTCCGCCACCTCGGCCCGGGCGCCGATGAAGCAGTTGTCCTCGACGATGGTGGGGTTGGCCTGCAGGGGCTCGAGCACGCCGCCGATGCCGGCCCCGCCCGAGATGTGGCAGTTCTTCCCGATCTGGGCGCAGGAGCCGACGGTGGCCCAGGTGTCGACCATGGTGCCCTCGCCCACGTAGGCGCCGATGTTCACGAAGGACGGCGTCATCACCACGCCCTTGCCGACAAAGGCGCCCTTGCGGACGATGCAGCCGGGGACGGCGCGGAAGCCCGCGGCCTCGAAGCGGGCGGCGTCCCAGCCGGTGAACTTCAGCGGGACCTTGTCCCAGTAGGGGTGCGGGGCGTCGGCGTCGATCAGGCGGTTCGCGGTCAGGCGGAAGAACAGCAGGATCGCCTGCTTGGCCCACTGGTGGGTGAACCAGGTCCCGTCGGCCTGGCGCTCGGCCACGCGGATCTGGCCCGCGTCGAGCTGCTCGATGGTGGTCATCACCGCGTCGCGGACGTGGCCGGTGGTGGTGGCGCTGATCCCGTCGCGGGCCTCCCAGGCCTCCTCGATCACGCGCTTCAGCTCTTCGGACATCAGGCGGCCCCCTTCACGTGCGCGCCCAGCAGGAAGGGCGCGAGCTTCTCGGTTCTGTGGTGGACGAACGGCGCCTCGGCCGTGGGCGCATGCGGACCGACCAGGACGGTGGTCATGCCGAGCGCCGCGGCGGGCTCCAGGTTGCGCTGCGAGTCCTCGAAGAAGGCCGTGACCGCGGGATCGACCGCATGCGCCGCGCCGATGCGGGCGAAGGCCTCTGGGCTGGGCTTGGGCTCGTAGCCCGCCGAGCCGATGTGGAAGACGTCGTCGAACAGGTGCGACAGCTCCAGCCGCTCCAGCACCCGCCGGGCGTGGACGTCGTCGGCGTTGGTGAAGATCAGCCGCCGGCCGGGCAGGCGCGCGAGACCCGCCAGCAGCTCGGGGTCGTGCGCCAGGGCTTCCAGCGACAGGTCGTGGAAGATGGCGTGGAACTCCAGCGGGTCGACGCCGTGGTTCAGCATCATGCCCTTCAGCGTCAGGCCGTGCTCGGCGAGGTAGGCCTTCTGGAGCGCATGGGCCGCCTCGCGCGGCAGGCCGGTGACCTTCTGCACGAAGTCGGTCATCCGCGACGTGATCTCGGCCATGAAGCCGGACTCGGCCGGGTAGAGCGTGTTGTCCAGGTCGAACAGCCAGGTGTCGACATGGCGAAGATCGGGCGAGGTCGGGTCGGCGTTCACCGGCAAATCAGCGTTCCCGCGCCGTGCTCGGTGAACAGCTCGACCAGCATGGCGTGGGGGCGGCGCCCGTCCAGGATGACCACGGCCTCGACGCCGGCCTCGACCGCGGCGATGGCGGTCTCCAGCTTGGGGATCATGCCGCCCGTGGCGACGCCGTCGGCGATGGCCTGGCGGGCCTCCCCGACGGTGAGCTGGCGCATCAGCTCGCCGTTCGCATCCAGCACGCCGGCCACGTCGGTCAGCAGCAGCATGCGCTTGGCGCCCAGGGCGCCGGCCAAGGCGCCGGCCACCGTGTCGGCGTTGACGTTGTAGGTTTCGCCCTTCTCCGACACGCCGATGGGGGCGACGACCGGGATGTAGTCGTCCTCGGCGTGGATCAGGGCCTCCAGGAGGGTGGTGTCGATGGCCTTGGGCTCGCCGACGAAGCCCAGATCCACGACCTTCTCGATCTGGCTGTCGGGGTCCTTCTTGGTGCGGGTGACCTTCTCGACGGTGATCAGCCGGGCGTCCTTGCCTGACAGGCCCACGCCGCGCACCTTGGCCTCTGCGCCGGCCTGGGTGATCCACGAGGCGATCTCCTTGTTGATGGCGCCCGACAGCACCATCTCGGCGACCTCCATGGTGGCCGCGTCGGTGACGCGCAGGCCGTCCACGAAGGTGGATTTCACGCCGGCCCGCTCCAGCATGGCCGAGATCTGCGGGCCGCCGCCGTGGACCACGACCGGGTGCAGGCCCAGCATCTTGAGCAGCACCACGTCGGCGGCGAAAAGCTTGGCCACCTGCTCCTCGCCCATGGCGTGGCCGCCATATTTGATGACCACGGTTTCGCGGTCGTAGATCTGGATGTAGGGCAGGGCCTCGGCGAGCGTCTTGGCCGTCGCCCAGCCTTGGCCTTCGGTCGTCTCGCTCACCGTCTTGCGGGCTCCCTTAGAGGTCGGGGCTCCGATAGCGGACGAGGGGCCCCCTGTCACCCAGGCGCGGGCGTGCTAAGCGGAAACCGGACTTTCAATCGAGGGAGCGGTTCCGTGGGCAGGACGTGGGGGTGGGCGGCGCTGGCCGCGGGAGTGGCGCTGACCGGGACGATGCTGGCGGGTGCGGCTCAGGCGGGCACGGTGGCGGTGAGCGCCGAACGGCTGCTGGACGTGGCGAGCGGCAAGTACGTCGAGAAGCCCCTGGTGGTGATCACCGACGGACGGATCGCCTATGTGGCTCGCCAGGGCGACGCGGTCCCGGAGGGCGCGGAACGGGTGGACCTGCCGGGCGTGACGCTGCTGCCGGGCCTGATCGACATGCACGTCCACCTGACCAGCGTGGCCGAGATCGGCGGCTACAATTACCTGGAATACTCCGACGCCTTCTGGACGGCGGTGGCCACCCGGTACGCGAAGGACACGCTGGAGGCGGGCTTCACCACCGTGCGCAACGTGGGTTCGGAATTCTACGCCGACGTCGGCCTGCGGGAGGCCATCGACGGCGGCTACATCCCGGGTCCCCGGGTGGTGAGCGCGGCCTATGCGATCGGCGCCACCGGCGGCCACTGCGATTCCACCTTCTTCCCGCCGTCCATGGACGAGAAGAGCCCCTACCTCGCCGACAGTCCCGACCAGGGCCGCGAGGCGGTGCGCCGGCTGAAGAAGTACGGCGCCCAGGTCATCAAGATCTGCGCCACCGGCGGGGTATTCTCGCGCGGGGCCTCGGTCGGCGCCCAGCAGCTCACGCTGGAGGAGATGAAGGCCATCGTGGACGAGGCGCACATGGCCGGTCTGAAGGTCGCCGCCCACGCCCACGGGGCCGCCGGGATCAAGGACGCCATCCGCGCCGGCGTCGACACCATCGAGCACGTCAGCCTGGTGGACGACGAGGGCGTCCGGCTCGCCAAGGAGCGCGGGACCTGGTTCAGCATGGACATCTACAACACCGACTACACCCAGGCCGAGGGCAAGAAGAACGGCGTGCTGGAGGCGAACCTGGCCAAGGACCGCGAGGTGGCCGAGGCGCAGCGCGAGGGCTTCCGCAAGAGCCTGAAGGCCGGCGTGAAGCACGTGTTCGGCACCGACGCCGGCATCTACCCGCACGGCCAGAACGCCCGCCAGTTCGCGGTGATGGTGCGCTTCGGCGCGACCCCGCTGCAGGCGATCCAGTCGGCCACGGTGAACGCCGCCGAGGCCCTGGGCTGGTCGGCCGACGTGGGCCAGGTGGCCAAGGGCCGCTACGGCGACCTCGTCGGCGTGGCGGGCGACCCGCTGGCCGACGTCACCGTGCTGGAGCATCCGGTCTTCGTGATGAAGGGCGGCGAGGCGGTGAAGCGGCCCTAGGGGGGCATGGCCTGCCCGCGGTCGAGCGACGACAGGACGAAGTCGGCGAGGCGCTCGGCGGCGGGCGGGACGGCGGTGGGCGCCCGCAGCAGGGCGATCTCGGCGTCGGGCAGCGGCGGCAGGCCATCCTCGGCGCCCAGCACCACGAGGTCGGCTGGCGTCATGTCGCGCGGCAGGACGGTGATCCCCAGGCCGGCGCGCAGGGCCGCGTGCTGGCCGGCCAGGGACGGGCTCGTGTAGGCCGCCCGCCATGACCGGCCCGCGCTCTCAAGGGCGGTGATCGCGCGCTTTCGATAGACACAGGGACTGGGCGCCACGACCAGCGGCGCGACCCCGCCCGGCTCCAGCACGCCCCGGTCGGCGGCGGCCCAGACCAGCGGCTCGCGCCACACCCGCACCCCGATGTCCGGCCCCATGGGCTCCCGCTTGATGAGCGCCAGGTCGAGGGCGCCGTCGCGCAGGCGGTCGAGCAGGTGCAGGGTCAGGTCGCAGGTGACCGCCAGGCTGACCTTCGGGTGGGCGCGGGCGAAGGCTCCCAGGATCTCCGGCAGGTGAACGGTGGCGAAGTCCTCCGGCGCCCCCAGACGCACCTCGCCCGCCAGGTCCTCCTCGGCGAGCTGGCTGACGATCTCGTCGTTGAGCCGCAGGATCCGCCGGGCCTGGGGCAGGATCGCCTCGCCCTCGGCGGTCAGCACCACATGCCGCGGGTCGCGCGACAGCAGCCGGCGGCCGAGCCGATCCTCGAGCCTGCGCATCTGCAGGCTGATTGCCGACTGGGAGCGGCCCAGCCGCTCGCCGGCGCGGGTGAAGCTCCTGGCCTCCGCGATGGTCACGAAGGTCCGCAGGAGATCGATCTCCAGATTGAGCAGGCCCGAGCGTGTCGCACTCATGATTTAAATCGCTAATCTCGACTATCTGTAAAATCAACTGCGAACATGATCGGCCCTGGGCTATCGGCCCGTCCGAACGGGGCGCTGGAGCCCCAGGGGACATAGAGATGAGCAAAGCGAAGACGCCGATCACCGTGGCCTATGGGGACGGCATCGGCCCCGACATCATGCGGGCGAGCCTCAAGGTCCTTGAGGCGGCCGGCGCGGCGCTGGAGATCGAGACGATCGAGATCGGTGAGGCGGTCTATCGCCGCGGCCTGACCGCCGGCATCGAGCCGTCGGCCTGGGACAGCCTGCGGCGCACCCGGGTGTTCTACAAGGCGCCCATCACCACGCCCCAGGGGGGCGGCTTCAAGTCGCTGAACGTCACCGTCCGCAAGGCGCTGGGCCTCTACGCCAACGTCCGCCCGTGCGCCGCCTACGCCCCCTTCGTGCCCACCCGCCATCCGAAGATGGACGTGGTCATCGTGCGCGAGAACGAGGAGGACCTCTACGCCGGCATCGAGCACCGGCAGACCGACGAGGTCTATCAGTGCCTGAAACTGGTGAGCCGGCCCGGCTGCGAGCGCATCGTCCGCTACGCCTTCGAGTACGCCCGGGCCAACGGGCGGCGGAAGGTCACCGGCTTCACCAAGGACAACATCATGAAGCTGACGGACGGCCTGTTCCACCGGGTCTTCCAGGAGGTGGCCGCCGAGTACCCCGACATCGAGAACGAGCACTGGATCGTCGACATCGGCGCCGCCAAGCTGGCCGACAGCCCCGAGGCGTTCGACGTCATCGTCATGCCGAACCTCTACGGCGACATCCTCTCGGACGTGGCGGCCCAGATCGCCGGCTCGGTCGGGCTCGCGGGCTCGTCCAACATCGGCGAGCACATGGCCATGTTCGAGGCCATCCACGGCTCGGCCCCCAGGCTGGCCGGCCAGGACGCGGCCAATCCCTCGGGCCTGCTGCTGGCCGGGGTGATGATGCTGAACCACATCGGCCAGGCCGAGGTGGCCGAGCGGGTCCACAACGCCTGGCTCGCCACGCTCGAGGACGGAATCCACACCAAGGACATCTGGCGCGACGGCGTCTCGCGCGAGCGGGTCGGCACCCAGGCCTTCGCCGCGGCGGTGTGCGACCGGCTGGGCCGCGAGCCGCAGCGCCTGGCGCCCGTGCGCTATGGCGCCGACCGGCCCTTCACGCCGCCCGCGACCAAGCCGCGGCCGGCCGCGCGGAAGGAAACCGTGGGCGTGGACCTGTTCGTCGAATGGCGGGGCGGGCCGGACGACCTCGCCCAGCGGCTGAAGGCCATCGAACAGGGGCCGCTCGGCCTGAAGATGATCACCAACCGGGGCGTGAAGGTGTGGCCTGACGGCCTGCCCGAGACCTTCTGCACCGACCATTGGCGCTGCCGGTTCATGAACGGCGGCGGTCCGGTGCCGTTGACCGAGATCGCGGCGCTGAGCAGCCGCGCCGCCGCGGCGGGGGTCGAGTTCATCAAGACCGAGCACCTCTGCACCTTCGACGGCGAGCCCGGCTTCAGCCTGGGCCAAGGTCAATAGGAGGCGGCGATGACCCGCTGGGACCCGACGGAAAACGGCGGCTACTGGGTGATCGGCGGCCGCTACACCGACCTCAGCTTCACATCCCGCACCTGGGTGGCGGAGCTGGGCCCTTTCCCGACGCGCTACGACGCCGAGGCGTGCTGGCGGAAGCTGAGCTTCGCCCACACGCACGATGCGCGGGTGCGGTTCACGATCGTGGAGGACGCCCATGCCGCCCGCGCGGCCTGACGCCCCGCCGCCCCGGCCCGCGCCCGTTCAGGACTCCTCGGCCCTCTATTGGGTGATCGGGGGTTGCTGGGGCGACGGCACGCGGTCGTGGCGTCGCTGGGCGGAGGTGGTCGGCCCCTACGCCGGGCGCGAACCCGCCGAGGCCATGCGGCGGCGGTTGCAGGCGATCTGGGCGGGGGACGACCGGGTCCACTTCGAGGTGGTCCGCGCGGACAACGACGACGGCTGAGCAGCATCAGATCGTCCGGGCGACGACCTCCTTCATGATCTCGGACGTGCCGCCATAGATCCGTTGAACCCGGGCGTCGCGCCACATGCGGGCGATCGGGTACTCGTTCATGTAGCCCGCGCCGCCGTGGAGCTGGAGGGCGGCGTCGCAGACCTCCCACTGGAGCTCGGTGTGGAAGAGCTTGGCGGCCGAGGCCTCGGCGGCCGTGAGCTTGCCTTCCAGATGGCGGGCGATGCACCAGTCCAGGTGGGCCCAGCCGGCCTGCAGCTTGGCCTTGAGGCCCGCGAGCGTGAAGCGGGTGTTCTGGAAGTCGAACACCGTCTGGCCGAAGGCCTTGCGCTCCTTGGTGAACTTCACCGCCTCGTCGAAGGCCCGCTGGGCGCCGGCCTGGCCCGAGACGGCGATGCCCAGGCGCTCCTGCGGCAACTGCGTCATCAGGTAGGCGAAGCCCTTGCCCTCCTCGCCCAGGCAATTGGCCGTGGGCACGCGCACGTCCTCGAAGAACAGCTCGGAGGTGTCGGCCGAGTTCTGGCCGATCTTGTCGAGGTTGCGGCCGCGCTTGAAGCCGGCGCGGTCTGCCTCCACCAGGATCAGCGACACGCCCTTGGAGCCGGCGTTGGGGTCGGTCTTGGCCACCACGATGACGAGGTCGGCGTTCTGGCCGTTGGTGATGTAGATCTTGGACCCGTTGACGACGTACTCGTTCCCGTCGCGCCTGGCGGTGGTGCGCACGGCCTGGAGGTCCGAGCCGGTGCCGGGCTCGGTCATGGCGATGGCGGTGATGGCCTCCCCCGAGACCATCTTGGGCAGCCACTCGCGCTTCTGTTCTTCCGAGCCGTAGTTGACGATGTAGTCGGCGACGATGTCGGACTGCAGCGTGATGCCGGCCGAAGAGCCCGCGTAGGACAGCTCCTCGTCGATCACGGCGTTGTAGCGGAAGTCGAGGCCCAGGCCGCCGTACTCGGCCGGGACGCCGGGGCAGAGCAGGCCGGCCTCGCCGCAGGCCCGCCAGAAGGCGCGGTCGACGATGCCCTCCTCCTCCCATCGGTCGAGGTTGGGGATCAGTTCGCGTTCGAAGAACTTGCGCACCTGGTCGCGGAAGACGTTCAGGTCCTCGTCGTAGACGGTGCGGGCGTCGGTCTGCAGCATCGGGATCTCCGGCGTTTCCGGAGCCGAGTTAGCGGGTTGCCGTTGGGTCGGGGAAGAGGCTTGCCCGGCCCGTCCTCAGACGGACGGGAAACACGCCGCCAGGATCTCGGCGCGCAGCTCGGGGATGCCGGTCCCCTTCTCGGAGGAGGTGGCCAGCACGCGCGGGAAGGCGGCCGGGCGTCTGGAGACCTTTTGGAGCGTCTCGGCGGTGACCTTCGCCACCTCGGCGGCCTTCAGCTTGTCGGCCTTGGTGAGCACGATCTGGTAGGAGACGGCGGCCACGTCGAGAGCGTCGAGCGCCTCCCGATCCGGTTCCTTCAGGCCGTGGCGGGCGTCGATCAGCAGATAGACCCGCTTCAGGTTCGGCCGGCCGCGCAGGTAGTCGCGGCCGAGGTTCTGGAACTTCCGGGCCACCGACTTCGAGGCCCGGGCCCAGCCGTAGCCGGGCAGGTCCACCAGGCGCAGCTTCTCGTCGGCCACGAAGAAGTTCACCTCGCGGGTGCGCCCGGGCTCGTTGGAGGCGCGCGCCAGGTCCTTGCGGCCGGTCACCGCGTTGATCAGCGAGCTCTTGCCCACGTTGGAGCGGCCGGCGAAGGCCACCTCGGGCAGGTCCGTGTCGGGCAGGCCCGCGATCGACACCGCCCCCATGAGGAAGCGCACGGGATGCGCGAACAGGACGCGCGCGGCCTCCAGCTCCTCGGCGTCGAAGGCCGCCTCGTCCGCCATCGGCTAGCCGACGTCCCTGGCCCGGCCGCCGCCGGTCACCTTGCGGATGATCTGGTCGATCGGATTGTCGACCTGGAACCGGCGCATGATCACGTACTGCTGCAGGAGCGTCAGCACGTTGGACCAGGTCCAGTAGATCAGCAGGCCCACGGCGAAGGGGGCCATGATGAAGGTGAAGATCAGCGGCATGAACTGGAAGATCTTCTGCTGGACGGGGTCGCCGGCCGGCGGGCTCATGGCCATGGTGAGCCACATGGTGACGCCGTAGAGGATCGGCAGCACGCCCAGGTGCAGGGGGCCGTTCAGGAAGCCGCCGATCAGCGGGGCCGTGGCGGGGTCCCAGGGGACCAGGCCGAACAGGTTCCAGATGGTCGTGGGATCGCGCGCCGAGAGGTCCTTGATCCAGCCCATGAACGGCGCGTGGCGCATCTCGATGGTGACGCTGAGCACCTTGTAGAGCGAGTAGAAGACCGGGATCTGCAGCAGCAGCGGCAGACAGCCTGCCAGCGGGTTCACCTTCTCGCGCTGGTAGAGGGCGAGCAGCTCCTGCTGCTGCTTGGCCGGGTCGTCCTTATATTTCTTGCGCAGCTCCTCCATCTGGGGCTGCACCTTCTTCATCTTGGTGATCGACTCGTACTGCTTGTTGGCCAGCGGGAAGAAGATCAGCCGGACGACGACGGTCAGCGCCAGGATGGCCAGGCCGAAGGCGCCCACGTAGCGGTGGATGAATTCCAGGAACTGGAAGATCGGCCGGGTCAGGAACCAGAAGTTGCCCCAGTCGACGGCGTTGTCGAAGTGGGTGACGCCCAGGGCCTTCTCGTACTCGCGCAGCACCGGGACCTGCTTGGCGCCGGCGAAGACGTGGGTGGTCTCGCTGATCTGGCGGCCGGCCGGGATGATCCGGGGCTGGCCGACGAAGTTGGCGTCCAGCACCTTCACGCCGGGGGCCTGGGTCTGCCGGAACTGGCCGGTGACGCGCTCGCCCTGGCCGGGGATCAGGGCCGCCAGCCAGTACTTGTCGGTGACGCCGAGCCAGCCGCCGGTGGAGTCGTAGGCCGGGCCGCCGCCCTCCTTCTCCCACTTGCGGTACTTCACCTGGCGCAGCTTGCCGTCGAGCCAGCCGATGGCGCCCTCGTGGACGATCTGGTTCTTGCCGAGGTCGGCGGGCACGCCCTGGCGCTGGACCGTGCCGTAGGGGGCGAGGGTGACCGGCTGGCCCGTGGTGTTGGCCACCGTGTCGGTGACGGTGAACATGTAGCGGTCGTCGATCTCCACCTTGCGGGTGAAGGTCAGGCCCTGGCCGTTGGTATAGGTCAGCACCACCGGCTGGCCGGGCGCCAGGGTCGAGCCCTGGGACAGCGTCCACACCGTCTGGGCGGTGGGCAGGCCGGGCACGTTGGCGCCGACCCAGCCCAGCTCCACGAACCAGGGGTACTGCGCGCCCTCGGGGCGCAGCAGTTCGACCGGCGGCGCGTTCTTGTCGACCGTCTGGCGGTACTGGACGAGGTAGAGGTCGTCGATGCGCGCGCCGCGCAGCGACAGCGAACCCTTCAGCGAGGCGGTGTCGATCGGCGCCCGGGGCGTGGCCGCCACGGCGGCCTGGCGGGTCATGGCCTGGGGGACCTGGGGCGCGGACGGCGCGCCGGCGGCGGCCGCGGCGGGCGGCGCCTGGCGGGCCAGCTCGGCCTCGCGGCGCTTGGCGGCCGGATCGATCACGAACACCTGGTACAGCACCAGGAGGAGGGCCGCGCACACGAAGAAGATGATCGTGTTGCGGGTGTTTTCGTCTCTCATGTCGGGGGAGGGTTCCGAAGAGGGGGACAGAGGCCTTCAGCCAGGAGGGGCCTCACGGTCGGCCGCGAGCCTTATCAGCGCGCTTTTCACGTCGTCAAGCAAACGGGCCCACGGGCGGGTGGTCACACCGCCACGGGCGATGAACACATAGTCGAAGCCGGGGCGGGCGTGGTCGGGCAGCAGCAGCCGGGCGGCCTCCCGCATCCGGCGCTTGGCCCGGTTGCGCTCCACGGCGCCGCCGATGCGCTTGGTGGCGGTGAAGCCGGCGCGGACCAGGGTCCGGTCGTCGGCGCGGTCGCGGGCCTGGACCACCACGGCGCCCTTGGCGCACGAGGGCGCCTGCGCGCAGAGCAGGAAGTCCGGCCGCTTCTTCAGGCGTTCGATGGGGAAGGGGGCGTCCGGCATCAACCTAGCGTGTCATCCCGGTTTCCGCGCAGCGGAAGACCGGGACCCATACGCGGAAAGGGCGCAGGATCAAACACGGCGCCGCCGCCGTGGGCCTTGTATCAGGGATCGGTGTCCGTGGGTCCCGGTCTTCGCGTTCCGCGAATCCGGGATGACAAACGCGCGCCTTAGGCGCTCAGGCGCTTGCGGCCCTTGGCGCGACGACGGGCCAGCACCTTCTGTCCATTCTTGGTGGACATGCGCAGACGGAAGCCGTGACGGCGCTTGCGCACGAGACGCGAGGGCTGAAAGGTCCGCTTCACTGGGTGGCTCCGGGGTCGAAAATCGAGGCGCGGTGGATAGTTGAACGGGCGGGGCCTGTCAACAGCCCCCGCTCATCAATCCGGCCATCAATCGGCCAGCGTCAGCACCACGGGGCCCCGCGGAGTGACCACCAGGGTGTGCTCGTACTGCACCGTGGGCTGGCCGCCCGGCGGGAACAGGGTCCAGCCGTCGTCGGCCTCCTCCACCCAGTCGGCGCCCAGGGACAGGAATGGCTCGATGGTGAAGACCAGGCCCTCGGTCATGGTGCGCCTGTCGGATGGCTCCCACCAGGTGGCGATCTCGGTGGGCGCCTCGTGCAGGCTGGCGCCGACGCCATGGCTGGCGAGATTGCGCACCAGGCTGTAGCCGTTCTTCCGCGCGAAGGCCTCGATGGACTTGCCGATCGCGTTGAGCGGAGCCCCGGGACGGACCGTGCGGATGCCGCTCCAAAGCGCCCGGCGGCCGTCGCGGCACAGCTTCTCGACCCTGGGCGCGGTCGGCGGCACGGCGAAGCTCGCGCCGGTGTCGGCGAAGAAGCCGTCCAGCTCGGCCGAGACGTCGATGTTGATCAGGTCGCCCGCCTCGACCTTCCGGTCGCCCGGGATGCCGTGGGCCACGTCGGGCCCGATGGAGATGCAGGTGGCGCCGGGGAAGCCGTAGGTCAGCTCGGGCGCGGACCGTGCGCCGGAGTCCTCCAGCATCCGGCGGCCGAGGTCGTCCAGCTCGCGCGTGGTCATGCCGGGCTCCAGGGCCTCGCCCATGGCCTTCAGCGTGCGCGCCACGAGGCGCCCCGCGGCCTTGAGCTTCTCCAGTTCGTCCTCGCTGCCGATGGTCATGGTCAGAGGTCCGGGCGGATGATGGTCTTGCCGACGACTGTGCGCCTCGCCAGGGTCTCGAACGCCTCGCGCCATTCGTCCAGCGGGAATTCGCGGTCGACGCGGGGTTTCACCCGGCCCTCCTCGGCGAGCTTCCAGATGGCCTCGGTGTTTTCGCGGCCCTTGTCGGGGAACTGGCGGCCGTACTCGCCGGCGCGCACGCCGTGGACCGAGAAGCCCTTGATGAGCGCGATGTTCACGGGGAGCGTGGGCAGGCGGCCCGAGGTGAAGCCGATCGTGAGGATGCGGCCGCCGAAGGCGATGCAGCGGGTCGATTCGTCGAAGACGTCGCCGCCCACCGGATCGTAGATGACGTCGGCGCCCCGGCCCCCGGTGATCTCCTTGACCCGCTCGCGGAACCCGCCGGCGACGTTGACCGTCGCGTCCGGGGCGTACTCGTCGGCGATGACCTTCAGCTTGGCGTCGGAGGCCGACGCGGCGATCACCTTGGCGCCCAGCAACTTGGCGAGGTCGACGGCGGCCAGGCCCACGCCGCCGGCCGCGCCATGAACCAGCACCCACTCGCCCGGCTGGACGTTCGCCGCGCGCACCAGGGCCACGTAGGCGGTGAGGTAGGCCACCGGATAGCCGGCCGCCTGGGCGAAGGTCAGGGCCTGCGGCTTGCGGCGGAGCTGGGCGGCGGGGACGATGGCGAACTCGGCGCAGGCGTTGCGGGCGCCGCCGGCCACCGGATCGCCTGGGACGAAGTCCGTCACGCCCGGTCCCACCGCGTCCACCTCGCCCGCCAGCTCCATGCCCGGCGTGAAGGGGAGCGGCGGCTTGTGCTGGTGCTCGCCGCGCGTCTGCATCAGGTCGGGGAAGTTGACGGCGGCGGCGCGGACCCGGACGCGGACTTCGCCGGGACCCGGCTCGGGGACGGGCAGCTTCTTGACGACGCAGCCGGCGTAATCGGGCGCCAACCTCTCGACCACCAGGGCCCGCATCACGTCCCCGCCCATCAGGCGATACGGCCTTCGAAACCCTCGCGCACGAGGCCGGCGATTTCCCGGCAGGCGACGTCGGCGGCGGGAACGGCGCCCGTGAAGGCGGTGAAGGCGTGGGCCAGGCCATCGTAGCAGCGGTAGGCCACGGGGACGCCCGCGTCGCGGAGCTTCTTCGCATAGGCCTCGCCCTGGTCGACCAGGGGATCGAAGCCGGCGGTGGCCACCACGGCGGGCGCCAGGCCCTTCAGGCTCCTGGCGCGCAGGGGCGACAGGCGCGGGTCGGCCGGATCATCGCCTGGGCCCAGGTAGTGGCCCATGAACCAGTCCATCATCGGCCGCGAGAGCGGGAAGGCGTCGCCGTAGGTCTGCATGGAGGCGCTCTGGGAGGCCACGTCGGTGCAGGGATAGACGAGGAGCTGCAGGGCGGGCTGCGGCTCGCCCGCCTTCCTGAGCTCCTGGCAGACGATGGCGGCGAAGTTCCCGCCCATGGAATCGCCGCCGATGGCCGCATGGCCATCGGGCGCGCCGAAGCGGCCGGCGTTGTCGCGGCCGAAGCGGTAGGCGGCGAGCACGTCCTCCAGCCCTGCCGGGAAGCGGTGCTCGGGCGAAAGCCGGTAGTCGACGGACAGCACGGCGCAGCGGGCGATCCTCGCCAGCAGGGTGCAGAAGGCGTGGGTGGTCCCGATGGAGCCGATCACGCCCCCGCCCATGTGGGCCCAGACCATCAGGGGCGCGGACGGGTCCTGGACCTCGGGACGATAGGCGCGGGCGGGGATATCGCCGGCGGCGCCAGGGATCGTGAGGTCCTCCCAGCGCACGCCGGGTTCAGGATCGCCGGACACCTGGGCGATGGCGTTCTCTTCGCTTCGACGGGCCTCCTCCACCGACAGGCTCTGCATGGGCGGCGCCTTCCTGGCCTGGGCGGCCAGGAACTGCAGGCGCGGGTCGAGGGTGCGGCCGCCCCGGTAGACCACGCCGCCGCCGGCCATCAGCCGGAGCACCGGGGCGGGCAGGGACAGAAGGGCGCGGACGGCGAAGCGCTGGACGGCGGGCGAGGCCATGCCGTTCAGGCCTTGGCCGGCAGGCCGTGCAGGCCGCAGAGGATCATGGCCACGGCGAAGTCGGTGGCGGCCTCGGTGTCGATCGGGCGCCGCTCCAGCATCTTGTCGCCGATCTCGCGGGCGATGGCGATGCAGGCGGCGGCCATGTAGTCGGGGTCGGAGGCCGGCTCGCCGCCGGCGGCGATGGCCTCGACGATGGCGTCGCGCACCTCTGCGAACACCGCGGCCATCTCGGGCGTCTCGCCCTGGACGTGGGGCTGGGGCTCGCCCGGCGGGCGCTTGGCCATCCAGCTCGTGTGCTCGTCGGCCAGGAAGCCGAAGTAGGCGGCGATGGCCTGGCGCACGAAGGTCTCGAAGTCGGCGCCCGAGGCGCGCAGGGTCTTCAGCACCGGGGCGAAGCGGCGGGCGCCGTCGTCGGCCAGGGCCGCGAACACCTCCTCCTTGGAGCGGTAGTAGTTGTAGAAGGTGCCGGCCGCGAGGCCGGTGCGGCGGATGATGTCCCGCACCGTAGCCTGGTCGTAGCCCAGCTCCCCGAACACCTCGCGCGCGGCGTCCAGGATCGCCTGACGGTTCTGGACCTTCGTCTGCTCGCGCTTGCCGGCAGGGAGATAGGCGACCTGGGCCATGGGGCGTGTACGGACTCGAGCTACGAAAGTGACGCCCGTCACTTACGCGCGTCCCGCGATGCGCCGCAAGGGTCTCGTAAGGTTACGGCCGCGGGCCGATGCTCAGCCCATCGCGGCCGCGGCCTGGGCGACGCGATCCAGCACGGGGCTCCAGTCTTCGTCGCTGGCCTGCCGGAAAAGCCGCACCGATCCGTACCAGGGCATCCGTTCGCCCGCCGCGCCGTAGCGCCATTCCGGCTTCTTCGGGACCATGACCAGGGCGGGCCTGCCCAGCGCCCCGCTCAGATGCACGACCGCGGTCTGCACCGTCACGATCAGGTCCAGGGCGCAGACCAGGCCGGCCAGGTCTTCGAAGTCGTCGATCTCGGCGGGATCGAACAGGCGGACGGGCCGATCGAGGGCGGCGTTCGCGGCCTCCACCTCGGCTTCCACGTCGCCGTACTGCAGGCTCACCAACTCCGTTCCGGGCCCCGACAGGGCCGAGGCGAGCCGGGCGAGCGGCAAGGACCGCGCCGCGGCGCCGGTCCGCTTCGCTCCACCCCGCCAGGAGATCCCGATGCGCCGTCGCGCGGGCCGCTCGGCCAGACGGGCCTTCCAGCCTTCGGTGGCTGTGGTGCGAGGCGCCAGATATGGCCGCCCGGTGAAGGCGCTGTCGTCTCGCCGCCAGGCGTGGGGGAGGCTGCCGATCGCCACCGTCAGGTCGAAGGCCTCCCGGTCCAGCGCCGGGACGTCTTCGTTCGCGACGCAGGCGACTCCCGGGAAGCTCAGGCGAAACAGGGACACGAGCCGGGGATCGCAGGCCAGCGTCACCCCGCGCGCCACGGAGGCGAGGTCGGGCAATATGCTGGCGAACAGGATTTGATCCCCAATCCCCTGTTCGGCGAGGACCAGGACCCGTTGGCCCTCGAAATCGGCAGGTCGCGGCGCGAGGGCCAGACGCGATCGGGTTTCCGGCGTGACGACGCCGGACGAGCTGCGCGTGAACAGCGGCGTGGACCAGCGACTTTCATAGTCGGCCCACCCGCGGCCGAAGTCGCCGACCGTCAGCCGGGCGTGGGCGCGGCGGTAGCGGGCCAGGCCCTCGGCCGGCCGCGCCTCCACGGCGGCGTCCAGCACGGCGGCGGCCTCGCCATAGCGGCCGAGAGCGGTCAGCGCCATGCCGGCGTTGCAAAGCGCGTCATAGTCCCCCGGCCGGACGGCCAGCCCCGAGCGAAACGCCTCAAGCGCCTCCTCATAGCGCGCCAGGCTGTAGAGGGCGTTCCCCAGGTGGCCCCAGGCGGCGGCATGGCCGGGCTGCAGAGCCAGCGCCGCCCGCGCGGCGGCGGCGGCGTCATCGGGCCGCTCCAGTTCGTTGAGCGCCTGGGCCCGGTTCCCGTGCGCCTGGGCCATCGCGGGGTCGAGTTCCAGCGCGCGGTCGTAGCTCGACAGCGCCTGGGCGAAATCTTCCAGGCGGGCGAGCGCCGCTCCGCGATTGAGGTGGTTGGCGGCCCGCGCCGGTTCGAGCGCGATCGCATGATCGAAGGCGGTCAGTGCGGCGCGCGGGTCGGACAGTTCCAGCCGCAACTGCCCGAGCATGGCCCACCCCCGGGCATGTTCCGGCGCCAGCGCCACGAGGCGCTCCAGCCGGTCGGCCGCCTCGGCGATCCGTCCGGCGCGCGCCAGCGCGAGGCCTTCGGCGTGGAGATCGTCCGATGCGGTCACACGCCGGCCCTGAACTCCGGGTCCACGCGCCTGATGAACTCCATGGCCGCGGCCGGGGCGCGGACCTTCCCCTCGTGGATGACGAAGGCGTAGACGTCGCGCGGCGTCTCGGGGGGGCCGGTGCGGTCCAGGGGCTGGAAGTCGCCCGGCACGCCGCCCGCCGCATAGGCCCGGAGGCGGTCGGCCCAGGCGTCCAGGACCGGCGCCTCGTAGCCCGTCGGGATGCTGTCGTCGGCCGACAGCAGGCGCAGGTAGACGAAGTCGGCGGTGACGTCCGGGATGAAGGGGTAGTTCTCGTTCTCGGAGTTGCAGATCGCCACGTTCCGGTCGCGGCACAGGCCCACGAACTTCGGATCGGCGAAGGAGGCGTTGCGCACCTCGACCACGTGCTGCAGCGGCAGGCCCTCCAGCTTGCGCGGCAGGAGGTCGAGCCAGGCGGCGAACTCGTCGTGGTCGAACTTCTTGGTCGGCGCGAACTGCCACAGGATCGGCCCCAGGCGGTCGCCCAGCTCGGTCAGGCCCTGGCCCAGGAAGATGTCCATGCTGGCCTTGCCGTCGGACAGCACCTTGCGGTTGGTGCAGAAGCGGCTGGCCTTCACCGCGAACCTGAAGCCGTCGGGCGTCGCCGCCCGCCACTTGGCCCAGCTGTCGGGCTTGAAGCTGGAATAGTAGGTGCCGTTGATCTCGATGGCGGTGAGGCGCCGGGACGCGTAGGCCAGTTCGTCGGCATGCTTCAGCCCCTTGGGATAGAAGACCCCGCGCCAGGGCTCGAATGTCCAGCCCCCGATCCCGCAGCGGATCCGGCCCATGCCCGTCATCGGGACCTCCCTCGTCAGCTCCGCCTAGCTAACGCCGATCGGTTGTGTTCTCAAGATGTTCCCGCAGGTTGGGGGCGGCGCGCCCGGCGCCGCCCCTCGCCCCTTGCGTCCTACTTCCGCGACGCCGCGGTCTTGTCGCGCTCGGCCTTGAACTCGGCGCCGGCCTTCCATTCCGGCCAGGTCTTCGAATTGGCCAGCTCGGAGCCCATCTCGTAGAAGATCGAGAGCTCCTGGACGAGGCCGTCGGTCTTCCAGTTCGGATCGAACTCGTCGGCGGGCTGGTGGTACTTGTCCTTCACATAGGCTTCGCTGAGCGCCTTTCCGGCGGCCTTGCCCCCGTCGACCAGATCCTCGCCAGAGCCGAACGAGATCGCCGGCACGCCGCGCTTGGCGAACGGGAAGTGGTCCGAGCGGAAGAAGCTGCCCGCCTGCGGGTTCGGGTCGGGCGAGAAGGTCATGCCCTTGGCGGCGGCCACGCGGACCAGGTCGTCCTTAAGGGTCAGGGGCGCGTCGCCCGACATGGTCACGTCCCTGGTCGGGCCGATGAGGTTCACGCCGTCCATGTTCAGCGAGGCGACGGTGGTGGCCAGCGGATAGATCGGGTTGTCGGCGTAGTATTCCGAACCCAGCAGGCCCTTCTCCTCGGCGGTCACCGCCAGGAAGACGACCGAGCGCTCGGGCTTCGGCCCCTTGGCGAAGGCGCGGCCCAGCTCCAGGAGGGCCGCCGTGCCCGAGGCGTTGTCGAGGGCGCCGTTGTAGATCCTGTCGCCCTTGGCGTCGGGCAGGCCCACGCCCAGGTGGTCCCAGTGGGCGGTGTAGAAGACGCGTTCCTCGGGCCGGCTCTTGCCCGGGACGACGCCCAGCACGTTCTTGGAGACGACCTTCTGGGCGTCGACGGCGTAGTCGGTGGAGAAGGTCACGCCCTTCAGTTCCACCGGCTTGAAGTCGCGGGTCTGGGCCTGCGCCTTCAGGGCCTCGAAGTCGAGGCCGGCGGCCTTCATCAGGTCGACGGCGAGGTCGCGCTGCACCCAGCCCTCCAGCGGCGCGTGCGCCTCGGTCGGGTCCTTGCGGATGACGTCGAAGATCTCGTTGGTGTTGGAGTTCTTGACGGTCGCCCAGCCGTAGGAGGCGGGCGCCGTCTCGTGGATCACCAGGAAGCCGATCGCGCCCTGGCGGGCGGCTTCTTCGTACTTGTAGGTCCAGCGGCCGTAGTAGGTCATGGCCTTGCCGCCGAAGTCGCCTTCACCGGTCTCGAAGTCGGGGTCGTTGACGAGGACGAGGGCCACCTTGCCCTTCAGGTCCATGCCCTTGAAGTCGTCCCAGTTCCGCTCGGGCGCCTTCACGCCGTAGCCGACGAAGACGACGGGGGCGTCCTTGACGGTCAGCCGGTCGACGCCGGTCTGGGCGGCGCGGATGGCGATTTCCTCGCCCTGGGTCAGGCTGCGGACCTGGCCCGCGGCGGTGAAGCTGGCGGCCACCGGGCCCTTGGTGGCGAAGCGGGCGAGCGGCACGTCCTGGGTCCAGGCGCGGCTTCCGTCGGCCTGCTTGTCGCCGGCCGGCTGGAGCCCGGCGGCCTTCATCTGCTGGATGAGGTAGGCGACGGTCTTCTCCTCGCCGGGGGTGGCCGGGCCGCGGCCCTCGAACGCGTCGGACGACAGGACCTTGATGTCCTGCATGATCCGGGCGCCGTCGAGCGGCGCCGGGGCCGCGTAGGCGGCGGTGGCGAAAGCGGCGGCCGCCGCGGCGCAGAGGAGAAGCTTTTTCATTCGCACACTCGGTATGGGGTCGAAAGTTGCGCGACCCTAATGGCGTCCGGATGAAACGGCTAGGGCGTCCCGCCGCGGCGCGCGATGAACGCCGCGATTCCGTCGAGCACGACCTCCAGCCCGAGCTCGAAGCGGGCGGTGGGATCGGCCAGCTGGGCGATGTCGGGCGCCGTGCGCCAGGCCTCGCCCAGGCGGATCAGCGCGGCGTGGCTCCTGGGGTCCAGGCGCTGCTGCAGGGCGGGCTCGGCCAGCTCGAACCACTGGGCGTCGGTCAGGCCCGTGCGCTGCTCGGCCTCCCGGGCGTCGCGGGCGTCTTGCAGGGCGCCTTCGATATAGGCCCGGAGCACGTCGACCATCAGGTCCTTCTCGAGGTCCGAGAGGCCGGTCGGCTCCATGGCGCGCAGGATGGCCTCCATGCGGGCGATGATGTTGGGCCCGAGCGGCGGGCGGTGGTGAACGGCGTCCATCAGCCAGGGGCGTTCCAGGCCCATGCTCCACCGCCGCCGGGCCATGAAGGCGAGGCTCTCGCGCCAGCCGGCGCCGGGCGGCGCGTCCTCCAGCTCGCCCGCCACCCGGTCGACCATCAGGGCCAGCAGCTCCGACTTCGAGCGGACATAGGTGTAGATCGACATGGGCGAGACGCCGACGGCCTGGGCCACCGCGCGCATGGACAGCGCCGCCAGCCCTTCGCGGTCGGCGATGGCGATGGCCGCCTCGACCACGTCCTCGGTCGAGAAGCGCGGCTTGGGCCCGCGCTTGCCGGGTTCGTGCAGGCCCCACAGCAGCTCGATGCTGCGCCGGGGGTCGTGGTCTGAAGGGTGTTCCTTGGCCATTCGGCTCGACGTTACCACAATTACACTTTACATGATACGGAGTTTGCGGCACACGGCGCGCTGCACGGGGCCCGCAAGAGGTCCCGGCGAGGCGACGCTGCAGAATGGTCCCCGGCGACGGCGCACGTTGCGTCGGGCGCGCAAACCTTGTTCAACCAACGCCGGCCGCCGAACCCGATTTCCATGAGTTCCATGCGAAACGCCTCCTCCGCCGCCATCCGGGCCTCCCTGGGGCTGGCGTCCCTGACCCTGGTGTCGGCGACCCTGGCCGCCTGCGCGACCCCCAGGCCCGCAGACGTGGCCCTGCCCCAGGCCTACGAGGCGCCCACCGCGCCGCCCGGCGCGGTGGCGCTGGACGCCTGGTGGACGGCCTTCAACGATCCCGAGCTCACCGGGCTGGTGGAGCAGGCGCTGGCCCGCAACCCCGACGTCCGCACGGCCGCCGCGCGGCTGGCCGAGGTCCGCGCCCAGCGGACCAGCGCCATTCTCCAGTATCTTCCGACGGGCGACGCCAGCGGCTCGGCCAAGCGCACCCAAACCGAGCAGCTTTCGGGGACGGCGGTGGACATTCCGGGCTTCTCGACCAGCGGCGCGTCCGAGACCTACCAGGCCAACTTCAACGTGAGCTGGGAGATCGACCTCTTCGGTCGCTCGCTCGCCGCGCTGGGCTCGGCCAACGCGGAGGTCGCCGCCGCCCGGTTCGGCTGGGAGGGCGCGCGCGCGGCCATCGCCGCCCAGACGGCCGACGCCTATTTCCAGGCCCGGGGGCTGGCCATCCAGCTCGCCGACGCGCGGGAGACGGCGCGCATCCAGCGCGAGCTCTACGACGTGGCGGTCAAGCGCGGGACGCTGGGCCTGGCGGCCAGCTCGGAGGCCGATCGCATCTCGGGCGAGCTCGCCCAGGCCGACGCCCAGGTGACCGCCCTGGAGGCCGAGCTGCAGGCCCAGAAGCGGGCCATCCTGATCCTGGCCGGCCGGGTCGTGGAGCCCACCGCCAACATCGCCGCCCCGCCTCGGGTGGGCGAGGCTCCACCCGTCCCCGCCGCCATCCCGAGCGAGCTCCTGGAGCGCCGGCCCGACGTGCGCGAGGCCCAGGCCCGGCTGCGCTCGGCGGCGGGCCAGCAGCGGCTGGCGGGCCTCGCCTTCTTCCCCAAGCTGACCTTCACCCCAGGCCTCGGCTGGTCCCGGCAGGAGCAGCCGAACTTCTTCTCGGAATCGCAGAGCTGGACGCTCGGCGGGACCATCACCCAGCCGATCCTGTCGATCCCTCGCCTGATGGCCGAGCTGAAGGCGCAGAACGCCCGCACCGAACAGGCGGTGATCGCCTACGAGCGTTCGGTGCAGACGGCCTTCCAGGAGGCCGAGGGCGCGATGGTGCGCCTGGACGCCGACCGCCGCCGCGTGGCGCTGCTGACCGAGGGCGAGCGCCGCGCCGCCCGCGCCTACGATGCGGCCCGGACCGGCTACGCCCGGGGCCTGACCGACCTCACCACCACGCTGAACGCCGAACAGTCCTGGCGCGCGACCCGGACCCAGCTCACGTCCGCCCAGGTGCAGGCGCTGCGCCGGACCGTGCAGGCCTACAAGGCCCTGGGCGGCGGCTGGCCCGCCCAGGCCTACGCCCAGAATAGCCGCGAGAACACCACCCAGGCCGTCCAGGCCCGATGATGCGAGACCGCATGCGACTGAAGCTCACCCTCCTCCCGGTCCTGGCCGCCGCCGTGGCGCTGTCGGCCTGCCACAGGCCCGAGCCCGCCAAGCAGACCGCCCAGCAGGCCCGCGCCGTGCGCGTGGTCGCCGTCGCGCCGCGCGCGATCACCGGCGCGATCTCGGCCTCGGGCGACCTGATCCCGCGCGAGGAGGCCGCGGTCACCGCCGAGGTCACCGGTTTCCGCGTGGCCCGGGTGCTGGCCGACGTCGGCGACTATGTGAAGGCCGGCCAGACCCTGGCCCAGCTCGATCCGGCGCTGCTGGAGGCCCAGCTCGCCCAGGCCCAGGCCCAGGCCGACCAGGCCGAGGACCAGGCCCGGCGCGTCCAGGGCCTCGACGGCGAAGGCGTCCTGTCGCAGGAGCAGATCGCCCAGCGCCGCTTCCAGGCCCAGGCGGCCCGCGCCAACCTGCGCGACCTGCAGGTCCGCATGCGCAAGATGGCGGTGACCGCGCCGGTCTCGGGCCTGGTGCTGGAGCGCACCGTACGGCCGGGCGACCTGTCGGCCGGCGGCGCGACGCCCTGGTTCCGGCTGGCCCGCGACGGTCAGATCGAGCTGTCGGCCGACCTTTCCGAGGACGACCTCGCCCGCGTGCGGCGCGGCCAGCGGGCGACCGTCACCCTGCCCAGTGGGACCACGGTGACCGGTACCGTCAGGATCGTCAGCCCCCAGATCGACCCCCAGACCAAGCTCGGCGAGGTGCGCGTCACCCTGCCGGTGCGCGGCGACATCCGCGCGGGCGGCTTCGGCCGGGCGGTGTTCGAGGACGTGTCGGGCCCGGTGCTCGCCGTGCCGGAGACGGCGATCCGCTATGACGCCAACGGCGCCAGCGTCATGGTTGTCGGCGCCGACAACCGCGTGAAGCGCGTGGCCGTCCAGACCGGCCAGCGCGGGTCTGGCCTGGTGCAGATCGTCCGCGGCCCCGGGGCCGGCGCGCGCGTGGTCGAGAACGCCGCCTCCTTCCTGCTGGATGGCGACCTCGTGAAGCCCGTGCTGGCCGGCGCGCCGGCGCGACCCGCCGCGGAACCGACCGGGGCGGCGCGATGAGCGAACACCGCAGCGCCTCCTCGCACTTCCCGGTCTCGGCCTGGGCGATCCGCAACCCGGTTCCGGTCGCCCTGCTGTTCCTGGGCCTGCTGATCGCCGGGCTGATCGCCTATTCCGGGCTGGCGGTGAAGCAGTTCCCCAACATCCAGTTCCCCGTCGTGGCGGTCACCGTCACCCAGAGCGGCGCGGCGCCCGGGGAGATGGAGACCCAGATCACCCGGCCGGTCGAGGACGCCATCTCCGGCATCACTGGGGTCAAGAACGTCCAGTCGGTGGTGACCCAGGGGGTCTCCACCACCTCGATCCAGTTCGAAATGGGCGAGGACCTGCAGAAGAAGACCGACGAGGTCCGGGCCAAGATCGACCAGACGCGGCAGATCCTCCCGCGCGACATCGACGAGCCGACCGTCACCCGCGTCGAGATCGACGACGCCTTCCCGATCATCACCTACGCCGTCGAGGCGCCGTCGATGTCGGACGAGGAGCTGTCCTGGTACGTGGACGACCGCATCGCGCGCGAGCTGCAGACGGTGGCGGGTGTGGCCCAGGTGACGCGCGTCGGCGGCGTGGCCCGCGAGATCAACGTCATCATCGATCCCGACCGGCTGGCGGCCCGCGGCCTCACCGCCGCCCAGGTGAACAACGCCCTCGTGAGCTTCCAGCAGGACGCGCCTGGCGGGCGCGTCCAGGTGGGCGGCCGGGAGCAGACGGTGCGGGTCCTGGGCTCGGCCGCGACCGTGGCCCAGCTCCGCAACATGACCATACCCACCGGCGCGGGCGGTTTCGTGCGCCTGACCGACGTGGCCCAGGTGGGCGACGGCTCGTCCGAGGCGCGCGGCTTCGCGCGCCTGAACGGCCGGCCGGTGGTCGGCTTCCAGGTCAGCAAGACCAAGGAGTCCTCCGACGTCGACGTCGAGGACGGCGTCAAGGCCAAGCTCGCCGCCATGGAGAAGGCCAATCCAGCCGTCCGCTTCACCAAGATCTTCGCCTCGGTGGACGAGACCCGCGCCAACTTCCGCGCCACCCAGCACGTGCTGCTGGAGGGCATGGCGCTGGCCGCGCTCGTGGTGCTGTTCTTCCTGCGCGACTGGCGGGCGACGATGATCACCGTGCTGGCCATGCCGATCTCGCTGATCCCGACCTTCTTCGTGATGCAACTGGCCGGCTTCTCGCTGAACCTGGTCACGCTGCTCGCGCTCACCCTCGTCATCGGCATCCTGGTCGACGACGCCATCGTCGAGATCGAGAACATCGAGAAGCGCGTGGCCCGCGGGATGCGGCCCTATGAGGCCGCCCTGGAGGGCGCCGACGCGATCGGCCTGGCGGTGGTCGCCACGACCATGGCCATCGTGGTGGTGTTCACGCCGGTCAGCTTCATGCCGGGCATCCCGGGCCAGTTCTTCAAGGAGTTCGGCCTGACCGTCTCGGTGGCGGTGCTGTTCTCGCTGCTGGTGGCGCGCCTCGTGACCCCGCTGATGGCCGCCTACTTCCTCAAGCCCTCGGTGAGGCCGCACGAGCGCAAGCCGTTCGAGGGCTTCTACCGCCGGAGCCTGGAGTGGGCCCTGGCCCACCGGATCGTCGCGGCGCTGGCCGGCCTCGTGATGTTCGCCGGTTCCGTGACGCTGGTGGGCTTCCTGCCCCAGGGCTTTCAGCCGCCGGGCGACCCGGACTACATCTACATCAACGTCCAGGGCCCGCCCGGCGCGACCATCCAGGACATGGAGGCTGCGGTCCAGGAGGTCACCCGCGTGATGACCGCCCAGCCGGAGGTCACCGACGTCTTCGCCCAGGTGGGCTCCACCGTGGCCAACTTCGGGCCCGGCGGCGGCCCCGGCGCCAGCGACCTGCGCTCCGGTACGATCACCATCCTGATGCGGCCCGACCGCAAGGTCACCGGCAACCAGCTCAAGGATCGCGTGCGCGACCAGATCGCCGCCATTCCCGACGTGCGGCTGAACTTCCTCGACTTCCAGGGATCGGCCGGCTTCGAGCAGGTGCTGACCGCCCAGGATCCCGTCGCCCTGGAGCGCGCGAGCCTCGAACTCGAGCGGCAGATGCGAACCCTGAAGGTGATCGCCGATCCACGGCCGGCCAATCCCCCCGTGGGGCCCGAGGTGGCCATACGGCCCCGGCCCGACGAGGCCGCCCGCCTGGGCGTCTCGGTGGCGACCATCGCCCAGGCCGCGCGCGTGGCCACCGTCGGCGACATCGAGGCCAATGTGCCGAAGCTGAACGAGGGCGAGCGGCGGATCCCGATCCGCATCCGCCTGCCGGAAGAGGCCCGCGCGGACGTCGAGCAGATCCGCCAGCTCCGCCTGCCCACCGCGACCGGAGGGGTCACCACCCTGGGCGCGGTGGCCGACGTCGAGTTCCAGGCGGGCCCGGCGCGCATCGACCGGCTGAACCGCCAGCGCCAGATCACCATTCAGGCCGAGCTGGGCGACGGGGTGGAGCTGGGCGAGGCGACCAAGGCCGTTGCCAACCTGCCGATCATGAAGAACCTGCCGCGCGGCGTTAAGCCGGGCGCGGTGGGCGACGCCGAGGCCATGGCCGAGATGTTCGGCGGCTTCGTGGTCGCCTTCGCCACCGCCGTCTTCCTGATGTTCGCCGTGCTGGTGCTGCTGTTCCGCAGCTTCTTCAAGCCGATCGTCATCCTGGCCGCCCTGCCGCTGGCGGTGGGCGGGGCGTTCATCGGGCTCCTGATCTTCAACCTGTCGCTGTCGATCCCCTCGCTGATCGGCTTCCTGATGCTGATGGGCCTGGCGGCCAAGAACTCGATCCTGCTGGTCGAGTACGCCATCGAGCGCGAGCGCGAGGGCATGAGCCAGCACGACGCGCTGATCGAGGCCTGTCGCGAGCGGGTGCGGCCGATCATCATGACCACGCTCGCCATGGCGGCAGGCATGCTGCCGACCGCCTTCGCGCTGGAGAAGGGCGCCGAGTTCCGCCAGCCCATGGCCGTGGCCGTGATCGGCGGCCTGATCACCTCGACCCTGCTGTCGCTGGTGCTGGTGCCGGTGGTCTACCGCTTCGTGGACGACTTCGAGAACTGGCTGCGGCCCAAGCTGGCCCTGCTGGTGACGCCCCGCGAGGCCCCGCGCGGCCCCGTGCCCGAGGATCGGCTGTAGGGTCTAGCCTGTTCAACCTGAACTATTCCCGCCTATGCTCGCGCCATCTGGACGTGAGGGGGAGCGGATGGCCGGGTTCTCGATCGAGGATGCGCTGAAGAGCGGGTTTCGCCTGGCGCGGCGCGAGTGGAAGGCGGTGCTGGCCTGGGGCCTCGGCACGCTGGTCCTGCTGGCGGTGACAGAGTTCATGACCTACGGCGGCGTCTTGCCCGAGTACATGCGCGTGGTGGGCGATGATCCCGAGGCCGCCCAGGCGCTGATCGAAAAGGCCACAGAGGGCGAGACCCTGGGGGTCTCGATCCTGGCGTTCATCCTCAACGGGGCATGGGCTATCCTCCTCTATGGCGCGGTCGCCCGCGCCGTGCTGCGACCGCAGGACCGGCGGTTCTTCTACCTGCGGCTCGGCCGGGGTGAGCTGTGGCTCACGGCGAGCTCGCTGGTCGCGATGCTCCTGATCGGCATGGGGCTCCTGGTGGTCGGCTTCGCGGCGGGTTACCTGATCGGCTTCATGGCCGGGGTGACCGGCCTGCCGAACTGGCAATGGGGCGTCCTGATCGGCCTGCCGGTCGTCGCCGGCGTGATGTACGTCCTGGCGCGTTTCTTTCCGATCTGGATTCAGGCCTTCGACGAGGAGCGCTTCGTCCTGCTGGACGCCTGGCGGCTGACCCGCGGCCAAGGCTGGCGGATCGTCCTGCTCGTGCTGGCGCTGCTCTTCATGGTGCTGATCCTGTTCGTGATGATGATGCTCCCCCTTGCCTTGCTCATCGTGGTGCTGATGGGACTGGGCTCGCTGGGCGGCGCGGCCCTGGCCGTCGCGGTGACCGTCGGGGCGGTCCTGGGCCTGGGGTTGACCGTCGCTCTCTACGGGCTTGGCTACACCGTCGCCATCGCCCCCTACGTCGAGGTCTACCGCCGGCTGAAGGCTTCGGCGTGAGCGGCCCTCACAGAACTGTCAGACAAGCCTGCTAGGCGCCTCCAATCACGGTGAGAGGGCATCGGCATGCGTTGGCGTTCGGTTGTGAAGTGGGCGGCGGGCCTGGCGCTCGCGGCGATGGCGGTCATGCCCGCGCAGGCGGCCGACGACCGGCGCGTGGTGCTGGTGACGCTGGACGGGCTCGACTGGACCGACGTCTTCCGGGGCGCCGACCCGGCGCGGGCCGCCGACCGCGCCTTCGTCCACGAGCCTGAGGACGTCCAGAAGCGTTTCCTGGCCCCGGCCGACCGGACCATGGCGCTGATGCCGTTCCTGAACGGCGTGGTGGCCAAGGAAGGCGTGCTGCTGGGCGACCGCGACCACGGCTCGTGCTTCGCGGTCTCGAACGAGATGTGGTTCTCGTATCCCGGCTACAACGAGATCCTGACCGGCAAGCCCGACCCCAAGGTCCGATCGAACGAGCACGGGCCCAACGCCAACGTCACCGTCCTGGAGTGGCTGAACCGCCAGCCCGGCTTCAAGGGCCAGGTGCGCGCCGTCGCCTCCTGGGATCACTTCAGGGACATCGTCAACGCGGCCCGCAGCGGCGTGCCGGTCAACGACGGCTGGGACGACCTGCCTGCCCGCACGCCGGCCGAGGCGAAGCTGGCGGAATTCGCCCGCGAGGTCCCGAGGCTCTGGGCCACCGTGCGGCTGGACGCCATTACCCACGGCTACGCGCTAGAGACCCTGCGCCGCGACAAGCCGCGCGTGCTCTTCGTCTCCTACGGCGAGACGGACGACTTCGCCCACGAGGGCCGATACGACCTGACGCTGGACGCCGCGCATCGCACCGACGCCTTCCTGGCCGAGCTCTGGAAGACCCTGCAGGCCGACCCCGCCTATCGCGGCAAGACCACCCTGATCGTCACCACCGACCACGGCCGGGGCAAGGGCAAGCCCGACGCCTGGAAGAGCCACGGCAAGCCGATCCACGAGGGCTCGGACGCCACCTGGCTCGCCGCCATCGGGCCGGACGTGAAGGCGGGCGCCAAGCCCGAGGGTTGCGCCTATTCCGCCCAGGTCGCCGCCACGGCGCTGACGGCGCTTGGGCTCGACTGGAAGGCCTTCGATCCGGCCGCCGGCCAGCCGCTGCCGATCCTCAAGGGCCGCTAGATCTCGCCGCGCAGGACCCGGGCGTAGAGGTCCGGGTCCACGTTGCCGCCCGAGAGCACCACGGCGACGGGGGCGTCGCCGCCGGCCGCGACCTTGCCGGCCAGCAGGGCGGCCAGGCCCACCGAGCCGCCCGGCTCGACGACCAGTTTCAGCATGCGGAAGGCGTAGCGCATGGCCTCGGCCACCTCGGCGTCGCTGACGAGGGCGATGTCGGCGAGCGTGCGGCGCATGATCGGGAAGGTGATCTCGCCGACGAAGGGCGATTCCAGCGCGTCGCACATGGACCGGCCCGTGGCCTTCTGGACGACGATCTCGCCCTTCTGGAGCGACTTCCTGGCGTCGTCGAAGGCCTCGGGCTCGACGCCCACGACGGCGGTGTCGGGCGACAGGGCCTTGACCGCCAGGGCGACGCCCGAGACGAGGCCGCCGCCGCTTACGGGGGCGAGGACCGCGCCCAGCTTCGCGCCGGCCGCCTGCGCCTGGCGGACCAGTTCCAGCCCCAGCGTGCCCTGGCCGGCCACGATGTGCGGGTCGTCGAAGGCGGGGACCACGATCGCCCCGCGCTCCTCGGAGATCCTGGCCGCGATGGCCTCCCGGCTCTCGGTCAGGCGGTCGTAGAGCAGGACCTCCGCCCCGTAGCCCTTGGTCGCCTCGACCTTGATGGCCGGAGCGTCCCTGGGCATCACGATCACCGCCGGCATGCCGAGCAGCTTGGCCGCCAGCGCCACCCCCTGCGCGTGGTTGCCGGAAGAGAAGGCCACGACCCCGCGCGCCCGCTCGTCCGCCGTGAGCTGGACCAGCCGGTTGTAGGCGCCGCGGAACTTGAAGGCGCCGACCCGTTGCAGGGTTTCGGGCTTGAGCAGCACCCGACGGCCCAGGCGTTCGTTCAGGGCCGGACTTTCGATCAGCGGCGTCTCGACCGCATGGCCCTTCAGCCGCGCGGCGGCGGCCTCGATGTCGGCGAAGGTCACGCTCACTTGGCGAAGACCATCGAGTCGTCGGCGAAGGCCTTGAACTCCAGGGCGTTGCCCGAGGGGTCGAGGAAGAACATGGTCGCCTGCTCGCCCGGCAGCCCCTTGAAGCGGATCTGAGGCTCGATGACGAACCTGATCCCGGCGGCCTTCAGCTTCTCGGCCATGGCCTCCCATTCGGGCAGGGTCAGGATGACGCCGAAGTGGCGGACCGGCACCTGTTCGCCGTCGACGGCGCTGGTGTTGCGGTGGCCGACCTCGTCCGGCGACAGGTGGGCGACGATCTGGTGGCCCCGGAAGTCGAAGTCGATCCAGGCGTCGCTCGAGCGGCCCTCGGGGCAGCCCAGCAGGTCGCCGTAGAAGGCCCGGGCCTCGGCGAGGTCGCGGACGGGGAAGGCGAGGTGGAAGCGCGGGATGTCCATGGCCCGCTGTGATAGCTCCCGCGACCCTTGAGGGCGAGGTCCAGTTGGTCTAAACGGGCGCCGCAATCGATCCCCGCTTCCCCGCCGAGCACCTGTCGAAGGGCCGGGAGGCGTCTCCCGGGCAGGTGGAGGGATCGTATCCAGATGGCCAACGTCACCGTGATCGGCGCCCAGTGGGGCGACGAGGGCAAGGGCAAGCTCGTCGACTGGCTGTCCAACCGCGCCGACGTGGTCGTGCGCTTCCAGGGCGGCCACAACGCCGGCCACACCCTGGTGGTGGGAAACCAGACCTACAAGCTCAGCCTGCTGCCGTCGGGCGTGGTCCAGGGCAAGCTGTCGATCATCGGCAATGGCGTGGTGGTCGATCCCTGGCATCTGCTGAAGGAGATCGCGACCCTGGGCGAGCAGGGCGTGAAGATCACGCCGGACCTGCTGGTGCTGGCCGACAACGCCTGCCTGATCCTGCCGCTGCACCGAGACCTCGACCAGGCGCGCGAGGCGGCGGCCACGAACAAGATCGGCACCACCGGCCGCGGCATCGGCCCGGCCTATGAGGACAAGGTGGGCCGCCGCGCCATCCGCGTCGCCGACCTCGCCGACCGCGAGGCGCTGGAGGCCAAGATCGACCGCCTGCTGGCCCACCACACGCCGCTGCGCCGCGGCCTGGGCCTGCCCGAGTACGACGGCGCGGCCCTGCTGGCCGAGCTGGAGGAGATGGCGCCGAAGATCCTGCCCTTCGCGCGCCCGGCCTGGCTGTTGCTGGACGAGGTGGTGAAGAAGGGGCGGCGCGTGCTGTTCGAGGGCGCCCAGGGCGCCCTGCTGGACGTGGATCACGGCACCTATCCCTATGTGACCTCCTCCAACACCGTGGCGGGCCAGGCGGCGGCGGGCTCGGGCCTGGGGCCCAAGGGGCCCGGCTATGTCCTGGGCATCGTCAAGGCCTACACCACCCGCGTGGGCGAGGGGCCGTTCCCCACCGAGCTGTCCGACGAGGTGGGCCAGCACCTGGGCACGGTGGGACGGGAGTTCGGCACGGTGACCGGCCGCTCGCGCCGCTGCGGCTGGTTCGACGCGGCCCTGGTGCGCCAGTCGGTGGCCCTGAACGGCATCGCGGGCATCGCGCTCACCAAGCTGGACGTGCTGGACGGCCTGCCGACGCTGAAGATCTGCACCGGCTACGAGCTGAACGGGGAGGCGGTCGGCTACCTGCCCGCTGGCCTGAAGGCCCAGGGCCAGCTCACGCCGGTCTACGAGGAGATGGAGGGCTGGAGCGAGACCACCCAGGGCGCCCGCTCATGGAAGGACCTGCCCGCCAACGCCGTGAAGTACGTGCGGCGGATCGAGGAGCTGATCGGGGCGCCGGTGGCCCTGCTCTCCACCAGCCCCGAGCGGGACGACACCATCCTGATGCGCGACCCCTTCCAGGACTGATGGGCCAGGACTGAACGGTGTTCGCCGGCGTCAAGCGGTTCTTTACCCCGGGGGTGTAAGCGGCGGACGAGGGGGTTCGCCGTGTTCGACGACGAGAAGAGAACCATCCAGCGCATGGCGCCCATGCTGCAGCGGGTGCTCATCGCCGATCCGCAGGCCTCGGGCGCCGCCCTGATCGGCGAGGCGATGCGCAACATCTCCCGCGCCCAGACCTGGACCGCCAGCACGACCGACCGGGCGCTGAAGCTCTGCGAGAGCGTCGATCCGCAGCTCATCTTCGTCGAGATGTCGTGCGAGAAGATGGACGGCGTGGAGTTCACGCGGAAGCTGCGCCGCAGCCCGCTCGCCTGCCGCCAGGCGCCCGTGATCATGGTGACGGGCTCGGCCACGGCGGCGGGAATCCTCGCCGCGCGCGACGCCGGGGTGCACGAGTTCCTGCGCAAGCCCTTCACCATGAAGGACCTGCTGCGCCGGCTGGAGGCGGTGACGCTGCGCCAGCGGGACTGGATCGAGGCGGTGGGCTACGTCGGCCCCGACCGGCGGCGGTTCAACTCGGGCGACTACACCGGGCCGCTCAAGCGGCGCACCGACAATCGCCCGACGCCCGACGCCGCGCGCATCGGCCAGGCGCTGAAGATCCTGCGCTCGGCCATCGCCGACTTCGACAAGGACCCCGAGCAGGCGACCCGCGCCGTCGAGGCCCAGGTCGTCGACATCCAGAAGGCGGCGACGGCGGCCGCGGACCTCAAGCTGGTCACGGCCGCCGCCGACCTGCATCGCCATGTGATGCAGTCGCGGAAGATGGGCGTCAGCCTGAGCCGCGCCGAGGTCGAGAGGCACGCGGCCAGGCTGCTGGCCTGCGCGCCCCAGGACGAAGCCCGAGCCGCCTGATCAGGCGTCCACCAGGTTCCGTTCCTCGGCGGCCGCCCGCATCGACTTCTGCAGCTTCTCGAAGGCCCGGACCTCGATCTGGCGGACCCGCTCGCGGCTGACGCCGTATTCCGAGGCGAGCTCCTCCAGGGTGGTGGGCTCGTCCTTCAGCCGCCGCTCGGTGAGGATGTGGCGCTCGCGGTCGGTGAGCTCGGTCATCGCTTCCTCGAGCAGGCTCATGCGCAGGGTCTTCTCCTGCGTGTCGGCGATGATGGTCTCCTGGCTGGGCGTGTCCTCGTCGACCAGCCAGTCCTGCCACTCGCTCTCGCCGTCGGCGCGCAGCGGCGCGTTTAGCGAGGCGTCGCCGCCGGCCAGGCGACGGTTCATCGAGACGACCTCCTCGTCCAGCACGCCGAGCTTGGTGGCGATCTGGCTGACCTGGTCGGGATGCAGGTCGCCTTCCTGGAGGGCGGCGATCTCGCTCTTGGCCTTCCGCAGATTGAAGAACAGCTTCTTCTGGGCGGCCGTCGTGCCCATCTTCACCAGCGACCACGAGCGCAGGATGTATTCCTGGATCGAGGCGCGGATCCACCACATGGCGTAGGTGGCCAGTCGGAAGCCCTTGTCGGGGTCGAACTTCTTGACGGCCTGCATCAGGCCGACGTTGCCCTCGGAGATCACCTCGCCGATCGGCAGGCCGTAGCCGCGATAGCCCATGGCGATCTTGGCCACGAGGCGCAGGTGGCTGGTGACGAGCTGGTGGGCGGCCTGAGGGTCCTGGTGCTCCTGCCAGCGCTTGGCGAGCATGAACTCCTCGTCCTTGGCCAGCATGGGGAACTTGCGGATCTCGGACAGATACCGGCTGAGGCCGCCTTCCGGCGACATCACGGCGAGCGCGTTCACGGCCATGGACTTATCCCCTCATTCTCGGACGTTCGGCCATACCCGGCCGACCGCCCCCTCCAACCAAACAGATATGTACTGGGTTGCGGCTTCGGTAGGCCCGCGTGGGAGGCGCGGGTCGAAAATTCCCGACTGCTCAACTCGGTCATTTAGTACCCCCCGACTGGGGCGGCTTCAAGGCAGGGTTTCTCACAAGGCCTGTTAGCGGAGCTTGCATCCTTCCCCGGATGCGGCGCGAGCGGAAAAATATGGCCCCGGTGTCGGAAAGCGGTCGCCGTCATCGTCCTGTGCTCAAGCCCACGAAAGGACGAGCCATGCCCAAGATCACCAACTGCCTGTGGTTCGACAGCCAGGCGGAGGAGGCCGCTGAATTCTATGTGGGAGTCTTCCCCAATTCCCGCATCGGCAAGGTCGCCCGCTATCCCGAAGGGCTGCCCGGCGACCGCGCGGGCCAGGTGCTGACGGTGGAGTTCGAGCTGGACGGCGCGCCGTTCATGGGCCTGAACGGCGGTCCCCACTTCACGTTCAGCGAGGCGGTCAGCTTCGTCATCGACTGCCAGGACCAGGCCGAGGTCGACCGCTACTGGGACGCGCTGCTGGCCCGCGGCGGGCGCGAGGACCGTTGCGGCTGGCTGAAGGATCGCTTCGGGGTCTCGTGGCAGGTGGTCCCGCGCCGGCTGACCGAGCTGATGAGCGGCCCGTCCGAGACCGCGAACAAGGTCGCCGCCGCGATGATGCAGATGATCAAGCTGGACGTGGCGAAGCTGGAGGCGGCCGCGGCGGACTGAGCGCCGGCCTCAACCCATCCAGCGGTAGCCGACGCCGGGCTCGGTGAGGATCAGCGCCGGCTGCGACGGGTCGGGCTCGATCTTCTGGCGGAGCTGGCCCACGAACACGCGCAGGTACTGGACGTCGTGCTCGTGGGCGGGACCCCAGACGGCGGTCAGGAGCTGCCGGTGGGTCACCACCTTGCCGGCGCCGCGCACCAACTGGGCCAGGAGGTCGTATTCCCGGGGCGAGAGGCGGATGGCTTCGCCGCCCCGGGTGACGAGCCGCTTCACGAGGTCGATGGTCAGGTCGCCGGCGGAGATCACCGGCTCGGCGCCCTGGTCGCGCAGGCGATGGCGCAGCGCCACGCGCAGGCGGGCCAGCAGCTCGCCCACGCCGAACGGCTTCTCGACATAGTCGTCGGCGCCCATGTCGAGGGCGTCGATCTTCTCGGTCTCCCGGTCCCGCGCCGACAGGATGATGATGGGACCCTCGTAGAAGGCTCGCGCCTTGGCCAGCGCCGCCTTGCCGTCGAGGTCGGGCAGGCCGAGATCCAGCACCACCGCGTCGGGGGCCTTGCGGGCGATCTCCTTCAGGCCGTCTGCGGCCGTGTCGGCCCGGACGGGCTCATAGCCGGCGGCGTCCAGCGCTGGGCTGAGGAAGCGGTGAATCTGCGGCTCGTCGTCGATCACCAGGACGCGGGGGCGGAAGTCCGTCATAGGAGGGCGCTCGGCGTCGCCCGCTCCTTGGGCAGGCTGACCAGGATGCGCGTGCCGCGCCCGTCGTGGATGGGGCTGGCGGCGGCGATCCGGCCGCCCATGGCCTCCACGAAGCCCTTGGCGATGGCCAGGCCGAGGCCCGCGCCCTTGCCGCGGTCGGTGGCCTCCTCCATCCGGCGGAACTTCTCGAAGACGCGCTCGAGCTCGGCGGTGGGGATGCCGCGGCCCTCGTCCTCGATGGAGATCACCACGTTGTTGCGGTCCTCGTAGGCGGCCACCTCGATGCTCGTGCTGTCGGGGCTGTAGGCGACGGCGTTCTCCAGGATGTTCACGAGCGCCTGCTCCAGCAGCGAGGGGTCGGCCACCACCATGGTCACCTGCTCGGGGAAGTCCCACGCGATCCGCCTGGCGTCCAGCCGACGTTTCACCCGGTCGACGGCGGCGCGCAGGACGTCGCGCACGTCGATCCAGTCGCGGCGGGTGACGAGGGCCCCGCCTTCGAGCCGGGTCATGTCCAGGAGGTCGCCCACGTAGCGGTTCAGCCGCTCGGCCTCCTCCCGGATCGACAGCAGCAGGTCGTCGCGGACCTTGGCCGAGAGGGTCTTGCCGTAGTCGATCAGCGTGGTGACCGAGCCCAGCACGGTGGAGAGCGGCGTGCGCAGGTCGTGGCTGACCGAGTTGAGCAGGGCCGAACGCAGGCGGTCGGTGCGGCGGAGCGCCTCGGCGTCGGCGGCCGCGGCGGCGAACTCGGCCCGCTCCAGGGCCACCGCGCCCTGGTCCAGCATGGCGGCCACGAAGCGCTCGCCCTCCTCGGCGGCGACGGCGGCGGGCTCCACCCCGGCCACCCCGGCGCGGGCCTTAACGCCCTGGAGCGGCCGGAACGTCCAGCCGAGGTTGGGCATGGTGCCGGTGCCGGCCCCCGCCGCCTCGCCCTTCTCCCAGGCCCAGCGGGCGGCGGCCATGTCGGCGGGGGTCAGCGCCTCCAGGGGCGGAGAGGCCGCGGCGACGGCCAGGTCGTCGGCGGTCGGGGTCAACACCACGGCCCTGCCGCCGGTGGCGGCGGCGAGCTGTTCGGCCAGGGCGGCGGCGGCGTCCTCGGCCTTCGCGGCGGCCGAGAGGCGTCGGGTGGCGGAGAGCACGGCGGCGATGGCGGAGGCCCGCCGCGACACCGCGAGGGCCTGGTCGCGGACGCGGCCCGTCAGCCAGCCAGTGGTCATGGCGACGGCGAAGAACACCGCGAAGGTGAGGACGTCGGCCGGGTGTCCGATCCAGATGGTCAGGCGCGGGGACAGGAAGAAGAAGTTGTAGACGAGCGCGGCCGCGGCGGCGGCCGTCACCGCGGGCCAGAGGCCGAACGCCAGGCCCGAGACCAGCACGCTCAGCATGAACACCATGGCGAGGTTCACGCTCTCCACGTAGCGGTCGAGCGCATAGGCCACGCCGAATGACACGGCCACGGAGGCCAGGGCCGCGAGATGGCCGCTCCAGCGCAGGTCGCGCAGGCTGCGCCTTGGCCGGGACTCGGGGAGATGCGCCTCGGCCGTCTCGGTGACGACGTGCAGGGCCGCGCCGCCCGCCTCGTCCAGCAGGGCGCGGATCAGGTCCCGGCGGAAAGGGTTGCGGCGCCGGGCCGTCCTGCCCACCACGATCTGGGTCAGGTTGTTGCGCCGGGCGTAGTCGATCACGCTGGCCACGAGGTCGTCCCCCGTGAGCGTCACCGTCGATCCGCCGAGCTGCTCGGCGAGCTTGAGCGCGTCGCGGAGCTTCTGGGCCGCCGCCGCCGAGGGCGCGGGAGCGTTCGGCCGCTCCACATGGGCCACGGTCCACGGCGCGTCCATCATCATGTCCGAGAGCCGGCGGCCCGCCCGCACGAGCGAGCTGGCCATGGCGTCCGACCCGGCCAGCACCAGGATGCGCTCGCCCGCCGCCCAGGGGCCCTGGACCCCCGCGCGCTTCATGGCTCCGATGAGCTGGTCGTCGACCGCCTGGGCGGCGCGCCGAAGGGCCAGTTCCCGCAGGGCGGTGAGGTTCTCGACCTTGAAGAAGCGGTCGGCGGCCAGCCGGGCGGTCTCGGCCAGGTAGACCTTGCCCTCGGCCATCCGCTGGCGGAGCTCCTCGGGCGTGATGTCGATCAGCTCGATCTCGTCGGCGCGGGACAGCGCCAGGTCAGGCACCGTCTCGCGCTGGCGCACCCCGGTGATCTTCCAGACGACGTCGACCAGGCTCTCCAGGTGCTGGACGTTGAGCGTCGTCCAGACGTTGATTCCGGCCGCGAGCAGTTCCTCCACGTCCTGCCACCGCTTCGGGTGGCGCGATCCCGGCGCGTTGGAGTGGGCGTACTCGTCGACCAGCAGCAGCTCGGGCCGGCGCGCCAGGGCCGCGTCGATGTCGAACTCCAGGAGGGTGCGGCCGCGATACTCGATGGGCCGGCGCGGCATGACCTCCAGGCCGCGCAGGAGGGCTTGGGTCTCCTTGCGCCCATGGGTCTCCACGACCCCCACCACGACGTCGCCGCCCTCGGCCTTCCGGCGTCGGGCGGCGCGCAGCATCTCGTAGGTCTTGCCCACGCCCGGCGACATGCCGAGGAAGACCTTCAGACGGCCCTGGCCGGGGCGGGCCGCCGCCAGCAGGGCGTCCGGGTCGGGCCTGCGGGGCTCTTCGGCGTTCATCGCGGCGGAGGTTGCCTCCCGCCGAAGGCGGCGTCGAGCGCCAGATTGGTCATGAGCACATTGACCCGCGGCTGGCCGATGAAGCCGAGCGTGCGGCCCTCCACGTGACGGGCGATCACCGCGCGCACGGCCTCGGGCGCGACCCCCCGGGCGGCGGCGATGCGGGGCGCCTGGAGTTCGGCGTAGGCCGGCGAGATGTGCGGGTCGAGGCCCGAGGCCGAGGTGGTCACCGCGTCGGCGGGGATGACGGCCGCGCCCGTCTCGGCCCTCTGCGCGGCGGCCGCCTCTGCGACCCGCCTGGCGAGGTCGGGGTTCAGCGGACCGAGGTTGGAGCCCGAGGAGGCCGAGGCGTCGTAGCCGTCGGCACCGGCGGCCGACGGGCGGCCGTGGAGGTACTGCGGCTGGGCGAAGGCCTGGCCGATCAGCTCGGAGCCAACGACCCGGCCGCCAGAGCGGACCACGCTGCCGTCCGCCTGATAGGGCATGAGCCGGGCCGCGCCGGTGATCGCCAGCGGATAGGCGAGGCCCAGGAGAAGGGTGAAGAGGCCCACCGAGACGAGGGCGGGGCGGAGCAGGGCGAGCATGGGGACCTCAGGCGAGTCCGAGGGAGGAAATGATGAGATCGATGAGTTTGATGCCGACGAAGGGCGCGACGAGGCCGCCCAGGCCGTAGAGCAGCAGGTTGCGGGACAGCAGCCTGGCCGCGCCGATGGCCCGGTAGCGGACCCCCCGCAGCGCCAGCGGGATCAGCAGGACGATGATGACGGCGTTGAAGACCACCGCCGAGAGGATCGCGCTCTCAGGGCTCGACAGGCCCATGATGTTGAGCGCGCCCAGCGCCGGCAGCGAGGCCGCGAACATGGCCGGGATGATGGCAAAGTACTTGGCCACGTCGTTGGCGATGGAGAAGGTGGTCAGCGCGCCCCGGGTGATGAGCATCTGCTTGCCGACCTCCACGATCTCGATGACCTTGGTGGGGTCGCTGTCGAGGTCGACCATGTTGCCGGCCTCGCGGGCGGCCTGGGCGCCGGTCTGCATGGCCACGCCGACGTCGGATTGGGCCAGCGCCGGGGCGTCGTTGGCGCCGTCGCCGCACATGGCCACGAGGCGGCCCTTGGCCTGTTCCTCGCGGATCAGCCGCAGCTTGTCCTCGGGCGTGGCCTCGGCCAGGAAGTCGTCGACGCCGGCCTCCGAGGCGATGGCGGCAGCCGTGACCGGGTTGTCGCCGGTGATCATCACCGTGCGCAGGCCCATGCGGCGCAGGTCCGCGAACCGCTCCTTCACGTTGGGCTTCACCACGTCCTTCAGGTGGATGACGCCGATCAGGACGCCGTCCTCGCTGACCGCCAGCGGCGTGCCGCCGGCGCGGGCGATGCGATCCACCGCCGCGGTGAACTCGGGCGGGACCTGGCCGGGCTCCAGCCCGGCGTCCTTCAGGATCGCGTCGACCGCGCCCTTGCGCCAGACATGGCCGCCGGCCTCCAAGCCCGAGAGGCGGGTGGTGGCGCTAAACGGGATGATCTTGCCGCCGGCCGGCGCCTCCACGTCGAGGCCCTGGGCGCGGATCAGCTCGACGATCGAGCGGCCTTCCGGCGTCTCGTCGCCGAGGGAGGCGAGACAGGCGACGCGGGTGATCGTTTCCGGCCGGACACCGGGCGCCGGGATCAGCTCGGTCGCCATGCGGTTGCCGTAGGTGATGGTGCCGGTCTTATCGAGCAGCAGGGTGTCCACGTCGCCGGCGGCCTCCACCGCGCGGCCCGAGGTGGCCAGCACATTGACCTTGAGCAGGCGGTCCATGCCTGCGATGCCGACGGCCGACAGCAGGCCGCCGATGGTGGTGGGGATCAGGGTTATGAAGAGCGCCCCCAGCACCATGGGCTGTAGCGTGACCCCGGAGTACCTGCCCAGGCCGAGCAGGGCGCCGACGGCGATCAGGAACACCAGCGTCAGCCCGGCCAGCAGCACCGCGAGCGCGATCTCGTTCGGCGTCTTGCGCCGGTCGGCGCCCTCGACCATGGCGATCATGCGGTCGAGGAAGGTCTCGCCCGGCTGGGAGGTGATCCGCACCTTGATCCAGTCGGAGACGACGGTGGTGCCGCCGGTGACGGCCGACCGGTCGCCGCCGCTCTCGCGGATGACCGGGGCGGATTCCCCGGTGATGGCCGCCTCGTTGACCGAGGCCACGCCCTCGACGATCTCGCCGTCGGCGGGGATGACGTCGCCGGCCTCGACCAGCACGACCTGACCCGCCCCCAGCTCATGGGCCGGCGTGGGCACGATGGTCCCGGTGCGCCCGTCGACGATCAGCTTGGCCTTGGTCGTGACGCGCGTGGCCCGAAGGCTGTCGGCGGCGGCCTTGCCGCGGCCCTCGGCGATGCTCTCGGCGAAGTTGGCGAAGAACACGGTGGCCCAGAGCCAGATGGCGACCTGGAGCGCGAAGCCCCATTGGCCGCCTTGGGAGATGGCGAAGCCGGCCGAGGCGCTGGCCAGCAGGGCCACGATCCAGGTGGCGAAGATCACCGGATTGCCGGTCAGCCGCCGGGGATCGAGCTTGGCGAAGGCGTCGCGCGTCGCCCGCGCCAGGACGGCGCCGTTGATGCCGGTGGCCAGGTTGGCGGCCTTGCGGCGGTTGTCGCCGAGCGGGGTGTAGGCGGTGGTCATGGGGAGTGTCCTGGGAGATGTCCTTGAGCACGGCGGCGTCAGCGCGCGCCCAGCGCCTGCAGCGCCTGGAAGTGCTCGACGATCGGGCCTAGGGCGAGGGCGGGGAAGAACTGCAGGCCGCCCAGGATGAGGATCACGCCGATCAGCAGGCCGATGAACTGGCCGGAATCGGTGGGCATGGCGCCGGCGGTGGGGGCGAGCTTCGGCTTGGCCGCCAGCGAGCCGGCGATGGCGAGCACCGCCACGATGCCCGGGAAGCGCCCGAGCAGCATGGCCAGGCCCAGGGTGGTGTTCCACCACGGCGCGTTGGCGGCCAGGCCCGCGAAGGCCGAGCCGTTGTTCGCCGTCGCCGAGGTGTAGGCGTAGAGGATCTCGGAGAGGCCGTGCGGCCCCGCGTTCAACAGGCCCTTCAGCGCCTGCGGCAGGATGGCGGCGACCGCCGCGAAGCCCAGCATCGAGAGCGGCAGCACGAGCACCAGCAGCATGGCGAACTTGATCTCGCGGGCCTCGATCTTCTTGCCGAGGTACTCGGGCGTGCGCCCGACCATCAGGCCGGCCACGAACACCGCCAGCAGGGCCATCACGACCATCGAGGCCAGGCCCGTGCCGATGCCGCCCGGCAGGATCTCGCCGAGCTGCATGAAGAACAGCTCCACCGCGCCGCCCAGCGGCATGTAGCTGGCGTGCATGGAATTGACCGAGCCGTTGGACGCGCCGGTGGTGGCCGCGGCCCAGACGGCCGAGGCGGGCGCGCCGAAACGGACCTCCTTGCCCTCCATGTTGACCGAGGCGTCGACGCCGGCGGCGACCAGGGCCGGGGCAGGCTGGGTTTCCGTCCAGTACAGCGCCGCCGCGCCCGTCGAGAGCAGGATGAAGGCCGCGGCCACGAGGGCCCGCACGTCCTTCCGGGCCAGGGCCGAGCGGCCGAAGGCGAAGAACGCCGCCCAGCCCAGCACGTTGATGGAGACGGCCGCGAGCAGGTTGGCCAACGGCGTGGGGCCTTCGAACGGATGGGCCGAATTGACGCTGAAGATCCCCCCGCCGTTGATGCCGAGCTGCTTGATGGCGAGCTGGCTGGCGGTGGCGTAGAGCGAGATCTTCTGCTGGCCGCCCTCCAGGGTGGTCGCCATGACCGCGCCGTCCAGGGTCTGGGGGACGCCGAGCGCGATGAAGGCGATGGCCACGACCACCGACAGCGGCAGCAGCACCCACAGCGTGGTCCGGCTCATGTCGGCCCAGAAGTTGCCGAGTCCCTCGCCGCGGTTGGCGACGAAGGCCCGCGCGAGCGCCGCGGCCACGGCCGCGCCGGTGGCGGCCGACAGGAAGTTCTGCACCGTCAGCCCGGCCATCTGGCTGAGGTGAGACATGGTCGTCTCGCCGCCATAGGACTGCCAGTTGGTGTTGGTGACGAAGCTGACGGCCGTGTTGAAGGCCAGGTGCTCGGAGAGCGCGCCGAAGCCCTGGGGGTTCAGGGGCAACAGGCCCTGCAGGCGCAGGATGGCGTAGAGCGCCGCGAAGCCTACGGCGTTGAAGGCCAGGAGCGCGGCGGCGTAGGCGAACCAGCCCTGGCTCCTGCCGGGGTCGATCCCGCAGAGCGCGTAGAAGCCCCGCTCGACCGGCCTGAGCACCGGGTCGAGCCAGGTGCGTTCGCCGTTCCAGACGCGCGACATGTAGACGCCGATCGGCCAGCCGAGACCGACGGCGAGTCCGAGGGTGAGGGCGATCTCCGCCCAGCCTTGCCAGTTCATGGAGATGGGTCCGTCAGAAGCGGCCTCAGAAGCGATCAGGGCGCAGGAGAGCGGCCAGCATGTAGCCGCCGATCACGAGGGCGCCGGCGCCCCAGAGCACGAGTTCCAGCATCAGAGCCGCCGAAGCGCGACGGCGAAGCCGGCGAACAGTGCGAAGGCGCCAAGGCCCAGCGCCAGGAAAACGATGTCGAGCATTGACGCCCTCGGTTCGAAGTTCAGGACCGGGTCTTCGCGCCGAACCGCATCAGGGGGCGAGACGGGCTTTGCCGCGCCCGCATAAGGGAAGCGTAAAGACGCTAGAGCCTCGCCAGCAGCGCTTCCAGCTTGGCCATGTCGGCGGGCAAGGGGCTCTCGAAGCGGAGCTGCTCGCCGGTGACCGGGTGGCGGAAGCCGAGGACGGCGGCGTGCAGGGCCTGGCGCTTGAGGCCGGCCGCGCGGATCGCCTCGCGCACTGTCTCGGCCGGCGGCCCCGAACCGTAGGTGGGGTCGCCCAGGCAGGGCGTCCCCTTCGAGGCCAGGTGGACGCGGATCTGGTGGGTGCGGCCGGTCTCCAGGCGGCAGGCGACGCGGGCGGCCAGCGGCTTCTCCTGGGGGCCGAACATCTTCTCGACGGAATAGTGGGTGACGGCGTGGCGGCCGCCGGACTTCACCAGCGCCATCTTCTTGCGGTCGTGGGTCGAGCGGGCGATGGCGCCCTCGATGGTCCCATGCACCGGGTAGGGGGCGCCCCGGGTCAGGGCCACGTAGAGCCGGTCGATGTCGTGGGCGGCGAAGAGGGCCGAGAGGCTCTGGTGCGCGGCGTCGGTCTTGGCCGCGACGACGACGCCCGAGGTCTCCTTGTCGATACGGTGGACGATGCCCGGCCGGGCCACGCCGCCGATGCCGGAGAGGCTCGCCCCGCAGTGGGCCAGGAGCGCGTTGACCAGGGTGCCTCGCTCGCTGCCGACGGCCGGGTGCATGGCCATGCCGGCGGGCTTGTCCACCACGATCAGGTGCGCGTCCTCGTAGAGCACGGTGAGCGGGATGGCCTCGGCTTGCGGCTCGGCGGGCTCGGGCGGCGGGACGGCGATGGCATAGGTCCCGGCGCGGGCCTTGGCCTTGGCGTCCACGGCCTCGCCGTCGCGGCTCACCCGCCCCTCGGCCAGCAGGGCCTGGAGCCGGGCGCGCGACAGCATGGGCATGAGGCCCGCCAGCGCCTTGTCGATCCGCTCGCCCGCCAGCTCGGCCGGGACCTCGGCGGTCAGGACTTCGGACTCCTCGTCCGCCTCAGAGGCCATGCTTCTCGCTGGCGCCTTCCTCGTGGCCGGCGATGGAGCCCTCCTTGAAGAGGTATTCCTTGAGCTGTTCGTTCGCCTCGGGATCGGCGCGGCGCAGCCACTCCAGCACCATGGCCGCGTGCTCCAGCTCCTCGCGGGCGTTGTGCAGCAGGATGGCGCGCAGCTCGGGATCGTCGCAGTCGTCGGCCCGCTGGCGGTACCAGTCCACGGCCTCCAGCTCCTCGATGATCGAGGTGATGGCGTAGTGCTTGTTGAGCGTCTCGCGGCTCAGCTTCTCGCGCGGGACGTGGAGGCCTTCCTTCGACATGGACTGTCATGCTCCTGTGCTGTTGGGGTGACTAATACACGCGCTCGCAACAGGGGGAACGGCCATGCGGATCGATCGGCGTCAGGCGCTTGCCTTGCTGGGGACGGGTGCGGCGGCGCCCGCGCTCGCCCAGGAGACCGGCGGCAAAGTCCGGTTCGAGCACGGCGTCGCCTCGGGCGATCCCACCCAGGACCGGGTGGTGCTGTGGACCCGCGTCACGCCCGCCAGCCCCGGAAAGCCGGTGGAGTACCGCTGGCGGCTCAATCCCGTCGACCGCCGGGCCGGCGGGGCCAAGCAGGGCGCGGGCGTCACCGGGCCTGAACGCGACTATACCGTCAAGGTGGACGTGGACGGCCTCGACGCGGGGCGGGCCTATACCTTCGAGTTCGAGGCCGAAGGGGTGAAGAGCCCCACGGGCCGCACCCGCACCCTGCCGGCCGGCGGGGTAAAGGACGTGGTGCTGGCGGTGGCGTCCTGCTCGCTCTATCCGAACGGCTACTTCAACGCCTACCAGGCCATCGCCGACCTGCCGCGCGTGGATGCGGTGCTGCATCTGGGCGACTACATCTACGAGTACGGCGGGCCCGGCAGCTACGGCGACGACTCAGCCGTGGCCCCGCTGCGCCGCCACGACCCCTACCGCGAGATCGTGAGCCTGGCCGACTATCGGCGCCGCCACGCCCAGTACAAGGCCGACCCGGCGCTGCAGGCGGCGCACGCCCGCGCGCCCTGGATCGTGGTGTGGGACGACCACGAGACGGCCAACGACAGCTTCCTGAACGGGGCCGAGAACCACCAGCCCGCCGAGGAGGGCGACTGGAACGCCCGCAAGGCCGCGGCGCTGAAGGCCTATTACGAGTGGATGCCGATCCGCGAGCCGGCCGCCGGGCAGGACCTGGCGAGCGCGGCCTGTCGCAGCTTCCGCTTCGGCGACCTGGCCCAGCTCGTGATGGTGGAGACCCGGCTCACGGCCCGCGACCAGCAGCTCAACCTCGACCGCGACCTCACCGACGGCCCGGACGGCAGGCCCGACGCCGCCGCGTTCAAGGCGAAGCTGAACGATCCGAACTGGCGGATGATGGGGCCGGCCCAGGAGGCCTGGATCGGCCGCGAACTGGCCGCCTCGGTGGCGGCGGGCCACGCCTGGCAGGTGATCGGCAACCAGGTGGTCATGGCCCGTGTGGATCGGCCGCTGCGCCCGGCGCTCACGCCGGACGAGGTCGCCAAGATGACGCCCGAGGCGCTGTCGCGGATGAGCCGGCGGGACAAGGCCGCCGACCTCGGAATCCCCGCCGCGCTCGACATGTGGGACGGCTACCCCGCCGACCGCGAGCGGCTGTACGGCGTGTTCAAGGGGGCCAAGGCTCGGCCGATCGTGGTGTCGGGCGACAGCCACTCGTTCTGGGCCAACGAGCTCAAGGACGCGGCCGGCCGTCGCGTGGCCGCCGAGTTCGGCACGACCGGCATCACCAGTCCCGGGGCCGGCGAGCTGGCCCCCGGCGTGGACTACGGCGAGGTGATCGCCCGCGCCAATCCCGAAGTGCTCTACAACAACCAGGTCGCCAAGGGCTTCGTGCTGCTGACCCTGACCCGCGAGCAGGCCACAGCCGAGATGGTCGCGGTCTCGACCATCGTGGAGAAGGACTTCACCGCCAAGGCCCTGAAGCGCTGGATCGTTACGCCCGACGGAACCGGCCCGAGCGCCCCCAAGGAGGGGTAGGGGCCGGCCCCCCCGGCGCCATGCGCCCGATGTTGCGGGATCGGCGCATTGCGGCGCTAATTCCGGGAAACGGAGGGGACGGACATGACGCGGTTCTGGATCGGCCTGGCTTCGGCCTTGGCGGCGGCGGGCCTGGCGGGGGCGGCGCACGCCCAGGCGTCTGGGGGGCAGGCGTCTGCGGGGCAGGCTCCGGAGGCCCAGCCCCAGACTGCGCGGGTCAAGGTCGAGACCGGGGTGCTCGTGGGCGAGGAGACCGACCGGGCCCGGGTGTTCCGCAACATCCCCTACGCCGCCGCGCCGGTGGGGCCGCTGCGTTGGCGCCCGCCTCAAGGCGCCGCGCCTTGGAAGGGCGAGCGGGACGCGGCGAAGGCCGGACCGTCCTGCCCGCAGCCGATGAACGCCGACGGCAGCCCCAACACCGGCGGCGCCAACGGTCCCGTCTCCGAGGACTGCCTGCAGCTCAACGTCTATGCGCCGAAGGGCGCAAAAGCGGCCCCGGTCATGGTGTGGATCCACGGCGGCTCGCACCGGACGGGGGCGGGCTGGATCTACGACGGCTCGAACTTCGCCCGCGACGGGGTGGTGGTGGTGGCGATCAACTACCGGCTGGGCGCGCTGGGCTGGTTCGCCCACCCGGCGCTGACGGCGGCGGCCGGCGGCGAACCGGTCGGGAACTACGGCCTGATGGACCAGGTCGCGGCGCTGAAGTGGGTCCAGCGCAACATCGCGAAGTTCGGCGGGGACCCCAAGAACGTCACCGTCTTCGGCGAGAGCGCGGGGGGCATGAGCACGCTGGCGCTGCTCGCCACGCCGTCGGCGCGCGGGCTCTACCAGAAGGCCGTCGTGCAGTCGGGCCTGGGCTGGTTCGAGCCCAAGACCCTGGCGGACAAGGAGAAGGAAGGCGCGGCCGCACTGGCCCAGGCGGGCGTGAGCGCCACGACCGCCGAGGAGCTCCGCGCCCTGCCGGCGGAGACGCTCGTGGCCGTGAACGCCCAGTTCGGCCCCTTCACGGACGGACGGGTGATGACGCAGACGGCGACCCAGGCCCTGGCGCGGGGAGACTTCGCCGACGTGCCGCTGATCATCGGCTGGAACTCGGGCGAGGATTCGCTGATGGGGCCGGGCCCGCTGGGGCAGGCGGCGCTGGCCCAGATTCCGCCAATGGCCCGGGTGATCTATACCGACGAGGCGGCGAAAGGCGACGAGGCCCTGGCCCGCGCCCTCTTCACCGACCGGGTGTTCGGCGGCCCGGCCCGCTGGGTGGCGGCCAAGGCCGCGCCCGGCCAGCCCGCCTGGCTCTACCACTTCAGCTACGTGGCCACGCGGCTGCGCCCCGCCGTGCCGCGGGCCGGCCACGCCATGGAGATCCCCTACGTCTGGGAATACTGGGGCCGGCGCACGCCCATGAGCCTGGTCAGCGACGAGGACCGCGCGATGGCGACCCTGATGCACGCCTGCTGGGTCACCTTCGCCAAGGCCGGCAAGCCGCGGTGCGGCGCCGAGGATTGGCCGGCCTACGACCCCGCCGCCGACGTGCTGATGGAGTTCGGTTTGGAGAGCGGCCTGCGCGCCGGCTTCCGCAAGTCGCGGCTGGACGCCGTCCAGGCGGCGACCCTGCCGGGGTTGGGGCTGAACTAGGTACAATCGACATTCATCGGCGTGACGCGCGCTCTCCTCCCCCATCGGGGAGGAGTGGCTCCGTGGGCTTCACCCCCCTCCGGCCTTCGGGCCACCCCCCTGTGGGGGAGGATCCGGGTCGTCGTGAACTGTTTCGCTCCAGCTTGCGTTTCGGGACTCTGATCCGGAGTCCCGCATGGCCACCCGTCCCACATGGCAGGGCTATCTGCGCCTGTCGCTCGTGAGCTGCCCCGTGGCGCTCTACACGGCTGCGTCGAGCAGCAGCGAGGTGCACTTCAACATGCTCCACAAGGAGACGATGAACCGGATCAAGATGACGCCCACCGATCCGGAGACCGGGCCCGTCGACCGGTCCGACATCGTCAAGGGCTACGAGATCGAGAAGGGCCGCTACGTCGTCGTCACCAACGACGAGATCCAGAACGTCCGGCTGGAGACCACCCGCACTCTCGATATCGAACGGTTCGTGGTCGAGGGGGAGATCGACCGGCTCTACTACAACGACCCATACTTCCTGGTCCCGGACGGCGACATGGCGGTGGAGGCGTTCACGGTCATCCGCGAGGCCATGGAGAAGGCCGACCGGGTGGCGCTGGGCCGCCTCGTCATGCACCAGCGCGAGCGGCTGATGGCCCTGGAGCCCCGCGACCGGGGCATCCTGGCCTACACCCTGCGCTCGAAGCGCGAGGTGCGGGACGCCGAGGAGATCTTCGACCGCATCCCCGACGCCAAGGTGAACGCCCAGATGGTCGACATCGCCTCGCGGATCATCGAGCAGCAGGAGGGGCCCTTCGACCCCAGCCAGTTCAACGACCGCTACGAGGACGCGCTCCGGGCCCTGATCCGGGAAAAGGAGAAGGGCCGCACGGTGAAGGCGCCCGAGCAGCCCAAGGAGGCCGAGGTCATCGACCTGATGGAGGCCCTGAAGCGCAGCCTGGGCCAAGGTGGCGGCGAGCGGCGCAAGACCCCGGCGCGGGCCAAGGCTGCCCCGAAGAAGGCGGCGCCCAAGAAGCCTGCCGCCAAGAGTCCGGCCCGAAAGGCGCCCGCCAGGAAGCGGGCCTGAAGCGCCTACTTCTGGCCCATCTCCACGAGGTCGAGCCGGGCCTTGAGATGCTCGGCGCGGGGCTGCACGCCGTCGGCGCCGAACTCCACCGACCGCTCGCCGGGCTGGAACCTGGGCCAGGCCGCGCCCGGGTTCCCGGTCTTGGCGAAGCTCGCCCAGAAGCCGTTCATGGCGTCCGAGAGGGGCAGGTCCTCCGGCTGGAAGCTCGCGCGCGGGGCGCCGAACACGAAGCGGATCTCATCGGTGTGGCCCGCGCCATAGGGCTTCTTCGCGGCCTGCGAGGGCGGCACGTACGAGAAGTAGTAGAGCCAGACGGGCTGGCCGGCCCTGGCGTGCAGGCGGGCGAGGTTGCGGTCGGGCTCGGTGATGAACTGGGCGGTGGTCAGGTCGTTGACGACGCGGGCCGCATCGCCCGTTCCCTCGGGATCGAAGGCCTGCATCACCGCCGCGCGGCGGTCGGCGGGCAGGGCGTCGAGCTGGGCCGGCTGGGGCCTGAAGAGGCTGGCCTCGTGGGAGTTGCCGCCGAGCATCAGCGGGACCTTGGCCTGACGGCCGGCGGCGTAGCCCTCGGCGATCCCGCTGGTGATGTAGGTCCCGTCGAGGATGGGGCCGGCGCGGCCGACGAGCCCGCCGGCGTAGGGCAGGGCGGTGAGCGGCAGCTTGCGCAGGGCGGCGGCCGCGGCGGCGTCCTGCCCTTCGACGCCCGCCGCCTTCGCGGCCTTAAGGCCCTTGGCCTCGGCCTCGGCGAGCGGCTCGGGCCGGTGGCGGGCGAAGCTGGATTCGCCGATGGCCCTGGCGAACAGGCCCTTCGCCTGGGGCGCCAGCATCAGGTAGTGGACCGACACGCCGCCGGCGCTCTCGCCGTAGATGGTGACCTTCGCGGGGTCGCCGCCGAACGCCGCGATGTTGGCCTTCACCCACTTCAGCGCGGCGATCTGATCCATCATGCCGTAGTTTCCGGTGGGCCCCTCCGGGGTGAGCGCGGGGTGGGCGAACCAGCCGGCCCGGCCCAGGCGGTAGTTCAGGCTGACGTGGACGATCCCCTTCTTCGCGAAGTTCGTGCCCTCGGTGTCGCCGCCGAAGGCGCCCATGCTGGTCCCGACGACGTAGGCGCCGCCGTGGATCCACACCATCACCGGGAGCTTGTCGCCGGCCTTGGCGTTCGCCGGGCGGACCACGTTCAGGAACAGGCAGTCCTCGACCGCCTGACAGCTCGCGCCGGGCCGGGAGGCGTCGCGCTCGCCGGTCCAGGACGGCGCGGCGGCCGGCGGCCGCCAGCGCAGGTCGCCCACGGGCGGGGCGGCGAAGGGGATTCCCAGGTGGTAGGCGACACCGTCCTTCACGGTCCCGGAGAGCGCGCCCTGGCCGATCTTCACGACCTGGCGCGTGTCGGTGACGAAGGCGTCGGGCGCGGCCTGGGCCCAGGCGGCGGACGCCAGCGACGCGAGCCCCAGGGCAAGCGCGGTCACGGTTCTGCGGCTCAACATGAAATCCCCCGTCGTTTTCGTATGTCCGGTATGTAGCCTCGCGCGTGTTGCGCGATTGTGTCTGCCCCTCTCCGCCTTGGCGCGGAATCTCCGGGCTTCGCCTCGGGGGAGAGGAGTCATCCGAGCTTCCGGATCGCGTCCTTCAGCGGCCGCTCGGCGTCGCGGTAGCCGGCCCACGCCCGGGCCTTCTTCAGAAGGGCCGGTGCGGTGCGGACCGTCCAGCGCCGGGGGTCGAGGCCGGGTTTCACCTGGCTCCAGGTGAGCGGGAAGGACACCGGCGCGAGCGGCCGGCCCCGGGGCGAGAGCGGGGCCACCGCCGTCGACATGCGGTCGTTGCGCAGATAGTCGAGGAATATCCGGCCCTTGCGCTTGGCCTTGGCCATGTTGACCACGTAGCGGTCGGGCGCGTCGGCGGCGATGGCCAGGCAGACGTCCTGGGCGAAGGTCTTGGCGGTCGGCCAGTCCAGGGCCTTGTCGGCCTTGAGCGGGGTCACGACGTGCAGGCCCTTGCCGCCCGTGGTCTTGCAGAACGCTTCCAGCCCCAGGGATTCCAGCCGCTCCTTCACCTCCAGGGCGGCCTCGACGACGCGGTCGAAGGGGATGTCCTCGTCGGGGTCGAGGTCGAACACCAGGCGGCCCGGGACCTCGGGCTGGAAGGGCTGGCAGTTCCACGGGTGGTATTCGACGGCCCCGATCTGGGCCAGGGCGGCCAGGGCCTCGATGCGGTCCACCTGCAGGTAGGGCTTGTGATCGCCGAACACCTTCACCTCGGAGATCAGGGCCGAGGAGCCCTTGCCCGCGTGGCGCTGGAAGAACCGCTGGCCGCCGTCGATGCCGTCCGGCGTGCGGATGATCGAGCAGGGCCGTCCCTTGATATGCTCCATCATCCAGGGCCCCACCGTCTCCAGGTAGCGGGCGAGGTCCAGCTTGGTGACGGTCCCGCCCTGGCCGTCATCGGGCCAGAGCGCCTTGTCCGGGTTGGAGATCACCACGCCCATGACGACGTTGTCGCCGGCGCGGGCGCCGGCTTTGGCCTGGGGTCCGGGTTCGGCGAGCTCGGTGCGGGCGGGGGTCTCGGCCTCGACCTCGGCGGCGGGCTTGTCCTCGCGCAGGCCCTTGAAGGCGCCCTGGCGGACCTGGCCGCCGGCGGTGAAGCCCGCGAACTCGATCTCGGCCACCAGTTCCGGCCGGGCCCAGTGGATGTCGGCCGCCTTGCGCGGCGCGCCGGGGCCGCCGAACGGGCTCTGGTCGGCCTCGACCTTCTCCAGCCGGGGCAGGACGCGGGCCACCTTGTCGCGGCCGAAACCCGTGCCGACACGGCCCACATAGACGAGCTTGTCGCCCCGGTGGACGCCCACCAGCAGCGAGCGGAGCTGGCCCCGCTCGCCCCGCCAGCCGCCGATCACCACCTCCTGGCCGGCCCGGCACTTGGACTTCCGCCAGCTTTCGGTCCGGCCCGAGCGGTAGGGGGCGTCGAGGCGCTTCGACACGATGCCTTCCAGGGACATGCGGCAGGCCGACCGCAGCACCGCATCGCCCGCGGTCTCGAAGTGGTCGACATAGCGGATGCGCCGCGCCACCGCCTTGCCGGCGCCCCCGACGGCCGCCCGCAGCCGCGCCTTGCGCTCGGAAAGCGGCAGGCCGCGCAGGTCCTCGCCCGCCAGGAACAGGGCGTCGAAGACGAAGAAGACCAGGTCGGCGGTCCGTCCGTCCGACAGCGCCGCCTGCAGGGCCGGGAAGTCGGGGGAGCCCGCCGCGTCCAGGGCGCAGGCCTCGCCGTCGTAGAGGCCGTCAGGCAGGGCCGACGCGTCGGCGGCGATCTCGCGGAACTTCGCCGTCCAGTCGAGCCCGGCGCGGGTCTTCAGGGTCGCCTGGCCCTTTTCGACACGGAGCTGGAGGCGGTAGCCGTCGAACTTGATCTCGTGGGCCCAGCCGGGGCCCTGGGGCGGGCGGTCCACCGACTTGGCGAGCTGGGGCGCGACGAAGCCGGGCGGGGCGGCGGCCTTCAGCTTCGGGGCCGGCGCGGCCTTGAGCGGCGCCGGTGCGGCGTCGCGGCGGTTCGACTGCCAGACGTCCCCGCCCGAGGCGCGCCCCTTGCCGGTCATGAACTTCGTCGGTCCCTTGCCCTTGCCGGCGGCGATCTCGTCCATGCTGCGCCCCGAGGCGACCGAGGTGGTCTCGCCGTTCACCAGCAGGTCGCCGTCGCCGTCGATGGCCCAGCCGTCATGGTGCTTGATGAGCAGCCAGTTGTCGCGCTTCTCGCGCTCGCGGCGCTTCATCCGCACCAGCACGAACGATCCCTTCAACCGCTCGCCGTCGAGGGTGAACTTCAGGTCGCCCTTCTTCAGCATGGCGCGCGGATCGCCTTCCGGCTCCCAGTAGCCCCGGTCCCACAGCATCACCGTCCCGCCGCCGTACTGGCCCCTGGGGATGGTCCCCTCGAAGTCGCCATAGTCCAGCGGGTGGTCCTCGACCTCGACCGCCAGGCGCCGGTCGGCGGGATCGAGCGAGGGGCCCTTGGTGACGGCCCACGACCGGAACACCCCGTCGAGCTCCAGGCGGAGGTCGTAGTGCAGTCGGGTGGCGGCGTGCTTCTGGACGACGAACCGCAGCCGCCTGGAGGGCTTGGCCTTCGCGGCTCCCCTGGGTTCATGGGTCTTCGAGAAGTCCCGCATGGCCCGGTAGCGGGCGAGCTTGTCGGCCATGGTCGTCCTCCGGAGACTGCGCCGTCAGAACGCGGGGTCGGCGGGGCGAGTTGCTGCCCCACAGGGGGAGCTCCCGCGAGGCGGGTGAGGGGGGTGATGGGCAAAGGCCGTGGGCTTCAACCCCCTCGGGCCCGCGGCCACCTCCTCCCGAGGGGGAGGAACGCTAGCTCGCCAGCGCCGGGCGGCGTTCCTCCACGTCGGCCTCGATACTCGCCAGGGCCTGGACGAAGGCGTCGCGCCAGGCGGTGACGTCCTCGCGCTGGACGTTGTCGAAGAGGGCGCTCCAGCGGCGCACCCGCTCGGCCTTCTCCATGGCCAGCGCGCGCTTGAGCGCGTCGGCGATCTCCTCGGCGCTGTTCGGATTGACCAGCAGGGCGTCCTTGAGCTGGCGCGCGGCGCCGGCGAACCGGGAGAGGATCAGCACGCCGGGGTCGTCGGGGTTCTGGGCGGCGACGAACTCCTTGGCCACCAGGTTCATGCCGTCGCGCAGCGGCGTGACGAGGCCCACGCGGGCCGCGCCGTAGATCCCGGCCAGTTCGTCGCGGCGGTAGTTCTTGTTCACGTAGCGCACCGGCGCCCAGTCCACGTCGGCGAAGGCCCCGTTGATGCGGCCGGACAGGGCGTCCAGCCGCTCGCGGATCTGCTGGTAGGCCTCGACGCTCTCGCGGCTGACGGGCGCGATCTGCAGCATCAGCACCTCGCGGCGCATGTCCGGGTTCTCGGTCAGGAACCGCTCGAAGCCCAGGAACCGCTCCTCCAGGCCCTTGGAGTAGTCGAGCCGGTCGACGCCCACGACGAGGCGGCGGAACACCGTGCAGGCGGTCATCAGGTCGCGCATCCGCCGGGCGCGGGCGTTCCGCAGGAGCTGGGCGAAGTCCTGGGCGTCGATGCCTATGGGGAAGGCGCCGGTGGCGACGGTGCGCCCGAAGGCCTTGAGGGCGCCCGAGGGGGTCTGCTCGCCGCCGGCCTCGGTCAGCACATATTCCTCGAAGGCCTGGCGGTGCTCGGCCGTCTGGAAGCCCAGGAGGTCGTAGTCGAACATCGCCTCCACGAGCTGGCGGTGGCGGGGCAGGTTGACGAACACCTGATGGGCCGGCCACGGCACGTGCAGGAAGAAGCCGATCCGGTTCTTCACGCCCAGCCGGCGCAGCTCCCGGGCCATCGGGATCAGGTGGTAGTCGTGGATCCAGATCAGGTCGCCGGGCTCGATGAGCGGGCGCAGGGTCTCGGCGAAGCGGCGGTTCACGCGCTCGTAGCCCTGGCCGTAGGCCCGGTCGTAGGCCGCGATGTCGGTGCGGTAGTGGAACAGCGGCCACAGCGTCTTGTTGGCGTAGCCGTTGTAGTATTCGTCGAGATCGGCCTCTTCGAGGTCGACCAAGGCGACCGTCACTCCGCCCACCTTCTCGACCGAGAGCTGGCCGGTGAATTCGGGCGTGGTCCTGCCGCTCCAGCCGAACCACAGGCCGGAGTATTCGCGCAGCGCCGCGGCCAGCGCCATGGCCAGTCCGCCGACGCTCTCGTCGCCCTCGCCCGTGGGCGGGTTCACGCGGTTGGAGACGACGATCAGCCGGTTCATCGGGCGGCGCCCTCCAGCCAGGCGATCACGTCCTCCACGCCCGGCAGGCGGAAGGCCGCGTGCGTGGCGCGCGGCGGGCCGACCAGGACGCCGAAGCCGCCCAGGCGCCGCGCCTCCTCGAAGCCGTGCTCGTCGGTGGAATCGTCGCCCACGAAGATGGGGCGGGCGCCCGGGAACGGAGCCGCGCCCATGAAGGCGCGGACGCTGTCGCCCTTGGTGGGGCCCGGCGTGCGCAGCTCCTCCACCATGTCGCCGTCCTGGACGGTCAGGCCTGTCTCCCCGGCGATGCGGTGGGCGAGGGCGCGGGCCTCGGCGGCGTGGGCCGGGGCCAGGCGGAAGTGCAGGGCGACGCTCAGGCCCTTCTCCTCGACGATCAGGCCCGGATCGCGGGCCGCGAAGCCCTTCAGGCGGGCTGCGGCGGCGGCGAGGCCGGGATGGGCCGCCGCCTCCTGGACCGCGCCGTCGCCGCCGCGCCGGACGAGGCCGTGGACGGCCGCGACGCAGGGAACCCGGCCCTCCAGGATGCGGTCGACGTCGGCCAGGGTGCGGCCGCTGATGACGGCGAGGCGGCCGTCCAGGCCCGTCTCGAGCGTCTCCAGGAGGCGCGAGCGGCGCGGGTCGGCGGCCACGTCCTGGGGTCGCGCGGCGATGGGCGCCAGGGTGCCGTCCAGATCGAGAAACAGGGCCGCGCCCCCCAGCTTCAGCGGCTGGGGCGCGGCAAGGCCAATGGTGAAAGCTTGTACCGACATACAGGAATTCGCCCCCGGTTCCGCCCCGGGCTTCGCCTTCGGGGCCGCCGATAAACGCTCAAGGCTGACAAACGATCCGAGCGGGACCGTAGCAAAAGACGCCGGCCGGCACTTGACGTAACGTCGATGGTAGCGCTGCTAATCGCCGCCCCGACGCCTCCGAATCGAAGGAAACCAGATGGCAGAAACGCTGCAGGCCGATGCGATCGTGCTGTTCGGCGGCACGGGCGACCTCGCGCGGCGGATGCTGCTGCCTTCGCTGTATTTCCTCGACGCGGACGGCTTCCTGCCCGAGGGTTTCCGGGTGGTGGCCACCGCCCGCCAGGAGATGGACCGCGACGCCTTCGTGGCCGAGGTCCGCGACGCCCTGAAGAGCCGCGGCGAGGGCCTGGACCGGGCGTCCTGGGAGCGGTTCGCCGAGCGGCTGGACTATGTGGCCGCCGACGCCACCAGCCCGGAGGGCGCCCAGGCCCTCAAGGCGGCGCTCGGCAAGGCGGCGCGGCCGATCTTCTACCTGGCGCTGTCGCCCAGCCTGTATGGGCGGGTCTGCGCCGCGCTGGCGGCCGGCGGGCTCACCAGCGACCAGACCCGGATCGTGCTGGAGAAGCCGATCGGCCGGAACCTGGAGAGCTCGCGTGGGATCAACGCCGCCGTCGGCGAGGTGTTCGACGAGGAGCGGATCTTCCGGATCGACCACTACCTGGGCAAGGAGACGGTGCAGAACCTGATCGCGCTCCGGTTCGCCAATTCGCTGTTCGAGCCCCTGTGGAACAACCAGCTCGTCGACCACGTGCAGATCACCGTGGCCGAGACGGAAGGGGTGGGCGAGCGCTGGCCCTACTACGACGAGTACGGCGCCCTGCGCGACATGCTGCAGAACCACATGCTCCAGCTCCTGTGCCTGGTGGCCATGGAGCCGCCGACCGACCTGGAGCCGGACTCCGTGCGCAACGAGAAGGTGAAGGTGCTGAAGAGCCTCCGGCCCTTCAGCCGCGCCGACGCCCAGACCTGCTCGGTGCGCGGCCAGTACACCGGCGGCGTGGTCGACGGGCGCACCGTCGAGGCCTACGAGACCGAGCGCGGCCAGGCCAGCGGGACCGAGACCTTCGTGGCGCTCAGGGCCGACATCGACAACTGGCGCTGGGCCGGGGTGCCGTTCTTCCTGCGCACCGGCAAGCGGCTGCCCGAGCGGCGGACCCAGATCGCCATCCAGTTCAAGTGCGTGCCCCACTCGATCTTCGGCGAGGGCAGCCGGCACGACATGACCGCCAACCGGCTGGTGATCGACCTGCAGCCGGACGAGGACATCGAGCTCACCCTGATGAACAAGGCGCCGGGCATCAGCCAGGGCGGCCTCAGGCTCCAGTCCCTGCCGCTGTCGCTCAGCCTGCTCAAGGCCTACTCCGGGCCCGGCGCGCGCCGGCGGATCGCCTACGAGCGGCTGCTGCTGGACGTGGTGCAGGGCAACTCGACCCTCTTCGTGCGCCGCGACGAGGTCGAGGAGGCCTGGCGGTGGGTGGACGGGGTGGCCCAGTCGTGGGCCGACGCCGGCATGGCGCCCAAGCCCTACCAGGCGGGCTCGTGGGGCCCCTCCGGGGCCTTCGCGCTCATCGAGCGCATGGGCAGGGCCTGGCTGGACTGACCCGGGTCTACCTCCCCCTCCCGCCATCGCCGCCGCGATGGCGGAGGCAGGGCTACCCGGTATGGCTGGTGAAGGTTCCGTCTACCGCACCGACGACCACGGCTTCGACAAGAGGGTGGCGCAGTTGATCAGGCCGACCAGCGAGTAGGTCTGCGGGTAGTTCCCCCAGAGCTCGTCGCCGGTGAAGGAGATGTCCTCCGAGAGCAGGCCGGCGGCGGTGCGCCGCCCCAGCATCTCCTCGAAGAGCGCGCGCGCCTCGGCCGTACGGCCCGACAGGTGCAGGGCCTCGATCAGCCAGAAGGTGCAGAAGTTGAACGCCGTCTGCGGCAGGCCGAAGTCGTCGGGGATGGCGTAGCGCAGCATGAAGGGCCCGCGCCGGAGGCCCGCCTCCACGGCGGCCATGGTGGCCTGCATGCGCGGATCGTCCGGGGCGGCGAAGCGCACGTCCACGAGCTGGAGCAGCGAGGCGTCCAGGCCGTCGCCGTCGAAGGTGGCGGCGTAGCGGCCCTCGGCGGGGTTCCAGGCGCGGGCCTCGATGGTGGCGCGGACCTGGGCGGCGCGGTCGTTCCAATAGGCGGCGCGTTCGGCCAGCCCCAGCTTGGCGGCGGCGTTGCCCAGCCGGTCGCAGGCCGCCCAGCACATGACCGAGGAATAGGTGTGCACGGCCTCGCGTCCCCGGAACTCCCAGAGGCTGGCGTCGGGCTTGTCGTGCAGCTCGAAGGCCCGTTCGCCGATGGGCTCGAGCGCCCGGAAGTCGTCGGCCGTGGCGGGCCTGAGCAGCCGCTCGTCGAAGAACGCCTGGACGGTGGAGAGGACGATCTGGCCGTAGACGTCGTGCTGCAGGTGCTCGTGGGCCTGGTTGCCCACCCGCACCGGGCCGATGCCGCGGTAGCCGGCCAGGTGCGGGGCGATCCACTCGGTCAGCACCGGCTCCAGGCCCACGCCGTAGACCGGCTGCACGTGACCGGTCCTCGACTCCTGCCCCTGCTCCCCGCGCGACGCCTGGTCGACGATGTTGCGCAGGTAGGAGAGGTAGTTCTCCAGCATGTCGGCGGCGCCCAGGCGGTTGAGGGCCTGGACCACGTAGTAGGCGTCGCGGAGCCAGCAGTAGCGGTAGTCCCAGTTGCGGCCCTGGCCGTCGGGAGCGGCATGCTCGGGGATCGAGGTCGTCAGCGCCGCCACGATGGCGCCGGTCTCCTCGTAGGCGCAGAGCTTCAGCGTGATGGCCGCCCGGATCACCGCCTCCTGCCACTCCAGCGGCACAGAGAGGGTCCGCACCCAGCCCCGCCAGTAGTCGGTGGTCTCACGCAGCATGCGGCTGGTGACGGTGGCCACGTCGGCGTCCAGCCCCTCGTCGGGGCCCAGGAAGAAGCCCAGGGGCTCCTCCAGGCGGAACAGCCGTTCGTGCTGGACGTGGCTGACCGGGCAGTCCGTGGTGAGCCGCAGGGTCGTCTCGGCGCCCACGTATCGGATGTGGTTCGACCCGGCCGTCTGGGGGCATGGCCGCTCGCCGTAGCCCGTCATCGGCCGCAGCCGGACGCGGATGCGCGGCGCGCCCGACAGCGGCCGCACGAGCCGCACGAAGGCCAGCGGCCGGTAGCGCCGGCCGTAGTGGCGGAACCTGGGGCAGAAATCGAGGATCTCCACCGCCGCGCCCTCGCCGGTGCGGATCACGGTGCGCAGGATGGGCGTGTTGCGCAGATAGGCCTGGACCACCTCGGTCTGGCCCTCGACCTCCACGGACCAGAGCCCCTGGGTTTCCTCGGCGCCTCCCGCCCCGTTCAGCAGCGCGCAGAACGCCGGGTCCCCGTCCACGCGCGGGACGCACGCCCAGACGTAGCGGCCGGCCCGGTCGATCAGGGCGCTCGCGGCGCAGTTGCCGATGGGGAAGAGGTCAAGGGTCTGCTTCAAGGGGCCGCTCTCCCTGCGGTTGATGCGATCTCTGTCCGGTGGACACCGGTTTCCACTCGACGGGACGTGAACGCGATTGGATAACCTTGGCGCCGGAAGCTGGCGACTCGCCCCCGCGTTTCCGCCTCCGACCTCCGAAAGCCAGACGGTAGAGATGATACGAGCCCGCCGCGCCCGCATTGTGGCGACCCTCGGTCCCGCGAGCCGGGAGCTGGACAAGGTCCGCGAGCTGGCGCTCGCCGGCGCCGACGTGTTCCGCGTCAACTTCAGCCACGGGACCCACGCCGACCACGCCCGCACCATCCAGAACGTGCGCCTGGCCGAGCAGGCCACGGGCCGACCCATCGCCGTCCTGGCCGACCTGCAGGGGCCCAAGCTGCGGCTGGGCCGCTTCGCCGAGCGCAAGATCCCGCTGAAGGCCGGGCAGAAGTTCCGCATCGACATGAGCCGGGAGCCCGGGGACGAAACCCGCGTCGGCGCGCCCCACCCCGAGGTGTTCGCCGCCCTGCGCCGGGGCGCCGAGATCCTGCTGGACGACGGCAAGGTGCGCCTGCGGGTGACGAAGCACGGACCGGACTGGGCCGACACGATCGTCGAGGCGGGAGAGCACCTGTCGGACCACAAGGGCCTGAACCTGCCGGGCCTGACCATCCCCATCCCGGCGCTGACCGAGAAGGACCGCAAGGACCTGGCCTTCGCCCTCCAGGAGGGGGTCGACTGGGTGGCGCTGTCGTTCGTGCAGCGCGCCTCCGACATGGCCGAGCTGCGCAAGCTGGTGGGCGGCCGGGCCGGCGTGCTGGCCAAGATCGAGAAGCCCGCCGCCCTGCTGGCCCTTGAGGAGATCCTCGACCTGTCGGAAGCGGTGATGGTCGCCCGCGGCGACCTCGGCGTGGAACTGGCGCCCGAGGAGGTGCCGGTCGTCCAGAAGCAGCTCATCCGGGCGGCCCGGATGCGCGGCATCCCGGTGATCGTGGCGACCCAGATGCTGGAGTCCATGATCCACTCGCCCACCCCCACCCGGGCCGAGGCCTCGGACGTGGCGGGCGCGGTGTACGAGGGCGCCGACGCGGTCATGCTGTCGGCCGAGACGGCGGCGGGGGACTATCCGCTGGAGGCGGTCTCGATCATGGACCGCATCATCACCCGCGTGGAGCAGGATCCGCGCTGGTCGGAGCTGATGCGCGCCGAGCACGACGTGGGCGACGCCGACGCCCTGGTGGCGGCGGCCTTCCATGCCGCAGAGGTGGCCTCTGTCTCCTGCGTGGCGGCCTTCACCCAGACCGGCCAGACGGCCATGCGGCTGGGCCGCGAGCGGCCGGTGCAGCCGACGCTGGCGCTGACGCCCCGCCTGGAAACCGCGCGCCGCCTCGCGCTCGCCTGGGGCGTGGAGGCCCGCATCGTCGCCGACATCCGCGATCCGGAGGACATCCCCAAGCTGGCCTGTCGCGAGGCCATGGCCGCCGGGCTGGCGGGGCCGGCCGAGCGGGTGCTGATCCTGGCGGGCCTGCCGATGGGCACGCCGGGCGCCGCCAACATCCTGCGGCTGGCCCACACGCCCCGGCGCTAGAAGCGGCCGTCGCGCGTTAAGGACTGGCGATGCTCGAGACCTTTCCCTCCGCGGCGGCCGTCGGCGAGGCCTGCGCCCACGCCGTCGCCGCCTGCCTGAAGGACGCGCTGCGCACCCGCGGCCGCGCGGGCCTGGTGGCCACAGGCGGGCGCTCGCCCGGCCCCGTATACGACCGCTTGAAGGACGCCGATCTGGACTGGGCGCGGGTGGTGGTGACGCTGTCCGACGAGCGCTGCGTGGATATGTCGTCCGAGGAGTCCAACGCCCGTCAGGTGCGCGAACGGCTGCTCACGGGACGCGCGGCCAAGGCCCACCTGCTGCCCCTGTGGCCGAAGCCCGATCCCGCCGCCCTCGCCGCGCTCACCCCCTTCGACGCGGTGATGCTGGGCATGGGCGAGGACGGGCACGTCGCCTCGCTGATCCCCGGCGACCCGGGGCTTTCGCAGGCGCTGGCGACGCCGGACCTGCTGGCTGACGTGCCCGAGGGGCTGGGCAAGCCCCCGGTTCCCCGGGTGAGCCTGACGCTATCGGCGCTGCTCAACTCGCGCGCGATCTTCCTTCTGGTCGCCGGCGAGGCTAAGCGGCAGGTGATCGACCGCGCGAAGGCGGGCGACGACCTGCCCGTCGCCCGGTTGCTCAACCAGGCGCAGGTCCCGGTCCGCGTCTTCTGGTCACCCAGTCACTAGGGGGATGAAGCCCATGCATCCGGTCACGGCCGAGGTCACCCAAAGGATCGTCGAGCGCAGCCGCGAGGCCCGCGCGGACTACCTCGGGCGCATGGCGGCGGCGCGCGAGGCCACGCCGGGGCGGGCTAAGCTCTCGTGCGCCAACTGGGCCCACGCCTTCGCCGCCTCGCCCGAGGGCGACAAGCAGCGGATGCGGGACCCTACCGCGCCCAACGTGGCCATCGTCTCCGCCTACAACGACATGCTCTCGGCCCACCAGCCCTACGAGCGCTTCCCGGACATCATCCGCAAGGCCGCCCGCGAGGCCGGGGCCACGGCCCAGTACGCCGGCGGGGTGCCCGCCATGTGCGATGGCGTCACCCAGGGGCGGCCGGGCATGGAGCTGTCGCTGTTCAGCCGTGACGTGATCGCCATGTCCACGGCGGTGGCGCTGACCCACGACGCCTTCGACGCGGCCCTGATGCTGGGCATCTGCGACAAGATCGTGCCGGGGCTGTTCATCGGGGCCGCCGCGTTCGGCCACCTGCCGGTGATCTTCGTGCCGGGCGGACCGATGAGCTCGGGCATCTCCAACGCCGAGAAGGCCCGCACGCGGGCCCTCTACGCCGAGGGCAAGGCCACGCGCGAGGAGCTGCTGGACTCGGAGATGAAGTCCTACCACGGACCGGGCACCTGCACCTTCTACGGCACGGCCAACTCCAACCAGATGATGATGGAGATGACCGGCCTGCACCTGCCGGGCGCGGCCTTCGTCAGCCCCAACACGCCGCTGCGCGACGCGCTCACCGCCGCCGCGCCGAAGCGGGCCGTGGAGATCCGCGACGGGACCAACGGCTACACGCCGTTCTCGGCGGTCGTGGACGAGAAGAGCCTGGTGAACGCCATGGTCGGCCTCCTGGCCACCGGCGGCTCGACCAACCACACCCTGCACATCCTGGCCATGGCCAGGGCGGCGGGCGTGCTGATCACCTGGGAGGACTTCGACGATCTCAGCCGCGTGACGCCGCTGATCGCGCGGGTCTACCCGAACGGCTCCGAGGACGTGAACGCCTTCCACGCTGCGGGCGGCATGGCCTTCGTCACCCGCCAGCTTCTCGACGCGGGCCTGGCGCACGAGGACGTCATGACCGTGGCCGGCCCCGGCCTTCGCCGGTACCAGCAGGAGCCGTTCCTGGACGACGGCAGGCTGGTCTGGCGCGACGGCCCGGCGGCCTCGCTCGACCGCGACATCCTCAGGCCGGTGGACGATCCCTTCCAGGCCGAGGGCGGGCTGCGCCTGCTGACCGGGCCGCTGGGCCGGGGCGTCATCAAGACCTCGGCGGTGAAGCCCGAACACCGGATCGTCGAGGCGCCGGCCCTGGTGTTCGACGACCAGGAGGCGCTGCTGGCCGCCCACCGACGCGGCGAGCTCAACCGCGATTTCATCGCCGTGGTGCGCTTCCAGGGGCCGAGGGCCAACGGCATGCCCGAGCTGCACTCGCTCACGCCGGCGCTCGGCGTCCAACTCGACAAGGGGTTCAAGGTGGCTCTGGTGACCGACGGCCGGATGTCCGGCGCAAGCGGCAAGGTGCCGGCGGCGATCCACGTGACGCCCGAGGCGGCGGACGGCGGCCCGCTGGCGCGGGTGCGGGACGGCGACGTCATCCGGCTCGACGCCGAGACGGGCCGCCTGGACATCCGCCTGGACCCCGCCGAGCTGATGGCCCGTCCGCCGGCCGCCGGCGCCCCGTCGGGCTTCGGCTACGGCCGGGAGCTGTTCGGCTGGATGCGCAAGGCCGCCGGCCCCGCCGACGCGGGCGCCTGCACCCTCTTCGAGGTGGCCTGACGTGAAGCCGCAGTACGTGGGACTGGTGGGCGACGTGGGCGGCACCCACGCCCGGTTCGCCCTGGTGGACGCCGAGGGCCGCATCCGCAATCCGCGCACCTTCCAGGCTGGGCAGTACGCCAGCCTGGCGGACGTGATGGCCGAATACATCGAGACCACGGCCGGCAAGCGCCGCCCGCCGCGCGCGGTGATCGCCGTGGCCGGCCCCGTGGTCGGCGGCGAGATCGAGTTCACCAACCTCGACTGGCGCGTCTCGGAGGGCGACCTCCTGGCCCACTTCGAGTTCGAGGCGGTGGAGCTGATCAACGACTTCGCCGCCCAGGCGCTGGCCTGCCCGCTGCTGGAGGACGGCGACCTCAGGCGGATCGGTCCCGACGTCGGCCGGGGGGCCTATGACTGTCCCGTGGTCGTCCTGGGCGCCGGCACCGGCTTCGGCGTGGCGGCCCTGGTCCGGAGCGAGCGCGGCGACACGCCGCTGGCCACCGAGGGCGGCCACGCGGCCTTCGCCCCCAACGACGAGATCGAGCTGGAGGTCTGGCGGCGGCTCCACGCAAAGTACGGCCGGGTGTCGGTCGAGCGCCTGCTGTCGGGCGTGGGCCTCTACGACCTCTACTGCGCGCTCGCCGCCATCGAGGGCCGCGAGCCGGCGCTGCCCGACCAGCAGGCGGTGATGACCCAGGGCTTGGCGGGCGATCCCCTGGCCGAGGCGACGCTGGACCGGTTCAGCGGCATCCTGGGCGCGACAGCCGGGGACCTGGCGCTGACCTACGGCGCGCGCGGCGGCGTCTATGTCTCGGGGGGGATCGCGCCGCGCATGGCCGATCGGCTGTCGGTCGGCCCCTTCCGCGCCCGCTTCGAGGACAAGGGCCGCCTGTCGGACTATGTTCGGGCGATCCCGACCTGCCTCGTGACGCACCCCTATCCGGCGATCGTCGGCGCCGCGCGCGAACTCGAACAGATGGAGCGCCTATGACCTCCCACCCGACCATCGGCGCCATCCTGGCCCTGGCTCCGGTCATCCCCGTCCTGGTGGTGGACGACGTGAAGAGCGCCGTGCCGCTGGGCCGCGCCCTGGTGGCGGGCGGCCTGCCGGTGCTGGAGGTCACCCTGCGCACGCCGGCGGCCATGGACTGCATCGCCGCCATGACCGAGATCGAGGGCGCCGTCGTTGGCGCCGGCACCGTGCTGAACCGCCAGATGCGGCGCGCCGCGGCCGACGCCGGCGCGAGGTTCGTGGTCAGCCCCGGCCTGATCGATGGCGAGGGGCCCGAGGGCGCCGCGCCGCTGCTGCCCGGGATCGCCACCGCCACCGAGCTGATGGCGGGCCTGGCGGCGGGCTTCACCCACTTCAAGCTGTTCCCGGCCAATGTGGTGGGCGGGGTCGAGGCCCTGAAGGCCTTCCAGAGCCCGTTCCAGCAGGCGACCTTCTGCCCGACCGGCGGGGTCAATGCGAAGAACGCCGCCGACTACCTCGCCCTGCCCAACGTGATCTGCGTGGGCGGAAGCTGGGTGGCGCCCGCCGACGCCGTCCGCGCCGGCGACTGGGACCGCGTCACCGCCCTGGCCCGCGAGGCCGCCGCGCTCGCGCCCCAGGGGGCGTCGGGGGCCGCCGCGCGGGTCGAGGGTTAGCGGTGAACGACCGGGCGAACGAGCACCTGCGCTGGGTGGTGACCGCCACCGCCCGCCCGGGCGACCCGGGCTCGGCCCTGGTCAGCGTGTTGGGCCGTAACGCCATGATCCCGGAGCTGGCCTTCGACATGGCCGTGGACTGGCATCCCGGCGCCGAGGCCGCCGACGTCGAGGGCCGGGCCCTCGTCATCCTGTCCCTGCTGTTCAAGGAGCTCGCCGCCGAGTGCGAACGCGCCGCCGGCGAGCGCTTCAACCTGGGCTGAGCGCTACCGCCCCAGCCAATTCCCCGGCCGGCGTTCGGCGACGGAGCGCACGCCTTCCTTGAAGTCCTCGGTCTCGCGCAGCAGCGCCTGTTCGCGGTGCTCGATCGCCGTCTGGGCCTTCACCGCCTCGGCGAGGCCGGCGCGCAGCGTCTTGCGAGTGGAGATCACGGCGAGCGGCGCGTTCTCGGCGATCTCGCGGGCGAGCCTGAGCGCGGCGGCGCGCAGCTCACCGGCCGGGACCACCTCGTCGGCCAGGCCCCAGGCCAGCGCCTCCTCGGCCTTGATCCGCCGGCCGGTGAGGAACATCAGGTTGGCCCGCTGCTGGCCGATCACGCGGGGCAGGGTGTAGGTCAGGCCGAAGCCCGGGTGGAAGGCCAGCTTCACGAAGTTGCCGACGAAGCGCGCCTCGGGCGCGGCCACGCGGAAGTCGGCGACCAAGGCCAGGCCCAGGCCCGCGCCCACCGCCGCGCCCTGCACCGCCGCCACGATCGGCGTCTCCACCGAGAACAGCCGCACGGCCTGGGCGTAGAGCGCCTGCACCCCGTCCATGCCCGAGGCCACCTTGTCGTCCGACGCGGAGAAGTCGGCCCCGCCGCAGAAGGTCTTGCCCTCGCTCTGCAGCACGATGGCGCGCGCCTGGCCGTCGGCGTCCACCGCCTCCAGGGCGTCGGCCAGGTCGCGCATGAAGTCGACCGAGACGAAGTTGTGCGGCGGCCGGTCCAGCGTGACCACCGCCACGTGCCCGTCCATCGCCACGGTCACGTGGTCGCCATAGGTCTTCGTCATTTCCGGGTCCCCAGGAGGTTGCGGGCCACCACCCACTTATGGATCTCGGTGGGGCCGTCGTAGATTCGCATGGTGCGCAGCTTGGCCTGCATGAGCTGCAAGGGCAGCTCTTTGGTCATGCCCATGGCGCCGAACGCCTGCATGACCCGGTCGACCGTCTCGTAGGCCATCTCGGTGGCGTACCACTTGATCATCGAGATTTCCGAGCGGACGTCGCGGCCCTGGTCCAGCTTCCAGGCGCAGTCGTAGGTCATCAAGCGCGCAGCGTGGATCTTGGTCGCCGCCTCGGCCACCCAGAACTGGATCGCCTGGCGCTCGGCGAGCGGCGCGCCGAAGGTCTTCCGCTGGGGCGCGTACTCCAGCAGCATGTCGAGCGCCCGCTGGGCCATGCCCACCGACCAGGCGGCCATCTGGATACGGCGGGTTCCGAGCCGGGTCTGCATCGGCGCGAAGCCCGCACCCTCCTGACCCAGCAGCTTCCAGCCCTCTACCCGGCAACCCTCCAGGGCGACCTCGTAGCTGTACTGCCCGCCCAGCATGGGGATGCGGCGCAGGACGTTGAAGCCGGGCGTCCCCTTGTCGACCAGGAAGGCGGAGATGCCGCCGCGCGCGCCCTTCTCCTTGTCGGTGACCGCCATCAGGATGGTGAAGTCGGCCTCGGCGGCGCGGGTGATCCAGATCTTCCGGCCATCGATGATCCAGTCGTCGCCGTCGCGCACGGCGCGGGTGGTCATGGCGGCGGGGTCCGAGCCCGCGCCCGGCTCGGAGATGCCGATGGCCGAGACGGTCTTGCCGGCCACGTAGGGCGCCAGGTAGGCGGCCCGCTGGCGCTCGTTGACCGTCTGCATCAGCATGCGCAGGTTCGGGCTGTCCGGGGGCAGGGTGTAGGGCGTGACGGTCCGGCCGATCTCCTCCTCGACGCCGACCATGGCCACCATCGGCATGTCCGAGCCGCCCACGTCCTCGGGCGCGTCCAGGCCCCAGAGGCCGAGGTTGCGGGACACCTCGTCGAGGCGGGCGTGTTCGGCGTCGGAGAGGCCGAGGCCCTTGCCCTCGGCCTCGCGGGCCATGACCCCCTCCTCCAGGGGCATGAGCTCGTCGCGGACGAACCTGGCCACCAGGTCCTTGAGCATCCGGTGCTCCTCGGCGAGCTCGAAGTCCACTGGCCTCCCCCCACGTAAATTGCTGTTGTTGGCATCATAACGACGCGGTGCGCGCACAGGGGAGATGTAACGTGGCGGAAGCCAAGCGTTTGGCGGAGAAGGCGACCGGGCCGCTCAAGGGGATCCGCGTCCTGGACCTGACCAGCGTGGTCAACGGCGCTTACGGGGTTCAGATCCTGGCCGACCAGGGCGCCGACGTGATCAAGCTGGAGGACCCGGGCTCGGGCCGCGGCGACGGCGGCGACATCATGCGCTGGGCGGGCCATGTGCCCGAAGGCGCGCCGCGCGACATGGGGCCCATCTTCCTGACCATCAACCGCAACAAACGCTCGATCGTGCTGGACCTGAAGCAGGAGAGCGCCAAGCGGGCCCTGAAACGGCTGATCCGCACCTGCGACGTCTTCGCCGCCTCGGTCCGCTACGACGGCCTGAAGCGCCTGGGCCTGGCGTATGAGGACGTGGCGGCGATCAAGCCCGACATCATCTATGCCCACGCCGCCGGCTACGGCTCGGACGGGCCCTACGCGGGCGAGCCGGCCTACGACGACCTGATCCAGTCGGCCTCGGGCATGGCCGACATCCTGCCGCGCACGGACGGCGACCCCACGCCCCGCATCCTGCCGACCCTGGTGGCCGACAAGGTCTCGGGCCTGTTCTTCGCCCAGGCCGTCACCGCCGCCCTGCTGCACAAGGCGCGCACCGGCGAGGGCCAGTTCGTGGAAGTGCCGATGCTGGAGTGCGTGACGAGCTTCCTCCTGGTCGAGCACCTCTACGACCACGCCTTCGACCCGCCGATCGGCCAGTGGGGCTATCAGCGGGTGATCAACCCCAACCGCAAGCCCTACCGGACCAAGGACGGCTGGATCGGCCTCCTGCCCTACACCGACAAGCAGTGGGACCTGTTCTTCGACGCCGCCGGCTACGGCGAGGCGGTGAAGGCCGATCCGCGCTTCGCCGACTACGTGACCCGGGCTAGGCACGTGAAGGAGCTCTACGGCCTGATCGAGCAGGCGGCGGCGACGAAGACCACCCAGGAATGGCTGGATATCCTCAAGCCCCTGTCGATCCCGGTGGTGAAGACCAACGGCCTGGCCGACCTGGACGACGACCCGCACCTGAAGGCCGTGGGCTTCTTCGAGACCTACGCGCATCCGGACGTCGGGGCCTACCGCGCGATCAAGCCGCCGGTGAAGTTCTCGAAGACCCCGTCCAACATCCGCCGCCATCCGCCGAGGCTCGGCGAGCACACGGAAGAGGTGCTGGCCGAGGTGAGCGAGGGCGAGGAGGCTTAGGGCGACTCCAGCCCCTTCACAGTCGCTAGGCTCGGGGCCCTCTCCTCCCCCATCGGGGGAGGAGAAGGGGTCAGCGCACCGGCGCGAACACCGGGGCCGGCGGGCCTTCGCCCTCGGTCTCCTGGAAGCGCACCTTCACGCGCATCCCGATCCTGACCTCGTCGGGCGTGGCGTCCACGATGTTGGTGAGCACCGCCGGGCCCTCGTCGAGGGTGACGTAGGCCAGGGCGTAGGGGCCGGTGGGCGCGCGGCGCATGATCGAGAAGCTGTAGATCTCGCCCTCGCCGGGGCTCTCTTCCCAGACGGTCGCGTCCGAGCCGCAGAGCGGGCAGATGGTGCGCGGATACCAGTGCGCCTTGCCGCAGGCCGTGCAGCGCTTGATGAGGAAGCGGCCCTCGGCGGCGGCGTCCCAGAACGGCTTGCTCTCGACGGTGACGGCGGGGGCCGGGATCGGCCGGGTCATGACCTCGGACATGTCTCTTACGCCTCCCGTTCCAGGATCACGGTCGCAGAGCCGTGGCGGACGCCCAGCGAGCCGCCGGTGCCGTGGGCGATGGCGAGGTCGCAGTTTTGGACCTGCACCTTCGGATGGGCCTCGCCGCGGAGCTGGCGCACCGCCTCGATGACCTTGGTGATGCCGCCCCGGTTGGTGGGGTGGTTGTTGCACAGGCCGCCGCCGTCGGTGTTGAAGGGCAGCTTGCCGACGCCCGAGATCAGGTTGCCGTCGGCGACGAACCGGCCGCCCTCGCCCTTCGCGCAGAAGCCCAGGTCCTCGAGCTGCATCAGCACGGTGATGGTGAAGCTGTCGTAGATCGAGGCGTACTTGATGTCGGCCGGCGTGACGCCCGCCTCCGCGAACGCCCGCGGGCCCGACCAGACGGCGCCGGAGTGGGTGAGGTCGAGGTCGGCGCCGCCCATGACCCCCTTGGGGGCCTCGCCCGCGCCCAGCACGCGCACCCTGGGCCGGTTGAGGCTCCTGGCCACCTCGGGCGACGTGACGACGAGGGCCCCGCCGCCGTCGGTGACCACGCAGCAGTCCAGGAGGTGCAGCGGGTCGGAGATCATCCGCGAGTTCACCACCTCCTCGACGGTGACCACGTTCTTCAGGAAGGCGTGCTCGTTCCACTGGGCGTGGTGGGAGGCGGCGACCTTGATCCAGGCGAGCTGTTCGGAGGTGGTGCCGTACTCGTGCATGTGACGCATGGCGCACATGCCGTAGGTGTTGTGGGTCGAGCCGCCGTAGATGGCCTCGAAGCCGGCCTCGGGCGGGCCGTCCGACAGGCCGCCGGGCCCGGGTTTCAGGCTGGCGCCCGGGCGATTGCCGCCGTTGCGGGGCCGGCCGGCCAGGGTGATCAGGGCCACGCTGCACTTGCCCGCCGCGATCGCCTGGGCCGCGTGGCCGACGTGGGCGATGTAGGACGAGCCGCCCATCTCGGTGGAATCCATGTGCCGGACGTTCTTCAGGCCCATGTAGTCGATCATGGAAAGCCCGCCGAAGCCCGGCGCGTCGCCGGCGCAGAAGTAGCCGTCCACGTCGGCGAAGGAGAGGCCGGCGTCGGCCAGGGCGCCCCTCGCGCTCTCGGCGTGGAGCTGGGCCGTCGTCTTGTCCGGCGCATCGCGCGTGGGGTGCTCGAAGGCCCCCATCACATAGGCCTTGCCCTTGATGGTCATATGCCCCCCAAACCAGGGTTTCGAAGAATGCCGAGCGGCTTAGCGCGCCGCCGCGCCCCCGCGCAATCGTGACGGAGGGGAAGTCAGGCCAGCCAAGTCAGACCAGCCAAGTCAGGCAGCCAAATTCAGGCGGGCGGCAGGCGGGCCTCGCGCAGGGCCGAGCGGCGCACCTTGCCGGCGTCGTCGCGCAGGGCCTCCTGCACGAACTCGTACGTGCGCGGCTGCTTGTAGGTGACGAGGCGGTCGGCCAGGTGAGCCTTCAGCTCCTCGGCCGTCACCGGCGCGCGGGGCTGGACGATGGCGTGGACCACATTGCCCAGGTCCTCGTCGGGCAGGCCGATGACGGCGCAGGACTGCACCGCCGGATGCTCCTCCAGAGCCGCCTCGATCTCGGCCGGATAGACGTTGGACCCGCCCACCAGGATCATGTCGGTGCGCCGGTCGGCGAGGTAGAGGTAGCCCTCCGCGTCGAACCAGCCGATGTCGCCCAGGCTCTCCCAGCCGCCGGGCAGGCTCTTGGCCGTGGCGCCCAGGTAGCGGTAGGTGGGCGGCGAGCCCTCGGCCGGGCGCATGTAGATCTCGCCCACCTCGCCGGGCGGAAGGTCCTGACCGTCCTCGCCCACGATCTTCATCTCCCCCATGGCCACCCGGCCCACCGAGCCTCGGTGGGTCAGCCATTCCTCGCCGGTGATGATGGTCACGGCCTGGGCCTCGGTGCCGGCGTAGAGCTCCATCACCTTCTGCGGCCCGATCCAGCGGATGAACGCCTCCTTCAGCCAGGCCGGGCAGGGGGCGGCAAGGTGCCAGAGGGTGTGCAGGGACGAGACGTCGTAGCGGGTGCGCACCTCCTCCGGCAGTCGCCAGATGCGGGTCATCATGGTCGGCACCAGATAGACCCAGGTGGCCTTCCGGGCCTCGATCTCGGCCAGGACGCCCTCGGCGTCGAACCGGGGCATGACCGCGAGGTGCGCGCCCATCATGGTGGCGGTCATCATCATGCCGAAGCCGGCGTTGTGGTAGAGCGGCGCGGGCAGGACGCAGACGTCGTCCGGCTTGATCTGCCACATGGCGATCTCGGGCGTCTCCTTCGGCGCCACGCCGGGCTGGCCGGCCAGGATCAGCTTCGGCCGCCCCGTGGAGCCGCCGCTGGTGGGCGCCTTGGAGACCGGCGGCGTCGCGTCGGGCAGGTCGCCCTCGTCGTCGGACTTCGCGGCCAGGTCCTCCACCGTCACCACTGGCCGGTCGATGCGGTGCTCGAATTCGGCGATGACCAGGGGCGTCTCGGCCAGTTCGACGATGGCCTCCAGCTCGGCCTTGGGCAGGCGGAACGACACCGGCTGGGGCGTCGCGCCCAGTTTCCAGATGGCGTAGCAGGCCTCCACGAAGGCGATCCCGTTCGGCAGGCCCACGGTGACGAGGTCGCCCTGCTTCACGCCCATGGCGGCCAGCCCCCGGGCGATGCGGTTGGTCCGCCGATGCAGGGCGTCGTAGTCGAGGGTCGCCGGCCCGCAGCTCACCGCCGGCGCATGAGGCTGGAAATGGGCGTGCTGGCGAAGCTTGGCGCCCAGCGAGATGAACTCTTCCGACATCGATGTCCCCGTCCCGGCGGGCCGCGCGCCCGTCTCGTTGCGGACACTGTCCGCCGCCGGTTCCGCATGTGCAAGCGCCGGCCCCTTGGTTTACGCGGCGTCGGCTTCCTAACTCCACTGCAGGACGAGGGGAGGGGCCCATGAGCGCAACGGGAGAGGACGCCGGCTTCGGGGCGGTTCGCGAGCGCATAAACGCCGGGCTGAACGGCCAGGGGATGCTGCACCACCTGGGGGTGGAGATCGACGAGGTGGCGCCTGGCCGGGTCACCCTCTCGCTGCCGTTCCGCAAGGCCGTGGCCCAGCAGAACGGCTTCTTCCACGGCGCGGCCATCGGCTTCCTGGTGGACGACGCCACGGCCGCGGCGGCCGGCACGGTGGTGCGGGACGGCGAGACGGTGCTGACCGCCGAGTACAAGATCAACTTCGTGGCCCCCGGCATAGGCGAGCGGCTGGTCTGCCGGGCCGAGGCGATCAAGGCGGGCCGCACGCTCATTCCGGTGGAGGCGCGCGTCTTCGCCGTGAAGGATGGACGCGAAACCCTCTGCGCGGTGGCGCTGGCCTCGATGGCCGTGCGCGCCTTCGACCGGCTGAAAGGAGCTGCGAAATGATGGACGGAAACGTGGCGGCGCACTTCGCCAAGCGCCAGGAGGGGACCCTGCCGGGGAACCTCGGCATGGAGTGGGAGGAGGTCGCCAACGGCCGCGCCCGGGGCCGCCTCACGGTCACCCGCGGCCACATGGCCCCGAACGGCTTCCTGCACGCCGCCTCGGTGATCGCGCTGGTCGACAGCGCCTGCGGCTACGCCTGCATGGCCTCGGCGCCCGAGGGCGCGAGCGGTTTCACCACCATCGAGCTGAAGGCCAATTACCTGGGCACCGCCAAGGAGGGCGAGACGGTCAGTTGCGAGGCCCGCCTCGTCCACGGCGGGCGCATGACCCAGGTCTGGGACGCCGAGGCGGTCAACGAGGCGACTGGGAAGACCATCGCCGTTTTCCGCTGCACCCAGATGATCCTCTACCCCAAGGGGTAGGGGGGCGGACGCACGCCCATTCTAGCCCCTTGCGGAGCCGGGGTCGGATGAGTAGGTTCCGCCGCTCACTCGGCAGGGGGCTTTCCGAAGCCTCCTCGCACCCGGCACGGAGAGGTGGCTGAGTGGTTGAAAGCACCGCACTCGAAATGCGGCATACTCGCAAGGGTATCGAGGGTTCGAATCCCTCCCTCTCCGCCACCGACGTCGCCTGACGCGGCCCAGCGCTCCCCGCCTCAAAAACGCCCCCGACGCAGCGTGGCCTTGGCCGGCTGGATCGAAACCTATGCCGCGCGCAGGGGTTTTGGCGGGTGGGACATCAATGGAAGCGAGACACGAGCACGATGCGCACCCGACTGATCGCGGCCGCGACCCTGGCCTGCACGACCTTCGCCTTCGCCGCCGCCCCGGTGGCGGTTGACGCCCGCGAACGGATGCTGGTGTGCAAGACCAACGTGAAGAAGAAGGCCAATAACGGGACCCTGGCGGGCGCCGTGGCCGGCGGCGTGCTGGGCAATGTGGTGGCCGGGAACGGCGCCAAGACCGAGGGCGCGATCCTGGGCGCCGGCGTGGGCGCGGTGGCGGGCCACCAGATCGCCAAGAAGAAGGCCAAGAAGGACTGCCGCTACGTCTACCGCTGAGGCCGCCCTTCCGGCGCGGCGGTTCAGTGCAGCCGGAACTCCGCGCCGACGGCCTTGAGCTCGGCCGGCTTGATCAGCCGCTGGTGGCCGACGGTGACCTTGAACAGCGGCCCTTCCAGGGTGTGGGCCCAGAAGTCGAGGAACTTCTTCAGCACCGGGAATTCCGGGAAGATGTCGTAGTCCTGCCAGATGTAGCTCTGCAGGAGCGCCGGGTGGTCGGGCAGGCGGTAGAGGATCTCCGCCGTGGTGAGCCCGTAGCCCTCCATCTGCTTGCGGAATTCGGGGGACGCCAGCATGTCGCGCCTCGTCGCTGTGGATCCAGGCGCGGCGCGGTCCTTCGCGCCACGCATGACGATCATATGGGCGATTCGATGAAAAGTTCCTGAAAAATCAGGTTGTTAGCACTCGTTCTGGGCGGATGCTGCCACGACGCCGACCTAGGGCCTGAACAGGCGCGGCTCCAGGCTGAGCAGGACCGGCGTCCCGAAGGCGCGCCAGCCGCGCTCGCGGATCACGTCGTTGCTCTCGACTGCGCGGCGGCCGTCCGCCAGCGACCAGGTGACGTGATAGGTGGAGCCGTCCGGCCGGTCGGTGGTTCCGCCGATGCGCACCACCAGGGCCTGCACGCCCGCCCCGTCGTCGGCCTCGCCCACGATCTCGCCCATGGTCTCCACGGGGAGCTTCGGGACGGCCGGTTCGAAGGCCAGGGTCACGTGGTCGGCCACGGCGCGCGCGTACCTGGGCGGGAAGCGCGCCAGGAGCGTCTCGCGCTCGCTCGGGTCCAGGGCCCAGCCGACGTAGACGCCCATCCTCTCCTCTAGCCTCCGAACAGGTCCGGCCGGCGCACGCGCAGCGCCAGGATCAAGGCCAGCGTCTTGAGGTCCTCGATGCGCCGCTGCTCGACCCAGGTCCAAAGCTGCGCGAGGGGGACTTCCTCGACCGCGATGAACTCGTGCTCGTGGGCGATCCCGCCGTCCCGGGCGACGCGGTCGGCGGCGGCATAGGCGGCCAGGTAGAGGTCGATGCGCTCGGTGGAGACGCCTGGCGAGGCGAACGGCGAGCCCACGTGCTCCAGCCGGGCGAGCTTCACGCCCACCTCCTCCAGGGCCTCGCGGATCGCGGTCTCCTCCGGGTCCTCGTCGGCGACCATGCCGGCCGGCGCCTCCAGCAGTTCCGGCGGGCCGCCGGCCCAGATCACTGGCGCCCGAGGCAGGTTCACCAGCAGGGCGCAGCCGCGCTCCGGGTCGTAGGGGAGGACGCAGGAGGCGCGGCCGTGGTGCGCGATGTCGCGCCGGAAGGTCGTCCCGTCCGGCGCGGTCAGGGTCGCGACCATCAGGGTCACGTAGCCCTGGCGGACCGTCTCCACCTTGCGAAGGTCGACCGGCATGAGGGCGGTCAGCCCAGCGAGGCCCTGAGCATCCAGGCGTGCTTTTCGTGGGCCTCCACACGGGCGTCAATGACCGCCGCCGTGACGTCGTCGGCGCCCTCGCGCGCCGCCTTGGCGGTGCGGATCAGGGCCTCGTGGTCGGCCACCAGTTCGCGCAGCATGCCGTCCGCGTCCTTCTCGGGATCGCCGTCCTGGATGCCCGAGAGGTTGCCGAAGCTGCGGTAGCCTTGCGGGGCCAGCGAGCCCAGCGCCCGGATGCGCTCGGCCACCGTGTCGATGGCGGTCCACATCTCGGTGTACTGGGTCATGAAGAGGGTGTGCAGCGCCGCGAAGTTCGGGCCGCGGACGTTCCAGTGGTAGCCGTGGGTCTTCAGATAGACCGCGTAGGTGTCGGCGAGCAGCTTCGACAGTCCCGCCGCGACGGTGTCCTTGTCAGCCATGGTCATGTCTCCCTTGGGTATGGATGGACGTCGATGGTCAGGTCAGGCGACCGCCGCAGCGCGGCCGCCCAGCTTCGTCCAGACCCGCTCGTGTACGGCGAAGGCGATGGTCTGGAATATGGGCTCGATCAAACCGACGGCCAGCGCCGCGCGCCAGTTCTGGGTGAGCGCATAGGCGACGGCGATGGCCACGATCATGTGGGTCACGGACCAGCTTGCGGTCTTGGCGGCGAGGCGCATCTCATTCGTCCTAATTGCGAACCGTTCTTAAAATAGTCCTCGCCAATGGAATGGCAACTTACGAAAGAAAGTTTCTTTCGATGGGGCCGGAAGCTCCGGTCGATGGGCCGCGGCTTCCGGACGCGGAAGCCGAGAAGGCCTTCATGTCGCCCGCTCCCGGACCCACCTTGGGGCATGGCCCAAGCCAGCCTCTTCGACCTGTCCTCCCCCGGGGCGCCGGCCGCGAAGGTCCCGGACGGCTTCGTCTATCGGCCCGACTTCCTCTCGCCCGAGGAGGAGCGCGGGCTGCTCGCCGAGATGGCGCGCCTGCCGTTCGAACCTTTCCAGTTCCGGGGCTACGAGGGACGCCGGCGGGTGGTCTCCTTCGGCTGGCGCTACGACTTCAACGGCCCTGGCCTGGTGCAGGCCAGCCCGATGCCGGACTGGCTCCTCCCCGTCCGCGACCGCGCCGAAGCCGTGGCGGGCCTGGCGCCGGGGACCTTCGCCCATGTGCTGATCAACGAGTACCGCGAGGGCGCGCCGATCGGCTGGCACCGCGACCGTCCGGCCTTCGAAAAGGTGGTGGGGATCTCGCTGGGGGCGCCCTGCGTCATGCGCTTCCGCCGCCGCGCGGGCGAGCGCTTCGAACGGTTCAACGTCCCCCTGGCGCCCCGCTCGGCCTATCTGCTGGATGGCCCGGCGCGCAGCGTGTGGGAGCACAGCATCCCGGAGGCCCGGGCGCTGCGCTATTCGATCACCTTCAGGAACCTCAGGCGCCAGCCGGGGTCCTAGCGGGTCTTGCCCACGGCGGTCCCGCGGCGGGCGCGCTCCAGCTCCTCGGCCGCGGGACCCTCCAGCGCGTCCTCGGCCTCGCGGGCCTTCTTCTCGACCTCGCCGGACCTGGCGAACTCGTGCTGTTCCTTACTGGTGGCGGCGGGCGGGCTGGTCGTCGCCTTCGCCCTGGATTCTGTTCCCGGCCATCGGTTCGTCCTCCAAGCTTCGGCCTGGAGAACCCCGCCCGGGGCCCGCGGTTCCGCGTCATAGAGAACGCCGATATCCGCCATAGAATATATCATGTTGCTCGATAGGAGGCGGGGTCCATAGTCGTCTCCGGGCTCTTCAGCAGGCCCTCCAGAGGCCTGCGCAGCCGAGGGAGAACGCCATGTCGCTCGCCAGCAGCAAGACCGTCGAGAACCTCAAGGCCGCCTTCGCCGGCGAAAGCCAGGCGAACCGCCGCTACCTCTACTTCGCCCAGAAGGCGGACGTGGAAGGCTACAACGACGTGGCCGCCGTGTTCCGCTCCACCGCCGAGGGCGAGACCGGCCACGCGCACGGACACCTGGAGTTCCTGGAAGCCGTGGGCGACCCGGCCACCGGCCTGCCGATCGGCGCGACCTCGGACAACCTCAAGGCCGCCATCGCCGGCGAGACCCACGAGTACACCGACATGTACCCGGGCATGGCCCGCACGGCCCGCGACGAAGGCTTCGACGAAATCGCCGACTGGTTCGAGACGCTCGCCAAGGCCGAGAAGTCCCACGCCGGCCGCTTCCAGCGCGCCCTCGACACGCTCGAATAGCCGGCCCGCGGGGCGGCGGCCGTGAGCGACAGCGACAAGGGACCTCCCCCCGAGGTCCTATCCCGCGAGGGAAGCCTCGACGCGCCGTTCCGCCGGCCGATCGCCTGGCGGGACGAGGACTACTACGACCTGGCCAAGGTCGAGGCCGAGATGGAGCGGGTGTTCGACATCTGCCACGGCTGCCGGCGCTGCTTCAATCTGTGCGACAGCTTCCCCCGGCTGTTCGACCTGGTGGACGAGGGGCCGACGGGCGAGGTCGACGGCGTGCCTAAGGCCGACTACGCCAAGGTCGCCGAGGCCTGCACGCTCTGCGACATGTGCTTCCTGACGAAGTGCCCCTATGTCCCGCCGCATCCCTTCGACCTCGATTTCCCGCACCTGATCCTGCGCTACCGGGCCGCCAGGCGCCGGGCGGGCGAGAAGGAATTCGTCCGCGAGCAGCTCGGCAAGACCGACCGCAACGGCAAGCTCGCCAAGCCCGTGGCGGGTCTCGCCAACTGGGCGACCGCCCGGGAGAACACGCCGCTCCGCAAGCTGATGGAGGCGATTGCGGGGATCGACGCCGAGGCCGAGCTTCCCCGCTACCACTCGAGGACGGCCGGCGATCGGCTGAAGGCGGCGCCGGTCCCGCCCAACCCGGCCGGCCCGGCCTTCGGCCAGCGGAAGGTCGCGCTCTACGCCACCTGCTTCGTGGACTACAACCAGCCGGACACGGCGGTGGCCGCGGCCCGGGTGCTGGCGCTGCAGGGCGTGGACGTCCGCTTCGTCTATCCCGAGTGCTGCGGCATGCCCCAGCTCGAGGCGGGCGACCTTTCGGACGTGGCGGGCAAGGCCGAACGCGTGGCCGCGGTCTTCGCGCCGCTGATCGACGAGGGCTGGGACGTGGTGGCGCTGACGGCGAGCTGCGGCCTGATGATGAAGTTCGAATGGCCCCTGCTGCTCACCGACAGCGCGCCGGTCGCGGCGCTGTCGCGGGCGACCAAGGACGTCTCGGAATACGTCGTCGAACTGGCCAGGACCTTCGGGCTGGTGGAAGGGCTGCGGCCGGTGGAGGGCGGCGTCACGATCCACCACGCCTGCCACGCCCGGGCCCAGAACATGGGGGCCAAGTCGGCCGAGATGCTGCGGCTGATCCCCGAGACCAAGGTCGACCTGATCGAGCGCTGCTCGGGCCACGGCGGCACCTTCGGGGTGATGAAGGGCACGCACGCGCTCGCCCGCAAGGTGGGCCGCCCGACCGCGCGCCAGGCCATGCAGAAGGCCAACGGGACGCTCTGTTCCGATTGCCCGCTGGCCTGCAAGCACATCGGCCAGATGATCGAGGCGGAGACGGCCGCGGATGCGCCCGCGCCGCCCCGGCAGGCCCATCCCATCGAGATCTTCGCCCGCGCCTACGGAGCCCTCTGATGCCCGCGGACCTTCGCCGGATCACGCCCGAGGACCTGCTTCCGGACGCCGAGTTCGCCCGGGTGCGCCGCGAGCGGCGGGCGGCGCTGCTGCCGGTCAAGCGCCTGCGCCGGGTGGAGCTGGGGCCGGTCTGCACCGTCCACTTCGAGTGCTACGACACCATGCTCTTCCAGGTGCAGGAGATGCTGCTGATCGAGAAGGGCGGGGCCGAGCAGGTCCCGGACGAACTGGCCGCCTACAACCCCCTGATCCCCCAGGGCCAGGAGCTGGTGGCGACCGTGATGTTCGAAATCGACGACCCGGTCCGGCGCGAGGCGATCCTGGCGCGGCTGGGCGGGGTGGAGGATTGCTTCTTCGTCCAGGTGGGCGCCGACCGCGTTCCCGGCGTTCCCGAGGGCGACGTGGAGCGGACCCGCGAGGACGGCAAGACCTCGTCCGTCCACTTCCTGCGCTTCCCGCTGAAGCCGGAGCACGTGGCGGTGTTCCGCGATCCGGCCACGGCGATCCTGGTAGGCTGCAGCCACGACCGCTACAGCCACCTGGCGGGCCTGTCGCCCGCCACCCGGGCGGAGCTCAGCCGCGACCTAGCCTAGCGCGCCTTAGTCCTGGCGGGCCAGCATCTCGCCGATGTCGCCGCCGACGATCTGGGTGAAGGGCGCGTCGTAGTTGCCGAGCACGGCGTAGGCGTAGCCGGTCTCCCAGACCATCTTGGCGTCGGAATTGATGCCGGAGCCCGGGCCGCCGCCGTCGTGGCCGACGATGGTCCGGCCCGCCGTGGGGATGTGCTCGAAGCCGAAGCCGTACTCGGGCCGCCCGCCCTCGGCCTGGGCGGTGAAGAGGGCCGCCGTCTCGGGCTTCAGCAGCTTCCCGGAGCGGAGCGCCTGGAGGAAACGGATCATGTCGCCCACGGTGGAAAAGCCGCCGCCGCATGAGTTGCCCCGCCGCGACAGGATTTCCCAGTTGGGCCGGCGCTCGCCGAACCCCAGCGGGTCCTCGTCGACGAAGCGGTAGCCGACGGCGCGGTCGGCAATGGCGGGGTCGTCGGTGAGGTAGCTGGTGCGGGTCATGCCGGCGCGGTCGAAGACGTTCTCCTGGACGTAGTCGTACCAGGTGCGGCCGGTCAGCTTCTCGATCACCGCCCCCAGCACCAGAAAGCCCTCGTTGGAATAGGCGGCCTGGGTTCCCGGTTCGAACTCGGGGTCGGCCTTCGCGAACAGCGGCAGCAGTTCGGAGACCCGCTCGTACTTCAGCTTCCAGTCCCAGCCGGGCCGCTCCCACATCATGCCCAGGCCCGCCGAGTGGGTGAGCAGGTGGCGGATGGTGATCTTCCGCGCCGCCGCCTTGTTCGGATAGTCGGGCAGGACGTCGATCACGCGCGTGTCGAGGGTGAGCCTGCCCTGCTCCATGAGCTGGCCGATGGCGACGGCCGTGAACTGCTTGTCCATCGAGCCCAGGTTGAAGCGGGTTTCCAGCGTGACCGGCAGGCCGCGGGCCTTGTCGGCCTGGCCGAAGGCGCCGCTGTAGATCACCTCGTCGCCCTTCATCACCAGCACCGCGCCGGAGAAATCGTCGCGGTCGGCGGCGTCGCTGACGCGCCGGTCGATGGCCTGGGCGAGGTCGGCGCGGGAGAGGGGGCCGGTCACCTTCGGCCCTTCGTAGACCGCAGGCACGGGGACGGTGATCAGGCCCACGATGCGGCCGGGTTCGGCGGGTGAGACGTCGAGGTCGATGCGGCCGCCGCGGCCGTTGGCGGCCGTCACCTTGAGGCGCACGAAGGGGCCCCGGCGGCTGACGGACTCGAGGGAGAGCCCGCCGGCCGTGCGGGCGACGGCGTCCAGCACCCTGGCGAACTCGGCGCGCGGCATGCGGGTCTCGGCGGCCAGGCGGCGGTCGAGGAAGGCCGCGCGGGCGGCGGCGTCGCCGTTCACGGCCGCCAGGAAGTCGTCGGCGAGCGCCTGATCGGCGGGGCTGATGGCGGCGGGCGCCGGCTGGGCCAGGGTCGGGGCGGGTTGCATGACGGCCAGCGCGGCGGCGGCCAGGGCTTTCAGGAGACGCGAAGACACGGAAACCCTCTCCAGGTCAGGAGGCCCGGATAACGGCCAAGCTCGGCGCCCTCACGTGAATTCGCGGAAAGGAAAAGGGCCGCCCTCGCGGACGGCCCTTCGGTTCATGGCGGTCGTCGGGATCAGAAGATCTCGAAAAGTCCTGCGGCGCCCATGCCGCCGCCGACGCACATGGTGACGACGCCGTACTTGGCGCCCCGGCGTTTGCCCTCGTAGAGGACGTGGGCCGTGCAGCGGGCGCCGGTCATGCCATAGGGGTGGCCGATCGAGATCGAGCCGCCCGAGACGTTCAGCTTCTCGTTCGGGATGCCCAGCTTGTCGCGGCAGTAGAGCACCTGACTGGCGAAGGCCTCGTTCAGCTCCCAGATGCCGATGTCGTCCATGGTCAGCCCGTTGCGCTCCAGGAGCTTCGGGATGGCGAACACCGGACCGATGCCCATTTCCTCGGGACCGCAGCCGGCCACGGCCATGCCGCGGTAGGCGCCGAGCGCCTGAAGGCCGCGCTTCTCGGCCTCCTTGCGCTCCATCAGCACCACGGCGGCGGCGCCGTCCGAGAGCTGCGAGGCGTTGCCGGCGGTGATGAACCGGCCCTGCTGGACGTAGCGGCCGCCCTTGAACACCGGTTGCAGCTTCTGGAGGTCCTCCAGCGTGGTCTGGGGACGGTTGCCCTCGTCGCCGGAGATCGTGATCTCCTTGTCGGCGAGCTCGCCCGTCTCCTTGTTGACCACCACCTTCATGACGGTGGTGACCGGCACGATCTCGTCGGCGAAGCGGCCCTCGGCCTGGGCCTTGGCGGTGCGCTGCTGCGACTGCAGGGCGTATTCGTCCTGGGCCTCGCGGGAGACGCCGTAGCGGTCGGCCACGATCTCGGCGGTCTCGAGCATCGAGCAGCCCAGCTCCGGCACGTGCTCGTGCAGCCAGGGGTCCACCGCCATGAAGCGGTTCATCTTGTCGTTCTGCACGAGGCTGATGGATTCCAGCCCGCCGCCGACCGCGATCGGGGCGCCGTCATTGATGATGTACTTGGCGGCCGTGGCGATCGCCATCAGGCCCGACGAGCACTGGCGGTCCATGGTCATGCCCGAGACCGTCTTCGGCAGGCCGGCGCGCAGGGCGGCCTGGCGGGCGATGTTGTTGCCCGTGGTGCCCTGCTGCATCGCCGCGCCCATGCAGACGTCGTCGATCTCGCCCGGGTCGACGCCGGCCTGGGCCACGGCGGCCCGGATGGCTTCTGCGCCCAGGGTCGCGCCGTAGGTGTTGTTGAAGGCCCCGCGGTAGGCCCGCCCGATGGGCGTCCGCTTGGCGGCGACGATGACGGCTTCGCGCATCGAAAGATCCTGACGTTGCGTGTTGGGGAGGATGGAAGGACGGCGGGACGGCCCAGGCCGTCCCGCCGCGC
>NZ_JBKBRO010000011.1:0-135353 GCF_046463815.1 Phenylobacterium sp. | reverse complement strand
CTCAAGCACTTCCGTCGCTTCGCCACCCGCTACGACCGCCGCGCCGACCACTTCCTCGCCTTCATCCACCTCGCCGCCATCATGCTCTGGCTACGCTGAATGTGGATTCGTCCTAGCTGAGAACCCGGCGCATCAGTTCGGCCATCAGCATCCAGGAGCCGACGCAGATGGCGATGGCCGCGAGCACCGCGGTGATCTTGACGGCCAGCAGGGTCAGGCGATCGCTGAACATGGCGATCTTGTCCCACACGGGGCGGCGCGGCCGCCATTCGGGTATTCTACCTACGCAAATGCCACATCCCGCCCTCTCCTTCGCCGTCGCCCTGACCCTCGCCCTGGCCCTCGCCCTGGCCAATGCCCGCGCCGGGACCGCGGCCGCCCAGGCGAGGATGACCGAGGCGCGGCTCTCGGAGCCGCAGGTCCGCGACCTCGTCGCGCGGCAGGAAAGGGCCTGGAACGCCGGCGATCTCGCCGCCTGGGCCGCCACCTACGCGCCGGGGGCGGTGTTCACCGACCAGGCCCTGGGCTCCGACAACCGCATCGTCCCCTATGGCCAGAGCCGGCTCCCCGAGGCCCTCGCCCAGGCGCGGCGGACCCTCAGGCGCTCGAAGGTCGAGGAGAGCGTGCGCATCCGCCGCGTCTCGATCTCGGCCGACGGGCGCGGCGCGGCGGCCCTGGCCGACGTCCGCACGCGCATCGAGACCAGGGGCGCCGTCCGCTGGAGCTGCGCCGAACGCCTGGAGAGCATGGCGCTCGTCCGCGGCCGGCTGAAGACGGTGCGCCAGACCGACACCCTGGTCCGCTGCCGCCGGGCCCCTTAAGGATCGTCCCATGATCGCCCGACGCGCCCTGATCGGCCCCCTGATCGGCCTTAGCGCCGCCCTCGCCCTCTCCGCGACCGCCCCCCTTTCGCCCGTCCTGGCCCAGGAGGCCAGGCCCAACCCCAAGGTCCGCATCGACACGGCCGAGGGGCCGATCGTGCTGGAGCTCTATGCCGACAAGGCGCCCAAGACGGTCGCCAACTACCTGAAGTACGTCGACAGGGGCCTGTTCGACGGGGCGACCTTCTACCGGGCCTCCAAGCCGCCGGGCTATGCGCCCAACGACTACGGGGTCATCCAGGGCGGCCTGCAGAACGATCCCAAGAAGGTGCTGCCGCCGGTGGCCCACGAGCCCACCACGCTGACCGGGATCAAGCATCTGAACGGCACGATCTCCATGGGCCGGCATGCGCCGGGGTCCGCCCAGGCCGACTGGTTCATCGTCATCGGCGACCAGGACTACCTCGACGCCGATCCCAAGGACCCCAAGACGACGCCGGGCTTCGCCGCCTTCGGCCGCGTCGTCGAGGGCCTGGACGTGGCCCAGAAGATCCTGGGCATGCCCGTCGATCCCAAGGCGGGCGTAGGCGCCATGAAGGGCGAGATGCTGGTGAAGCCGGTCCGCATCGCCAAGGTCCGGCGGGTCGGCTGAGGCGGCCTCCTAGGCTTCCAGTTCGATGTCCCAGTAGAGGTAGTCGATCCAGCTTTCGTGCAGGTGATGCGGCGGGAACCTGCGGCCGCGCTCCTGCAGCTCGAAGGCCGTGGGCCGGCGCGGCTTCAGGCGCGGGTGCATGTGCGCCTCGTGCGGGGTGCGCCCGCCCTTGGTCAGGTTGCAGCGGGCGCAGGCGGTGACGATGTTCTCCCACGTCGTCCGCCCGCCGCGCGAGCGCGGGATCACGTGGTCGAAGGTCAGCTCCTCGCTCGCCGTGCAGTACTGGCAGGTGAAGCTGTCGCGGAGGAAGAGGTTGAAGCGGGTGAAGGCCGGGGGCCGGTCCTGGGCCACGTAGTGCTTCAGCGACACCACGCTCGGCAGCTTCATTTCGAAGGAGGGGGAGTGGATGACCTGGTCGTAGGTGGAGACCACGTCCACGCGGTCGAGGAAGACCGCCTTGATGACCTCCTGCCAGGGCCACAGCGACAGGGGGTAGTAGCTCAGCGGCCGGAAGTCGGCGTTGAGCACCAGACAGGGCCAGCCCGACGGCGGATGCCTAAGCACCTGCATGGCGGGCCTCCGATAAGCGACGCGACGCTCTTATGCGGATCGACTTGGGACTGAAGACACGACCCTCGTCAGGAATGGCTGGCTTTGAAAACTATAGGCCCGATTCGACGACATCTCCACGACGGTGGGGCGTCCGCTTGCGCGGCCATCGCCTCGCCCGGCGGACCGGACGAGGCTTAGGGGCGCCGCATGGTCAGGCGCCGAGGACGGCGGTGGCGCCGGCGATCGTAAGGGCCAGGCCCACGACCGCGAACGAGACGACCACGTCGAGGATCCGGTTCATCTGGATCGACATTGCTTCTCTCCTGGCTTGCAGTTCCGCGGCCCGGCCGATCCGGCGCCGCATCCATCTGGACGATGCTTAGATAGCACGATCTAAACACTGCCTAGATAATTGTTTTTACCTCATGGCTATGCGTTTTTGCATTGTCGTGGCAGGCGCCTTCCCACGACGAAGAAGGGCCCCGCGAGGGGGCCCTTCCACTGCGTCTCGAAGGGTGGGGAGACCCTGTTAGGCGCCGAGGCCCGCCGTGGCCGCCGCGGCGGTGAGGCCGAGGAACAGCAGGAAGACCGGCGCCAGACGGTCGAAAGCGCGTTCGAAATTGGCGAGAGACATGAGACACACACCTTTCAGTTCGAGCCTCGCTGAAACCGATCGGACGGCGAGGACATTTCTTATTTGAACGATGCTAAGATAACGCCGATCTGAGCGGCGTCAAGATATCTTTACGGCGTCCAGATGCAGATTTATGGTGGCCCGCGATGAGAGAAGCTCACAGCGCCGAATCCCGGCCCTACCACCATGGCGACCTCCGGCGCGCCCTGGTCGGCGCCGCGCGCCGGCTGCTGGAGTCCGAGGGGCCGACGGCCCTCTCGCTGCGCGCCGTGGCCCGCGAGGCCGGTGTGAGCCCGGCCGCCCCCTACCACCACTTCAAGGACAAGTCCGAGCTGCTGGACGCCGTGGCCCACGAGGGCTGGGAGATGCTGCACGCCGCCATGGGCCAGGCCAAGGCCGGCGCCGAGGGCCGCCAGCAGCTCACCGCCCTGGGGCTCGCCTACGTCTGCTTCGCCCGCGAGCATCCGGCCCTCTACCGGGTGATGTACGACGCCGCGCGCGACAAGGAGGCCCTGCCGATCAACGTCTCCGACGGGGCCGAGGACAGCGCCTACTGCATGGTCCGCGACACCATGATCGAGCACGGCGCCGATCCCGATGCGGGCCGCGACCTCGAACTCGCCACCATCGCCTCCTGGTGCGCCGCCCACGGCCTGGCCGAGATGGCCGGGTTCAAGCAGTTCGAGCCCTTCAAGACCCAGCTCGGCGGCGAGAAGGCCTTCTTCGAGGCCGTGCTGAACCACATGGGCCTGTTCCCCACCGCACACCGGGACTGCTAGACGCCAAGGGGTGTTCGTCACCCGCTTCGCGCCCTCGCCGACCGGATACCTGCACCGGGGCCACGCCTTCTCGGCGCTGACCGCGCATGGAGCCGCGCGGGCCGTGGACGGGCGTTTCCTGCTGCGCATCGAGGACATCGACGCCACCCGCTGCCGGCCCGCGTTCGAGGCGGCGATCCACGAGGACCTCGCCTGGCTGGGGCTAAGCTGGGAGACGCCCGTCCGCCGCCAGTCCGAGCACCTGGACGACTACCACGGCGCGCTGGCGGCCCTGGAGGCCAGGGGCCTGCTCTACCGCTGCTTCCGCACCCGCAGGGAGGTGGCCGATGAGATCGCCCGGGCCCCGCACGGCGCCATGGAGGTGTTCCGCGGCCGTCCGCTTCCGCCCGGCGAGGAGGCCCGCCGGCTGGCGGCGAACGAGCCCTTCGCCTGGCGCCTTTCGCTCGACGCGGCCGAGCGCGCGCTCGGCGGGTTCCAGGACCTGACCTTCGTGGAGGAGGGCGCGGGCGAGCCCCGGGTCGTCCAGGCGCGGCCGGAGCTGGGCGGCGACGTGGTGCTGGCCCGCAAGTACGTGGGCGTGGCCTACCACCTCGCCGTGGTGTTCGACGATGCGCTGCAGGGGATCACCCACGTCATCCGCGGCGCGGACCTCGCCGAGGCCACCCACGTCCAGCGCCTGCTGCAGGCGCTGCTGGGCCTGCCCACGCCGACCTACCGCCACCACCGCCTGCTGACCGGCCCGGACGGCAGGCGCTTCGCCAAGCGCGATCGCGCCCAGACGCTGCGCGAGCTCCGCGCGGCGGGCATGACCCCTGCGGATTTGCGACGGGAGATGGGCTTTGACTGACGCCACGGCGGCCGCGCCGCGCCCGCGCTGGGAGGCCCTGGCGGTCCTGATCTTCGGCGGGGCGGTGATCGGCCTCTCGCCGATCCTCGTGCGGCTCACCGAGACCGGCCCCGCCGCGGCCGGCTTCTGGCGGCTGCTGTTCGCCTGTCCGCTGCTGGCCGCCATGACCTGGCGGACGTCAGGACCGATCACCCGCCCGTCGCGCCTGGGCCTCGTCGCCGGGGTGATGTTCTTCCTGGACCTCAGCTTCTGGCACTACGGCATCAGGTACACCTCGGTGACCAACGCCACGGTGCTGCCCAACCTGACCCCGGTGGTCGTCACCCTCTTCGCCTGGATCTTCCTGAAGCAGCGACCGCGCCTGGCCTTCCTCGTCGCGGTGGCGCTGGCGGTTTCGGGAGCCTCGATGATGGCCCTCGACAAGCAGGGCGGCGGCGGCCTCAACCCGCCGCTGGGCGACGCGCTCTCCCTCGCCACGGCCTTCTGGTACGCGCTCTACATGCTGGCCATCGGCGAGGCGCGGAAGACCGAGGGCGCCAGCCGCGTGATGTTCTGGTCGAGCGCGGTGGGCGTGCCCCTGACCCTCGCCGTGGCCCTGGCGCTGGGCGAGGACCTGACGCCCGCCACCGCCGCCGGCTGGGCCGCCTGCGTGGCCCTGGGCCTGATGCACGTCGCCGGCCAGGGCTCGATCGCCTGGGCCATGGGCCGCCTGCCGACCGCCACCGCCTCGGTGGTCGTGCTGGTCCAGCCGGTGGTGGCCGGCTGGCTGGGCTGGCTGCTGTTCAGGGAGCACATCGGCCCGCTTCAGGCGGCGGGAGCCGCCGTGACGCTTTCGGGCGTGGTGCTTGCGCAGTGGGTGTCCAGGGCCCGCGCCTCTTCTCCCCCCGCGCAGCGGAGAGGGAGAGGATAAGGGATAGGGCCAGCGCGGGACTCGGCCATTTCACCGGCGCGGGATCGCTCGTCGGAGCCGTCCCTCTCCATGCCCTCTCCCTCTCGCTTCGCGGGAAGAGGAGAAGGTCAGGCGTACCCCCACGCCTGGCGGGCCTCTTCGATCCGGGCGAGCTTGGCCTGGAAGGGGCCCCAGTCGTCGGCCTCGGCGATGGCCGCCCAGACGGCCTCGATCCCGTCGTAGAGCAGCTCCTCGGGCTCGGGCCGCTGGAAGTACGGGTGCGCCAGACGCTCGGGCCGGTCGGGCGCGTAGCCGGCCAGCCGCTCTCGGAACTCGGCGAAACCCTCGGACGCATGGAGGTCGGCGCGTGGCCCCTCGGGCGTCCGGCCGCAGAACCCGTCGAAGAAGAACGGCTCCCAGCGCAGCCGCTCGCCGCCGGCCGCCAGGGCCTTGAACGCCGCCTGGACCAGGGGCCCGTCCTCCGCCTCGCCGCGCGGGAGCACGCCCAGGCGCATCAGCATCGCCGCTGTCAGCTCGCGCCGGTAGGCCGGGCCGAAGCCGTTGACGGCCTCCACCAGCGGATCGCTTCCCGAGACGAAGGTCAGGCAGCCGGCGAGCTGCTGCAGGTTCCAGAACACCGCCTCGGGCTGGCGGCCGAAGGCGTAGAGGCCGGCGTGGTCGAAATAGGCCGCCGTGAAGTTGGGGTCCGAGTAGGGCAGGAAGCGGTAGGGCCCGTAGTCGAAGCTTTCCCCCGTGACGTTCATGTTGTCGGTGTTGAGCACGCCGTGAACGAAGCCCGCCGCCATCCAGCGGGCGGTGAGCCGGGCGGCGCGCTCGACCACGGCGCCCAGCAGGGCGGCCGGGCGGTCGTCGGCGCCCGAGAGCTCCGGGTAGTATTCGGCGACCACGTGGTCGACCAGGGCCGAGATCCGGTCCGCCCGCTCGAAGAAGGCGTGGCGCTGAAAGGTCCCGAAGCGGATGTGGCTGTGCGACAGGCGCGCCAGCACCGCCGAGCGCGTGGGGCTGGGCTCGTCGCCGCGCTCCAGCGCCTCCCCCGTCTCGATCAGCGAGAACGACCGCGAGGTGGGAACGCCCAGGGCCTCCAGCATGGCGGTGGCCAGCACCTCGCGCACCCCGCCCTTCAGCGTCAGGCGCCCGTCGCCCGAGCGGGACCAGGGCGTCTGGCCCGAGCCCTTGGTCCCGAGGTCCAGCAGGCGTCCGGTTCCGGCCTCGCGGAGCTGGGCGAACAGGAAGCCCCGGCCGTCGCCCAGCTCGGGATTGTAAACCCGGAACTGGTGGCCGTGGTACCGCTGGGAGAGCGGCGGGTCGATGTTGTCCGGCAGCGGCTCGAAACGCCCGAAATGGGCGACCCACTCGGCGTCGGTCAGCGTGTCCAGCCCGACCGTGGCGGCGGCCCGGTCGTTGCGGTAGCGCAGGAGGGTCTTGGGGAACCGGGCCGCGGCGACCGGATCGGCAAACTCGGCTCCCAGGGCCGGGAACCTCGGGTCAGGGCGGTAGGCGGGCGAGACGGGCATCGGCGGCAGCTAGCCGCCTGGGCGGCCCTCGGGCAACCGCTTAGGCGATGCCGAGGAAGCCCGGGATGGCCAGGACGACCACGACCAGGCCCACGAGAGGGATGATGCTGTTCATCAGCCGATCCTCCTCCAGGTCCCCGACCGGCGCCGAACGCCGCCGCGCCGGAAGCCGTTCCCCGAGGCCGGGGAACGGCGGAGGCTCAGGCCGCGTGCGCCGGCGGGGACTCGGGCTTGAAGATGCGCAGCAGGGTGAGGCCCACGAAGGCCGAGGCGAGCGAGCCTGCGAACACCCCGGCCTTGGTCTCGGCCAGCAGGTCCGGCGTCGTGAACGCCAGGTTGCCGACGAACAGGCTCATGGTGAAGCCGATGCCGCAGATCACCGACACGGCGAAGATCTGGCCCGTCGAGGCGTGGCGCGGCATGTCGGCCCAGCCCAGGCGGATCACCAGCAGGGCGGTGAGGAACACGCCGAGCGGCTTGCCGACGAAGAGGCCGAGCGCGATCCCCAGCAGCACCGGGTCGGTGAGCATGTCGGCGGACATCCCGTCGAACGACAGCCCGGCGTTGGCGAAGCCGAAGATCGGCACCACCAGGAAGGCCACCGGCCGGTGCAGCCAGTGTTCGAGCCGGTGGGCGGGCGAGGTCTTGTGGGAGTCGGCGTCGCGCCTGGACGGCGTCCGGTCGAGCGGAATGGTCATGGCCAGGGCCACGCCCGCCAGGGTGGCGTGGACGCCGCTCTCCAGCACGAACCACCAGAGCGCCAGGCCCACCAGAAGGTAGGGCGAAAGACGCCGCACCTTCAGCCGGCCCATGACCACCAGCACGGCGAGCGCCGCGCCCGCCGCCGCCAGCGCCGTCAGGTGCAGCTCGGCGGTGTAGAAGACGGCGATGATCAGGATGGCCGCCAGGTCGTCCAGCACCGCCAGCGCCGTCAGGACGATCTTCAGCGACGAGGGGACCCGGTCGCCGGCCAGCGCCAGCACCCCCAGGGCGAAGGCGATGTCGGTGGCCGCGGGAATCGCCCAGCCGCGCGCCGCCTGCGGGTCGCCGGCGTTGAAGGCGATGTAGATGAGGGCCGGCGCGACCACGCCTCCCAGCGCCGCCAGCCCCGGCAGCACGACCCGCGACGGCCGGGACAGCTCGCCGTCCAGCACCTCGCGTTTGATCTCCAGCCCCACCAAGAGGAAGAACAGGGCCATCAGCCCGTCGTTGATCCAGTGGAGCACCGTCTCGTAGAGCGCGATCGGCCCGACCGCGAAGCCCAGCTTCACGTCCAGCATCGCGAAGTAGGACCCGGCCAGGGGCGAGTTGGCGACCACGAGGGCCACGGCGGCGGCGGCCATCAGGACGTAGCCGCCCGAGGCTTCCTGGTTCAGGAAGTCCTGGAAGGCGGAGATGGGGCGTTTCAGGCGTCGGTCGGCGGACATGCCCTCTGGATAGGGGGTCGGGCGCGCGCCTCCAACCGTAATCGGTCGGCGGCCGTTCAGAAGGCCTTCAGATCGGGGTCGAGGGTCTGGCCTTCGTCGAGCTGCACGCCGAAGGTGTTCAGGATCATCGAGACCTGGGTGTACTGGGCGGCGGTGAACACCACGTCCATCCGCTGCTTGTCGGTGAAATGGCGGCCGAGCTCGGCCCAGGTCGCGTCGGTGATGAACTGATCCGCGTGCAGCTCGTCGGCCGCCCGGAGAAGGGCCGCGTCGGCGGCGCTCCAGCCGGCGTCCGCCCCCTGTTTGATGCGGGCGATCTCGTCCTCGGTGAGGCCGCAGTCGAGGCCGATCCGCGTGTGCTGCACGAACTCGTAGCCCGAGCGGCATAGGAAACCGGTGCGCAGGATGACGATCTCCCGCTCGCGGGCCGGCAGGTCGTTGCGCCGCGACAGCACATAGGCGCCCCAGTCGTTGAACCGCGCCAGCGCCTTCGGCGCGTGCGCCAGGGTCCGGAAGATGTTGAGCACGCCGAGCGTCCCGGCGCGCACGGGCGCCAGCGCCTCGGCCTGTTCGGGGCTGAGTTCGGCGTCCGACAGCGGGGCGATACGGGGCTTGGTCAGTCTCATGGGTCCTCCGGAGGCGTGGCTCGGCCGCAATTCTTGTAGAGCCTGAGCGGACCCCGCGTTAGGCAAGGGCATGTCGACGCGCTCGACCCTGCAATTCCTGCGGACGGAGACCGGGTCGGGCCTCCTGCTGGCCTTGGCGGCGGCGGTCGCCGTCGCCTGGGCCAATTCCCCGTGGGCCGCGGACTACGCCGCCTTCGTGGGACACCCCATCGCCGTGCGGGTCGGCCCCTTCGCCGAGACCCTCTCGGCCGCCGCCTGGGTGAAGACGGCGATGATGCCGGTCTTCTTCCTGGTGATGGGCCTTAAGATCAAGCAGGAGATCGTCAGCGGCGAGCTCTCCAACCCCCGGCGTCTGGCGCTTCCCGTGCTGGCGGCCCTGGGGGGCGTGCTGGCGCCGGCGGCCATCTTCCTGGCGGTCAACGCCGGCGCCGACGGGGTGGCCCAGGCCTGGCCGGCCGCCGTGCCAACCGACGCGGCCATCGCGCTGGCGCTGGCGGCCAGCGCCGCGCCCCGCCTGCCGCCGCCCCTGCGCGTCTTCCTGCTCACGGTGGCCATCGTCCAGGACCTGGTCAGCGTGGCCCTGATCGCCGTCGTGTTCGCCGGGACGCTGAGGCCCGCCATGCTGGGCGGGGCGTTCGCGACGCTGCTGGTGCTGGCGGCCATGTCGCGCTGGCGCGCGGCGCCCTACGCCTTCTGGGCGGCGGGCTTCCTGCTGCTCTGGGGCTTCGTGATGAAGTCGGGGCTCGACCCGTCCCTGGCCGGGGTGCTGGCGGCGGCCACCGTCCCGCTGCAGCCCAAGCGGCTGGGCGGGCCCGGCGTGCTCGACCAGCTCCTGGCGGCCCTGCACCCCTACGTGGCCTTCCTCATCCTGCCGCTCTTCATCCTGACGGCGGCGGGCTTCTCCGTGCGCGACCTGCCGGCCGACACGCCCACGGCTCCGGTGGCCCTGGGCCTGGGCCTCGCGCTCGTGCTGGGCAAGCAGGCCGGCGTTTTCGGCGCGGCCGCGCTCGCCATCGGCCTGAAGTGGGCCAGGCGGCCGATGGGGGCGCGCTGGCTCGACCTCTACGGCGTCTCGGTGCTGTGCGGGGTGGGCTTCACGCTCAGCCTCTACATCGGCGAGCTGGCCTTCGCGCCCGGCGACGACCTCTCCCAGGCCAAGGTGCGCATCGGCGTCATGGCCGGCTCCCTGGCCTCGGCCCTGTGGGGCCTGGCGGCGCTGGCGCTGTCCGAACGCCGCCGCCCGCCGGAGGAAAGCGACTAGGCCAGCGCCGCCTTCAGCGCCTCGGCGGTCTCGCGCGCCGCGGCGTTCACCGCCGGCGAGACGTCGGCCATGACGTAGAAGTCGTGCGGCAGGCTCGGGTATTCCCGGTGGGCCGCCTTCACGCCGGCCGCCTTCAGCTTCTCGGCGTAGGCGAAGCCCTCGTCCTTCAGGCAGTCGTGCCCGGCCGTGACCACCAGCGCGGGGGCGACCCCCGCCACGTCCGCCGCGTCCAGGGGCGAGAGCCGGTGGGCCTCGGGATGGCCCGCCGCCGCGAGCTGCTTCTCGAACCAGCGCATGGTCTCGAAGGTCAGCACCGGGCCGTCCAGGGTCTTGCGGGATTCGGTCCGCCAGTCGGCGGTCGTCGCCGGATAGAGCAGGAGCTGGAACGCGAGCCGGCGCTCGGGATCGTCCTTCAGGTCCAGGGCCACCGAGGCGGCCAGGTTGCCGCCGGCGGAATCCCCGCCGACCGCGATGCGCTTCGGGTCGGCGCCGATTTCGGCCGCATGGTCGAAGGCCCATTTCGTGGCCGCGAGCGCATCGTCATGGCCCTTCGGGAAGACGTGTTCGGGGGCCAGGCGGTAGTCCACGGCCATCACCCGGCAGCCGCCCCACGCGGCCATGCGCCGGCAGTGGCCGTCGTGGGTGTCGAGGTCGCCGATCACCCAGCCGCCGCCGTGGAAATAGACCAGCAGGCCCGAGGGTGAGGCCAAGCCCTTCGGCTCATAGAGGCGCACGGGGATGTCGCCATGCGGGCCCGGGACCGCGAAGTCGCGGACGTCGAGGTCCTTCGGGGCGTTCTGGTCCTGGCTCTGGCGCAGCATCCGGTAACCGGCGCGCACCATGTCGGCCGGAAGCTGATCGAGCGGCGGCATCGGCTGCTCGGCCGCCTGCTTGGCCAGGGCCTCGAGCATGGTCTTGAAGTCGGGGTCGATGACGCCCATCGGGTGTCTCCTCCAAAGCAAAAGGGGCCGCCTTTCGGCGGCCCCTTCCCGGTGTCCGGCGGCTATTCCGCGGCCTTGGGCGCGTAGCCCATGATGGCCTTGGTCTCCAGGAACTCGTGGAAGGCGTAGTCGCCCCATTCGCGCCCGTTGCCGCTCTTCTTGTAGCCGCCGAAGGGGGCGGTCATGTCGCTGGCGCCGTTGATCGACACCTGGCCGGCGCGGATCTTTCGGGCGACGTCGCGGGCCTTGGCGAGGTCGGCGCCGTTCACATAGCCGGCCAGGCCGTACTCGGTGTCGTTCCCGATGGCGATGGCCTGGTCGAGGCTCTCATAGCCCAGGATCGACAGCACCGGCCCGAAGATCTCCTCGCGGGCGATGGTCATGTCGTTCTTCACGTTGCCGAACACGGTGGGCTTCACGAAGTGGCCCTTCTCCAGGCCCTCGGGACGGCCCGTGCCGCCGACGACCAGGGTCGCGCCCTCGTCGATCCCCTTCTGGATCAGCGCCTGGATCTTCTCCCACTGCAGCTTGGAGACCACCGGGCCCATGTTGAAGTTGCCGTTCGGGTCGCCGACGGTGACCTGCTCGGCCGTGGCCTTGGCGACCGCCATGGCCTCGTCCATGCGCTTGGAGGGGACCAGCATCCGGGTCGGCGCGTTGCAGCTCTGGCCCGAGTTGTTCATCACGTGCATCACGCCGCGCGCCACGCTCTTCGAGAAGGCGTCGTCGTCCAGCACGATGTTCGGGCTCTTGCCGCCCAGCTCCTGATGGACGCGCTTGACGCCCGGGGCGGCGTTCTTGGCCACCTCGATGCCCGCGCGGGTCGAGCCGGTGAAGGACACCATGTCGACTTCCGGATGCACCGACAGCGCCACGCCCACGCCGGGGCCATCGCCGTGGACCATGTTGAACACGCCGGCCGGCACGCCCGCCGCGTGCATGATCTCGGCGAAGATGTGCCCGCTGAAGGGCGCGACTTCCGACGGCTTCAGCACCATGGTGCAGCCCGTGGCGATGGCCGGGGCCACCTTGCAGGCGATCTGGTTCAGCGGCCAGTTCCAGGGGGTGATGAACGAGCAGACGCCGATCGGCTCCTTGACGATCAGGGTCTCGCCCCGGTCTTCCTCGAACTTGAAGTCCTTCAGGATGTTGGCGGCGGTGGCGAGGTGGCCCATGCCGGCCGGCACCTGGGCCCGCTGGGCGAGCGAGGCGGGCGCGCCCATTTCCTCGGTGACGGCGACGGCCAGGTCGCCGAAGCGCTTCTGGTACTCGGCCAGGATGCGCTGCAGCACCTCCAGGCGCTCCTCGCGGCTGGTCTGCGACCAGGCGGGGAAGGCGCGGCGGGCGGCCATCACGGCCTTGTCCACGTCGGCGGCCGAACCGAGCGCGATCTTGCCCACGACCTCCTCGGTCGCCGGGTTCTCGACGTCGAGGGTCTTGAGCTCGACGGGATCCACCCATTCGCCGTCGATGTAGAACTTCAGGTACTCGCGCATGCCGTCCTCCTGGACTTTCTTATCTGGCCGCCGGGCGCCGTCCGCCCCGACATTCAAACAACCATTTTAGTGATCGCCGTTCAGGGGGAAAGCCCTGACGCGAGGTCAAAGCTGGTGAACGTGCGGCTGGCCCGCAACCGGCGACCTCGCCTGCAGCACGTAATCGGCCCGGATCGAGCCGATGTACAGGTCCTTCAGGTCGCCGCCGCCCCAGGTCACGTTCGTGGGGTGGTTCACGATCTTGCCGCCGGGGTCGTGGATCACCGTCACCACCTCCCGATCCGGCGTGATCGCCACGACCTTGTTCGCGGCCGGCAGGCAGACCCAGAGGTTCCCCTCCGCGTCCAGGCCCACCCCGTCGGTGTAGCCCAGGTCGCCCCCCTGACCATTGGCATGCGCATCGACGCTCTCCCCGGCGACCATCAGGCGGCCCAGCACCGGCCCGTAGCGCTCGGCGGGCCCCAGCGCGGGCCCCTCCAGCACCGGGAAGCGCAGCACGTCGGCCCCGCTGGTCTGGGCGCAGAACAGGAACTGCTCGTCCGCCGACAGGGCGAGGCCGTTCGGGAACTTCAGCCCCTCGGCCACGATCCGCGCCTCGCCGGCCGGCGTCAGCACGAAGAGGAAGCCGTCGGCCCGGCCGTCCAGGGCCTGGGGCCAGGTCTCGGCGTCCGTGGAATTGGCGCACCAGATGTTCCCGGCCCGGTCGATCACCGGATAGTTGGCCGAGGTCAGCTTCCGCCCCTCCACCTCGGTCAGCAGGGTCTCGTGGACGCCGGTCGCCGGATCGAAGCGCTGCAGCGGCCCGTCCTCGCGGTCGTAGATGCCGAAATTGGCGATCACGATGCGGCCCTGGGCGTCCATGTTGATCCCGTTGGGCGCCCCGCCCTTCGGCCCGAGCCGCCGGAAGGCTCCACCCGGCAGCAGCTCGGCCACCGCGCACTGGTGGTCCGAGGCGAAGACCCGGCCGTCCTTGGCCGCCACCACGTCCTCGGGCCGGTCGATGCCGAGCGCGATCTTCTCGAAGGCGGTGGCGGGGATCGGGGCGAGCGGCATCGCGGGCTCCCTGAAGGTGGGGGAAGGAACCTTGAACGCGACTTCGGCCGTTCGACAAGCCGGCTTGCGGGCCGGCCCCCGTCTCGCTAAAGCCCGGACACCCCAGGACTTGGAGTTTCCCCGTGATCGGGATCTACGCCATCGGCATCTTCATCGTCGTCATCGCCGCGCTGAACCTCTACGAGTTCGGCCGCCTCGACTGACCTGAAGGGAACCGTCCCAGGTGGCTAGCCGCGGCGCGGCTCTGGTGACGGGCGGCGCGCGGCGGATCGGCCGGGTGCTGGCCCAGGTCGCCGCCGACGCGGGCTTCGACGTGGCGGTCCACGTGCGCGCCGTCGACGACGACGCCGAGGCGGCCGCCGCCGAGGTCCGCGCCCGGGGCCGCAAGGCCGCCATCCTCCACTGCGACCTGCGCCAGGAGGCCGCCACCGTGGCCCTGGTGGGCGAGGCCGAGGCCGAGCTCGGGCCCGTCACCCTGCTGGTCAACTCGGCCAGCGTCTTCGAGGAAGACGCCTTCTCCGACATGAACCGCGCCTCCTGGGACCTCCACATGGAGACCAACCTGCGCGCGCCGCTCGTCCTGGCCCAGGCGTTCGCCAGGCGCCTGCCCGCCGACCGCGAGGGCCTGATCGTCAACATCCTCGACCAGCGCGTCTGGCGGCCCACCGACGAGTTCTTCTCCTATTCGCTCAGCAAGGCCGCGCTCTGGGAGGCGACCCGGATGCTCGCCAGGGCGCTCGCGCCCCGGGTGCGGGTGAACGGCATCGGCCCGGGGCCAACCCTGCCCTCCATCCACCAGGACCAGGCCGCCTTCGACGCCGAGGCCGCGTCCACCCTGTTGGCCCGTCCAGTGCCGCCGGCCGAGGTGGGCAGGGCCCTGCGCTACCTGATCGACGCCGTCTCGGTGACCGGCCAGATGATCGCGGTGGACTCCGGGCAGCACCTGTCATGAGCGGGGTGCGGCTCTGCGCCAGCAAGGTCTTCGTCACCGGCCTGAAGGTGCAGGCCGAGATCGGCATCCACCGCCACGAGATCGGCCGGGTTCAGCCGCTGATCGTCGACGTGGAGCTGGACGTCCCCACCGACGACAGTGACCGCCTGGCCCACACGCTGAACTACGAGGCCGTGCTCCAGGCCGCCCAGGACATCGCCGCCGAGGGCCATGTCGACCTCGTGGAGACCTTCGCCCACCGCCTCGGCCGCCGGTGCCTGGCGGACGCGCGGGTCACCCGCGTGCGGGTCCGCATCGAGAAGCCCCTGGCGCTCGCGCCCCACGCCGTCGGCGCGGGCGTGGACATCACGCTCGAACGGGCCTGAGCCGCCCTTCCATCAGGGGCCTTCCCCTCCCACCTCAATAGGGCATGATCCCCATACGGGATTGGGGACGGAGGGCTGAATCATGGCCGACCTGGGTTACGGGACCACCGAAGACCGCACGATGCCGGCGGTCGTCTACGCACTCTATCTCCTGGCGTTCGCGACCGGCGGGCTCACCGCGATCATCGGAATCATCATCGCCCACGTGCAGCAGGGCGTCGCTGGTCCGGTGATGAGGTCACACTACACCTTCCTGATCCGAACCTTCTGGCTCGGGCTGGCGCTCGCCGTCCTCGGCGGCGTCGTGGGCGGCATCCTCTTCGGCCTGGGCGCGCTGCTGACCGTCATCCTGATCGGCTTCCCGATCATGGCGCTCGCCGGCCTTATCTGGGCGGCCGCCGCCGTCTGGTTCGCGGTCCGCTGCATCGTGGGCGTCGTCTACCTCGCCCGGGGCGAAGCCTATCCCCGGCCCTACGCGCTGCTCGCCTGACCTAGCGCCACGACGGGGGCGCGACGTATGCTGAGGCCGTGAACGCGCCCGCCGATCCCCGGCTGATCCTGCGCGAGGACGAGCTCGACGCCGGCCTCGAACTCCTGCTGCTGGCCGAGGCCGCCCTGTGGGCCGCCGTGGACCAGGGGCTGGAGGCCGAGAACCTGGGCCTGGGCCGCTCGCACTGGCGCGCCGCCTTCCTGCTCCGGCGCCGGCCGGGCATCGGGGTGCAGGAGCTCGCCCACCTGACCAGCCTCTCGAAGCAGGCCGCCAGCCGCATCCTCGTGGACCTCGCCGCCAAGGGCCTGGTGGAGAAGGCCGCTGGCGACCTCGACGGCCGCCGCCGCACGGCCGCCCTCACCGACAGGGGCCGCGCCTTCGAGGGCGCGATCAGCGAACGCCTGCGCAGCCAGATCGGCCGCGCCTACCGCGTGGGCGGCCTCGACGGCGTGGCCGGCGCGCGGCGCATCCTGGCGGCGCTGGCCGGCGGCCGCACCCGCAGCCCCAACGCCGGCGGGGGGCTGGGATGAGCCTGCAGTCCGCGCCGCGCGGCCGCCACCTGCTGATCGTCGACGACGACGACCGCATCCGCGACCTGCTGAAGGAATACCTGAGCCGCGCCGGCTTCCGGGTGACCGCCGCCGCGGGCGGGGCGCCGGCCCGTAGCCTGCTGGCCACCCTCGACTTCGACCTCGCCGTCTTCGACGTGATGATGCCCGGGGAGGACGGGTTCTCGCTGACCCGCTGGCTGCGCGACCAGCGCGGAGCGGCGGGCCGGACGCCGGTGCTGATGCTGACCGCCCGCGGCGACGCCAGCGACCGCATCGAAGGCCTGAAGCTGGGCGCCGACGACTACCTGGGCAAGCCCTTCGAACCCGAGGAACTGCTGCTGCGCATCGAGGCCATCCTGCGCCGCGCCCAGGACCGTCCCCAGCCCGGCGGCGTGTTGTCGCTCGGCCGCTGCGCCTTCGACGCCGAGCGCGGCGAACTCACCTGCGAGGGCGAGCCGGTGCGCCTCACCGAGGCCGAGGTGGCCCTGCTGCGCCAGCTCGCCCGCACCCCGCACGAGCCCGTCGACCGGCTGGAGCTGGCGCGCGGCTCGGTCGACCCCTCCGGCCGCGCCGTGGACGTCCAGGTCACCCGCCTGCGCCGCAAGATCGAGGACGATCCCAAGGCCCCGCGCTACCTCCAGACGGTGCGCGGGATCGGCTACCGCCTCAGTCCGGACTGATGAGCTCGCCGTCCTTCCTCCGCGTCCTCGGGCGCTGGGCCCGGCGCCGGCTGCCGACCTCGCTGTTCGGGCGGTCCCTGCTCATCATCGTCCTGCCGGTGGCCCTGATGCAGATCGCGGTCACCTACGTCTTCTTCGACGCCCACTGGCAGACCGTGACCAGCCGCCTGTCGGAGGGTCTGGCGGGCGACATCGCCTGGGCCGTCGAGAGCTATAGCGAGGACCCGCGCCCCGAGAGCTTCGCCCGGCTGTCGAAGCGCGCCGAGGACTCCATGGGCCTGTCGGTGGCCCTCCAGCCCGGCCGCCAGCTCCCGGCCCGGCGGCGCGACCCGCCCGCGCCCTTCAAACCCTTCTTCGCCCCCATCGACCGGTCCCTGGAGCGGGCGCTGACCGAGCGGCTCGACGCCCCGTTCTGGTTCGACACCACCCGCTACCCGGCCTACGTGGACATCCGGGTGGCCGTCCCCGGCGGGGTGATGCGCATCCTGGCGCCGCGCGACCGCGCCTTCGCCACCCAGGGGCATATCTTCGTCCTGTGGATGACCGTGGCCACCGTCCTGCTGACCGCCGTCGCCATCCTGTTCATCCGCAACCAGGTCCGCGCCATCGAGCGCCTGGCCAACGCCGCCGAGGCCTTCGGGCGCGGCGCCGACCAGCCCAGCTTCAAGCCCCAGGGCGCCAAGGAGGTCCGCCGCGCCGCCCGCGCCTTCCTCGACATGCGCGCCCGCATCCAGCGCCACATCGATCAGCGCACCGCCCTCCTGGCCTCGGTCAGCCACGACCTGCGCACGCCGCTCACCCGCCTGAAGCTGGCGCTGGCGCTCTCGGAGCCCACCCGGGCCACCGCCGAGATGAAGCGCGACCTCTCCGAGATGGAGCACATGATCGACGAGTACCTCGCCTTCGCCCGGGGCGAGGGCGGCGAGGCGCTCGAACCCGCCCCGCTGCGCCGGCTCATCGACGAGGTCAGCGAAGGCGCCGTGCGCGCCGGGGCCCAGGTGAAGGTCACCGCCGAACCCGGCCTCACCGCCACCGTCCGGCCGAACGCGCTGAAGCGCGCGCTCGCCAATCTCGTGATGAACGCCGCCGCCCACGGCGAGCGGGTCGAGGTCGCCGCTCGCCGCCGCGCCCAGGGCGGGGTGGAGATCGTGGTGGACGACGATGGCCCCGGCATCCCGGCCGAGCGGTACGAGGAGGCCTTCAAGGCCTTCGCCCGCCTGGACGAATCCCGCAACCAGAACACCAAGGGCGTGGGGCTGGGCCTCGCCATCGCCCGCGACGTGGCCCGCGGCCACGGCGGCGACATCACCCTGGACCGCTCGCCCCTCGGCGGCCTGCGGGCCGTGGTCCGTCTGCCGGGTTGAGGCGTTTCATCGGCCGTTCAGCTTCGCCGGGCACGCTCGGCCGCATCCGGAGGAACCCCATGCGCCTGCTCCACGCCGTCCTGGCCGCGGCCCTCGCCGCCGCCCCGACCATCGTCCCGACCCTGGCCCTCGCCGCCGATCCGGTGGAGGGCGAATGGCTCACCCAGGCCGGGACGGCCAGGGTGAAGATCGCCCCCTGCGCCGGCAAGGCCGACCGCATGTGCGGCGTGGTCACCTGGCTGAAGACGGCCGGCGCCAAGGACGTCCACAATCCCGACCCGGACCTGCGCGGCCGCCCCGTGCTGGGCCTCACCATGATCCGCGACTTCAAGGCCGACGGGCCCGGCCGCTGGAAGGGCGGCAAGATCTACGATCCGCAGAGCGGCAAGACCTACGACTCCAGGATGCGGGTCGACGCCGACGGCACGCTGAAGGTCGAGGGCTGCGTGCTGGTCGTCTGCCAGGCCCAGACCTGGCGGCAATCGCAGACACGGTAGGTTAGGCCCCCAGTTCCTTCGAGCGGCGCACCGCTGCCGAGACGGCCTCGCGCAGCAGGTCGGGGAGGCCGCCCTTGGCCGAGAGCAGGACGTTCAGCGCCGCCTCGGTCGTCCCGCCGGGGGAGGTCACCTGCCGGCGCAGCTCGGCCGGGTCCTCGCCGGTGCGGGCCAGCAGGGCCGCGGCCCCGGTCAGCGTCGAGCGGGCCAGGCGCCGGGCGTCCTCGGGCGACAGCCCCGCCGCCGCGCCAGCGCCCTCCAGCGCCTCGATGAAGGCGTAGAGATAGGCCGGCGCCGAGCCCGAGACCGCCGTGGCCGCGTGCATCAGCCCCTCGTCGGCCAGATCCACCACCGTTCCCAGCGGCTCGAACAGCGCGTGCGCGCGGGCCAGCGCCGCCGGATCGTCGGCGTAGAGGCTCGCCGTCCCCTGGCCGATGGCCGCCGCCGTGGTCGGCATCACGCGGGCCACCGGCCGGCCGCCGAACTCCTTCGAGATGTCCTGCGCCTTCACGCCCGCCGCGATCGAGACGATGACCGCGTCCTCGGCCAGCCAGGCGGCGACCTCGGCGGCGGCCTCGCGCCAGAGCTGCGGCTTCACCGCCAGCACCACGGTGCGCGCCCGGGCGAGTTCGGAATCGGGAGGGTTGAGCACCGCGCCCGCCTCGGCGGCGGCCTGGGCCGACGGACCCGGCAGGGGATCGCGGATCATCAGGTCGGAAGGGGCGAAGGCCTGCGCCGCGCGCCAGCCCTCGACCATGGCGCCGCCCATCCGGCCCGCGCCCAGCATCAGTATCGGCGTGATCATCGGCCGGAACCTAGCGGCTGAGCGCCGCGGCCCCAAGCCCGACGATCAGCGCATCACGCCTCGCCGACCGTCTCGAACATGCACGCGGCGATGGCGTCCTGCGGGGACTTGGCGCCCCGGAGCAGGAAGTCGAACGCCGGGTAGAAGCGGTCGCCCGCCTCCACCGCCACGTCGATCATGGCCGCGGCCTGGGCCAGGCTCGGCTGTTCCCCGGTCATCAGCGCCATGCCGTGCCGGAAGATGATCTCGCCGTCTTCCCAGAGCTCGAAGTGCCCGAGCCAGACCCGCGGATTGACCGCGGCGATCAGCTCGTGGGCCGCCGCCCGGCGCTCGCGCGGGACCCTCTGGTCCATCGAGAGGCAGAGCTGCAGCGTGTCGCCCTCGGGCCGCCAGGCGAACCAGAGCTCGTAGTCCTTCCAGTCGCCGGCCAGGGAGAAGGCGAGGTCGCCGTCTTCCGTGCGGTCGAAGGGGAGGTTCTCGGCGGTGAGGACGTGCTCGACCACGTCGAGCGGATCGTTGGAGAGGAGGACGGTGTCGTCCGTCTGGGAGGTGTCCAATCTAAGACCCCTTTCGCAGCGGGCGGGGAGCGATACGCCCCCGAATCGCCTGCGACATTGAAAGTAAGCTGCTTCGCGGGCGTCGCGTCATCCTGTTCTTGCGACGGAAGGCCCGCGCGGGCGTATTGTTCACAGGGATCAGGCCTGTTCGCCCTTGGCGGCGCGCGGCTTGGGCGCCTTGGCGGCGCGCAGGGCCTCGACCTCGGCGCGGAGCGCGGCCAGCTCGGCCTTCAGCGCGTCGAAGTCCTCGCGACGTACGAGGTCGAGCTCGGCGGCGATGCGGTCGGCCTGGCTGCGGAAGGCCGCGCGGGCCTCCTCGCCGGCGGCCTGGGCCATGCCCATGGCGGCGGTGGTCAGCTTGGCGAGCTCGTCGAGGATCGGGTTCTGGGTCTGCATCTTGTTCGTCTTGAGGCCCGCGGGATCGCGGTCCTGCTCCCCTATATGGCCCTTCGGGGGGTGAAAGCGAAGGGCTTCTCGTCTAACTCTCCTCTTCCAACGCTGGAGGCGCCCGACTCGTGCCGTTCCCCGAATTCGATCCCGTCCTGGTCCAGCTCGGCCCTCTCGCCATCCGCTGGTACGCCCTGGCCTACGTCGCCGGCATCCTGATCGGCTGGCGCTACGCGGTGGCCATGGTGAGGAATCCGCGCCTGTGGGCGCTCCGGCCGCCGCCCGCCACGCCGGAGCAGATCGACGACTTCATCCTCTGGGCGACCCTGGCCATTATCGTGGGCGGCCGCCTGGGCCACGTGCTCTTCTACACGCCCCGGATCATCTGGACCGACCCGCTCCAGATCCTCCAGATCTGGAACGGCGGCATGAGCTTCCACGGCGGCGCCATCGGCGTCCTCCTGGCCATGATCGGCTTCTCCTGGAAGAATCGGATCGACCCCTGGCGCCTGGGCGACCTCGTGGCCGCCGTGGTTCCCATCGGCCTGTTCTTCGGCCGCATCGCCAACTTCATCAACGGCGAGCTCTGGGGCCGGCCCACCGACGCGCCCTGGGGCATCGTCTTCTGCAACGACCATATTCGAAAGACCCTGGGCTGGTGCCCGGCCGGCGAGATGGCCCGCCACCCGAGCCAGCTCTACGAGGCCGCGCTCGAGGGGATCGTGCTGTTCCTGGTCCTGCGCTGGGCGACGCACGGCGCGAAGCTGCTGAACCGTCGGGGCGTGGTCATGGGCATGTTCACGGTCCTCTACGCCGTCTTCCGCATCAGCCTGGAGAACGTCCGCCAGCCCGACGCGGGACTGGAGAACCTGCCGCTCGGCCTGACCATGGGCATGTACCTGTCGATCCCCATGATCCTGTTCGGCGGCTGGCTGATCTGGCGCGGGATGCGCGAACCCGCGCCCACGGTCCAGGCGGCGTGAGCGGCGGGCTAGCCGGGAAGCTCGCGGCCCAGATCGCCCAGGGCGGGCCGCTCACGGTCGCCCAGTTCATGACCGCCTGCCTGCACGACCCCGAGTACGGCTACTACGCCACGCGTCCGGCCCTGGGCGAGGGCGGCGACTTCGTGACCGCCCCCCTGGTCAGCCAGATGTTCGGCGAACTGATCGGCGCCTGGGCGGCCGTGGCCTGGGAGGCGATGGGCCGCCCCGACCCCTTCCGCCTGGTCGAGATGGGCCCCGGCGACGGGACGCTGATGAGCGACGTCCTGCGGACCGTCCGCATGGCTCCGGGCTTCCGCGAGGCCGCCGACGTCTGGCTGGTGGAGACGTCCCCGCCCCTTCGCGCCCTGCAGCGCGGGCGCCTGGGCGACGGCGTCCGCTGGGCTGCGTCCCTGGCCGAGGTCCCCGGCGGCGCGCCCATGATCCTTGTCGCCAACGAGTTGCTGGACTGCCTGCCCGTGCGCCAGTTCGTGCGCACCGCCGCCGGCTGGGCCGAGCAGGTCGTGGGCCTGGACGCCGAGGGCCGCCTCGCCTTCGGCCTCGCCGCCACGCCGGCCGGGACCCTGCTGCCCGACGCCCGCGAGGGCGTCGTCTACGAACAGTCCGCCGCCCAGGCCGCCCTGGGGGCCGAGCTGGGCGCGCGCATCGTGCGCGACGGCGGGGCGGCTCTCCTCATCGACTACGGCCGCGACCGGCCAGGCTTCGGCGACACCCTCCAGGCCATGCTGCGCCACCGCAAGGTCGACCCGCTCGCGCATGCCGGCGAGGCGGACCTGACCGTCCACGCCGACTTCCCCGCCGTGATGGAGGCCGCCCGGGCGGAAGGCGCCGGGACCGCCATCCTCACCCAAGCCCAGTTCCTGGCGCGCCTGGGCATCGGCGAGCGCGCCGAGGCCCTGGTCCGCGCCCGCCCCGACAAGGCCCCGGTCATCGGTCGCCAGCTCAACCGCCTGATGGCCGCCGACCAGATGGGCGACCTGTTCAAGGCCTGCTGCATCCATTCGCCCGGCTGGACGCCGCCGGCCTTCGAGGAAGCCGACGCATGAGCGCCCTGCCCGTCCTCACCTCGCCGCTGCTGGACCTGCCCGGCGTCCGCCACGCCTTCTTCACCCGGCAGGGCGGCGTCTCCCAGGGAATCTACGCGTCGCTGAACGTCGGCGTCGGCTCGAACGACGATCCCGACGCGGTGGCCGAGAACCGCCGCCGGGCCGCCGCCCACCTGGGCGGGGAGCTGGTCACCGCCTACCAGATCCATTCCCCGACCGCGCTCGTCGCCGACGGACCCTGGCCCGCGGGCCCGCCCCAGGCCGACGCCGTGGTCAGCGCCACGTCGGGCGTCATCTGCGGGGCGCTCTCGGCCGACTGCGCCCCGATCCTGCTGGCCGACGCCGAGGCCAGGGTGGTGGCCGCCGCCCACGCCGGCTGGAAGGGCGCGCTCACCGGCGTCGCCGAGGCCGCCGTCAGCCGCATGGAAGAGCTCGGAGCCCGACGCGAACGCATCGTCGCCGCCATCGGCCCCTGCATCGCCCCCGCCTCCTACGAGGTGGGCCTTGAGTATGAGGCCCGCTTCACCCGCTTCGACCCCGCCTACGCCCGCTTCTTCTCGGCCGGGGCCAGCCCCGAGAAGCGCCAGTTCGACCTGCCGGGCTTCGTCCTGGCGCGGCTGAAGGCCGCGGGCGTCGCGCGCTGCGCGTGGATCGGCCGCGACACCTGCGCCGAGGGCGAGCTGTTCTTCTCCAACCGCCGGGCCTTCAAGGGCGGCGAGCCCGACTACGGCCGGCTGCTCTCGGCGATCATGCTGGCGTAGCGGCGCCCTAGACTCCGCCGCCTCGCCTGCCTACAAGCCCGCCAACTAGCCAAATGGGGGTCCGATGAAGCTGCTGGCCGGCAACTCGAATCGCACGCTTGCGCAGGCCGTGGCCTCCCACCTCGATCTGCCGCTCACGAGGGCCCAGGTGAAGCGGTTCCCGGACAACGAGGTCTGGGTCACCATCGACGAGAACGTGCGCGGCGAGGACGTCTTCGTCCTTCAGTCCACGGCCTATCCCGCCAACGACCACCTGATGGAGCTCCTGATCTGCATCGACGCGCTGAAGCGCGCGTCGGCCAAGCGGATCACGGCGGTGATGCCCTACTTCGGCTACGCCCGTCAGGACCGTAAGACCGGCGGCCGCACGCCCATCTCGGCCAAGCTGGTGGCCAACCTGATCACCCGCGCCGGCGCCGACCGCGTGCTGACCATGGATCTGCATTCGGGCCAGATCCAGGGCTTCTTCGACATCCCGACCGACAACCTGCAGTCCGCGCCGCTGATGGCCCAGGACATCAAGACCAACTACGCCAAGGCCGACGAGCTGCTGATCGTCTCGCCGGACGTGGGCGGCGTGGTCCGGGCCCTGGCCGTCGCCAGCCGCCTGAACGCCGATCTGGCCATCGTCGACAAGCGCCGCTCGGGTCCCGGCAAGTCGGAAGTGGCCAACATCATCGGCGACGTCACCGGCCGCCGGCTGATCATCTTCGACGACATCGTGGACTCCGCCGGCACGCTCTGCTCGGCGGCCCAGTCGCTGATGGACGCCGGCGCGGCCGAGGTGTCGGCCTACATCACCCACGGCGTCCTCTCGGGCGCGGCGGCCGAGCGGGTGAAGAACTCGGTGCTCAAGGAGCTGGTCATCACCGACTCCATCGAACGCTCGGAAGAGGTGGCCGGGGTGGACAAGATCCGCACCGTGAGCTGCGCGGGCCTGATCGGCGAGGCGATCCGCCGCATCGCCAACGAGGAGTCGGTGTCGAAACTCTTCGACTAGACTCCGGACGTCCGGCGACGCTTGGTCAGCAAGAGTTTACCGGTTTAGGAAACCATCACTGCGGGGGCAGGTGATAAGATTCGTCCACTCGTAAGAGGGGGAAGCCTCCAGATGCCGTCCTTCATGCAGGTCCGCCGGGCGCTCACGGGCGCCGCGATCGCCACGGCCGCCATCCTGGCCGCGTGCGCCGAGCCCCAGGTGATCGCCCCGCCGCCGCCCGTGCCGGCTGTCAGCCTTTCGCCCAAGGTGATCGAGCAGGCCGCCGCCTACCGTCGCTATGTCGCGACCGCCACCGCCATCTCGCCCGCCTTCGCCGACGGCGACCAGGTCGCCCAGGGCGTCCGCGCCGGCGCGGCCTACGAGCCGCAGCAGCTCCTGCGCGGGGCCATCGCCTATGGCGCGGTCGTGGCCCTGCAGGACCCGGGCTTCGTGGCCGGGGTGCGCGCCTATGCGGCCGACCCGACCCAGCGGCGCACAATCGCCTACGAGATCATGAAGGACCCGGCCTACGTCATCGGCATCAACGGCTCGGCCGGGGCCGCGGGCCTGGTGAAGGCCGCCCTCGCCGACGACGGCGCCCGGCTGCTCGCCCAGGGCAAGGCCGTCCGCCAGGCCGCCTACGACGTGCAGCGCTCGCCGTGGTCCAAGAAGGAGGTCGCCGGACGGGAGGCCCGCCTGTCGCTCGCCAAGCAGCTCTCGGCCACGCCGCTCATGGGCGACACCGCCGAGACGGCCCGGCTGCAGCAGGCCGTGCTGACCACCGGCTCGCTGGGCATCACCGGCCAGGCGGCCAGCCCGCCCTACACGCCCATCGTGGTCCGCTCGATGGCCATCGCCGCCCTGGCCGCCCTGGGCTACGCGGACGACGCGAGCCTGCAGCAGCTCATGCCGATCATGGCCGATCCCAACGCGGCCACCTGCCTCAACATGTCCAAGCTCAACCTCTACCAGTGCCTGGCCGTCTCCAAGCCGCACTACGAGGACGTGTTCTGCCTGGGCGTGCACAGCCTGATGGACACCGGCAAGTGCGTGCTGAAAGGCGCCGGCGTGCCCGAGCCCGCCGAGCCCGCCACCCGGCTCACGGAGGCCTCGCCGGTGGGCCCCATCCCGGTCGGTACGGGCTCGGCCGTCAAGACGCGCTGACCCCGGAAGGAATCGCAGCCCCGCCCGTTGCGTAGGGCGGGGCTTTTGTGTATCTACGCGCACCTTTCGACCCGACAGGGTCTGCGGAATTCCGTCGCCGCGCTTCCAGCAGCGCGGCGCCTTCGTTTTGAGGCAAGGCCATGGCCGAGATCGTTTTGAACGTTGAAGTGCGTGAGCGTACCGGCACCGGTGGCGCGCGCGCCACCCGCCGCGCGGGCCTGGTTCCCGGCGTCCTGTACGGCGGCGACAAGGACCCCGTCGCCATCGCCGTGAAGGCCAACGAGTTCCGCAAGGCGCTCTACACGGGCAAGCTGCTGGGCCACCTGGTGACGCTGAAGTACGGCAAGGAGACCCAGCCGGTCATCGCCAAGGCGGTGGACATGCATCCGGTCACCGACGAGCCGTTGCACTTCGACCTGTACCGGGTCGACGAGCACCAGCAGATCAAGATCGAAGTGCCGGTGCACTTCACCAACCAGGACGATTCGCCGGGCCTGAAGCGCGGCGGCGCCCTGACGGTGGCCCTGCACACGCTCACCGTCTCCTGCCCGGCCGACCAGATCCCGGAAGAGATCGTGTTCGACCTGACCGGCCTCGAGATCGGCACCACCATCCGCGTCGCCGACCTGACGCTGCCCGCCAACGCGACCTCCGCGCTCGACGCCGAGACCGTGGTGGCCAGCATTTCGGGCGCCAAGGCCGAGGTCGAGGAAGCCGCCGAGGGCGCCGAGGGCGAAACGGCTGCGGAGGGCGGCGAGGAGTAATCCTCGCCTCCGCTCATCCAGCGGGGCGACATGCTGCTCATCGCCGGGCTCGGCAACCCTGGTCCGACCTACGCGAAGAACCGCCACAACGTCGGCTTCATGGCCGTGGACGAGATCGCGCGCCGCTGGGGCTTCTCCGCGGCGCGTTCGCGTTTCCAGAGCCAGGCAGCCGAGGGGACCATCGACACGCCCGAGGGTCCGGTCCGCGCGCTGATCCTCAAGCCCCAGACCTACTACAACGAAAGCGGCCGCGCCGTGGGCGAGGCCATGAAGTTCTTCAAGCTCAAGCCCTCCGATGTCGTGGTCTTCTACGACGAGATCGACATGGCCCCAGGCCGCTTCCGGATGAAGACCGGCGGCGGCGCGGCCGGCAACAACGGCATCCGCTCGGTGACCTCCCAGATCGGCCCCGACTTCCGCCGCGCCCGCATCGGCACCGGCCATCCGGGCCAGAAGGAGCTGGTGCACGGCCACGTGCTCTCCGACTTCCACAAGGCCGAGCTGAAGTGGCTGGAGCCCCTGCTCCAGGCCTGCGCCGAGGCCCTCCCCCTGCTCGCCGTCGGCGAGGACGAGAAGTACCAGGCCGAGGTCATGCGCCTGGCGCCCGCCGAGAAGCGCGACCCCCGCAAGCTGGCGCGGGGGGAATAGGCCCCGCGCTCCTCCCCCGCGAACCGGGGGAGAAGCATGCGCCCGGGATGACGATAAGGGCGTCCGCGTGCTAGGTCCGCCGCCTCACTAGGAACTGCGAAAGTCTCATGGCCCTGAAAGTCGCCATCGTCGGCCTGCCGAACGTGGGCAAGTCGACCCTGTTCAACGCGCTCACCCAGACCGCCGCGGCCCAGGCCGCGAACTATCCGTTCTGCACCATCGAGCCCAACATCGGCGACGTGGCGGTGCCCGAGCCGCGCCTGGAGGCCCTGGCCAAGGTCATCCCCTCGAAGGAGATCATCCCCGCCCGCATCAACTTCGTGGACGTGGCCGGCCTGGTGCGGGGCGCCTCCAAGGGCGAGGGCCTCGGCAACCAGTTCCTGGCCAACATCCGCGACTGCGACGCCATCGCCTTCGTGGCCCGCTGCTTCATCGACGACGACATCACCCACGTGGAGGGCCGCGTCGACCCGATGGCCGACCTCGACACCATCGAGACCGAGCTGATGCTGGCCGACATGGAAAGCCTCGAGAAGCGGGTGGCGAACCTCGAGAAGCGCGCCAAGGTCGGCGACAAGGAAGCGACCCAGACCCTTCGCCTGGTCAAGCTGGCCCTGGCCGAGCTGAACGAGGGCCGCCCCGCCCGCGTGGCCAAGATCACGGCCGAGGACGACAAGGCCTGGCGGATGCTCCAGCTCCTGACCTCCAAGCCCGCCCTCTACGTGGCCAACGTCGACGAGGGCTCGGCCGCCACCGGCAACGAACTCTCCGAGCAGGTGAAGGCGCGCGCCGCCCGCGACGGCGCCGACAGCGTGGTCATCTCGGCCAAGATCGAGAGCGAGATCGCGCTGCTGGAGCCCGAGGAGCGAGCCGAGTTCCTGGAGACCCTGGGCCTGGCCGAGCCCGGCCTCAACAAACTGATCCGCGAGGCCTACCATCTGCTGGGCCTGCAGACCTACTTCACCGTGGGGCCGAAGGAGGCCCGCGCCTGGACGATCCACAAGGGCGACACCGCCCCGCAAGCCGCCGGCGTCATCCACACCGACTTCGAGAAGGGCTTCATCCGGGCCGAGACCATCGCCTATGAAGACTACATCCGTCTGGGCGGCGAGGCCGGCGCGCGCGACGCCGGCAAGCTACGCTCGGAAGGCAAGGATTATGTCGTCAGGGACGGCGACGTGATGAACTTCCGGTTCAACGTCTAGCGAGCCCGTAGGCGAAAGTGCGAACGGTTTCGCCGCTCGACGGGCTAGCCAAATAGGGAAAGAGGCGAAGATGGCCGAGACGATCACGCTTACGGGCGCCGACGGGTTCGCGTTCACCGCCTACCACGAGCCGGCCTTCACCCCCCGCAAGGGCGGGGTCATCGTCCTGCAGGAGATTTTCGGCATCGACCGGCACGTCCGGGCCGACGTCGAGCGCTGGGCCAAGATGGGCTACGAGGCGATCGCGCCCGCCCTCTTCGACCGGCTGCAGCGCGACTTCCACGCCGAGCACGACGAGGCGGGCATCCAGGCGGGGCTGGAGAAGGCCCGCGCCACGCCGCTCCCCCAGGCCCTGGCCGACATCGCCGCGGCCCGGGACTTCCTGAAGCAGCATGGCGAGAAGGTCTGCGTGGTGGGCTACTGCTACGGCGGCTCGCTGGCCTGGCTGGCCGCCGCCCGCCTCGACGGCCTCTCGGCCGCCTCCAGCTACTACGGCAGCCTGGTGAAGCAGTTCGCCGCCGAGCCGCTGAAGTGCCCGACCATCGTCCACCTGGGCCGCACCGACCCCGGCATCCCCGCCGACGAGGTCGAGGCCGCCGTCCGCGCCCACCACCCGGACGTCCCCGTCCACATCTACGAAGGCGCCGGCCACGGCTTCAACAATGAGAGCCCCGAGCGCTACAACGCCGAGGCCGCCGACCTCGCCCGCCACCGCACGCTGGAACTCTTCGACCGGGTCTGAGGGAGCGCCTGGGCATGGGCGGGACGATCACCCTGAAGAGCCGCTTCGACGGCTTCGAGCTCTCCGCCTACCGCGCGACGCCGGACGACGCCCGGCGCGGCGGCCTCCTGCTGATCCAGGAGATCTTCGGGGTCACCGAGCACATCCGCGAGCTCTGTGACGGCTTCGCCGCCGACGGCTACGAGGTGATCGCGCCCAGCTTCTACGACCGGCTCGAGCCGGGCTTCCAGGCCGACTACAGCCAGGAGGCCATCCAGAAGGGCGTGCGGTACTCGCAGGCGACACCCTGGGACCAGGTGGCCGGCGACGCCCAGGCGGCCCTGGACGCCCTGGAAGGCCCGCGCTTCGTCGCCGGCTACTGCTGGGGCGGGGCGGCGACCTGGCTCGTGGCCTGCCGCTGCGAAGGCGTGGCCGCCGCGTCGGCCTTCTACGGCCGACGGATCAGCGAGCTGGTGGACGAGACGCCGCGCTGTCCCATCATCCTGCACTTCGGCAAGACCGACGCCTCGATCCCGATGGAGAAGGTGGAAGAGATCCGCCAGGCCCACCCGGACCTGCCGATCTATCTCTACGACGCCGGCCACGGCTTCGTGTCGGACCGCCGGGCCGACTATCACGCCGACTCCGCGCGCCTGGCCCGCCTGCGCACCCTCCAGCTCTTCGCCCGCAACGGCGGCGGCAAGGGCGAGGTCTGAGCCACCTCCCCCGCGGAGCTGCGGTAGGGGGAGGCGCGATCGAGCCTACAGCTCGATCTCGCGCCTGACCTCCGGGTGGCGCTCCAGCACCCGCACCAGGGCCGCCTGGGCGGCCAGGATGCCGATGCCGGCCGCATACCCCGAGAACACCCCGGCCGGATAGCGGCCCCCGTGGGCCGCGCCGGCGACCTGCCAGTACATGAAGAGCGCCGCGCCCAGCAGCAGGGCCACGCCCCCGACCACCGATCCCGCCGTCTGGCCGAAGCCCGCCCTGAAGCTCATCCAGACATAGCGCGCCAGCGGCCGCCGGACCGGCCCCGCCAGCAGCGGCAGGCCCAGGGACAGCAGGAAGAAGATTCCCGGCCACACGAGCGTCCGCTGGGCGATCAGCTCGCGGCCGCCCGGCAGCCGGTCGAAGGCGTGCAGCACCGCGCCCGCGTAGATCAGCAGCGCGGCCGCCACGGTCATGTCCTGCATGCGCCGGAAGTTGCGCCAGGCGGGGGTGTGAGCCATCGCCGGACTCTAGGCGGCCTTCCGCGGCGCGCGTAGGGCGTACCGACCCGCAAGGCGCTATGGTTGGCCGTGGCGCGAACGAGACTCACCTTCCTGGCGGCCCTCGCGGCCTTCCTGACGGCGAGCGGGCCCGCGCGCGCGGGCGAGGCCCGCTGCTGGTTCGAGGGCGGCGTGGTGGTCGTCCCGGCCGAGGTGGCGGGGATCGCCGGGGACTTCATCCTGGACACCGGCGCGCCCCGCACCCTGCTGCACGAGACCAGGGCCCAGGCCGAGGGGATCGAGGCGGCCGAGCTCTCGGGCGCCGTCCGCCTCGCCGGCCTCGCCCTGCCCGGCCGGCCCCTGGGCGTCGCCGACCTGGACGTGCGCACCTGGAACCTGCCCACGGCGGTCGTGGGGGTGATCGGGGCCGATGTCCTGCGCGACTTCGTGGTGGACGTGGGCTTCCGCCCCTGCCGCGTGCGGCTGTCGCGGCCGGGGGAAGCGCCCCGCTTCCGCGCCGCCCGCGTCCTGCCGCTGGCCTGGGACGGCGGGCGGCCAACGGCGCAGGCCAAGGTCTCCGACGGCCAACGAACCCTCAGCGGCGCCTTCGTGATCGCGACCGGAGCCAACGTCGCCGTGCGCCTGGCCGACGACCTGGCCTCGGTCCCGACGCCCCGGCCCCTCCAGGGGTCCGGTGCGGACGAGCTCTATCCGAACGGCCGGTGGCTGGCGGAACTCGGCAGCCTGCGCTTCGCCGGCCGCACCGAGCGGCGCCTGGGCGCCGGCCTCATGCCGCCCGAGGGCGATGCGGCCGGCGTCATCGGCGGCCCGGCGCTGGCGCGCTTCCGCCTGCGCTTCGACTTCCCTGCCGGGCGCCTCGACGTCGCTAGCGCGCCCAGGTCCCGATGAACTCGGGCAGGTTGGGCAGGATGTCCACGGTCGCGTGCAGCAACACGACCAGGAGCAGGCTGCGCGTGCGGGCCCAGAGCGTTCCGAACAGCAGGGCGATGGGCGACAGGCTGGCCACGGTGAAGGCCGCCACCTGGAGCGGATCGGTGGAATAGCCATCCGTCCCCGGCTCGCCGCGCAGGAACAGGCCCGGCGCGTGGGCCAGGGCGAAGATCAGGGCCCCGATCACCACCGCGCCCGCCTCGCTGCGCAGCACGGCCGAGAGCCGCGTCTGCAGGACGGCCCGGTACAGGAACTCCTCGCAGAGCCCGGCTTCCAGGGCCAGCCAGACGAAGGCCGCCGGCGCCGCCCAGGCGAGCAGGCCCGCCGTCGGATGCAGGGCGGAGAGCTCCTTCAGGGAGGGGCTCACCACGGCCAGCAGGCCCAGCAGGATCACGCCCAGCGCGATGAGCGGCGGCCAGAAGCCCGCCCGGCCGGCGTGGGCCGCGAACAGCGGCCGCACCGGCGCCCTGAGCGCCAGCAGCAGCAGGACGGGCAGGCCCACGTGGACGGCGAGCTTGAGGCCCAGGACAAGGCTTTCCTGGCCGGGCCCGGCCGGCAGCGCCTGACGCGCCCAGCCCATGCCATAGCCCAGGAAGCCCACGGCGTAGACCGCCAGGAAGCCGAGCACCGCCCAGAACTCGAGGACCGGACGCGGCACGGGGACCGGCGGCGGCTTGGCCCGCCGGGTCAGCAGCACGGCGAGGCCCGACAGGGCCAGGCCGAACACCCCCATGGAAATCAGCGGGAAGCTCCAGTCGGCGCCCTTGACCGCGAGATAGGCGGTCGCGGCCGCCCAGCAGGCGGCGTAGGCGGCGATGAGCGCGGCGGTGCGGCCGCGCGGAACGGTGATGGTCGGCATGTGTCCCCCCAGGACGTGTGCGCGGGAGGGTTAGGCGCGGGACGCCGGGCGGCCAACTTAAGTCTGTGTCATGACCAAGATGTCATCCGGACCAAACGAAAAGGCCCCGGATCGCTCCGGGGCCTTTCCTGGTCTTCGCGGTCGCCTCGGGCCCTCAGTGGGCCACGTTGCGCCAGATCCGGCGGTAGCTGAACCACAGCAGGATCGAGAACAGGAACAGGTAGATCATGGCGCCGAAGCCGAACTGCTTGCGCTCCATCATCTTGGGCTCGGAAGCCCACGTCAGGAACGCCACCACGTCCTTGGCCTGCTGGTCGATCGTCGACTTCGTGCCGTCGTCGAAGGTCACCTTGTCGGGCGCCAGCGGCGGCGGCATGGCCAGGGTGCCGCCCTGCGGCACGCTGTGGTGGTCCCCGCTCCAGTAGGCGGTCAGGTCGCCCGGGAAATAGGGGTTGTAGTAGGCGCCGGCCGGGACGGTGAGACCCGCGGGCGGGTTCACGTAGCCGGTCAGCAGCGAATAGATGTACCGCGGCCCGCCTTCGCGCGCCTTGGTGATCACCGACAGGTCCGGCGGCAGGGCGCCGCCGTTCGAGCCCCGGGCCGCCGCCTCGTTCGGGAACGGCGAGGGGAACTTGTCGGCCGGGATGGCCGGACGCTGGATGGCGTCGCCCGTCTCGGAATCGATGTCCGGCACCTGGATGTCGGCGGCCAGGGCCTTAACGTACGGGTTGTCGTTCGGGTTCGGGTACTTCGGGTCGTAGAACGGACCGCCCTTCTCGCCCAGCGTACGGAGGTACACGAGGTTCATCGAGTGGCAGGCCGCGCAGACCTCCCGGTAGACCTTGTAGCCCCGCTGGAGCTGGGCCTGGTCGAACTTGCCGAACGGCCCCTCGAAACCCCAGGTGATCGCCTTGGGCTCCTTGGGGTGAGTGGCCGAGAGGGCCGGGCCTGCGATGAAGGCGAGCCCCAGCGCCGCGAGCGAGATACCTTTGCGCAGCATCTTCAGGCTCAGTCCTTCTTCTCGTGCGACAGGACCGGCGCGGAGATCGATTCCGGCACCGGAAGCGGCTTCTCGGTCAGCCCCAGGAGCGGCAGCACGACCAGGAAGTAGGCGAAGTAGTAGAGCGCGGCCACGCGGCTCAGCCACACGAACGAGTTCAGGTCCGCGTCCAGCAGCTTGAAGGTCGAGCCGATCGGGATCACCGGATCGTCGGGGAGCCGGCCGCCGCAGACGCCCAGCACCAGGCAGGCCAGCACGAAGATGAAGAAGTAGAGCCGCGCCGTCGGACGGTAGCGCATGGAGCGCACCTTCGAGGTGTCGAGCCAGGGCAGCACGAACAGCACGCCGATGGCGCCGAACATGGCCAGCACGCCGCCCAGCTTGTCCGGGACCGCCCGCAGGATCGCGTAGAACGGCAGGAAGTACCATTCGGGCACGATGTGGGCCGGGGTCACCAGCGGGTTGGCCGGGATGTAGTTGTCGGCGTGGCCCAGGATGTTCGGGTTGTAGAACACGAAGCTGGCGAACAGCAGCAGGAAGACGCTGATCGCGAAGCCGTCCTTCACCGTGTAGTACGGGTGGAAGGGAACGGTGTCCTCCGCCGACTTCACGTTGACGCCGGTCGGGTTGTTGTTGCCCGGGACGTGCAGCGCCCAGATGTGCAGGCCCACGAGGCCGGCGATCACGAAGGGCAGCAGGTAGTGCAGCGAGAAGAAGCGGTTCAGCGTCGGGTTGTCGACGGCGAAGCCGCCCCACAGCCAGGTGGTGATGCTCTCGCCCACGACCGGCAGCGCGCCGAGGAGGTTGGTGATCACCACCGCGCCGTGGAAGCTCATCTGGCCCCAGGGCAGCACGTAGCCCATGAAGGCCGTGGCCATCATGACGAGGTAGATCAGGCAGCCGATGATCCACAGCACCTCGCGGGGCGCCTTGTAGGACCCGTAGTAGAGGTTGCGGAGCATGTGGATGTAGACGGCCACGAAGAACATCGAGGCGCCGTTGGCGTGCATGTAGCGGATCAGCCAACCGTAGTTGACGTCGCGCATGATGCGCTCGACCGAGGCGAAGGCGTGGTCGACGTGGGGCACGTAGTGCATCACCAGCACGATGCCGGTGACGAGCTGGATGCCCAGCATCAGCGCCAGGATGCCGCCGAAGGTCCACCAGTAGTTCAGGTTCTTCGGGGTCGGGAAGGCGACCACGCTGTCGTAGGCCAGCCGGATGATCGGCAGGCGCATGTCCATCCAGCGCTCGAAGCCGGTTTTCGGCTCGTAAGTGGAGTGTCCGCTCATCGATATCAGCCGATCTTGACCTTGGTGTCGGAAAGGAAGGCCCAATCCGGAACGACGAGGTTCTTCGGCGCGGGACCCTTACGGATGCGGCCGGAGGTGTCGTAGTGGGAGCCGTGGCAGGGGCAGAACCAGCCGCCGTAGTCGCCGCCGCCGAAGGTGGGCACGCAGCCCAGGTGCGTGCAGGTGCCGATCAGCACGAGCCACTGGGGCTTGCCGGGCTTGTGCCGCTCCTCGTCCTTCTGCGGGTCGCGCAGGGCGGCGTTGTCGTCCTTGATCGCCGCGGCGATCTCGGCCGGCGTCCGGTTGCGCACGAAGAGCGGCTTGCCGCGCCACTTCAGCACCACCTGCTGGCCCTCGGCGACCTTGGTCAGGTCGAACTCGATGGAGGCCAGGGCCAGGGTGTCGCCGGACGGGTTCATCTGGTCGATCAGCGGCCAGGCGAGAGCGCCGGCCGCGCCCACGGCGGCCGCGCCGGCCGCGATGTGAATGAAGTCGCGACGGTTCGGGTCTTCACCCGAGGCGTGCGGATCGGGATTTGCGCCCACGACGGTGTCGGCCACCTTTAAGCTACCCTTCCATGGAGGCCCCCCGAGGATGCTGGAGGACCTGAAGCTTTCGGACCCGGCCAGACGCCTGGCTTGGGGCCGGTCTCGGAACAGGTCGCGGGCAGGACCTACGCCACGGGGAGCTTTGCGATCGCCGCGAAGGTCCGTCCGTGATTCGTGTCTTGGCGCCCCGACCAATCCCGATGGCGGATCGCCTTAGAATGCGTTTGGCCCTTTTTCAACCGGACATTCCGCAAAACCTCGGCGCGGCCATCCGCCTGGGAGCCTGCCTGGGCGTGCCTCTGGACGTGATCGAGCCCTGCGGCTTCCCCCTGGACGACCGCTCGATCCGCCGCGCGGCCATGGACTACGCCGCCCGCGCCGAGGTGCGCCGGCACGCCGGATGGGGCGGATTCCTCTCGCAAAACCGCGGCCGGATCGTGCTCTTCACCACCCGCGGCGCGGCGCCGTTCCTGGACTTCGCCTTCCGCCCCGACGACGTGCTGCTGTTCGGCCGCGAGAGCGCGGGCGTCCCCGACGAGGTCCACGACGCCGCAGGCGCCCGTCTGTACATTCCCCTTGCGGAAGGCGCCCGCTCGCTGAACGTCGTGGTCGCCGCCGCCATGGCGCTGACCGAGGCGCTCCGGCGGACGAACGGCTTTCCAACCCCGCCCGGAAGCGGGTAGCAGACCGGTCATGGCCGAGACATCCACCCTTCCGCCCGAGATCCTCATCCGCCGCGACCGCGCAAAGGCCTGGTTCGAGAGCCTGCAGACGCGCATCTGCGCCGAGCTGGAGCGCCTGGAGGACGAGGCGCCGGCCGAGCTCTACCCCGACGCGCCCGGCCGCTTCGACATGCGCCCCTGGACGCGGGAGACCGGCGTCGGCGGCGGGATCGGCGGCCACCTGAAGGGGCGGCTGTTCGAGAAGGCGGGCATCCACACCTCGGCCGCCACCGCCCGCTTCTCTCCCGAGATGGCGGCTCAGATGCCCGGCGCCGACCAGGACCCGTCCTACGTCTCGGCCAGCATCAGCCTGATCGTCCATCCGGTGAGCCCGCGCGTGCCCACCGTGCACATGAACACCCGCTTCCTCTCGACCGCCGAGAGCTGGTTCGGCGGCGGCGCCGACCTGACCCCCATGCTGGACGAGCAGCGCAGCCAGGACGCCGATGACGCGAAGCTGTTCCACGCCGCCATGCAGGCCGCCTGCGACGCCTTCGATCCCGAGTGGCATCCCCGCTACAAGGCCTGGTGCGACGAGTACTTCTTCCTGCCGCACCGGGGCGAGCCGCGCGGCGTCGGCGGCATCTTCTACGACCGCCACAACACCGGCGACTTCGAGAAGGACTTCGCTTTCACCCAGGCCGTCGGCGAAGCGTTCCTGGACGTCTATCCCAAGATCGTCCGCCACCGGATGAACGAGCCCTGGACCGAGGCCGACCGGACGGAGCAGCTCGTCCGCCGCGGCCGCTACGTCGAGTTCAACCTGCTCTACGACCGGGGCACCATGTTCGGCCTCAAGGCCGGCGGCAACGTCGAGACCATCCTGTCCTCCATGCCGCCCCTGGTCGCCTGGCCGTGACGCCTTCCCTCCCTTGATGGGGAGGGACAGGCCGCGTCAGCGGCCAGGGTGGGGAAGTCGCGACCGGGCGCAGCGTTCAGGGACTGGCGGGCCATCTTTGGCTCATCGCCCCATGAGTTGCTTCCCCACCCTCGCTCGCCTCGCGGCGAGCGTTTCCCTCCCCATCAAGGGAGGGAAGACCCCTTCAGGAACGCCCCGATCCACCGGCCGACCCGCGCCCGGTCATCCGGCCCGCCATAGGTGGCGATCGCCGCGTCGGCCTGTTCGTCGGTGTAGCGGCTGCCCCGGCGGGCCTCGATCAGCGCCTTGGCGTAGTCCGGCTCGAACTCGGGGTGGAGCTGGATCGAGATGGCCGGCTGGTCCCGGTAGGCCAGCGCGCCGAACGGCGTGAAGTCGCTGGCCGCGATCACCTCGGCGCCGGGCGGCAGGGCGACGACCTGGTCCTGGTGCGAGGCCGGCAGGCGGATGGCCGAAGCGCCGTCCATCCACGGCTCGCGGGACAGCACCCGGTAGTCGTGCTCGCCGATCCCCCAGCCCTTGTCCGACTTCACCACCTGGCCGCCGAACGCCTGGGCCATGGCCTGGTGGCCGAAGCAGACGCCGACCAGCTTCGCCCGGCCCCTGGCCGCCCGCAGGAACGCCATCAGGTCGGCGATCCACGGCTCCGGATCATAGACCCCGCGGGCCGAGCCGGTGACGACGTAGGCGTCGCACGCCTCGGGGCTCTCGGGCCATTCGCCCTCGTCGGCCGCATAGACGGCCCAGTCGTAGGCGTCGGCGCCCAGCAGCGCCTTGAACATGTCGGGATAGGTTCCGAACCGCTCGATCGCCGGCATCGGCGGCCGGCCGGTCTTGAGCACCCCGAGTTTCAATAGGCCAGCCCCTGGACCACGGCCTTCAGCTTCTCGATGGCGCTGAGCTTGTCGTCGAGGAAGTCGTGGTCGATCCACCAGTCCTCCACCTCGCGCAGCACCTGGCCGACCATCGGCCCCTTGGGCGCGCCGGCCTTGATGACGTCGTCGCCGCTCAGCGGGAAGGCCGGCGGACTCCAGCCCTCGGCGAGCGCGATCAGCCCCCGCCACTGGGCCGCCGTGGCGCCTTCCGGCGCGCGGGCCCATGCGAGCTTGGCCCGGTCGCGCACCACCGCCTGGCCGGCGCGATAGACCGCCCGGCGGATCTCGCGGGGGCTCATCCAGCTCTTCAGCACGGGCGTGGGCGCCAGCGCCGCGCAGATGCGGGCCCGGTCGGCGTTGGACAGCCTCAGCCGTTCCGCCAGCTTGGCCGCGGCGACCTGGTCGTCGGGCAACAGGGCCGCCAGACGCAGCACCGCGTCGGTCTCGAAGAGCTGCTCGCTCTCGATGGCCACCAGGCCCGCGAACCGCGCCAGGTCCGGCGCCGTCCCCAGGATAAGGGGCAGCACGCCGGTCCGCGCCATCAGCGTCACGGACGCTCGCGGGTCGTCCGCCGCCAGCAGCTTCAGGAGCTCCTTCGAGATCCGTTCGGCGGCCAGGCTCTCGATATTGTCCTTCAGAGCCGCGCAGGCGGCGACGGCGGCGGCGTCCGGCTCACCCTTCCCGTACCAGGCCTGGAAGCGGAAGAACCGCAGGATGCGCAGATAGTCCTCGCGCAGCCGCTGTTCCGGCTCGCCCACGAAGACGATGCGGCCCGCCCTCGCGTCGGCCACGCCGTGGCCGGTGGGGTCGAAGATCGAGCCGTCGCGCCGGGCGTAGAGCGAATTGAGGGTGAAGTCCCGCCGCTCGGCGTCCTCGCGCCAGTCGGTGGTGAAGGCCACGGTGGCGCGCCGCCCGTCCGTCGTCACGTCCTGCCGCAGGGTGGTGATCTCGTAGGGCCGATGGTTGGCCACCGCCGTGACCGTGCCGTGGTCGATGCCCGTGGGCACGGCCTTGATCCCCGCCGCCCGCAGGGCCTCGGTCACCTGGTCGGGCTTGAGCACGGTGGCGATGTCCACATCGTCGACGGGAACCCCGATCAGGGTGTTGCGCACGCAGCCGCCGACGTAGCGGGCGCAGTCCGGCCCGCCGGCCGCCTCCAGGGCGTCCATCACCGCCACCGCCTCGGGCGCGGTCATCCATGGCCTTTGTCCGATGGTCTCGCTCATTTCGTCTCGTAGCGGCTCTGGCCCACCCGGCCGTCGGGGCCGACCTCGCCGGGCACATAGGTCATGTCGCGGGTGTCCTTATGGAACGCCGCCGTGGCCATCAGCGACAGGCCGAGCAGCAGGCCCGCCGCCCCGATCAGCCAGGCCCACGGCGTGTCGCCGGGCTCGCGCCCGCTGCGCCGGGCCCAGGCCCGCCAGAGGAACCAGAGCGCGAAGGGCAGGGCCATGAGCGCCGCCCGAAGGAGCAGCACCCTAAGCAACGGCCGCCCCGTAGAGCCGGTCGTAGAGCGCCCGCAGCATCCCCGCCGTCGCGCCCCAGATGAACCGGTCGGCGTGGGTCATGGCGTAGAACCGCCGGGTCTCCCCGGTCGGCGTGACCCGCTCCTGCTCCTCGTAGTTCCGGGGGTCCATGAAGAAGCCGAACGGCGTCTCGAAGATGTCGGCCACCTCGGCCGGGTTGGGCGTCAGGGTGAAGCCGGGCCGGATGAAGCCCACCACCGGGGTCACCAGGTAGCCCGTGCCGGTGCGGTAGCGCGTCGAGAGCCCGGCCAGCGAGACGTAGCGGGCCTCCAGCCCGATCTCCTCGTGCGCCTCGCGCAGCGCCGTCTGCCAGGGCGCCTCGCCGGGGTCCTGCCGCCCGCCCGGGAAGGCCACCTGGCCCGTGTGCCGGCGCAGGGTGTCCGAGCGGCGGGTGAGCAGGACGGTGTAGCCCTCCTCCCGCTCCACCAGGCCCACCAGCACGGCGGCGGGCTTCAGCGGCTCGTCGGGCAGCGGCGCGTTCCAGCCCGCCGGCGACAGGTCGAAGTCCGAGCGCGGCGTCAGCCCCTCGACGCCGCAGTCCTCGTCGATGGGGTCCAGGTGGTCGGCGATCCACTGGCGCAGGTCCTCGCCGGGGCGGGTCATGGCGTTCACGGCCGCGCCTCCGCGGACCCGATCGGGAACCAGACGCCGCCGGACTCGACCCCCAGCATCGGGCCGTGGGGTGTCTCCCGCGCGTTGGCCATCTCGGCCAGCTCGTAGAACACCGGGCGGGTGATCAGCGCCTCCAGCCCCCGGCGGACGTGCAGGTAGGGCCGGGGCTCCCCGCCCTCGCCCGTCTCGACGCGGATGGCGTGCTCGGGCCCCGCCTCCACCTCGTCGCCGACGTTGGTGACGAAGCGCAGCGCCTCGCCCGCCCGGTCCACGCGGACCGCCGTGAAGGGCGCGTCCTCGACCGTGATCCTCAGCTTCTCGACCGGCGTGACCAGCCAGAAGCCGTCCGGGTCGCGCCGCAGGATGGTGGAGAACAGGCGCACCAGCGCCTCGCGGCCGATGACCGCGCCCTCGTGGACCCAGGCGCCGTCCTTGCGGATGACGATGTCGATCTCGCCGCTGTGAGCCGGGTTCCAGAGGTGGACGGGCGGCAGGCCCCGCTTGCGGGGCGCGTCCCCCGCGGCCGCTGTCGCGGCGGCGATCACGCCCGCCAGGCCGGGCTTCTGAACCGTCTCCGCCATGCCCGGAAGGTAGGCTTCCCGCTGCGCCGCCTCAAGCCGCGTGGCGCGGCGCGACCGGCCCTTGCGGCGCCTCGCCCGCGAAGGCGCGGTAGAGCACCCGGCGCGGGTCTGTGGGCCCCGGCATGACCACGCCCGGCGCGACGTCGAAGCCGAACTGGCTGAAGTAGGGATGGTCGCCCACCAGCAGGACGCCGGCCTCGCCCGAGGCCTTCGCCGCCTCGCAGGCGCGTTCGACCAGTTGGCGGCCCACGCCGCCGCTCTGCAGGTCGGGGTCGACGGCCAGCGGGCCCAGGAACAGCACGGGGCGGCCGCCCACGGCCACGCGCCACAGCCGCACCACGCCGGCCAGCCGCCCGGCGTCCCAGGCGCAGAACGACAGCTCGGGAGCGGACTCCGCGAATTCGCGCACCCGCTCGGACGACTTGGCCAGGCGGCCGGGCCCGAAGGCGCGGTCCAGCAGGGCTTCGATCAGCGGGGCGTCGGCGGGGGCCTCGGGGGCGAGGTCGAGCGCCGGGGCCGGCGCGCAGGGCTGTACGGACATTCGTGGAGGGATCTCGGGATGCGGGCTTGGACGACGGAGCGGCGGGCGGCTTCGATGCCGGGCCGCCGGAAGGTTCAGGCGCTGGCTCAGGCGCGCGGACGTCGTCGCATCTCGAGGGCCCTCCGGGCCGTGGACAGGAGCCGCGCACATAGGGCCGCCGCCCCCGCGCGTCAACGCCGTTGCGGCGCGGTGCGACGCAAGGCACCGTCCCGCCACGCCATGGCCGACACACCGCCCGAACCTCCGCCCTCCGCCCGCGAGCTCCTGAGGCAGCGGGACTACCTGTTCTTCTGGGGGTCGCGCTGGACCGGCAGCTTCGCCAGCCAGATCCAGAGCGTGGCCATGGGCTGGCACATGTACGTCCTGGCCCGCCAGACCCGCTCGGTGGAGGAAAGCGCCTTCCTGGTGGGCATGATCGGCCTGGCCGCCTTCCTGCCCGTCTTCCTGCTGACCCTGCCGGCCGGCGAGGCCGCCGACCGCTACGACCGGCGCAAGATCCTGCTCATGTGCCTGACGGGCGAGATCGTCAGCGTGCTGATCCTGGCCGTCGCCAGCATGAACGGCTGGGCCTCCCCGGCCCTGCTCCTCGTGGTGGCCGCCTTCTTCGGGGCCAGCCGGGCGTTCTTCGCCCCGGCCAACACGGCGCTGGGCCCCATGCTGGTGCCGCGCCGCCTCCTGCCGCGCTCGATCGCCTGGAATTCGCTGGCCTGGCAGAGCGCGGCCATCGCCGGCCCGGCGGCGGGCGGCCTCCTGATCGCCGCCTCGCCCCAGACCGCCTATTTCGCCGTCTTCGCCCTCTACGGCCTGGCGGTGTTCTTCGTGGCCTCCATCCGCAAGGACGCCACGCCCGACGTGAACCCGGGCTCGCGCTGGCAGCTCATGAAGGAGGGTCTGGCCTACGTCTGGCGCCAGAAGATCGTCTTCGGCGCCATCTCCCTCGACCTCTTCGCCGTGCTCCTGGGCGGGGCCACCGCCCTCCTCCCCGTCTTCGCCCGCGACGTCCTGCACGTGGGCTCGCAGGGCTTCGGCGTCCTGCGCGCGGCTCCGGCGGTCGGCGCGACGCTCGTGGGCCTGTGGCTCGCCGCCAAGCCCCTCCACGGCCGGGCCGGGCTGTTCATGTTCGGCGGCGTGGCGACCTTCGGCGCGGCCACCATCGTCTTCGGCCTGTCGCAGTCCATGTGGCTGTCGGTGGGCGCGCTCGCGGTTCTCGGCGGCGCCGACATGCTCAGCGTCTACGTCCGCCAGACCCTCGTCCAGCTCGTCACGCCCGACGCCATGCGCGGTCGCGTGGCCGCCGTCTCCTCGGTGTTCATCGGGGCCTCCAACGAACTCGGCGAGTTCGAGAGCGGCGTGGTGGCCCGCCTGTTGGGTCCCGTGGGCGCGGCGATCTTCGGCGGCGTGGGCGCCATGGTCGTCACCGGCCTCTGGGCCCGCCTCTTCCCCGACCTGCGCCGCGCCGACCGGCTGGAGTAGCGCTACAGCCTGTGTCGCGTCCGCCATTCGTCGGCGGTCATCTCCCAGTAGAGCGACGCCCGCGTGGACCCGTCCGGCCGCACCGCCTCGCGCTCGCCCATGGGCCGGAAGCCGGCCGCCTCGATCAGCTTGGCCGAGCGCACGTTGTCCAGCGCCGCCGTCAGGCACATCAGCCGCACGCCCAGCGCCGCGAAGATCCAGCCGAAGGTGTGGGCCGCGCCGCTCCCGCCCTGACCCTTGCCCTGCTGGCTGGCCCGCATGGCGCCCGCGAGCTCGGCCGACGACCGCTCGGGCCAGACGGTGATCTTCGAATAGCCCGCGACCTCGCCGGCCTCGTCCAGGGTGACGATCAGCAGGCCCTCGCCGGCCAGGGCCTGGGCCTGGGCCTCGGCCACCCAGCGGGTGACGCTGTCCTCCGTGATCGGGCGGGGCAGGTCGTAGATCGGGTCCGACACCGCCGGGTCGGCCAGCAACCGCACGAGCCCGGGAACGTGCTTCAGTTCCGCCCGCGCCCGCCCCGGTCCCAGCTCGGTCACGTCCGCCGTGCGCACCGCCTCGCGGATCGCCGCGGCCTCCGCCTCCGAGGCGTGGAGGACGGTCTTGGGCGGGGCGCTCACGAGGCCGCCAGCCGCGTCAGCGCCTCGCCGTCCAGGCGCCGCACCGTCCAGTCGGTCATCGCGCCGGCCCCCAGGCTGTCGTAGAAGGCGATCGAGGGCGCGTTCCAGTTCAGCACCGCCCACTCCAGGCGTCCCAGGTCCGCGTCCACGCACCGCTGGGCGAGCCTGCGGAGCAGCGCCTTGCCGGCCCCCAGGCCGCGCGCCTCGGGGCGCACGAACAGGTCCTCCAGGTAGATTCCCGCCCGGCCCCGGAACGTCGAGTAGTTGTAGAACCACAGCGCGAAGCCCACCGCCACGCCGTCGGCCTCGGCGATCTCGCAGAAGCAGCGCGGGTTCTCGCCGAACAGGTCGCGCCGGATGTCGGCCTCGGTCGCCTCCACCTCGTGCAGCAGGCGCTCGTACTCGGCCAGCTCCTTGATGAACGACAGGATCAGGGGGGCGTCGCCGACCGTGGCGACGCGGATGGTCACCTGGCTCATCGCGGCGCCAGGCTCCCGGCGCCGATCACCACCCCCGGCGGCGGCGGGATGTCGTCGGGCACGAAGAAGTCCGGCATCAGGGGGACGCTGGGGTCGACCCGGTACTTCTCGAAGTCGCGCACGCCCTCTCCGTGGAGGAAGGTGTCGTCGATCAGGAAGTTGCCGGTGAAGTCCCGCGCCGGCTTCGTGAATATGGCATGCGCCGCGTCGGCCATGATCTCCGGCGTGCGGCAGGCCCGCATCCCCTCGTCGCCGGCGAGCGCGAAGCGGATGGCCGCGGTGGCGATGCCGGTGCGGGGCCAGAGCGCGTTGAAGGCGATCCCGTCGGCCCGGAACTCCTCGGCCATGCCCAGCACGCACATGCTCATGCCGAACTTGGCCATGGTGTAGGCCACGTGCGGGCCGAACCATCGGGGGCTCATGTCCAGCGGCGGCGACAGCATCAGCACGTGCGGGTTGGCGCTGCGCTTCAGGTGCGGGATGCAGGCCCTGGAGGTCACGAACGTGCCGCGCGTGTTGATCTGGTGCATCAGGTCGTAGCGCTTCATGTCGGTGCCCAGCGTGCCGGTGAGCTGGATGGCCGAGGCGTTGTTGACGCAGATGTCGAGGCCGCCGAAGCGCTGGACCGTCTGCTCGACGGCGTCGGCGACGTTGTCCTCGTCGCGCACGTCGACGATCAGCGGCAGGGCCTGGCCGCCGGCCTTCTCGATCTCCTCGGCCGCCGAATAGATGGTGCCCGGCAGGTGCTTGTGCGGCTCGGCGGTCTTGGCCGCCACGGCCACGTTCGCCCCGTCCCTCGCCGCGCGGAGCGCGATGGCCAGGCCGATGCCCCGGCTCGCGCCGGTGATGAACAGGGTCTTGCCCTTCAGCGTCTGCGTCATTCGTTCAAAGCTCCCGTCGCGGCGAGCTTAGGCCGTGGCCCGGTACCAGTCGACGCCCTGGGCGTCCCGCTCGCGCGTCGCCAGTCCCCGGCCGCGCAGGCAGTTCAGGTGCGCCAGGCTCTCGCCGGTGGCCAGGCCCAGCAGGTTTTCGTCGATCCGCCGGCGGAACAGCACGCTGAACACGTCCGTCACCCGCTTGGGCTCGGCCAGCGCCTCGGCCAGGCGCGAAAGCCCCCGCTCGTGGCCGCCGATCAGGTGGTCCAGGCGCGCGTGCAGGCCGCGGAAGGGCTCGTTGTGGGCGGGCAGCACCAGCACGTCGTCCGGGACCCGGTCCTTGATGTGGGCGAGCGACGTCAGCCAGTCGGTCAGGGGGTCGGCCTCGGGCTCCGTCGGGAACAGCGAGACGTTCGACGAGATCTTCGGCAGCACCTGGTCGCCCGAGATCATCAGCTTCAGGTCCCGGCAATAGAGCGAGGCGTGCTCGGGGCTGTGGCCCGATCCCACGACGACCTCCCACTCGTGGTCGCCGATGCGGATGCGGTCGCCGTCGTTCAGCCGGTGGAAGCTGTCGGGCAGCACGTGGATGCCGCGCCCGAAGCCGCCGAACTTGGCCTTGTACTGGTCCAGCGCGTCCTCGTCCCAGCCCGCCGCCTTGTAGAAGCGGATGGCCACCGCCGGCGCCTCGCGGCCGGTGTCCAGCGCGAGCGACCGGCAGGTCACGAACTCGAGCCGGGTGATCCAGAGCTGGCAATCGAACTTGCGCGTCAGCCAGCCGGCCATGCCGATGTGGTCGGGGTGCATGTGGGTGACGAACACCCGGGTCACCGGCTTGCCCTCAAGGGGCCCGGCGAACGCCGCCCGCCAGCCGTCGCGGGTCTCGACGCCGCTGAGGCCGGTGTCGACGATGGCCCACCCGTCCCCTTCGCGGATCGCCCAGACGTTGATCGATCCCAGCGGCCCGCCCAGCGGCATGCGCAGCCACTTCACGCCGGGCGCCACATCCACGGCCTCGCCGGTCTGCGGCGCGTGCTCGAAAGGGTAGGTCAGCTTAGGCCTGGCCGTCTCAGCCGTCTTGTCCTCGATCCCGTCGCGCACGCCAGCTACTCCCCTGCTCGGGCCCAGTCTCGCCGCCTTCCCCTGCGGACATCAACCGCCGGGGCTCACGCCCGGCCCTCAGGCCTGTTCGATCATCCAGGTCCGCAGCGCGCGCAGGAACGGCAGGGCCTCGCGGAACTCCTTCTGGGTGAAGGCCTCCCGCAGCTTCTCCATCTTGGGCCGGATCGCCGCCATCGAGCGGCCGTAGGCCTCCCGGCCGGCCGCCGTCATCCGCACCCGCTTCTTGCGCCGGTCGGCCTCGCACGGCTCGATGGCCACCAGCCCCATGGCCTCCAGGCGCTGCAGGGTGTTGGTGATCGCCCCGGCGGTCATCTGGACCGCCGTGGCGATGCGCGCGGGCGTCAGCTCCTCGCCGCGCCGGGCGATCAGGTTCAGCACCTCGAACTGGGGATAGCTCAGGCCCACCGGCAGGCAGCCGCCGATCACCATGCGCATCCCGTGCTCGATCATGCCGATCTCGTCGAACACCTGGACCTCCGGGTGTTCCTCGACCGTCGCAGCCATGGCTCGAATCCTCCGCAGGCGGATGACCAAGCTATATGTGCTTCAATGCTGAAGCTTCAAGGTTGAATGTTCAGGCGAAGAGCGCCGTCATGAGGCCTTCCAGTCGCCGGGACAGCGCGGCGCGGCGGGCCGACGTGCTGCTGGTGCTGGGCAGCGCCAACTCGTCCAACTCGGTGCGCCTGGCCGAGGTCGCGAGGTTGAGGGCCGCCTACCTCGACTGAGCTAGGCTTCGTCGCGGCCGTCGTCCCCGGCGTCCATCAGGTGGAATTCGTGCCAGAGGCCGTTGAGGATCGCGAAGGCGACCGCCAGCCCCAGGCCGAGGATCCAGGCGAAGTACCACATGCTCGCGGCTCCTGATCAGTAGAGGTCGGGGTTGACGGTGAGCTCGCCCACGCTGGCGCGGCCCCACATCACCTTGAAGGCCCAGGCCGTGTAGGCCAGCACGATCGGCAGGAAGACCACCGTCACCACCAGCATGATGAACAGGGTCATGTGGCTGGACGAGGAGTTCCACACGGTCAGGCTGGACTTCGGGTCGATGTTGCTGGGCAGGATGAAGGGGAACATGGCGAGCCCCACCGTCGAGATGATGCCCAGGGTCGAAACCGACGAGCCCAGGAAGGCGGGGGCCTCGCGACCGGCGCGGATGCCCAGGAACGCGGCCAGGGCGCCCAGGAAGCCGAGCGCCGGGGCGGTCCACATCCAGGGATGGGCGGCGAAGTTGTCCATCCAGGCGCCGGGCGCGGCCACGGCGCCGGCCCTGAGCGGGTTCGACGGCCCGGCCATGTCGACCGCGCCCTCGACGCGGAAGCCCAGGCCCCCGAACGCGGCGAAGGCGTAGCCGCCGGCGAACAGGACGATCGCCGCCAGCGCCGCGACCTGCCCGATCGCCCGGGCGCGGTCGCGCACCGGTCCGATCTCGGCCTTCATGGTGAGCCAAGCCGCGCCGTGGGTGACCAGCATGGCCGCCGACAGCAGGCCGCACAGCAGGCTGAAGGGGGTGAAGAGGCCCAGGAAGGTCCCTTCGTAGACCGCCCGCATGTCGGCATCGAGCCGGAATGGGACGCCCTGCAGCACGTTGCCGACCGCCACGCCGAACACCAGGGCCGGGGCGAAGCCGCCCACGAACAGGGCCCAGTCCCAGCCCGAACGCCAGGCGCGCGAGGGCCGCTTCGAGCGGTACTTGAACCCCACGGGCCGCAGGATCAGGGCGGCGAGCACGGCGAACATGGCGAGGTAGAAGCCCGAGAAGCTCACCGCGTAGACGAACGGCCAGGCCGCGAAGATCGCCCCGCCGCCCAGGATGAACCACACCTGGTTCCCTTCCCAGGTGGGCGCGATGGTGTTGATCACCATCCGCCGCTCGCCGTCGCCGCGGGCCACGAACGGCAGCAGCGAGGCCACGCCCAGGTCGAAACCGTCGGTGATGGCGAAGCCGATCAGCAGCACGCCCATCAGCCCCCACCAGATGACCCGGAGGGTCGGGTAGTCGAGAGGAAGGTCCATGACGCTCGGGTCCTATTCCGCCGGGATGGCGACAACGTCTTCAGGGGTGTGGGCGGGGCCCTCGTGGCGGGCGTAGGGCCCGCGCCGGATGGTGCGCACGATCAGGCCGACCTCGATCACCGCGAGCGTCCCGTAGAGCAGGGTGAAGCCCACGATGGTGGTCCAAAGCTGCGCGACCGTCAGGCTCGACACGCCCAGGAAGGTGGGCAGCACGCCCTCCACGGCCCAGGGCTGGCGGCCGATCTCGGCCAGCACCCAGCCCGATTCCGCCGCGATCCAGGGCAGCGGCATGATCGCCACCGCCGTCCACAGGAGCCACTTGGCGTCGCAGCGGCGCAGGGAGGCCATCACGAAGGCCACGGCGAAGACCGCGACCTGCAGGAAGCCGATGCCGGCCATGATGCGGAAGATCCAGAACATCACCGGCACGTTGGGCACCGTGTCCCAGGCCGCCTTCTGGATGGTGGCCGCGTCCGCCGTGCGCGGGTCGTCCACGTACTTCTTGAGCAGCAGGCCGTAGCCCAGGTCGCGCTTGGCGAGCTCGAAGTCGGCGCGGGCGGCCGCGTCGGCCGGCTGGACCTTCAGCCGCTCCAGGGCGTCGTAGGCCTTCACCCCGTTCTCGATGCGGGTCTCGGCCACGGCCACCAGCTCGAAGATGCCGCTGACGGGCTTGTCGATGCTGCGGGTGGCGATCAGGCCCAGGACATAGGGGATCTTGATCTCGCCGTGGGTCTTGCGGTCCGCCAGGCTCGGGAAGCCGATGGCGGTCAGGCCGGCCGGGGCGGGCTCGGTCTCCCACATGGCCTCCAGGGCGGCCAGCTTCATCTTCTGGTTGTCGGTGAGCGCATAGCCGCTCTCGTCGCCCAGCACCACCACCGACAGCGCCGAGGCCAGGCCGAACGAGGCGGCCACCGCGAACGACCGCTTGGCCACGCCCGGCCACTTGCCCCTGAGCAGCATGATCGCCGAGACGCCCAGCACGAACACCGCCGCCGTCACGTAGCCGGCGCTCACGGTGTGCACGAACTTGGCCTGGGCGACGGGGTTGAACAGCACCTCGCGGAAGCTCGTCACCTCCATGCGCATGGTGTCGGGGTTGAAGACGGCGCCGACCGGGTTCTGCATCCAGCCGTTGGCCACCAGGATCCACAGCGCCGAGAGGTTCGAGCCCAGCGCCACCATGAAGGTGACGAACAGGTGGCCCACCTTCGACAGGCGTTCCCAGCCGAAGAACATCAGGCCGACGAACGTCGCCTCCAGGAAGAAGGCCATCAGGCCCTCGATGGCCAGCGGCGCGCCGAAGATGTCGCCCACGTAGTGCGAGTAGTAGGACCAGTTGGTCCCGAACTCGAACTCCATGGTAAGGCCGGTGGCGACGCCGAGGACGAAGTTGATCCCGAAGATCGTCGCCCAGAAGCGCGTGATGGTCCGCCAGATCGGGCGGTTCGTCATCACGTAGATGCTCTCCATGATGACCAGGAGGAAGGACAGTCCGAGCGTGAGCGGCACGAACAGGAAGTGGTACATCGCCGTCAGGGCGAACTGCAGCCGTGACAGCTCGACGACGCTCAGGTCCATGACCGGGTCCTTTGGCTTGCCTGGCGGGCCGTGGGCGCCCGCGGGGCCGGGATATCCCTATATGCGTACATTCGCAAATAACGTTGCGTAACCCGATGACCGTGGCAGACGCGAGGGAGGTGCAGGGTCTGCTGAGGGCCTGGGGACGGGCGGCTTATGCGCCGCGCGGGGCGCTCCTCGCCTTGACCCTGATCAACGCGGCCGCCGCCGGGGGCTTCGCAGCGGCCCTCGTCGCCCTCCTGACCGGCGCGCTTGCGCCGGGTCTCGCCGGCCTCGCCTTCGCCCTGGCCGTCCGGACCGCCGCCGGCTTCGCGGCCGCCCGCCTCTGCGCCCGCCACGCCCGCCGGGTGACGGCCGACGTCCGCCGCCGCGTCGTGACCGCCGCCCTCGCCCGGGGCCGCGGCGATCCCCGTTCGCTGGGGGAAGCCCTGGGCGCGGCCGTCGACGAGGTGGAGGCCCTCGAGGGCTTCTACGGCCGCTACCGCCCCGCCGAGCTGGAGGCCCGGATCGCCCCCCTGGCGATCGCCGCGGCCGTCGCGGTCGCCAGCCCGGTGGCCGCCGCCATCCTGATCGCCACACTCGTCCCCTTCGTCGCCGTCATGGCGCTCGCCGGCGGGGCGGCGGCCCTGCAGTCACGGCGCCAGTTCCAGGCCCTGGCCCGCCTCTCGGGCCTGTTCGTCGACCGGGTCCGCGCCCTGCCGGTCATCCTCGCCTTCCAGGCCGAGGGCCGCGAGGCCGTCCGCGTTTCCGAGGCCGCCCACGACGTCAGCCGCCGCACCCTGGCCGTGCTCCGGATCGCCTTCGTCTCCTCGGCGGGCCTGGAGTTCTTCGCCGCCCTGGCCGTGGCCCTGGTGGCGGTCTACTGCGGCTTCTCGCTGCTGGGCCTGCTGCCCTTCCCGGCGCCCGAGACCCTCGACTTCCGCCGGGCCTTCTTCGCCCTCGCCCTCGCGCCCGAGTTCTATGCGCCTCTGCGCAGGCTCGCCGCCGCCTACCACGAGCGCCAGGTCGCCCAGGCCGCCGCAGCCCGCCTCGCGCCCGTGCTCGGCGACGCCCCGGAGATCGCCGACGCGCCGCCCGGCCCGGCCACGGCCTCCCCGCCCGAGATCGTCCTCGCCGGCCTGCGCCTCGAACTGGGCGACGCCGTCGTGGGGCCGCTGGATGCCGTGGCCCCGCCCCGCGCCGTCACCGCCATCCTGGGTCCCACCGGCTCGGGCAAGTCCTCGGTTCTGGCCGCCATCCTGAGCCTCGCGCACGTGGCCGGGGGCGAGGTGCGGGTGGACGGCGTCCCGGCCGCCCGGGCCCCGCCGCCCGAGCGCCTCGCCGCCTGGGCCGGACAGGCGCCCGCCTTCCTGCCGGGGACCATCGCCGAGACCCTCTCCGCCGGCCGTCCGGACGCCGCCCGCGCCGACCTCCTCGCCATGGCCGAGCAGGTGGGATTGCGTCCCGCCCTCGACGCCCGGCCGCTCGGTCTCGACACGCCGCTGGACGAGCGCGGCTCGGGCCTGTCGGGCGGCGAGCGCCGGCGCCTGGCGCTGGCCCGCGCCCTGCTGAAGCCCGCCCCGCTCCTGATCCTCGACGAGCCCACCGCCGGTCTCGACGCCGCCGCCGAGGCCGAGATGATCGCGCTCATTCGCGAGGCCGCCCGCACCCGCACCGTCATCGTCGCCACCCATTCCGAGCGGCTGGCCGGGGCCGCCGACCGCATCGTGAGGCTGGCATGAGCCGAAGCTCTCCCGTGCGCCGCTTCCTGGCCGGGCAGGTCGCCCGCCGCCGGGGCGACCTCGCCGTCGCCGCCGCCTCGGCCGCCGTGGCCGCCGCCGCCGCGACCCTGCTGCTCGGCCTCTCGGGCTGGTTCCTGGCCGGGGCGGCGATGGCGGGCGCCGCGGGCCCCGCCGCGGTTCAGGCGTTCAACTACCTGCTGCCCAGCGCGGGCATGCGGGGCCTGGCCATCCTGCGCACCCTCGGCCGCTACGGCGAGCGGCTGGCCGGGCACCGCGCCGCCTTCCACGCGCTGGCCGCCCTGCGCCCGGCCCTGTTCGCCGGCCTCGCGGCCGCGCCCGCCGCCAAGGCGCTCGGCCTCTCCTCGGGTGAGGCCTCGGCCCGCCTCGTACAGGACGTGGACGCCGTCGAGACCCACTTCGTTCGCCGTTCGGCGCCCTGGAGCGCCGCGGCCGCCGCCGGGGCCGCGGGCGCCGTCATCGCGCTCGCCTCGCCGCTCGCCGCGCTCGCCTTCCTGGCCGGCCTCGCGGTCCAGCTCGTGGCCGTCCGGGCGCTGGCCGAACGCACCCTGCGCGGGCCCGGCGGCCAGCATCTCCAGGCCGCCGGCGCCCTCAAGGACGCGCTCGGCGCCTACCTGCCCGCCGCCGCCGAGCTGCGCTGCTTCGGCCTCACCGGCCGCGCCGTGGACGCGCTCATGGCCCGCGACGCCGAGCTGTCCGCCGCCGCGCTGCGCCGCCGCGACGCCGAGGCCCGCCTGTCGCTCGTCGAGACCGCCGTGGCCGGCGCGAGCGTCCTCGCCGTCGCCGCCCTGTCCGGCGGCGCCGGCCTGCCCCTGGCGGCGCTCGCGGTGCTGGCCGCGCTGGCCGGGATGGAGGGCGCGGCCGGCCTGCTGCGCGCCGCCGAGCAGGCGGGCGCCCACGAAGCCGCCGTCGACCGCCTCGACGCCGTGCTGGCCGGGGGCCGCAAGGCCGCAACGCCCCCGCCCGCGACCGCTCGCCTCCGGATCGCCGGCCAGGACCTCGCGCCCGGCGAGCGTCTCGCCCTCGTCGGGCCGTCAGGCGCCGGCAAGACCACCCTGCTGGAAGCCTTGCTGGGCCTGCGCGCGCCCCCGCCCGGCCGCCTGGCGGTCGACGGCCGCGCGCTGGAATCCGCCCCCGAAGGCTGGGCCCGGCCCCTCTTCGCCTACGCGCCCCAGGACGCCCGCCTGCTGACGGGCACGGTGGCCGAGAACCTGCGCCTGGGCGCCCCCGAGGCCGACGAGGCCGCCCTGTGGGCCGCGCTGGCCGACGCCCGGCTGGACGCCCGCGTGCGCCGCCTGCCCCAGGGCCTGGACACCTGGCTGGGCGACGGCGGCGAGATCCTGTCCGGCGGGGAGCGGCGGCGCCTGTCCCTGGCCCGCGCGCTGCTCCGGCCCGCGCCCTGGCTGCTGCTGGACGAGCCCACCGAGGGCCTCGACGCGGAAACCGAGGCCGCCGTCGTGGCGGCGCTCGCCGCCCGCCTGGAGCGCGCCGGGCAGGGGCTGGTCCTGGTCAGCCACCGTCCCGCCCCGCTCGCCCTCTGCGCGCGGCGCCTCGAACTCGGCTAAGCCGCCATCCGCCGCTGGGCGGTCCAGCGGCGCACGCGGGCCTCCAGCACCGGCAGCGGGACCGAGCCCGCGCCCAGCACCACGTCGTGGAACCCCTTGAGGTCGAAGCGCGGCCCCAACGCCGTCCTGGCCTCCTCGCGCAGCGCCAGGATCTTCACCATGCCCACCTTGTACGAGGTGGCCTGGCCCGGCATCACGAAGTAGCGCCGGATCTCCGAGCGGATCTTCCCCAGCGGCTGCGGCGAGTTGGCGGTGTAGAAGGCCAGCGCCTGTTCCTCGCTCCAGCCCTTGGCGTGGATGCCGGTGTCCACCACCAGCCGGATGGCCCGCCAGATCTCCCGGCCGAGGCGGCCGAAGTCGCTGTAGGGGTCGGTGTAGAAGCCCGCCTCCTTGGCCAGCAGCTCCACGTAGAGCCCCCAGCCCTCGATGTAGGCGCCGTAGCCGTACTGGCCCCGGAACGCCGGCAGGCCGGTCATCTCCTGGGCAAGCATGATCTGCATGTGATGCCCCGGCCAGCCTTCGTGGTAGGCCGTGCCCTCGATCTCGTAGGTCGGCGTCGCCGCGGTGTCGGCCAGGTGGACGTAGAAGATGCCCGGCCGGGAATTGTCGGGCGCGCCGGAATTGTAGTGCGCCGCCCCGCCCGGCTCCTCGCGGAAGGACTCCACCCGCTTGACGATCAGGTCGGTCTTGGGGATGCGCCCGAAGTAGTTCGGCAGCGCCGCCTTCATGCCCGCCAGATACCCCTCGGCCAGCTTCAGGTAGGCGGCCCGGCCGGCGTCGTCGTTGGCCACGTAGAACCGCTTGTCGGTCCGCATGAAGACGAAGAACTCCTCCAAGGTCCCGGAGAAGCCGATCCTGGCCTTCAGCGCCTCCATCTCGCCGCGGATGCGCTTCACCTCCGACAGGCCCAGGGCGTGGATCTGTTCGGCGGTCAGGTCGGTGGTCGTCTGCTGGCGCAGCATGGCGTCGTAGAACGCCGCCCCGTCGGGCAGCGCGCCCACGCCCTTCGGCTCGGGCGAGGCGTTCGCTGCGTCGGCCGCCAGCCACGCCGCCACCCGGTCGTAGGCCGGCTTCATGGTCCCGGTCATGGCCTCGGCCAGGGCGCGGGTGAGCCGGTCGGCCTGCGCCTGGTCGACCTTGCCCGCCGCCTTCAGCTCGGCGACCTTCTCCTTGCCGTCGGCGAACAGGGCCGAATCCCCGCCCCCATCGAAGGGGGCGCCCGTCGTCAGCCGCTTCACCTCGACCAGCGACTGCTCATAGGAGAAGCGCGGCGCCCGCACGCCCATGGCCGCCGAGGCCTTGGCGCGTTCGAGCTGCACGTCCAGGGCCGGGCCGATCTGGGCCACGCGGGCGACATAGGCCTCCATGTCGGCCGGCGTGTCCACCCGGTGCTCGTTGATCATGAAGTTGGGCAGGCGGGTGTGCGGCCCGTTGCGGTCGAAGATGTAGTTGTGGGTTCGCCAGCGGTAGGCGGTCTCGGCCCGGTCCAGCTCCAGGGCCCACATCTCGAACGAGGTGCGGGCGTCCTCCGACAGCTTGGCCGGATCGAATCGCCGCTTCATCTCGGCCACGCTGGCGCGCCGCCACTCCAGGTCGCGGGCGAGGGCCGCCTCGCTGCGGTCGGTCAGCTTGTCGTACTGTTCCTTGCGGCCCAGGCTCGTCAGGGCCTGCGGGTCGAGCGCCAGCTCCTTCTCGAATTCAGCGTCGAGATAGGCCGTGAGCGCGCGGTCCGCCTCCGAGCCTGGGGCGCCTTGGGCCCGCGCGGTGGAGCCGAGCAGCGCCGCCGTCGCCGCCATGCCGAAGCCGAAATCACGTCGCGAAAGCCGCATGTCGAACACCCCCACGGGAAGGAACAAGGCGGCGAAGCTAGCGGGGCCTGCGCCCGCGTCACGCTAATATCTCGTCATGTTGGCGGACGCGGCGGCGTCCTAGCGCCCGGCCGCGTCCAGGGCGTCCTTCAGGCCCATCCGCGCCAGCTCGTCGGCCCGCTCGTTCAGCTCGTGGCCCGCGTGGCCCTTCACCCAGCGCCAGGCGACCTGGTGGCGCATCCGGGCCTCGTCCAGCCGCCGCCACAGGTCGTCGTTCTTCACCGGCTTCTTGTCGGCCGTCAGCCAGCCGCGCTTCTTCCAGCCGTGGATCCACTCGTGGATGCCCTTCTGGACGTACTGGCTGTCGGTGTGCAGCTCCACCTTGCACGGCCGCTTCAGGGCCTCCAGCGCCTGGATGGCGGCCATCAGCTCCATGCGGTTGTTGGTGGTGGCGAGCTCCCCGCCGCGCAGCTCCTTGCGGCGCTCGCCGTGCAGCAGGATCGCGCCCCAGCCGCCAGGTCCCGGATTCCCCGAGCAGGCGCCGTCCGTGTAGATCACCACCTCGGGGCTCACGCGGGCGTCCCGAACAGCACCAGGTCGGGCGAGCTGCGATGCACGGCCAGCTTGCGCTCGTACTCCAGCGGATCCTTGGGCCTCACCAGCGCCCCCTCGGGCGTCGCGCCCCAGTCCTGCAACCGCGTCAGGAAGAACCGCAGCGCCGCGCCGTGGGCCAGCACCGGCAGGGCGTGGCGTTCGGCGTCCGACAGCGGCCGCGCCGCCTCGTAACCGGCCACCAGGGCGCGCGCCGCGGTGATGTTGAAGCTGCCGTCCGTCTCGAAGCACCAGGCGTTCAAGGCGACCGCGACGTCGTAGGCCCGCATGTCCGTGCAGGCGAAATAGAAGTCGATGGCGCCGGCGAACCTGCCGTTCCGGAAGAACACGTTGTCGGGGAAGTAGTCGGCGTGGATCACGCCTTCCGGCAGATCCTTGGGCCAGGCGGCGGCCAGGTGGGCGATGTCGCCGTCGATGGTCTTCGACAGACCGGGCTTCAGCCGCTCGGCGTCGTCCTTCAGGCCGGCGAACATCGGCGCCCAGGCGGGCTGGCCCAGGTCGTTGGCGCGGCGCATGGGGAAGCCGTCGGCGGCGTTATGCAGGGCCGCCAGCCCCGCGCCCGCCTCGCGGCAGTGGGCCACCGTCGGGCGGCGCACCGATAGCCCGGGCAGGAAGCTCACGATGGCGCAGGGCTTGCCGCGCACCCGCTTCAGCATCTCGCCGTTCCGGTCGGCCATGGGCTGGCCGCTGGCGAAGCCGTGCTCCGACAGCCAGCGCATCAGCGCGAGGAAGAACGGCAGGTCCGCCTCGTCCACCCGCTGCTCGTAGACGGTCAGGATGAACCGCCCGCCCTCGGTCTCCAGCAGGAAGTTGGAGTTCGAGACGCCCTCGGCGATGCCCTTGAACGAAAGGGGCGCGCCCAGGTCGAAGTCGGCCAGCAGGGCGGCCAGCTCGTCGTCGGTGATGTCGGTGTAGACCGCCATGGGCGCCCGCATGGGGCACGCCGCGGGGCCGGTCAAGCGCCCGCGTCGCGCGTTCCTGTGCTAGACTGGGCCTTGTTCTCCCTGGAGGAGCCCGATGATTGCGCTGAAGGTCGAGAAGATCGGCGACCGCGTGGCGGTCGTCCTCACGGAAGAAGCCCTGGCGGCCCTGAACCTGGCCCCCGGCGACACCCTCCATGTCGAGCCGTCCCCGGGCGGCGCCATCCGGCAGGTCACCCGCGAGACCTGGATCGAGGACCCCCACGCCCGCGGGCGCGCGTTCCTGCGGCGCTACAACAGGTCCTTCGAGCGGATGTAGCGGCAGGCCTCGCCCGGTCTCGCCGCTCAGACGTCCATTTCCAGATCCGCATGACTGTTCTGCGGAAATGCGCGGATGCGCCGGCCGGCGCGGGCGCCCACATCGGAGGCTCGATGCCGAGGGACCACCCATGAACATCCTGCCCGCCGCCCTGTCGCTGATGAGCGTCACCTTCGCCCTGGTGATGGGCATTCCCCTGATCGGGCCCCACCTCTTCTAGCCACCGAAGGTTCGACAGCGCTGTCATCGGCGCTTTCCCACGCCCCAGGGCCGTGTTAGCGATAACACGACTATCCTGGCCGCCAAGCGATCCACGAGAGCCGGGAAGCGCGGGAGGGCGTCATGGCGCCGGCGGACCTGAGCCTGGTCTTCTTCCTCGAGCTGGCCGTCATCGTGGCGGCGGCGCGGGGCGTGGGATGGCTGGGACGCCGGTTCCTGGGCCAGCCGCAGGCGATGGGCGAGATGGTGGCCGGCGTGCTGCTGGGTCCTTCCCTGCTGGGCCTGATCGCCCCCGGCCTCCAGGCCTGGCTGTTCCCGGCCGAGGCGCGCGGCGCCCTGCACGTGGCCGGCCAGCTCGGCGTCGGCCTCTACATGTTCCTGGTGGGCCTGGAGTTCGACCGCGTGCGCGGCCAGGCGGCGACGGCGGGCGCGGTGTCGCTGGCCGGGATGGCCGCGCCGTTCGCGGCGGCCGCCCTGCTGACCCCGTGGCTGATGGGCAAGCCCGGCCTCTTCGCCGGCGGCCTGTCCCAGGCCGAGGCCAGCCTCTTCCTGGGCGCCTGCATCTCGATCACGGCCTTCCCAATGCTGGCGCGCATCCTGGACGAGCGGGGCCTGGCGAAGTCGCCGCTGGGATCGCTGTCGCTGTCGGCCGGGGCCATCGGCGACGCGGCCGCCTGGGTGATCCTGGCCCTGGTCCTGGCGACCGCCGGGGGCAGTGCGGGCGTGGCGGTGAAGGCGATCGCGGGCGGCCTGGCCTTCACCGTCCTGACCTTGGGCCTGGGACCCCGGCTGCTCGCGCCCCTGGGGGTTGCGGCAGAGCGGGCGCGGGGCGTGGGCCCCGGGCTGCTGGCGACCGTGCTCATGCTGTTCCTGGGCGCCGCGGCGGTCACCGACTGGGCCGGGCTGCACGCGGTGTTCGGCGGCTTCCTGCTGGGGACCGTGATGCCGCGCGGACGGCTGGCCGACGGGCTGAAGGCCAGGCTGGAGCCGTTCACCGTGGTCCTGCTGGTCCCCTTGTTCTTCGCCTCGTCGGGGCTGAACACCCAGCTCTTCCTGGCCGCCGACCCGGCGCTGCTGCCGGCGGCGCTCGCGGTCCTGGGCGCCTCCATCCTGGCCAAGGGCGGGGCCTGCTGGGCGGCGGCGCGCCTGACCGGCCAGGACAACGCCACGGCCATGGGGGTCGGCGCGCTGATGAACGCGCGCGGGCTCATGGAGCTGATCATGATCAACACCGGCCTGCAGCGCGGGCTGATCGGGCCGGGGATGTTCTCGATCCTGGTGCTGATGGCGGTGGTCACGACCCTGATGGCCACGCCGCTGTTCGAGCGGGTCTATGGCCGCCGGGCGCGGGGCGAGCTGGGGGCCTTGCGCGACGAGCCGGAGACGGTCGACGCCGCGCCGGAACGGCCGCTGGCCTGAGGCCCTACATCCGCTCCGGCACGTCGATCCCGAGGATATCCAGCGCCAGTTCGAGCTGCTTCAGCGTGGCGGCGGCCAGCGTCAGGCGCGAGGCCCGCACCGGCGGCGGCGCGATCAGGATCGGGCAGGCGGCGTAGAACTTCGAGAACGCCTGCGACAGCCGGTAGGCGTGCTCGGCCACCGCGTTGGGGGCCTTCTTGTCGTAGGCCTCGGCGAGCGCCGCCTCGAAGGCGTCGAGGGTCAGCACGAGGTCGCGCTCGGCCGGCTCGGTCACCGCGACGGGGCCCTGGAGGGGGCCGGCGGCGGCGCCCTCCTCGGCGGCCTTGCGCAGCAGGGATTTCACCCGCACCGCCTGGTAGAGCAGGTAGGGCCCGGTCTTGCCCTCGAAGCTGGTGAAGCGGTCGAGGTCGAAGACGTAGGAGGTGCCGCGGAAGTTCGAGAGGTCGGCGAACTTCAGCGCCGCCACGGCCACCTTGCCGGCGATGTCCTCGAACTCCTCGGCCGGCAGGTTCTCGCCCAGGCCCGCCTCGTGCAGCCGCTCGCGGGCCTTGGCGCGGGTCATCTCGATCAGGTCGGCCAGCTTCAGCACGCCGCCCTCGCGGGTCTTGAAGGGCTTGCCGTCGGTCCCGTTCATGGTGCCGAAGCCGATGTGCTCCAGCCGGCCTTCCTCGGCGTAGCCGGCCAGGTAGGCGGCCCGGAAGACGATCTCGAAGTGGTCGGCCTGGCGCTGGTCGACGCAGTAGATGACGAGCTCGGGGTCGAAGGCCTGCCTGCGGTCCAGGATGGTGGCGAGGTCGGTCGTGCCGTACATCGCCGAGCCCTCGGACGAGACCACCAGCAGCGGCGGCAGCTCGCGCTTGTCGCCCTCGCGGGCCACGCGGACGATCCGGGCGCCCTGGTCGTCCACCAGCAGGCCCTTGGCGTCCAGCTCGGCCACCATGTCGGGGATCAGGTGGTCGACGTCGCTCTCGCCCTTCCACCAGTCGAAGTCGACGCCCAGGGCGTGGAAGTCGCGCTCGAGGGCGACCTGGGTCACGTCCCGGAACCTGCGCCACAGCAGGTAGCAGCCGGGCTTGTGGGCCTGGAGGTCGGCGGTGAGCTTGCGGGCCCGGTCGCGGTAGGCGGGGTCTTCCTTCCCCCTGGCCGCGGCCAGGGGATAGAGCCGGTCGAGGTCGGCGAGCGTCACCCGCTCGAAGGCGGCCGGAATCGGACCGTTCGGATCGCCCGAGGCGTTGAGCTGCTCGACCAGCGCCCTGATCTCGGCGTCCTCGTCGCAGACCGCGCCGATCAGCAGGCCCATCTGGTAGCCCCAGTCGCCGAAGTGGGCGTCGCCGATCACCGTATCGCCCCGGAACCGGTAGAGCCGCTTGATGCTCTCGCCGATGATCGAGGCCCGCAGGTGGCCCACGTGCATGGGCTTGGCGACGTTGGGGCCGCCGTAGTCGACGATCACCCGGCGGGGCTGCGGAACCGTCTCGGCGCCGGCCCGCGGGTCGGCGGCGATCGCGTCGGCGCGGGCGGCCAGCGTCGCGTCGGCGACCTTGAGGTTCAGGAAGCCCGGCCCCGCGATCTCGACGGCCGCCAGCCGCGGATCGCCCGCCAGCCGCGCGGCCACGGCCGCGGCGATCTCGCGCGGGTTCCTGCCCACGCGCTTGGCGGCGGCCAGCGCGCCGTTCGACTGGAAGTCGGCCAGGTCCGGCCGGTCCGAGGGGGTCACCCGCGCCAGCTCGGCCGGCACGCCTTCGGCGGCGAAGGCGGCTTCCACCGCTTCGCCAAGGGCCGTCTTCAGGTCGCTCATTGCTGGGGCGGGTTGGTCGGGTTGGGCTGGGGGGACGCCTGGCCGACGTTGAGGCGGAAGCGCTTGCCGTCGCGGTTGAAGGCCGCCATCTGCGGCGTCACGTCGAAGCCGATCAGCACCTCGAAGTTCGAGCCCGAGGTGGTCATCTCGGCGCGCGGGATGACGATGCGGTTCAGGTTCTCGCGGACGTAGACGCGGTCCTCGCCCTCGGGGAAGGTGACCGGCAGGTCGAAGTATTCCTTGGCCAGCACGTCGCGGTTCCGGTCGGTGACGGCCACCCAGTAGCGGTAGGTCTTGGACCGGCCCTCGGCCTGGGGCCCGCGGCCCAGCTCGAAGAGGACCTCCATGGCCACCTCGATGGGGTCGCTGTCCTTGTACTGGCAGCCGGCCGAGATGCCCTGGATCTCACCCGAATAGGCGACCGAGCCCGAGGCCTCGCGGCCGTCCTTGAACTCGATGTAGCGGGCCGCGTCGTAGAGCGTCTTCACGAACGGGCAGGGACCGGCGTTGCGCAGCGCCGGCAGCGGGGCGCGCGAATTGCCCCATTCGGCGTCGCGCTTCTTCTTCTTGGCCGCGTCCTCTTCCTGCTGGCGCTGCTGGTCCTGCCCTCCGCGGCCTTGCGCGTGGGCGGTGAGCGGGGCGGAGACGGCCACGGCGAGGGCGGCGGCGCAGAGCAGCAGGCGGCGCATGAAGGCGTCCAGGATAGAGGGGCGCGGGAAGGCCGCGCGGGTCGGGGCCTAGTTACAGCCTCACGATTGCGGCGGCAACGCGGCTCACCGAAGCGGGGGCCTGGCAGAGGGGAACCACGGAAACCGGGAACCACGGAAAACGCGGAAGGCGCGCCCGGAGAAGAAGGGACGCGCCTGCACGGAAAGGAAGAAGCGCTGGGCAGTATTTGGCAGGCGGCTTCGCCGCCAACGACCTCCCCCGCCAGGGCGGCGCGGCGGGAGCGCCTTCTGCGTCCTTCTGTGTTTTCCGTGGTTCGAATCTTTCGGCGCCTCCGCTGGCGCGCAGGCGGTCGGCGCACTAGGTTCCGGCCCATGCCGACGCGTCCCGCCCTCACCGTCCTGCTGGCCAGCCCGCGCGGCTTCTGCGCGGGAGTGGACCGGGCCATCCAGATCGTCGAGCGGGCCATCGAGAAGTACGGCGCGCCGGTCTATGTGCGCCACGAGATCGTCCACAACCGCCACGTGGTCGAGCGGCTGAAGGCCCTGGGCGCGGTGTTCGTCGAGGAGCTCGACCAGGCCCCCGACGACCGGCCGGTGGTGTTCTCGGCCCACGGGGTGCCCAAGTCGGTGCCGGCCGCGGCCCGGGCGCGGAACATGCTCTACCTCGACGCCACCTGCCCGCTGGTCTCCAAGGTCCACGTCGAGGCCGAGCGTCACCACCAGGCCGGCCGCGAGATCGTGCTGATCGGCCATGCCGGCCACCCCGAGGTGGTGGGCACCATGGGCCAGCTCCCCGAGGGCGCCGTCGTGCTGATCGAGACTGTGGAGGACGCCCTGGCCTTCACGCCCAAGGACCCGGCCAACGTCGCCTTCGTCACCCAGACCACCCTGTCGGTGGACGACACCGCCGGGATCGTCGAGGCCCTGCGCCGCCGCTTCCCGGCCATCGCCGCGCCGCACAAGGAAGACATCTGCTACGCCACCACCAACCGCCAGGAGGCGGTGAAGGCCATCGCCGGGCGGGCCGACGTGCTGCTGGTGCTGGGCAGCGCCAACTCGTCCAACTCGGTGCGCCTGGCCGAGGTCGGCCGCCGCGCCGGGGCGCGGGCCTATCTGATCGACGATGCCGCCAAGCTCGACTTCGCCTGGCTGGAGGGCGCCCGCACGGCGGGCGTCACCGCCGGCGCCTCGGCGCCCGAGGTGCTGGTCCAGGGCCTGCTCGACCGCCTGGCCGAGCGCTTCGAGGTGACCGTCCAGGAGGCCGAGGTCGCCCGCGAGACGGTCACCTTCAAGCTCCCCCGCGCGCTCGCCCCCTCCTGATCCTCACAGGCCCAGTCCTCCGAGGCCCAGTCCTCCGAGGCCCAGTCCTCCGAATACCCAGTCCTCCGATACCCAGGCCTCCGATACCCAGGCCTCCGGGGCCTAATCCTCCCAGCCCGGCTCGGGCGGCAGGATGCCGCCGCCCGGCAGGGGATGGTGGTCGGGCCCGGGACGCCAGCGCGTGCGCCCCTCGCGCTCGATCTCGCCGGTCTCGGGGTTGGGGCAGTAGGCGACCACCACCTGCTTGCCGCTCTCGGGGTCGGTCTCGATCTTGAAGCGGCGGAACAGCAGGTCCACCACCCGGGTGGGCTCTTCCGGCTCCACCGGCTTCAGCCGGAAGACCTTGGGCGCCAGCACCCCGGCCTGCCAGCGGAGCTGGTTCAGCCGCACGTGGGTGAGATACGCCGTCTCGGGCGTCGCCTCGCTGGCCAGCTCCCAGCCCTTGTCGCAGAACATCTCGGCCTGGATGCGCTTGCCCATCCTGACCGCCTCCTCGAACTCGGGGATGCGCCGGCGCCAGTAGAAGATGGTCGACAGCGACGGCATGGTCGGGTCGGCCCCGATCTTCGTCAGGCTCTCGCCCTCGCACAGCCGCATGAAGATCTCGTCGCCCACTTCGCGGCAGTAGGTGAAGCCCGGCCCCCGCGCCCCCTCGGGCCTGCCGCCCGCCCGCCTCGCCGCCTTCAGCCGCTCGGCGAACTTCGGCTTCTGCAGGGTCCACTTCTTCACCGCCTCGGGCGTCGGCATCCCGGGCTCGCGGCAGACGCGGTACAGCATCTCGCCCGCCTCCAGCCGCGCGCACAGCCGGTCCGCCAGCGCCTCCGAATAGCGCACATAGGCGCGCCGCCGCGCGGGCGTGCGCCCGCCGTCGCTTCCGTCGTCCATCGCCATGTCCTTTAGAAAAAGCGCCTTCCTCCCCATTGATGGGGGAGGTGGCCCGAAGGGCCGGAGGGGGTGCGGCCGCCCCTTCCCTTTCCCCTTCCCCTTCCCCTTCTACGGGTGGTGGGGGGTGGCGGCCCAACGGGCCGGAAGGGGCTCCGCCGCCGCGCCCCTAACCCCGGGGCGCAATCCTCAACGCTGGCACAAAAATCCCAGAAACGCGTGGCGTTGTCAAGAACAAAAGAAGAACACTCTTTCCTCCCCCTTCATGGGGGAGGGGGACCGCGAAGCGGTGGAGGGGGTTGAAGCCGCGAGCGCCGCGCCCTAGCTCCCCACCGCCTTCTTCAGGATCTCGTTCACCCGGCTCTGCCAGCCGGGGCCCGACGCCCTCAGCCGGTCGATCACGTCGCTGTCCAGCCGGATCGTCACCTGACGCTTGGGCTTCTCCAGCCTCGGCCGCCCGCGCCGCGTCAGCGTCCCGTCCGCCGGGCGCAGCACCTCGTCGCCCTTCTTCAGCGCCGCGCGCTCGAAGAAGTCGTCGGTCAACTCCGGCGCGTCATCCGTGTCTTTCCAGCCGCGCCCCGTATCTTTCACGTTCCCGGTCATTGCACTTCTCAGCGGAGAGAATACAGCCGTTCAAGGCAGTAGACCCTTAGAGTGGGCGGTCATCGCCCCTTAAGCAAATCAGCCACTCCTGATGTTGCGCTTGGCGGCAATCGCCTATATGTTCCTGTTTTGTTCGGATGATGACCATGGCTGACAGCAGCGCCATCGAGTGGACGGACGCGACGTGGAACCCCGTTACCGGGTGCACCAAGATCACGGCGGGTTGCGACAACTGTTATGCCGAGCGCTTCTCCGAGCGTTTCCGGGGGGTCCCGGGCCATCCGTTCGAGAACGGCTTCGACCTCACCCTTCGCCCCGCGCGGCTGAAACAGCCCCTCGAATGGCGGCGCCCGCGCATGATCTTCGTGAACTCGATGAGCGACCTGTTCCACAAACAGGTACCCACGTCCTTCATCGACCAGGTCTTCGACACCATGGAGGAGGCGGACTGGCACGTCTTCCAGGTGCTTACGAAGCGCAGCTCGATCATGCGCGACTACCTCAAGCGCCGCTACGGCGGCGCCGTGGCCCCGGCCCACATCTGGCTCGGAGTCTCCGTCGAGGACGGCCAGAACAGGGCGCGCATCCGTCACCTTCAGCAAGCCCCGGCGACGGTGCGCTTCCTCTCCATCGAGCCCCTCATCGGCCCCATGGGCGAGTTCGACCTGGATGGCATCCACTGGGTCATCGTCGGCGGCGAAAGCGGGCCCGGCGCCCGGCCCGTGCATGTCGAATGGGTCCGCGAAGTCCGCGACCAATGCCGAGACGCCGGCGTCTCGTTCTTCTTCAAACAGTGGGGCGGCATCCGCCCGAAGTCGGGCGGCCGCTCGCTGGATGGCCGGGAGTGGAGCGAGTACCCGCGAATGAGTTCGGCGATCATAGCAGCCGAATGATGTCCGATTTCCCACAAGAGGCCGAAGTCGGCCCTTGGGCCAAGCAAAAGCTCGACGCACTTGAGCGGTATCTCGACTATTACACGACGCGTCTCAAAAACCAGAGACAATGGCGCACAATATATGTCGATGCTTTCGCGGGCGGCGGCATTGCGCGCGTACGCCAGAACAAGAGAGTGCGGAGTGAACAGTTCGACTTCTTCGAAGGGCTTCTTGGGCCTCAGGACCCTGAACAGGCGCAGTTTGTTCTCGGCAGCCCCCGGCGCAGTCTCGATCTACCTAACCCTTTCGATTCTTACATCTTCATCGATGCGGACTCTGCCCGCATCGCGATGCTGAACGCCCTCAAGGCCGAATACGCCGGCACGAGAAGGATCACAGTAAGACGAGGTTCCGCCGCCACTGAAATTGACTGGATCATCTCAAAGCGGCCAGATCCGGCCAAACATCGCGGGGTCGCGTTTCTGGATCCGTTTGGCGCACACCTCGAGTGGCGCTCCGTTCGAGCTCTCGCCGACACACGTGTTTTCGAGGTTCTAATCAACTTCCCCCTCGACATGGCCATCAACCGGCTGATCAAGGTCGATGGCCAAATCCCGGCAAGTTGGAGAGACCAGTTGAACGCGTTCTTCCCGGCTGGCTGGTGGGATCACGCCTACTCGACCGATCCTGGACTGTTGGCAGGCTTGGTTGATGAAGGGTCGATCCTAGAGAAGCGGCGCGACGCGCGCGCACGGCTCCTGGGGTTCTATTGTCAAAGTCTGCGCGAGGCCTTTGGGCATGTTTCGCAGCCGAAGCTCATCCGAAACACGAAGGGGCATCCTCTCTATTACCTCATCTGGGCAGGCCCCCATCCAGCGGGCCTCAAGGGCGCGAATTACGTGTTGAGTATGGGTGAGAAGGCCGCGTCGTAGCGATTGTCCCCATGAACCCGCGCCGCCTCCTCAAACCGCTGGCCGCCGTCGCCGTCCTTGGGCTCTATCTGGTCAGCCTCGCGGTGACCGGCCTGCTGTTCCTGCTGGCCAATCCCCTGACCGACAATCGCCTGCCGCTGCGCCCCTTCTTCGAAGCCTGGCCGTTCGTGATGCTGGTGGGCCTGGTCGCCCTGGTATGGCGTCATCGCGAGCCCGGCGTCTGGTGGCTGGCGGCGGCCATCGGCGCAGCGCCGCTGTTCGGCCTGGCGCTCATCATGTTCCGGGTGGTCGCCTGGGACGGCGCCGGCCCTCTCCCTACCCTCCCCCTCTCGCTTCGCCGGGGGGAGAGGAGACTCCCTTCTGTGCCTTCCGCGTTTTCTGCGGTTCCGCGCGAAGCGCGCCATCCGTGGAAATCCGTGAAATCCGTGGTTTCTCGGCCCCCTCACCTCCGCAGGATCTTCTCCATCGCCTTGCCCTTGGCGAGTTCGTCGACGAGCTTGTCCAGGTAGCGGATCTCCCGCATCAGCGGCTCGGCCACCGTCTCCACACGCACGCCGCAGACCACGCCGGTGATCAGCTCGCGCGCCGGGTTCAGGCGCGCCCCGGCGAAGAAGCCCTCGAAATCCGTCTTCGCCGCCAGGTGCGCGTCCAGCTCCGCCTGGCTGTAGCCGGTCAGCCAGCGGATGACCTCGTCCACCTCGGCCTTCGTCCGCCCCTTCTTCTCAGCCTTCGCCACATAGTGCGGATAGACGCTGGCGAAACTCATCCCATAGATGCGGTGTCCGGCCATCGCGATCTCCTATCCCGCGCGAAGCGAGGGGGAGAGGATAGAGCAGAGGGGCGCCTTTCGTGACCCTTCTGCGTTTTCTGTGGTTCCGCGCGCAGCGCGCCATCCGTGCAGATCCGTGAAATCCGTGGTTTCCCTCAGGACCGCCCCCCTGCCCAATCCCGCGCCATCGGCGGTTCCCCGCGTCGCACCGCCACTCCCCCGTTGACTCCCACCACCCGTTCGGCGACCTAGAGCCAACTCTCGCGGGAGAGGCCGGATTCTTGCGTCCGGCGCCGAAGGCGCAACCGCCCCGGAAACGCTCAGGCAAAAGGACCGCGCGGGCTGATGAACGCTGGAAAGCAGGGCGTCCGCTAGACGGGCGTGCTCGCCGAAGGAGCAGAGGGTCCCCCAACCACCGGGCGGCTCGAAATCTCTCAGGCCAAGGGACAGCGGGGGCGCGAACGATAAGGGCCGCTGAGCCCGGCCGTTCGCCGCATCGTCAGCCGGAGTCCCTCGCCCGTGTCCTCTCCCCCGAATCCTTCCGCCCCGCATCCTTCCGCGGAAGTCCTCAAGGCCACCCCGCTCACCGCCGCCCACGAGGCCCTGGGCGCGCGCATGGTGCCCTTCGCCGGCTATTCCATGCCGGTGCAGTACGCCGACGGCGTGCTCAAGGAGCACCTGTGGACCCGCGAGCACGCGGGGCTCTTCGACGTCTCCCACATGGGCCAGGCGCGCCTGCGCGGCGTCTCGCCGCTGTCGGCCTTCGAGGAGGTGGTCCCCGGCGACTTCATCGGCCTGAAGCCCGGCAAGCAGAAGTATTCGGTGCTGCTGAACAAGAAGGGCGGGATCATCGACGACCTGATGGCGGGCCGTCCGGATGACGACGGCCTGTTCGTGGTGGTCAACGGGGCCTGCAAGGAGAACGACTTCAAGGTCATCGACGACGAGCTGGCCGGCCAGGTGGACGTGGTGCGCCTGGAGGACCGGGCGCTGATGGCCCTCCAGGGGCCTAAGGCCGTCGAGGTCCTGAAGGCCCACGTGCCCGAGGTCGCCGGGATGGTGTTCATGGACATCCGCAGCCTTGAGGGCTTCGGGACCGACCTCATCGTCTCGCGCTCGGGCTACACCGGCGAGGACGGCTTCGAGATTTCCTGCCCGGCGTCCGAGGCGGTGCGGATCTGGAACCTGCTGCTGGCCGACGATCGCGTGCGCCCCATCGGCCTGGGCGCGCGCGACAGCCTGCGCCTGGAGGCGGGCCTGCCGCTCTACGGTCACGACCTGGACGAGACGGTCAGTCCCGTCGAGGCGGGCCTGACCTTCGCCATCAACAAGAACCGCCGCGAGCAGCGCGACTTCCCCGGCGCGGCCCGCATCGTCAAGGAACTGGCCGAGGGCCCGGCGCGCATCAAGGTCTGCCTGAAGGTGCTGGAAGGCGCCCCGGCCCGCGAGGGCGCCGAGGTCGCCGACGAGGCCGGGACCGTGGTCGGCGTCGTGACGTCCGGCGGCTATTCGCCCTGCCTGAAGGCCGGCGTCGCGCTCGCCTTCGCGCCCCCCGCCCTCCAGGCGCCCGGCACGAAGCTCAAGGTCATCGTCCGCGGCAGGCCCCAGGCCTGCGAGGTCGTCCCCTCCCCCTTCGTCCCCCACCGCTACGTCCGCAAGGCGCAGGCATGACCCGTCCCCGCGCGCCGAAGGCGCCCTCATTCAAACCACGGATTTCACCGATTTCACGGATTTCGCGCCGGACCTCCCCATCCGTGAAATCCGTGCAATCCGTGGTTCCAAAAGACAGCGGCTTCGCCGCCTATCGGCTCTAGGAGAGAAAGCCTCATGCGTTTCACCAAGGATCACGAGTGGGTCACGCTCGACGGCGACGTGGCCACCGTCGGCATCACGGCCCACGCCGCCGAACAGCTCGGCGACGTGGTGTTCGTCGAGGTCCCCGAGGTGGGCAAGACCGTGAAGGCCGGCGACGCCTTCGCCGTGGTCGAGAGCGTCAAGGCCGCCTCGGACGTCTATGCCCCCCTGTCGGGCGAGGTGGTCGCGGCCAACGACGCCCTGGCCGGCGCCCCCGAGACGGTCAACGCCGAGCCCGAGGCCGGCGGCTGGTTCGCCAAGCTGAAGATCGCCGACCCGGCCCAGTACGAGGCCCTGATGGACAGGGCCGCCTACGACGCCTTCTGCGCCGACCACTGACGCCCGCGCGAAGCGCAATCGAATGAACCACGGATTTCACCGATTTCACGGATGCCGGCGCCGGCCCAAATCCGTGCCATCCGTGAAATCCGTGGTTCGCCTCCACAGCGCCTCCGGCGCGCAGGACTGACCCGATGAGATACTTGCCCCTCACTCCCGCCGACCGGGCCCAGATGCTGGGCGTCATCGGCGCCCCCGACGTGGACGCGCTGTTCGAGGACGTGCCGGCCGCCGCGCGCAAGGCCGACCTCTTCGACCTGCCGCTGCACGCCGGCGAGCTGGAGGTGGAGCGGGAGCTCTCGGCCCTCGCGGCCATGAACCGCCCCGCCGGCGCGGGGCCGTTCTTCTGCGGCGCGGGCGCCTACCGCCACCACGTGCCGGCCACCGTGGACCACATCATCCAGCGGTCGGAGTTCCTGACCAGCTACACGCCCTACCAGCCCGAGATCGCCCAAGGGACCCTCCAGGTCCTCTTCGAGTTCCAGACCCAGGTCGCCCGCCTGACCGGCCTCGATGTGGCCAACGCCTCGATGTACGACGGGTCCACCGCCTGCGCCGAAGCGGTGATGATGGCCCAGCGCGTCACCCGCCGGGACAAGGCCATCCTGTCGGGCGGCCTGCATCCGCACTACGCCGCCGCCACCCAGACCATCGCCCACGCCGAGGGCATGGAGATCATCCGCCAGGCCGCCGCCATCGACGCCGAGGCCGCGGTCATCGACCTGATCGACGACGAAACCGCCTGCGTCGTCGTCCAGACGCCCAACGTCTTCGGCGTCGCCACCGACGTTTCCAGGATCGCCGAGGCCGCCCACGCCAAGGGCGCCCTGCTGGTCGTCGTGACCACCGAGGCGGTGTCCTACGGCCTCCTGAAGTCGCCGGGCGCCATGGGCGCCGACATCGCCGTGGCCGAGGGCCAGTCGATCGGCAACAGCCTGAACTTCGGCGGCCCCTACGTCGGCCTCTTCGCCGTCCGCGAGAAGCTGGTCCGCTCCATGCCGGGCCGCCTGTGCGGCGAGACGGTCGACGCCGAGGGCCGGCGCGGTTACGTGCTGACGCTCTCGACCCGCGAGCAGCACATCCGCCGCGAGAAGGCGACTTCGAACATCTGCACCAACTCGGGCCTCTGCGCGCTCGCCTTCTCGATCCACATGTCGCTGCTGGGCGGGACGGGCCTGAAGCAGCTCGCCGCCCTCAACCACGCCCGGGCGCGCGCCCTGAAGGCCGCCGTCGAGGCTGCGGGCCTCCAGGTCCTGACCCCGCGCTTCTTCAACGAGATCGCCGTCCGCACACCCGTTCCGGCCGCCGCCCTGGTGGACGACCTGCTGGCCGACGGGATCGTCGCGGGCGTGCCGTTCTCGCGGCTCGACCCCGCCGCCGGGATGGACGACGTCCTGCTGCTGGCCGCCACCGAAACCACCACCCCTGAAGACATCGCCGCCCTGAAGGCCGCGCTGGAGCGGAGGCTCGCCCGATGACCATGATGAACGTGGGCCGCCCCACCCGCCCCGAGGGCGACGTGACCGCCTCCGCGGCCTCGCTGACCGGCGGCCGAGGGCTGCTCCAGGACGAGGCGCTGATCTTCGAACTCGGCGGCTGGGACAAGACCGGCGTCGACCTGCCCGCGGCGGACGCCGACGCCTCGGACCTGGGCGGCCTCGTCCGCGACGACCTCGCCCTGCCCGGCCTCTCCGAGCCCGAGGCCGTGCGCCACTACGTGCGCCTGTCCCAGAAGAACCACGCCATCGACCTGGCGCTCTATCCGCTGGGCTCGTGCACCATGAAGCACAATCCCCGCCTGAACGAGAAGGCCGCGCGCCTGGCCGGCTTCGCCGACCTGCACCCGATGCAGCCCGAGGCCACCGTGCAGGGCGCGCTTCAGCTCATGGACCGCCTGGCCCACTGGCTGAAGACCCTGACCGGCATGCCCGCCGTCGCGCTGTCGCCCAAGGCCGGCGCCCACGGCGAGCTCTGCGGCCTGCTCTGCATCAAGGCCGCCCACGAGGCCGCCGGCCAGGGCCACCGCCGCACCGTGCTGGTCCCCACCTCGGCCCATGGCACCAACCCGGCCACCGCCGCCTTCGTCGGCTACTCCGTCGCCGAGATCGCCCAGACCCCGGACGGCCGCGTCGACCTCGCCGACCTCGAGGCCAAGCTCGGCCCGGACGTGGCCGCCATCATGGTCACCAATCCGAACACCTGCGGACTGTTCGAGCGGGACGTGATCGAGATCGCGCGCATATCGCACGCGCACGGGGCGTACTTCTACTGCGACGGCGCCAACTTCAACGCCATCGTCGGCCGGGTCCGCCCCGGCGACCTCGGCGTGGACGCCATGCACATCAACCTGCACAAGACCTTCTCCACGCCCCACGGCGGCGGCGGGCCGGGCGCGGGACCGGTGGTGCTGTCCCAGGCCCTGGCGCCCTTCGCCCCGGCCCCCTGGGTGGTCAGCGATGGCGAAGGCCTGCGCCTCCAGGAGCACGACATCGGCTTCGGCCGCATGAGCGCCTTCCACGGCCAGATGGGCATGTTCGTCCGCGCCTACGCCTACATGCTGAGCCACGGCGCCGACGGCCTGCGCCAGGTGGCCGAGGACGCGGTGCTTAACGCCAACTACGTAATGGCGCGGCTGTCGGGCGTGATGTCAGCGGCCTTCCCCGACGGCCCCTGCATGCACGAGGCCCTGTTCGACGACGCCTGGCTCGAGGGCACGGGCGTCACCACCCTCGATTTCGCCAAGGCGATGATCGACGAGGGCTTCCACCCGATGACCATGTACTTCCCGCTGGTCGTCCACGGCGCGATGCTGATCGAGCCCACCGAGACGGAGTCCAAGGCTGAGCTCGACCGGTTCTGCGAAGCGCTGCTGGCGCTGGCCGCCGCGGCCAAGGCCGGCGACGTCGAGCGGTTCAAGGGCGCCCCCTTCCTGGCCCCGATGCGTCGCCTGGACGAGACCCTGGCTGCCCGGAAGCCAAAGCTCGTGTGGCGTAATGACATAGAAGGTGTGGCGCCGGCGCCATGAGCGCGGGAATAGGGGCCCGTTAGGAAAATTTAACGCGCCGGCGGCTTTACGACTCCCGACGGTGTTCACATATCTGGAAGCGTGACGACGGAACCTCCCCCCGCCGTCCGCGCTCCCAGGTCTGAATCACGTGACTTTCGCCATGCCCTCTTTGCGCGTGTATCGCGCCACGGACGATCTCGCGCGTGAGGTCGTGAACCGCTTCGTGCGGTTTGGCCTCGTGCTGCTTGGTCTGGCGATCGTCTTGGCCGGCATCCTGATCGCGCCCCTGCCGGGCCCCGGCGGGATCCCGGTGATCGTGGTCGGCCTGATGATCGTGCTGCGCAATTCGTTCAAGGCGCGGCGGCAGTTCGTGAAACTCCAGCGCGCCCACCCGAAGATGGTCTTCCCCATCCGCCGGCTGCTGCGGCGCGAACCCGAGGTGTTTCCGGTCTTCTGGCAACAGTACCTGCGCGTCGAACGCGTGGTGCTTCCCAAGCGCGCCCGGTTCGCGGTGAGGACGCGGCGGCGTTTCAAGCGCCGCCGCTGATCGCTTCCTACTGAAGTTTGGCGGCCAGTTGGCCGATCGCGCGGTCGACGAGCGGATCGCTCTTCGCGCTGGCGAGGCGTTGCGCCAGCACCGTCTCGGTCGCGCGGGCCGCGAGGTCGATGGCGGCGCTCTTCACCTGGGCCGCGGCCTCGGCCTGGGCGGCCTCGATCTTGGCCTCGGCCATGCGGGTGCGCGTGGCGAGGTCTTCGGCGAGCTTGACCTTGGCTTCCTCGGCCAGCCGCTTGGCGTGAGCCTCGGCGGCCTCGATCATGGCCTTCGCCTGGGCGTCCGCCTCGGCGCGCTGGCGATTGATGTCGGCCAGCAGGGCCTCGGCCTCGGCGCGGATGCGCGCCGCCTCGTCCAGATCTTCCTTGATCTTACTGGCCTTCGCGTCGAGGCCGGCGGCGGCCATCTTGAAGGCGCCGGCCATCCACAGGATGGCCAGGAAGATCACCAGGCCCGCGCCGACCCACAGCTCGGGGTTGGCGAGGCTCCAGAACTCGGCTTCGAGGAAGGCGGGCATCGGTTATCCCTGGATCTTGACGGCGGCGGCGACGGCGTCGCGCGGCGCCTTGGCGCCCGTCAGCTTCTCGACCATGGCCTCGGCCGCGTCGGTGGCGACGACGGCGAGCTGCTGCATGGCGGCCTCGCGGGCGGCGCGGATGCGGGCCTCGGCCTCGGCTTGCTTGGCGGCAAGCTCGGCGTCCAGCTCGGCGCGGCGCGCGGCGGTCTCGGCCGACGCCTTGGCGGCGGCTTCGGCGGCCGTGCGCTGGGCGGCGGCGCGAGCCTCGGCCAGCGCGCGCTTGGCGGCCTCGGCCTGGGCGTCGGCTTCGGCCTGGACGGAGCGGGCGCTGCTCACCGCGCCCTGGATGGTGGCCGTCCGCTCGTCGAGGACCCGCCGCATGCGCGGAGCCCAGACCTTCGACATCAGGATGTACAGCGCGACGAACAGGATGAGCAGATAGGCGATCTGCCCGCCCCAGTGCTCGAACTGGAACTGCGGCAGGCCGGCGCTGTGCTCAGCCGTGGTGGTCGCGGCGTGCTCGCCCACGCTCGCCGCCGAAGCCTCGGCGGCGTTCTCGACCGAGTGGGTCGCAGCGGGGTCGGTCTCTACCTCAACGGCCATTACAGATGGGCTCCGGAATCAGAAGTTCGCGCGCGGGGCCCGACGCAAGGACGAGCCCGCGCTGGCGTCCAGGTGGATCAGCCGAACTTCAGCAGGATGCCCAGCACGAACGACAGGATGCCCAGGGCTTCGGCCAGGGCCGCGCCCACGAACAGGTTGCCGATCTGGCTGGCGGCGGCCGATGGGTTGCGCAGGGCGCCCGACAGGAAGTTGCCGAAGATGTTGCCGACGCCGATGCCGGCGCCGATCATGCCGAGCGTCGCGAGGCCGGCGCCGATTTGCTTAGCAGCTTCGAGTTCCATGGGATTGTTCTCGTCCTAGTGGTGGATCTGTAGGTGGATCAGTGGCCGTGGCCGAGGTTGACCACGTCATTGAGGTAGATGCAGGTCAGCACGGCGAAGACGAACGCCTGCAGGAAGGCCACCAGGCATTCCAGGGCCGTCAGCGCCACGACCATGCTGAGCGACAGGGCCGCGCCGGGGATGCCGAGCACGCCCAGGCCGCCGCCGGCCGCCAGCGCGCCCAGCGCCACGACGAAGCCGGCGAAGACCTTCAGCGCCACGTGGCCGCCCAGCATGTTGCCGAAGAGACGAAGGGCGAGGGTGACCGGCCGCAGCAGGAACGAGACGAACTCGATCACCACGATCACCGGCAGCAGCACCCACGGCACGCCCGAGGGCACGAACAGCTTGAAGAAGCCCAGGCCGTTCTTGGCGAAGCCCACGGCGAGGACCAGCAGGATGGTCATGATGCCGAAGGTGGCTGTGATCGCGAGCTGCGACGTCACCGTGAACGTCAGCAGCAGGCCCAGCACGTTCATCGCCAGGATGAACATGAAAAGGGTGAAGACGAACGGGAAGTACTTCCGGCCGTCGTGGCCAATGATCGACTCCGCCAGGTTGTCGATCATGCCGAACAGCGTTTCGCCCGCCGCCTGGAGGCGGCCGGGCACGACCTGCATCTTCGCGGTGACCAGCGACATGAACGCCACCACCGCCACGAAGGCGATGGTCATGGCCAGGTGCGAGTTGGTGAAGGCCAGCTCCGTGCGGCCGAACACCGGCAGGTTGACGGTCCCGAAGTCGACGAGCTTTTCGATCTGGAACTGATGGATCGGGTCGGCCATCGGCCCTAGGACTCCTCGTCGTCGTCATCGAACGGAACCGACGGGGGCGATTCCGCATCCTGCCTCGCCAGCGCCATCAGGCGGTTGGCCGTTCGCCGCGCCATCCAGAGCGAAAGGGCGAATCCGAGAAGGACACCCCCGATCAACCCCCACGGCGTGGTGTTGAGCACTCGGTCGACGATGAACCCCGCCGCCAACCCCACCAGCACCCCGCCGAGCAGTTCGGCGATGATGCGATAGGCCTGGCTGACGGCCTGCTCACCGGCGTGCGACGTCACCGGACGCTGGGTCCGGGCCCCCAGGGCGGCCGCTCGTTCGTCGAGGCGCTTCATCGCCTCTTCGCGTGCGTCGTCGGCAGGGGCCATGAACGTGCTTACGAGTTTCGGGAAGACAGATGCCCCCCCGGCTTGATCGCGGCGGAACCTATAGACGCGGCGTCGGCGCGTCAAGATGACGGCGAAAGTATGTAAGATACTGATCTAGCAATATAAATTGGGTCTGTGACAGAACGTCCGCCACCTTCCCGAACGGAAGGTCGAGCTGGCGGCTACTGCGCCGCCATGGCCTCGGCCTGCCGCAGGTCCACGGAAACCAGTTGGGAGACGCCGCGCTCGGCCATGGTGACCCCGAAAAGCCGGTCGGCGCGGGCCATGGTGACGGGGTTGTGGGTGATGACGATGAACCGGGTCTCGGTGCGCCGGCACATCTCGTCGATCATGTTGCAGAAGCGATCGACGTTGGCGTCGTCGAGCGGCGCGTCCACCTCGTCCAGCACGCAGATCGGGGCGGGCTGAGCGAGGAAGACGGCGAAGATCAGGGCCGCGGCGGTCAGGGCCTGCTCGCCCCCGCTCATCAGGCTCATGGTCGCGAGCCGCTTGCCGGGCGGGCAGGCATAGATCTCCAGGCCCGCTTCCAGGGGGTCGTCCGATTCGACCAGCCGCAGTTCGGCCTGGCCGCCCTGGAAGAGGGTCGAAAACAACGTCTTGAAATGCTCGTTGATGACGTCGAAGGCGGCCGTCAGGCGTTCGCGCCCCTCGCCGTTCAGTTCGTCGATTCCCTGGCGCAGCCGGGCGATGGCGCCGGTCAGGTCCGAGCGCTCGGTCTGCATCGTTTCGAGACGGATGGCGTACTCGGCCGCCTCCTCCTCGGCGCGGAGGTTCACCGGCCCGATGGCCTCGCGCTGGCGCTCGAGGTTGTAGAGGTGCGCCTCCATCCCCTCGGCGTCGGAGGGAATGGCCACGGCTTCGTCGGCGAGCCTGCGGGCCAGCTCCTCGGGCTCGATCTGGGCGGTCTCGCGGATCTGCGCCGTCACCTCGGCCAGACGCTGGACGGCGGCCTCGGCGTGGGCGGACAGGCTGGCGCGGACCTCGCGCGCCTCGCCGGCGGCGGCCTCGGCGGCGCGCAGGGCCCGATCGGCCTCGGCCCGCTCATGCTCGGCGGCGGCCAGCGCATCCGAGGTCTTGGCCCGACGCGCCTCGGCGGCGGCGAGCTCGTCCAGAAGGGTCGTCCGCCGGGCTTCCAGCGTGCTGGGCGCGGCCTTGGCGGCCTCCAGCGCCGCGTAGGCCTTCTCCCGGGCGGCGGCAAGCTGCTCCAGCCGCTTGGCGGCGGCGGCCGAGCGGCGGGTCCAGTCGTCGCGGTCGCGCGCCAGGGCCTCGAAGCGGCGGGTGCGTCCATCGCGTTCGCGGACCTCCATCTCGAAGGAGGAGCGGGCGGCGGCGGCGGCCTCGCGGGCGGCCATGGCGGCGGCGCGCGCGGCGGCGAGCCCTTCGGCCAGATCGCCCGCGCCGGCCTCGCCCGAGGCGGCCTCCCGGGCGGCGGCGAGCTGGCCCTCGTGCTCGGCGAGTTCGGCCTCGAACCGACTGATCAGGTCGTCGAGCGAGGAAGCGCGGGCCTCGTTGCGGGCGGCCTCCTGCTCGTAGCGCTGCAGGGCCTGGCGGGCCTGGGCGGCCTTCTGCTCCAGGGTGGGCGGCTCGCGGCGGGCGTTGCGAAGGGCCTCTTCCGCCTTGCGCACCCGCTCGGCGGCGGCGGCCTGGGCCTCGCGGGCGACCTTGGCCCTGGGCTCCAGCTTCTCGATCTCGGCCTCGACCTCGGCCAGCCGGGTCTTCTGCTCCAGGCGGACGGCGGCGGGCTTCGGCGCCTCGGCCCGCGCCGTGAAGCCGTCCCAGCGCCAGAGGTCGCCTTCCTTCGAGACCAGTCGGCCGCCGGGCGGCAGGAACTTCTGCAGTCGGTCGCCGTCGGCGCGATCCACGAGGGCGACATAGGCGAGGCGCGCGGCGAGCGCCGACGGGGCCTTCACCAGCGGCGCCAGCGGCGTCGCGCCCTCGGGCCAGGTCGGCGGCGACGCCTCACGCCCACCCCAGAACGCCGGGGCGGCGGGATCGAGGGCCGCGTCCAGGTCGTCGCCCACGGCCGCGGCCAGAGCCACTTCATAGCCGCGATCGGGCGCGACCGAGTCGAGGGCCGGCGCGAAGCCGCCCCGCTTGGCCTGGGCCACGAGGCCGGCGAGCGCACGGGCCTCGGCGGTGAGCCGGCCCAGTTGTTCGTCCAGCTTGCGGGCGGCCTCGCGGGCGGCGACCTCGGCCTCGGCGGCCTTGGCGCGCTCATCGTCGGCGGCGTCCAGGGCGGCGCGCGCGGCGGCGAGGGCGGCTTCGGCGGCGTCCAGGTCGGCCCGGGCCTGGGCGGCCTGCGGATTGACGGCGGAGCCCAGCGCCTGGCGTTCCTGCCTGGCCTGCTCCAGCGCCCGGCGGGTGCGGCCGACACGCGTCTCGGCCTCCTCCACCCGGCTGCGGGCGGCGCGGGCATCGGCCTCCCGGGCGGCGACCTCGGCGGCCAGCCGCTCGACCTCGGCGTCGGCTTGGGCGCGGGCCGTCTCGGCGGCGCGGGCGGCGGCCTCCAGCTCGGGTCCGCGCTCGGGGGCCGAGGCGATGTCGGCCTCGACGGCGGCGAGGTCCTCGGCCAGCCGTTTCAGGGCGATCTCGGCGTCCTCGACGATGTGGCTTTCGCGGGCGGCGTCGGCGTCGATCCGCTCCAGGTCCCCGGCCAGGCGGGCGAGTTCGGCGGCGTGGGCCTCCTCCTCCCGTTCCAGGCGATCCTTGTCGATGGCCAGCTTGTGCAGCACCGCCGCCGCGATCGTCTCGGCCTCGCGCAGGGGCTTCAGCGCCGCGTCCGCCTCGGCTGCGCGGGTGGCGGCGGCGCCGGCGGCGCGGGCGGTCTCCTCCACGGCGCGGACGGCGGCGGCGGCCTCGGCCCGCAGGCGCTCGGCAGCGGCCTTCGCCTCGGCGTAGCGGGCGTAGAGCACGGCGCCTTGCAGGGCGCGGATCTCGGCCGACAGCTTCTTGTAGCGTTCGGCCTGGCGGGCCTCACGCCTCAGCCGGGACAGGGTGGCCTCCAGCTCGCCCGTCACGTCGTCCAGCCGGGCCAGGTTCTGCTCGGCGGCCCGCAGGCGAAGCTCGGCCTCGTGGCGGCGGGAGTGCAGGCCCGAGACGCCGGCCGCCTCTTCCAGGATCAGGCGGCGGTTCTGCGGCTTGGCGGCGATCAGCTCGGAAATCTGCCCCTGGCGGACCAGGGCCGGGGAGTTCGAACCCGTCGAGGCGTCGGCGAACAGGAGCTGGACGTCGCGGGCGCGGACCTCGCGGCCGTTGATCCGGTAGGTCGAGCCCTCGCCCCGGTCGATGCGGCGGACCACCTCCAGCACCGGGTGGTCGTTGAACGCCGGCGGCGCCCGGTGGTCGGAGTTGTCGATGGTCAGCGAGACCTCGGCGTGGTTGCGCCCGGGCCGTCCGCCGCTGCCGGCGAATATCACGTCGTCCATGCCGCCGGCCCGCATGGCCTTGGCGGAGTTGGCGCCCATCACCCAGCGCAGGGCTTCCAGCAGGTTCGACTTGCCGCAGCCGTTCGGGCCGACGATGCCCGTGATCCCGCGCTCGATCCGAAACTCGGTCGGCTCGACGAAGGACTTGAACCCGGACAGGCGCAGCCGCTGGAAGTGCACTTAGGTCAGCGCCTCCCATCCTTGGCGGCCGCGCCGATGGCGGCCTCCATCTGCTCGAGCGTCGGCACGCTGTTCGGGGCGATGTTCTGGCCGTTGACGAAGAAGGTCGGCGTGCCGGTGACGCCGTCCTTGGACGCGAGCTTGAGCCGCTCCTCCAGGGCGTCCTGCCCCTTTTCGTCCGTCAGGCAGGCTTCGAACTGGGCCTCGGTCATGCCGTTGGCCTGGGCGATTTCCAGGAAGATCGGCTTGATGCTTCCGGCCTTCCACCGCGGCTGGCTGCGCAGGATGTCGTCCACGACCTTGGGGTATTTCGAGGGTCCGGCGCAGCGGGCCATCAGGAAGCCGGCGGCGGCCACCTGGCCGGGCGCGGTCAGCATCTCGCGAAAAGTCCAGCGCACCTTGCCGGTGTCGATGTACCTGGCCTTCAGGGTCGGGAAGACCTCTTCGTTGAAGTGCGCGCAGTGCGGGCAGGTGACGGAGAGGTACTCGACGACATGGACCTTGGCCTTCGGGCTGCCGATCGTGATGTCGCTGGGCGCCGGCTCGGCGGCCGCCAGCGCCGGCCCCCCGCCCAGGACAAGGCCCAGGGCGACGAAAACCGCGGCGCGGCGGCTGAGCGCCGTCATGGCTACTTCGAGGCCTCGGCGACGGCGGCGTCGAGCTGGGCCAGGGTGACCTCGCCTTCCGCCAGCTTCTTGCCGTTCACGACGAAGGTGGGCGTGGCCGACACGCCGTCCTGCCGGATCGCCTTCTCGACCCGGGCGTTCAGCGCCTTCAGCGCCGCCTCGTCCTGGATGCAGGCGTTGAACTGCGCCTCGGTCATGCCGGCCGACTGGGCCACGCGCAGCAGGCCGCCGCGCAGGTCGCCGCTCTGGAACATCTCCTGCTGCGAGCGGAAGAGGGCGTCGACGACGGTGAAGTACTTGTCCTTGCCGGCGCAGCGGGCGACCAGGAAGCCGGCGGCGGCCACCTGTTCCGGCGGGGTCAGGAACTCCTTCAGCGTGTAGTGCACCTTGCCGGTGTCGATGTACTTCGCCTTGAACTGCGGGAAGACCTCCTCGTTGAACTTGGCGCAGTGGCTGCAGGTCACCGAGGCGTATTCGACCAGCTTCACCTTGGCGTTGGGATCGCCCAGGCTCATGTCCTCGGCCGACGGCGCGCCTGCGCCCCCGCCCTTGTTGCAGCCCGCGAGCGCGAGGCTCGCGCCCACGGCGGCGACCAGGAGAAGGCGGCGGCTGAAAGTCTGCATTCGAGAAACCTTCCGGCAGTTCTGAACGAAGGATTAAAGCGCGATTCCCGCGCGAGCGCGCAAACGCGGCCCGAGCGGCCCGTACCTAGGCGATGGGACGAGGCTGACGCGGAGTCAACTAGCGCCGCTGGCGCAGGACGCCACGTCCCAGGGCCAGAAGCGCATCCCTGAGCTTGCCCTCGGGCGCGGGGGCCAGGCTCTCGACCAGGCGGGCCTCCTCGGCGGCGTCCAGCGGGACGGCCCGGCGGCGCGCTGGCGAGGGTGACGGCGCGGCCTCGGTCCGCCGCAGCGGCCCCTGCACGATCCGCAGCTTCTGGACCGCGTCGGGCCCCAGGAACAGGTTCACCCGGGCCAGGATCTCGTGGGCCTGGTGCTGGACGATGGCGGCCGAGGGACCGGCCACGCGGATCTCCAGCGACGAGGCGGCGCCGCCCCGGCCCTTGACCAGCTTCACCGGCTCGGTGCGCCGGGCGATGTCGGGACCCACCACCTCGCGCCAGCGGGCGGTCAGCGCGTTCGCGCCCTGGCCGAAGCGGGCGTCCAGCTCGCGCACGAAGCCGCCGAGCGCCTTGCCGGCCGGCGGCGGCGGACGGTGCGCCGGGCGCGTGCGCTTGCTCTTCAGGATCTCCAGCGCCTCGGCGGTGCTGGGCAGTCGGCGTCGCATGACGCCTACTTACCGCGATCGTGGAGATGAGGCTAAGGGTTGAATCATGTCCCTCCGCGCCCGCCTGCTCGCCTGGTACGACGAGAACGCCCGCGACCTGCCCTGGCGGGTGGGCCCGGCGGCGCGCGCGGCGGGCTTGCGCGCCGATCCCTACCGGGTGTGGCTCTCGGAGGTGATGCTGCAGCAGACCACGGTGCCCCACGCTGCGCCCTATTTCCTGAAGTTCACCGCTCGCTGGCCGACGGTCACGGACCTCGCGAGCGCCGCGGACGAGGACGTCATGGCCGCCTGGGCGGGGCTGGGCTACTACGCCCGCGCCCGCAACCTCCTGGCCTGCGCCCGGGCGGTGGCGAACGAGCACGGCGGCGTCTTCCCGGACACCGAGGAGGGCCTGCGGAGCCTGCCGGGGCTCGGCCCCTACACGGCCGCGGCGGTAGCGGCGATCGCCTTCGACCGGGCCGCGAACGTGGTCGACGGCAACGTCGAGCGGGTGATGGCGCGGCTGTTCGCCGTGGAGCAGCCCCTGCCGGACGCCAAGCCCGAGCTGAAGCGACTGGCCGCCGCGCTCGTGGCCGACGACCGCCCCGGCGACTGGGCCCAGGCGCTGATGGACCTGGGCGCCACCGTCTGCCGCCCCAAGGCGCCGCTCTGCGACCGTTGCCCGGTATCGGCCCACTGCGCGGCGCAGGCCGCGGGCGCACCGGAAACCTATCCACGGAAGATCGCCAAGGCGGCGCGACCGCACCGGCGCGGCGTGGCCTACATCCTGACCCGCGGCGAGGCGGTGGCCCTGGTGCGCCGCCCGCCCAAGGGCCTGCTGGGCGGCATGCTGGCCCTGCCGACCAGCGACTGGCGCCCAGAACCCTGGAGCGACGCCGAGGCGCTCGCCGCCGCGCCCGCCCAGGCGCCCTGGCGGAGCGTGGGCGAGGTGGAGCATGTCTTCACCCACTTCTCGCTGACGCTGCGGCTGCTGCGGGCGGAAGGCGACGCGGAGGGCGTGATCTGGAGCCCCCGGCGCGACCTCGACGCCCTGCCGAGCGTTTTCCTGAAGGCCGCCCGGGCCGGCCTGGCGAACCTGCTTTAGGCCGAGAGCTGCGAGCGGACCTTGGCGCGCAGCACGTCGATGGGGGCCAGCCCCTTGTCCGACTTGAAGTGCCAGTAGGTCCAGCCGTTGCAGGCCGGGGCCGACTGGACCATGGCGCCGACCTTGTGGATCGAGCCGGTCATCTCGCCCACCGCCAGGCTGCCGTCGGCGCGCACGCGCGCGGCGTTGCGGCCCTTGGGGCAGTAGAGCACGTCGCCGGGACGCAGCAGGCCGGCCTCGACGAGGGTGCCGAACGGAATGCGCGGCTCGGCCTTCTTCGAGCCGGTGACGGCCATCTCCTCGGCCGTGGCGGGCGTCACCTTGGCGATCCGCGCCTTGGCGATCCGGGCGTACTCGGCCTCGCGCTCGATGCCGACGAACTTCCGCCCCAGGCGCCGGGCGACGGCGCCCGTGGTGCCGGTGCCGAAGAAGGGGTCGAGGATCACGTCGCCCGGCTTGGTCGAGGCCAGGATCACCCGGTGCAGCAGGGCCTCGGGCTTCTGGGTCGGATGGGCCTTGGCGCCAGCCTCGTCCTTCAGGCGCTCGTCGCCGGTGCACAGCGGCAGCGTCCAGTCCGAGCGCATCTGCAGCTCGTCGTTGGCCATCTTCATGGCGTCGTAATTGAAGGTGTAGCGCCGGCCGCCCCGCGACTTGGCCGCCCAGATCAGGGTCTCGTGGGCGTTGGTGAACCGGGTGCCCTTGAAGTTCGGCATCGGGTTCGACTTGCGCCAGACGATGTCGTTCAGGATCCAGAAGCCCAGGTCCTGCACGGCCACGCCGACGCGGAAGATGTTGTGGTAGCTGCCGATCACCCAGATGGCGCCGTCGTCCTTCAGCACCCGGCGGCATTCCTTCAGCCAGGCGCGGGTAAAGGCGTCGTAGGCCTCGAAGCTCTCGAACTGGTCCCAGTGGTCGTCGACGGCGTCGACCTTGGAATTGTCCGGCCGCAAGAGGTCGCCGCCGAGCTGGAGGTTGTAGGGCGGATCGGCGAACACGAGGTCCACGGAGCGGTCGGGGAGCTTCGCGAGCTCCTCCAGGCAATCGCCCTGGATGATCGTGTCGACCGGCAGGCCCATCGTTCAAACCCTAAACAAACAGGAGTCTGAATCCTCGCCGCTTATGGTGAAGAGGCCGTTGACGCCGATGGTCAACGGAAGATTAAGCGCCCCCGAACGGCAGCTCGTCCTGGAGGTCGCCTTCGAGCCTCGGGTCCTTGCCGGCCAGGACCAGCCTCACGGGGCGCCAGGCGAGGCGGTGGATCTCGCAGGGGCCGAGGCTCACCAGGGCCTCGATGTGGGCCGGGGCGTTGTAGCCCTTGTGGCTGGCGAAGCCGTAGCCGGGATAGAGCTTGTCCATCTCGGTCATCAGCCGGTCGCGGGCGACCTTGGCCAGGATCGAGGCCGCGGCGATGGACTTGGACTTGCCGTCGCCGCCCACCACCGTCTTCACCTCGCAGGGCAGGTCGAAGCGGTAGTTGCCGTCCACCAGGGCGTAGGCGGGCTTCACGGCCAGGGCCTCGATGGCCCGGCGCATGGCCAGGCCCGTGGCGTGCAGGATGTTGAGGCTGGCGATCTCGGCGACGCTGGCGAAGCCCACGCCCCAGGCCACCGCCGTCTCCTTGATCTCCAGCTCCAGTGCTTCGCGCGTCTTCGCGTTGAGCTTCTTGGAGTCGTCCAGGCCCTTGGGGATCTTCCGCGGATCATCGGGCAGGATCACGGCCGCGGCGCTGACGGGCCCGGCCCAGGGGCCTCGACCCGCCTCGTCCACGCCGCAGACGGGGCCGCCCACGAAGGCCCGTTCGAGCAGGAGGTTCGGGCCTTTCGCCATCAGCGCGCCAGCCCCTTCACGTGCTCGTGCCGGAAGCAGCAGGTGAGGTGGTCGTTGACGAGGCCCGTGGCCTGCATCCAGGCGTAGACGATCACCGGGCCCACGAACTTGAAGCCCTTGGCCTTCAGCGCCTTGGACATCTCGACGGCGAGCGGCGTCCGGGCGGGGACCTGGCCGAAGTCGGTCCAGGCGTTCTGCACCGGCCTGCCGCCCACGAAACCCCAGCAGAACTCCGAGAAATCCTCGCCGCGCGCCCGCATCTGCAGATAGATCTTCGCGCCCTCGATGGCGGCGTCGATCTTCGCGTTCGAGCGCACGATGCCGGGATCGGCCATCAGCCGGGTGCGGTCGGCCTCGCCGTAGCGGGCGACCTTCTCGGGATCGAAGCCGTCGAAGGCGGCGCGGAAGGCGTCTCGCTTCCGCAGGATGGTGATCCAGGCGAGGCCCGCCTGGAAGCCGTCCAGCACCAGCTTTTCCCAGAGCGCGCGGGAATCGTACTCCGGCACGCCCCACTCCGTGTCGTGGTAGGCCTCGTACAGCGGGTCGCCGGCCATGCCGCGCCACTGGCAGCGGGTGATGGGGGGTGCGTTCATCGCCGGCACTCTCAGCCGACGGCGAGCGGAACCTCAAGGGGGCTTTCCGCCGCGATGGCGGATTCAGGCCGCGTTATCCCCAGGTGGATGTCCGGCCCGTTCCAGCCAGCCCGGCGTCTCCACCCGGACCGGCCGCCCGTCGGCGGTCAGCGCCGCCCCCAGGGCCCGGTCCAGCCTGACCAGGGCCATGGCGCGCCCCTCGATCCCCGACAGCACCTCGCCCGCCCGCAGCTCGCCCGCCAGGATCTCGGTTCCCGGCGGCGGCGGCGGGCCGTCGAAGACGATCGGCAGCATGCGGCTCTTGATCTGGCCCCGGCGCTTCATGCGCGAGGTGGTCTCCTGGCCGACGAAGCAGCCTTTCTTGAAGTCGATGCCGTTCAGCAGGTCGAAGTCGGCCTCGATGGGATAGGTCGCCTCGCTCCCCCAGTCGGCGGGTCCGGGGACGCCCAGCGCCAGGCGGTGGGCCTCGTAGGCGCCCTCATCGGCGTCGGCGGTGGCCAGGCCGTAGATGCGCCGGCCGAGCTCGGGCAGGCGCGGATCGACGACGCCCGCCGAGCCCCCCGGGAATTCGGCGAAGACCTTAAGGTCGCTGGCCGCCAGCTCCACCTTGGCCCGCAGGCGGTACATCGTCAGGCGCTGGAGCAGGGAGTCGCGGTGGGCCGCCTCCACGTCCAGCAGGCAGCCGTCGTCGGTCCCCACGATGAACAGGTCGTACAGCAGCCGGCCCTGCGGCGTCAGCAGGGCGCCGAACCGCGCCTCGCCCGGCTTAAGGGTCTCGACGTCCTGGGTGAGCAGGCCCTGGAGGAAGCTTCGCCAGTCGGGGCCGCCGACCTCGATCACGGCGCGGCTCGTCAGGGGTGCGACAGTCATGACCAGCAATTTGGGGCGCGCCGGTGTGGAGCGCCAGCCGCCCCTTGGCTATGGAGGCCGCATGGCGTCCGGTTCCTTCCCGATTCTGTTCATCACCGCCACGCGGATCGGCGACGCCGTGCTCTCGTCGGGCCTCATCAAGCGCCTGCACGACGAGATCCCCAACGCGCGCTTCACCATCGTCGCCGGCCCGGCCGCGGCCCCGCTTTTCGCCGAGGTCCCGAACCTGGATCGCGTGATCGTGATGGAGAAGTCGAAGTCCGGCGGCCACTGGTTCGACCTGTGGCGCCAGGTGCGCGGCCGCCGGTGGGGCCTGGTGGTGGACCTGCGCGGTTCGGGCCTCTCGCGCTTCCTGAGGACGAAGCGGCGCGCCGTCCACCGCAAGAGCGCCGAGCCCCTGCACAAGGTGATCGAGGCCGCGCGCGTGCTGCGCATCGAGGACGAGCCGGCCGCGCCCTTCCTCTTCACCTCGCCCGGGATCGAGGCCTACGCCGACGAGCTGACCGCCGGGACGGGGCCGATCCTCGCCATGGCGCCCGCCGCCAACTGGGTCGGCAAGACCTGGCCCGTCGAACGGTTCAGCCAGGTCGCCATGCGCCTGCTCCGGGGCGACGGCCCGCTGAAGGGCGGGCGGCTGATGGTGGTGGGCGGCCCGGGCGACGCGCCGGCCGTCCGGGCCCTGCGCGATGTGGCCCGCAACCGCGTGATCGACCTGACCGGCCAGGGCCTGCTCACAGCCCACGCGGCGCTGAAGCGCGCCCGCCTGTTCATCGGCAACGACTCCGGGGCCATGCATCTGGCCGCCGCGGCCGGCGTTCCCACCCTCGGCCTGTTCGGCCCCTCGGACGAGCGGCGCTATGCGCCCTGGGGGCCAGACACGCGCGTCGTGCGCGGCGCGCGCGACCTCGATCAGATCCGCGCCGCCGACCCCCACCTCAACCAGGCCGTCTGCCACATGATGGACCTTTCGGTGGAGAAGGTGGTACGCGCGGCGGACGAACTCCTCGCACAGACCGAGGCCAAGGATGCCTGAGACCTTCGACCTGATCGTCCGTGGCGGCGAGGTGGTGAACCACGCGGGCCGCGGCCCCGCCGACGTCGGCGTGCGCGGCGGCAAGATCGCCGCCGTCGGCGACCTTTCCCAGGCTTCGGCGGGCGAGACCTTCGACGCCTCGGGCCTGACCGTGATGCCCGGGGTCATCGACACCCAGGTCCACTTCCGCGAGCCCGGCCTGGAGTGGAAGGAAGACCTCGAGACCGGCTCGCGCGCCGCCGTGCTGGGCGGCGTGGTGGCGGTGTTCGAGATGCCGAACACCGAGCCCACCACCACCGATCCGGACGCCCTGGCCGACAAGCTCGCCCGCGCAAAGGACCGGATGCACTGCGACCACGCCTTCTACGTGGGCGGCACGCACGAGAACGCGACGTTTCTGGGCGAGCTGGAGCGCCTCCCCGGCTGCTGCGGGGTCAAGGTGTTCATGGGCGCCTCCACCGGCACCCTGCTGGTGCAGGACGACGAGGGCGTGGAACAGGTGCTGCGCCACATCAACCGCCGCGCCGCCTTCCACTCCGAGGACGAGTACCGCCTGGCCGAACGCCGGCCGCTCGCCCGCACCGGCGACTGGACCAGCCACTACGAGGTGCGCGACGCCCAGTCGGCCATCCAGTCCACCGAGCGCCTCGTGCGGATCGCCCGCCAGCTCGGCAAGCGCATCCACGTCCTGCACGTGACGACCCGCGAGGAGATCGCCTTCCTCGCCCACCACAAGGACGTCGCCAGCGTCGAGGTCACGCCCCAGCACCTGACGCTCGCCGGGCCCGAGGCCTACGAGCGGCTGAAGGGCTTCGCCCAGATGAATCCTCCCATCCGGGGCCCCGAGCACCGCGAGGGCCTGTGGGCGGGGGTCGCCAACGGCGTCGCCGACGTCCTGGGCTCGGACCACGCCCCCCACACCCGCGAGGAGAAGGCCCGCCCCTATCCGGCCTCGCCGTCGGGGATGCCCGGCGTGCAGACCCTGCTGCCGGTGATGCTGACCCACGTGGCCGAGGGCCGGCTGTCCCTGGAGCGCCTGGTGGACCTGACCAGCCATGGCGCCAACCGCCTCTTCAACCTGGCCGACAAGGGCCGACTGGCCGTCGGCTACGACGCCGACCTCACCATCGTCGACCTGAAGCACCGCCGCACCATCCGGCACGAGGACATGGCCACGCGGGTCGGCTGGACGCCCTTCGACGGCTTTACGGCCAAGGGCTGGCCGATGGCCACGATCATTCGGGGAACGGTGGTGATGCGCGACGGCGAGATCGCCGCCCCGCACCTGGGCCAGCCGGTCCGGTTCGGCGAAACGCTGGCGGCTTAGAGCGCCTCGATCACCGCCTTGGCGAAGCCCGCCTCGTCGAAGCGCTTGCCGGCGGGATCGTAGCCGCGGCGGACGATCACCAGCTTCTTGTCCGGCACGATCATCACGTACTGGCCGCGGTTGCCGTTCATGCCGTAGGTCCCTTCCGGCAGGCCCTGGGCCGGGCCGTAGAGCCAGAAGAAGGCGCCGTAGCCCGGGCCCATCGCGGGCTGGGCGGGCGCCGGCGTCGCCACGAACCTGGACCAGCCCTCGGGCAGCAGGCGCTCGCCGTTCCACACCCCGTCGTTCTGGTAGAGCAGGCCCAGGCGCGCCAGGTCGCGGGCCGTCGTCCAGACCTGGCTGGAGAGGATGTAGTTCCCCTGCCAGTCGGTCTCTGGCGTGGTGTGGTTCATGCCGATCTTCCAGAGCAGCTCGGTGAACGGGAAGTCGAGGGCGGCCTGGCCGTCGCCCAGCGCGGCGCGGACGCTGCGGGCGGCCAGCAGGGTGTCGTTGTTGGCGTAGCGGAACCGGCTGCCCGGCGCGGCCTCCATCGGCATGGCCGTGGCCGTCTGGGTGACCAGCGCCCCGCCCACATAGACCTCGTCGGTGCGGTTCCCCGGCCCGTCGGTCCACAGGCCCGAGCCCATGTGCAGGAGCTGGGCCAGCGTGATCTGCCGACGCGGATCGCCCGCGGGCCATTCGGGTATGTTGGCTGGCGCCTCGATCTTCACGAAGCCGAGCTGGACCGCCCGCCCGACCACCGTCGCCGTCAGGCTCTTGGCCGCCGACCAGGTGCGCTGGGGCGTGTAGGGCGTGAAGTCGGCCCGGTACTGCTCGGCGATGATCCGGCCGTCCTTCACGACCACCACCGCCGTAGTCTTGCTGCCCGGCCCGAAGGTCGCGCCGTCGAACGCCTTCGCCACGGTGGCGGCGAGCGCCTTGGAGGGCCTGGGGCCGATCCCGCCGTCGCCGTCCGGCCAGGCGCGGGCGTCGGTGTTCGCCGCCGGCCGCCGGGCCGCGAGCTTGGGCAGGCCCGCGACGGCCTCCGCCGAGGCGCCGATCGGAAGCTGGCTGCACCCCAGGCCGGGCCGCCAGGCGGCGATGCGCGGGGGCATCTTCTCGTCGAACGGCACGCTGACCGTCCGGGCCTCCCGGTCGATCCGCGCCGGCAGCGTGCGCACCAGGTCCTGATACTCGGGATAGATGCCGTCCAGGTCGTCGGCGGCGATCTGCTCCGGCGTCTGTCCGGCGTTGAACACGTCGCTGCACAGGAAGGCCGCCTTGTAGCCCGCCGCCAGCGCCCGGACGTGAGCATCCTCGGCGGCCGGGACGGAGGACGCCGCCGCGGCCGAGATGGCGACCGCCAGAAAAATCACCCGCATCCCAAAACCCCCTGTCGAATCCGGCGGCCGCCGCGCGTCTCCCCGGTGACGCACGCCTCCGCGTCGCGCAATCCTAACCGCAAAGGAACATCGCCATGCAGTACATGATCCTGATCTACGAACCCGCCGGCGCCTATGCCGGGCCGGAGGGCCGAACCGTCCTGGAGGAGGTGGTGGCCAAGCACCGCGCGCTCGCCGCCGAGCTCACCGCCCAGGGCGTCCAGAAGGGCGGCGCGGGCCTGCAGGGGGTCGAGACCGCCACAACGCTCGTCAAGGGCCGCGACGGCGACACCCTGCACGACGGCCCCTTCGCCGAGACGCGCGAACATCTCGGCGGCTATTACCTCATCGACGTCCCGGACCTGGACGCCGCCCTCGCCATGGCCCGCCGCGTGCCCGGCGTGGCGGGAACGAAGATCGAGGTCCGGCCCCTGATCGTCCACGATCAGTGAGCCGCTTCGGTCCGCTGATCCAGGCGGCGCGGCCTCGCGTGGTGGCCGCGCTCGCCGCGCGCCTTCGGGACCTGGACCTGGCCGAGGACGCCTTTTCCGAGGCCTGCGCAGCGGCGCTGACGGCCTGGCCGAACGAGGCTCCGCGCGACCCGGCCGCCTGGCTGTGGCGCGCGGCGCTGCGGCGGGCCCTCGACGCCCGGCGGCGAGCGGCGGTGCGCGAGCGCGCCGTTCTCGATCCGCCCGCCCCGAACCCCACGCCCGAGGAGGCGTTGATGGCCCAGGAGCCCATTCCCGACGAGCGGCTCAGGCTGATCTTCGTCTGCTGCCATCCCGCGCTGGCGGCGGACGCCCGGGCGGCCCTGACGCTGAAGGTGGTCTGCGGCCTCTCCACGGAGCGGCTCGCGCGGGCCTTCTTCTGCGCCGAGCCCGCCATGCTCCAGCGGATCACCCGGGCCAAGAAGAAGATCGGAGCGGCGGGCGTGCCGTTCGAGGTTCCCGGCCCCGCCGCCTGGCCCGACCGGCTGGAGGCGGTGCTGACCACGCTGGAGGTGGCCTACGCCCAGGCCTACGAGGACGCCGCGCTGGCCGGCGAGACGGCCGGCTTCGCCGACGAAGTCCTGCGGCTGTCGGGCCTCCTGGTCGAGCTCATGCCGGAGGAACCGGAGGCGCTGGGGCTCGCCGCCCTGGTCCGCTTCGCCGAGGCCCGCCGCCCGGCGCGGCTGGACGATGGTGGCGCCATGGTCCCGCCCGAGCGGCAGGACGTCGGGCTCTGGCGGGCGGACCTGATCGCCGACGGCGCGGCCCTGCTGGATCAGGCGGCGCGGGCGGGACGCAGCGGGCCGCGGCAGATCCTGGCGACGATCCACGCCAGCCACTGCGCCCGGATCGAGGGCCGCCCGACCCCGTGGGCCGACATCGCGCGGCTCTACGAGGCGCTGATGGCCGTCCGCCCGAGCGCGGCGACGGCGGTGAACCGGGCGGTGGCCGTCGGCGAGGCGCGCGGCGCGGCGGCGGGTCTGGCGGCCCTGGCCGGCGTCGAGGGCGTGGCCGGCTGGTTGCCCTATCAGGCGGCGCGGGCGCACCTTTGCGGGCTGGCGGGCCGCGACGGCGAGGCGGCGGAGGCCCTGCGGATGGCGCTGAAGCTCGGGCCCGCGCCCGCCGAACGGCTATACCTTGAGCAGCGCCTCCGCACGCTTGAAGGCTAGGCACTCGACTTCCCCCACGTCGCCTCGTAACCGATGGGGCATGGACGCCGAGCTACGCACCTCCACCGCGCCTTTCCGGGACCCGCGCTATGCGCCGCGGCGGTTGGACATCGACCGCCGCCCCGGCGGCGAGTTGGTGCTGACCAATCCGACCCCCTTCTCGACCGAGCACCAGACGACGGTCTCGGCGCTGGACCTCTGGGCCGCCAAGGCTCCGGACCGCGTGTGGCTGGCCGAACGCTCGGGTCAGGGCTGGCGGACGCTGACCTTCGGCGAGGCGCGAGAGCAGGTGGCGGCCCTGGCCGGCGGCCTGCGCGGGGTGGATGTCGTGGGGGAGCGCCCACTGCTGATCCTGGCCCGCAACGGGATCGACCACGCCCTGATCACCTACGCGGCCATGAGCCAGGGGATGCCCGTGGCGCCGGTCTCGCCGCAGTACGGCCTGCCGGGCGCGAACCTGACCCGGCTGGTCCACGCGGTCGAGATCCTGAAGCCCGCCGCCGTCTACACCGAGGACGCGGCGCTCTTCGCCGACGGCCTCTCGGCGGACATCCTGACCGGCCTGCCGGTGATCGCCGCCCGGAACGCGCGTGCCGGCGACATCGCTTTGGAAAGCCTGATGAGCGGCCCGGCCGCGGCCTTCGCCGCCCGGCCTGAGGACCACGCCAAGTACCTGCTGACCTCCGGCTCCACGGGCCTGCCCAAGGCGGTGATCGGCACGCACCGGAACATCAGCCTGAACGCCGCCCAGATCGCCGCCTGCTTCGACGACCCCGACCCGCCGGTGATGCTGCATTCCGCGCCCTGGAGCCACAGCCTGGGCGCCAACGCCATCCTGCACATGAGCCTGCACCGGGGCGGGACGCTCTACATCGACGCCGGCCAGCCCACCGCCGCCCGGTTCGGCGAGACCCTGCGCAACCTGCGCGAGATCCAGCCCACCTACATGAACATGGTGCCCGCCGGCTGGATGCTGCTGGTGGACGAGCTGGAGGCCGACGAGGCCCTGGCCCGCAACTTCTTCGCCCGGATGCGGCTCCTGCAGTACGGCGGCGCAGCCCTGGGCCAGACGGTGGCCGACCGCATCCAGGCCGTGGCCGTCCGCACCGTCGGTGAGAAGATCAGCTTCGCCAGCGGCTATGGCGCCACCGAAACCGGTCCCACGGCCTGCAACGTCCACTGGGTGAACGATCGCATGGGGATGATCGGCCTGCCGCTGCCGGGCACCTCGGTGCGCCTGGTTCCCGAGGCCGGCAAGCTCGACTTCCGGGTGAAGGGCCCGCAGGTGACGCCCGGCTACCTGGGCCGGCCGGACCTCTCGGCCGCGGCCTTCGACGACGAGGGCTTCTACCGGCTGGGCGACGCGGCCCGCTTCGTGGACCCGGACGATCCGCGAAAGGGCATGATCTTCGATGGCCGCCTCTCCGAGAACTTCAAGCTGGCGTCCGGCACCTTCGTGACGGTGGGCGACCTGCGCATCCGCGCCATCGGGGCCATCGGCGGGGCGGTGACCGATGCGGTGGTCTGCGGCGAGGGCCGGGAGGCGCTGGGCCTGCTGCTCTATCCGAACCCGAACCTGGCCCAGGCCGAGATCCTCAAGGCGGTGCGCGAGGGGCTCGCCCGTTTCAACGCCGAGGCGAAGGGTTCGGGCGGCCGGATCGCCCGCGCCGTCCTCCTGCCCGAACCGCCCGACCCCCATTCGGGCGAGATCACCGACAAGGGCTACATCGCCCAGAGCCTCGCCCGCGCGAAGCACGCCGCCGCCGTCGAGCGGCTGTTCGCCGATCCCTGCCCTCCCGACGTGATGGACTTCGCATGAACGGCGCCGACGCCCTGATCTCGACCCTGGTGGCCAACGAGGTCACCGCCTGCTTCGCCAATCCCGGCACCAGCGAGATGCAGTTCGTGGCCGCCCTGGACGGCGTGCCGCAGATGCGCCCGGTGCTCTGCCTGTTCGAGGGCGTGGCGACGGGGGCGGCCGACGGCTACGGCCGGATCGCCGACCGCCCCGCCTGCACCCTGCTGCACCTGGGTCCCGGCTACGGCAACGGCGTGGCCAACCTGCACAATGCGCGGCGCGCCTTCACGCCCATCGTCAACGTGGTCGGCGACCACGCCACCTACCACCGCCAGTACGACGCGCCGCTGAACTCCGACATAGCCACCCTGGTGAAGCCCAACTCGATCTGGGTGAAGTCGGCCGATGCGCCGGACCAGGTCTCGGCTCTGGCCGCCGAGGCGGTGGCCGCCAGCTACGGTCCGCCCGGCGGACCGGTCAGCCTGATCCTGCCCGCTGACTCGGCATGGCTGGAGGCCAAGGGCGGGCCTGTGATCGCCCAGAAGCCGGTGCGGCCCGCGCCCTCGGGCGAGGCGGTGGACGCCGCCGCGCGCGCCCTGAGGGCCGCCAGGAAGCCCGTCGTGCTGTTGGGCAACCAGGCCTGCCGGGCCGAGGCGCTGAAGGAAGCCGCGCGGCTCGAAGCGGCCGGGATCACCGTCTATTCCGATACCTTCGTTCCGCGCCAGCGGCGCGGCGCCGGGACCTTCCTGCCGAAGAAGATGCAGTATTTCGGCGAGATGGCGCTGTCCGAGCTGGAGGGCGTGGACCTGATGGTCCTTGTCGGCACGGCCATGCCGGTGGCCTTCTTCGCCTATCCGAACCGGCCCAGCGTCCTGGTCCCTGAAGGCTGCGAGACGCTGACGCTGGCCGAGCGGTCGGAGGATTCCGTGGTCGGCCTCGCGGCCCTGGCCGATGCGCTGGGCGCGCCGAAGGAAGGCCCGGTCCAGCCGCTTGTCCTGCCCGACGCCGCGCCCACGGGCGGTCTCAACGCCTATTTCGCCGGCGCCTCGATCGCCCGCCACATGCCCGAGGACGCCATCGTCTGCGACGACGCGGTGACCTCGGGCACCGGCGTGGCCGTGGGGACGGCGACCGCGCGGCCGCACGACCTCCTGGCGCTGACGGGTGGGGCGATCGGCATCGGCCTGCCGCTGGCCGTCGGCGCCGCGGTGGCCGCGCCCGACCGCAAGGTGATCTCGCTGAACGGCGACGGGGCGGCGATGTACACGGTCCAGGCGCTGTGGACGATGGCGCGCGAGAACCTCGACGTGACCACCGTCGTCTTCGCCAACAACACCTACCGCATCCTCAACGTCGAGATGACCCGGACCGGCGCGGGCCAGGCCGGACCCGCGGCCGCGCGGCTGCTGGACCTGGGCGATCCCGCGATCGACTGGGTTTCGATGGCCAAGGCCATGGGCATCCCGGCCGTGCGCTGCACGACCGCCGAGGAGTTCGACAAGGCCTTCGCCGACGCCGTGGCCCAGAGGGGCCCGATGTTCATCGAGGCGGTGATCTAGTTCCCTTCCCGCCACGGCGGGAGAGTAAAGAAAAAGGCCCGCGGATCGCTCCGCGGGCCTTCTCCTTGTCGACCTGTCGGCCGTCTTACTTGTTGCCAGGCAGCGTGCAGTTGCCGGCGAAGGCGCAGCCGGTGGCGCCGATGGCGGTCACCTTGGGCTGGGCTTGGTACTCGATCACATAGCCCTTGAGGCCGTCGGCGCAGGCCACTTCCACGAAGGTGGTGTCCTTCGCCGTCTTGCCGACCACGCGCGAGTTGGAGACCTCGCAGGAGTTGTAGTTGAACTTCTTCAGGTCGGCCGTGAGGAACTTGTAGCCGGGATCCTTGCTGAGCGAGCACTTGTAGCCCGACACCGGGGCCCGGCCGCAGTCGACCACCTGGCTGCCCTGGCCCGAGGCCTTGAACATGCCGATGGCGCCCGTGCCGTCCTTGCAGACCAGCTCCACGACTTCCTCGCCCGGACGGGGCGGGAAGAGGGCGTAGCGCTCGACGTCGCAGGTCGAGCCCGCCGCCTTGGCGAGCTTGGTGTAGAGCGCCGCCTGCTCGGTCGCCGCCTGACGGGCGTCGGTCAGGGTGCAGCCGCCCAGGATCGCGGTGGCCTTGGCGCAGTCGTAGGTCTCGGCCAGCTGGCCGTTCAGGCCGACCTTGTAGATGTAGCCCTTGCCGTCCTGGCACGAGGCTTCGAAGAAGGTCGAGTTGTCCTTAGAGGCGCCGACGAAGCGGCGGTCCTTGATGGCGCAGTTGTTGGTGGCGGCCAGCTTGTCCACGATCGCGAGGCGCGCGGCCTTGTCGCTCAGCGTGCACTTAATGTTGGTCTCGGCCTCATCGTACAGCAGGCAGTTCTGCGGCTGGGCGGGCTTGGCCGGGTCGAGCGGCGCGCTGGCGGCCAGCACGTAGCCCGTGCCGCCCTGGCAGGCGACTTCCACGTAGGTGTTCGACTTGGTCTGGCCGATGCCGCGCACCTGCTCGGGCACGCAGGCCACGCCCGCCTTCTCCATCATCGGGCCGATGGCGGCCTTCGGGTCGGCGTTGCCGGGCAGCATGCAAGGCGCGGCCGGCGGCTTGCCGGGCTCGGGCGGCGTGTTGGCCTCGATGCAGCTGAACACGGTGGGCGCGCCCTCGGCCGGGGCCTGGAGCACATAGCCCATGCCGCCCGTCGCGCAGGCGATCTCGAAGTAGGCGGTCTTGGACTTCTTGTCCTCGCCGATCAGACGGGCGTCCGACACCTGGCAGCCCAGGCCGGCCGCCTGGGCGATGGCCGGGGCGCGTTCCATGCCGGCCTTGCGGGCGGCGGCCGGGATCTCGGCCGACTTCTTGCCCTGCGACACGGCCGCGGCGGGAACCATGACAAGGGCCGCCAGCGCCGCCACAAGCCCGATTGCTCTGGGCGTCTTCACCTTCGCTTCTCCTGGGGTGATTCTTGTTGGGGGTGATTCTTGTTGGGAGTGATTCTTGTTGGGAGTGATTTTTGTTGGGGGGTGATTTTGTTTGGGCGCACATAAGCGGCGCCAGACCTTCGGGGTCAAGCTGCCCGCCGATCCGGGCCGAAGTGTGACGGTGTTCCAGCCGTTGCGGGCCGGCGTGACACCTGTTTCCGCTTGGAAACAGGGAACGGCGTTACGCTAGATCAGGCGCGGCGCACCGTCAGGCTGACGCCCGTGACGCCCACGACCTCGACGCTGGCTCCCGCCTCAAGGCGCTCGCCGTCCTGTAGTTCGGCAGGCCATTCCTTGCCGTCGATGAACACGCGGCCCGCGCGGCCCTTGAAGGCGTGGACCGCGGCCCCCCGACGCCCGACAAGCCGCTGGATGTTGTCGTTGATGTCCCCGCCGTGCGCCGGCAGGGACCTCGGCAGATAGCGCCGGGCCAGCAGGGTCGAGGCCATGGTCAGCACCGCGAAGACCAGGATGGCCGTCGTCAGCGACAGGTCGCCCATGGCGGTGGCGATGGCCACCGCCCCGGCCGAGGCCGCCGCCCACAGGAGCCAGCCGGAGCCCGTCATGATCTCCACGGCGAGCAGGCCAGCGCCCAACGCCACCCAGAGCCAGAAGGGCTGGGCCGCGTAGATGTCGCCCAGGTAGTCCATGGGTCAGCCTCCCGTCGCCGGAACCGCCCCGCCGCGTCCGCGCGGCGCGCGCGGGGGCGGCTCGGCGTTCACGGCCTTGACCAGTTCGGCCACGCCGGCCACCGAGCCCACAAGGGCGCCCATCTCGGCCGGCACGATGACCGTCTTCTGCTGCGGGCTCGCCGCCAGTTGGGCGAACGCGTCCACGTACTTCTGGGCCACGAAGTAGTTGATGGCGTTCACGTCGCCCCGCGCGATGGCGGTCGAGACCATCTCGGTGGCCTTGGCCTCCGCCTCCGCCTCCCGCTCGCGGGCCTCGGCGTCGCGGAAGGCCGCCTCCCGTCGCCCCTCGGCCTCCAGGATCGCCGCCTGCTTGGCGCCCTCGGCGCGGGCGATGGCGGCGGACTTCTCACCGTCGGCCTCGGTGATGACGGCGCGCCGCTCGCGCTCGGCCTTCATCTGGCGGGCCATGGCGCTGGTGATGTCCGGCGGCGGCTGGAGGTCCTTGATCTCGATGCGGGCGACCTTCACCCCCCACGGGCCGGTGGCGTGGTCGATCACCTCCAGCAGGCGGGTGTTGATGGCGTCGCGCTGGGACAGCACCTCGTCCAGCTCCATCGAGCCCACGACGGTCCGCAGGTTGGTCATGGCGAGCTGCTGGATGGCGTAATTCAGGTTGTCCACCCGATAGGCGGCCGCCGCGGCGTCCATCACCTGGATGAAGACGATGCCGTCCACCTGGACGAGGGCGTTGTCCTTGGTGATCACCTCCTGGCGCGGAACGTCCAGGACCTGTTCCATCATGTTCACCCGCCGCCCGACGCCTTCCACGAAGGGCGTCAGGAAGCTGATCCCGGGCTTCAGCGTGCGGGTGTAGCGGCCGAACCGTTCGACCGTGTACTCGCGGCCCTGTGGGACGATCTTGATGGCCCCGAAGGCCACCACCACCGCCAGCACGAGAAAGACCGCTGCGACCGTGAGCTCCATCGCTCAACCTCCCCTGACTTCAGGTTGAGCTTAGCGGCGGGCGGCAACTCACGCTACGGAAACCGGACGCCTCCCGTCAGGAGGCGGCCTTGCAGGCGCGGCGGATGTGGGCCGCGAGCTCGTGCAGGCCGGCGTCGACCGCCTTGGCCCTCGCGCCCTCGCAATCGCCCGCCGCCAGCAAGATTTCGAGGCTCTCGTTGAAGGCGCGCGCCTCGCGAGCGCGCTCCGATCGATCGGAGCGCAGGCTGGAGCGCCACATCGAAGGGCAAGCGACCGAGGGCGAGCATCGGTCGAACATCCGCTGGGCCGCCTCGGCCCGGTGGGCCTCCACCTGCTCCTGCCGGGTCTGGGCGATGGCTGGCGGCGCGGCCGCAGCGCTCAGGAGAACGAGAACGCCGAGGACTGCACGCATCGAACCTCCGTTCGTGTCAGCTCTTGCAGGTGCGCCGGATCTGGGCCGCCGCGGCGTGGTAGCCGTTGTCGACGGCGATCTTGCGGGCGTCCTCGCAACGCCCGGCCATGATGGCCTCGTTGATCTGCTGCTCGACCGCCTGACGGTCGCTCTTGTCGCGGTCGCGGCTGCTCTTGCGGGCGAAACTGCCCATGTCGTCCGATTTGGGCGCGAACTTGTCGGCCAGGGTCTCGCGCTTCGTGGCGTCGCAGTTCGCGGCGCTGGACGCCGTGCAGCCCTGCGCCTGGGCCACGGCGGCGGCCGGCAGCGCCAGCGCCAGGAGACCGACCGAAAGAGCGAACGCGCGCATCAGCAACCCCGAGGACTGGACGCCGTGGAGGTTACAGCACTTCAGGTCGCGCCGCCAAGCCGGCGCGCGAACAGGCTGCATCCGCCATGCTCGCGCCCAGATGCTGCGTCTGGTAGCCGTCAGTCATGATCCGCAAGATCCTCGCCCTGACCGCCGCGGCCCTGATGTGCATCGCGGCCGCCCCCGCCCAGAAGGCGGCGTCCCAGAACGCGGCGTCCCAGAAGGCCGCCCCCAAGACCGCCGCGGCTGGCGCCTACGATGCCGGCGATCCCCAGAGCCTCATCGACCTGCTGACGGCGGCAGGCGCCAAGGTCGAGACCAATCGGCGGGAGGAGGATTCGGTGTTCGTGGCCTTCACCACGCCGGTGGTCGACTTCTCGGTCCAGTTCGCGGGATGCAATCCCAATGGCCGGGCCTGCCAGGCCATGCTGTTCGACGCCGTCATGGGACAGGGGGCCCCGACGCTCGCCCAGATCAACGGCTTCAACCAGAGCTCGGTCATCTGCCGCGGCTATCAGGACAAGGGCGGCAAGCCCCACGTCACCTACGCGACGCTAGTCATGGCGGCCGACGGACGAGATCGCGAACGAGCCCATGTCGTCGCCTGGCAAGGTTGCCTCGCCGACTTCGGCGCCTTCGTGAAGGACCCCGCCGGCTACCTCGCTGTCGCCCCCTGAGCCGTCAGGCGTGAGCCATGGACCGGCTGCGCAGCGCCGCCACCCGATCAATGGCGGCCTCCGCCTCGGCGACGATGCTGGCCACGATCTCTCCCGCCGGCCTCACGTCGTGGACGCCGCCGGCCGACTGGCCCATGGCGAAGCACGAGCGGTCCGCGTCCAGGCCCTCGATCTGGCCGCCGATGCCGCCCATCGCATTGTTGCGCATCGAGATCATGGCCTGCATCGGGAAGGGCTGGATATCGGCCGGGCGGCTTTCCCAGTCCTCGACGTAGGAGTTCTTCTTCACCCGCATCGGCTTGCCCGAGTAGCAGCGGGTCCGCACCGTGTCCTCATCCGAGGCCTCGACGATGGTCTGGCGGTACATCTCGCCGGCGTGGGCCTCGACCGAGGCGATGAACCGGGTGCCCATCCAGACGCCGACGGCGCCCAGGCTGAGCGCGGCGGCCAGGCCCCGACCGTCGTAGAGGCCGCCCGCGGCCACCACCGGGATCTTCACCGCCTCGACCGCCTGGGCCACCAGCGGCATGGTGCCGACGAGGCCCGTGTGGCCGCCGCCCTCGCCGCCCTGGCAGATCACCGCGTCGCAGCCGGCCTGCTCGGCCTTCACCGCGTGCTTCACCGCCCCGCAGACGACCATCACCTTCAGCCCGGCCTTCTTCAGCTTCTCCAGGATCGGCATGGGCACGCCCAGGCCCGCCACGAAGCTGGAGGCGCCTTCTTCGATGATCACGTCCACCGAGGCCGTGAGGCTCTCGGGCGAGGCGGCCAGCAGGTCCACGCCGAAGGGCTTGTCCGTCAGCTTGCGCACCAGGCGCATCTGGTCGCGGATGAAGTCCGGCTCCCGGCCGGCCATGCCCAGCACGCCATAGCCTCCGGCGTTCGACACCGCCGCCGCCAGCTCGGCGTAGGAGACGCCGCCCATGCCGGCCAGCATGACGGGGTGGGTCACGCCCAGCAGGTCGCAGAGCTTGGTATGCAGGGTCATGGACGTCCTCCTCCGGCTTTTGCTTGGCAGGATGGCGCCTCAGGTTATCGCTGGAAACCGTGACGCGAGGTCACCCGGCCGGCCGAATGACGGGCAGCCGCTGGAGCTCGCCCGCCAGGAAATCCAGGAAGGTCCTCACCCGCGCAGGCGTAAGGCGCGCGCTGGGGACGACGACCTGCCCGGCGCCGAGCGGGCGTGGCGGCTCCGGCCCGAGCGCGGCTGGCGAGGGCCCGCCGGGATCCGGACAGTCTAGGTCGCGGTCCAGCCGCCGTCGACGGTGAGCGCCGCGCCCGTGGCCGAGGCGCCCATGTCCGACACCAGGTAGAGCAGCATGCCGGCCAGGTGCTCGTACTCCACGAAGGTCTTGTTGGGTTGGGCGGCCAGGATCACGTCCTCGACCACCCGCTCGGGCGCGATGCCGCGGGCCTTGGCCTGGTCGATGATCTGGGCCTCCACGAGGGGCGTCTTCACATAGCCCGGGCAGATGGCGTTGACGGTTATCCCCGTGCGGGCCAGCTCCACCGCGCAGGCCTTGGTGAAACCCACGACGCCGTGCTTGGCGGCGACGTAGGGGGCCTTGAAGGCCGAGGCGACCAGGCCGTGGGCCGAGGCGATGTTGACGATCCGCCCGCGTCCCTGGGCCTTCATCAGCGGCACCGCCGCCTTGGTCGCGTGGAAGGTGGACGACAGGATGACCGAGATCAGCTGGTCCCACTTCTCGTCCGGGAACTCGTCCACCGGGGCCACATGCTGGACGCCGGCGTTGTTCACCAGGATATCGAGGCGGCCGAATTCGTTGTGGGCGTAGGCGATGAGGTCGGCGATCTGGTCGCCCTTGCTCATGTCGGCGCCGTGGTAGCGGACCGCGGCGTTGGTGCGCTTCTGGATGGCCATGCGGTCGGCCTCGATCTTGGCCGGGTCGCCGAAGCCGTTCAGCACGACGTTCACGCCCTGCTCGGCAAGTGCGGTCGCCAAGGCCTGGCCGATGCCGCTGGTGGAGCCGGTGACGACGGCCACCTGGCCTTCGAGGTGATAGTCCACGGCCATGGTCAGGCGTCCTTCCTGGAAGCTTGCGCGGCCGGCGGGGGCTGGGGCCGCGAGAAGGTGAATTCCTCGTCCGTCGAGAGCTCGGGGACGAAGCGATAGCCGTCGGCGTCGAACCCCTTCAGGTCTGCCGCGCGCTCGATGCGGTTGTCGATGGCGTAGCGGGCCATGAGCCCCCGCGCCCGCTTGGCGTAGAACGATATGATCCGGCGCTCCCCGTCCTTCTCCTCCAGGAAACGGCAGGCCAGCACCGGCAGCTTCAGCGCCTTGCGGTCGACCGCCCCGAAATATTCCCCGCTGGCGCAGTTCACCAGGGTCTTGTCCTTATGGCCATGGGCGGCCGCGTTCAGCGCCAGGCTGATCCGTTCGCCCCAGAAATCGTAGAGGCTGGCGCCCCGCCTGGTCTTCAGCCGCGTCCCCATCTCCAGGCGGTAGGGCTGCATGGCGTCGAGGGGGCGGAGCACGCCGTAGAGGCCGGACAGGATCCGCACATGGTCCTGCGCCCAGGCAAGCGCCTTGCGGTCCAGCTCGCGGGCCTTGAGGCCATGATAGACGTCGCCGTTGAAGGCGAAGACCGCCTGCAACCCCTCTTCCGAGGCCGGATCGAAGGCCTGGAACCGCTCCCGGTTCAGCTTGGCCAGGCTGTCGGAGAGCGACATCAGCCGCGCCAGGTCGCGGGCGGTGAGCTTGCGCGTGACCTTGGCCAGCTCGGCCGTCTCTTCGGCAAGCTCCGGCGCCGTGAGCGGCGCCTGCGACGGCGGGTCGGTGAAGTCGAGCGCCTTGGCCGGGGAGAGCACGATGAGCATCGCGGCCCTCTTAAGCGGGACCGCACCGAGCGCCAAGGCCGGCTAAAAAAGAACCCGCGGATTGAGGATGCGCTTGGGGTCCAACGCCTGCCGGATGGCCTTCTGCGCCGCCAATTCGACCGGGCTCTTGTAGCGCTTCGCCTCCTGCGTCTTCATGGCCCCCAGGCCGTGCTCGGCGCTGATCGAGCCGCCCAGCCTCGCCACGAGGTCGTGCACGATGCGCGACCCCTCGTCCCGCCGCGCCGAATGCGCGGCGTCCGAGCCGCCGTCTGGCCGGAGCACGTCGTAGTGGATGTTGCCGTCGCCGACGTGGCCGAAGGCGGCGATCCGGCAGCCCGGCGCGAAGGCGCGCATGGCGGCGTCGGCCTCCTCCAGGAAGCGGGGGACCTTGCTGACCGGCACCGCCACGTCGTGCTTCCAGGTGGCCCCCTCGGGCTTCTGGGCGGGGGACTGGTTCTCGCGGATCGCCCACAGCGCCTTGGCCTGACCTTCCGTCTGGGCGACCACGGCGTCGCGGACGAGGCCCGCGGCCAGCCCCTCCTCGAGGAGGCGCTGCATGGCCCGTTCCGAGGAGCCTTCCTCGGCCGAGGCGAACTCGGCCAGGACGTACCAGGGATGGACCTCGGGCAGCGGGTCGCGCGTGCCGGCGATGTTCCTGAGCGCGAAGTCGATGCCCAGACGCCCCATCAGCTCGAAGGCCTCCACGGCGCCGCCGGCCGCGTCCTTGGCCCGGGCCAGCAGCTCGATGGCGTCTTGGGGCGAACCGATCCCGATGAAGGCCACGGCGCGGGAGCCCAGCACCGGATGGAGCTTGAGGGCCGCCGCCGTGACCACGCCCAGGGTGCCTTCGGCGCCGATCAGGAGCTGCTTGAGGTCATAGCCGGTGTTGTCCTTGCGCAGGCGCTTCAGGCCGTTCCAGACCTCGCCGTTGGGCAGCACGGCCTCCAGGCCCAACACCAGATTGCGGGCGACGCCGTAGCGCAGCACCTGGGTGCCGCCGGCATTGGTGGAGACGAAGCCGCCCACCGTGGCCGACCCCTCCGAGGCCAGGCCCAGGGGGAAACGACGGCGGACCTCGGCGGCGGCGGCGTGGACCTCGGCCAGGGTGACGCCCGCCTCGGCCACCAGCACGTCGTCCAGCGGCTCGACGGCGCGGATCGCCCGCAGCCGCTCGGTGGAGAGCAGGATCTCGCCCTTCGGGATCTGGCCGCCCACCAGGCCCGTGTTGCCGCCCTGGACGGTGATCGGCTGGCCCGCCTCGGCGCAGATCCCCACGACGGCGGCCACCTCTTCGGTCGTCTTCGGAAGCGCCAGGAACGGCGTCTGCCCCACCCAGCGGTCGCGCCACTCCACCAGCTTCGGGGCGATGCGTTCGGCGTCCTCGCTCCAGCCGCCCTCGCCGAGCACGGCCTTCAGGCGCGAGATCACGTCGGCGGAGACGGGAGCAGTCATGGCCGGACCATAGTCCTCGTGGTCACCCGACGAAACCGGCGGCCCGTTTCAGCCGGTCGTTGATGGCCTCGCCCAGTCCTTCGCCCGGGATCGGCGCGACCGCGATCCCCGAGGCGCCCGAGCGGTCGGCGGCGCGCAGCAAGGCGAAGAGATTGGCGGCCGCCTCGGCGAGATCGCCCTTGGGGCTGAGGTTGAAGACCCGCTCACCGGCCGGCGCGGGTCCAAAGGCCAGGAACGCCTCACAGGGTGCCGGAGCCTCGGCCTCCAGCCGCACCGGCAGGTCCGGGGCGTAGTGCCGCGCCAACCGGCCCGGGGAGCGCCTAGCGTCGGCTTCCGCCTCCGCCAGCGGGCCGATGACGGCCTCGATCTCGGCGCGGGTTATGGCGCCGGGCCGCAGCAACCGAGCCTCGTCCAGCAGGGCGACCACGGTGGATTCCAGGCCCACGGCGCATGGTCCGCCGTCCAGGGCCGCGACGGCGGCGGCTCCGGTTTCCTCCACGGCGTCGGCGAAGGTCGTCGGGCTGGGCCGCCCCGAGCGGTTGGCCGAGGGCGCCACCACCGGCCCGCCGAACGCCTCCAGCAGCGCCCGCGCCAGGGGGTGGGCCGGCGCGCGGACGGCCACCGTGTCCAGGCCAGCCCGGGCGAGGTCGCAAACGGCTTCGGGGTCGGCCACCGGCAGCACCAGGGTGAGCGGCCCCGGCCAGAAGCGTTCCGCCAGCCGCTCGGCGCGGTCGTCGAAGCGGGCGATGCGGCGCGCCGTCGCCAGGTCCGGCACATGGGCGATCAGGGGGTTGAAGCTGGGCCGGCCCTTGGCCTCGTACACCGCCGCCACGGCCCGGGCGTTCGCCGCGTCGGCGGCCAGGCCATAGACCGTCTCGGTGGGCATGATCACGAGCCCGCCGCGCTTCAGCGCCCGGGCTGCTGTAATGGGGTCGGCGGCGTCCACAGGCGGCGGTTACACGAGGGGTGACCCCAACGGCAACTTTCGTCCGCGCGCGCAGGCGTCTAGAAGGCGCGCCATGACCTTCCGCGCCCCCGTCCGTGACCTCGCCTTCGCCCTCCAGACCGTCGGCCATCCGCAGATGCTGGCGCGCCTCTATCCCGACCTCGACGCCGACACCGTGCAGGCGGTGCTGGAGGCGGCGGGCGCCTTCGCCGACAACGAGCTGGCCCCGCTGAACCGCAAGGGGGACCTGGAAGGCGCCAGGTACGCCAACGGCGCGGTCACCGCCGCCCCCGGCTTCGCCGACGCCTACAAGGCCTTCGCCGAGCAGGGCTGGAACTCGCTGGCCGCCGACCCGGCGTTCGGCGGCCAGGGCCTGTCCAAGGCCATGGAGCTGGCCGTCTTCGAGATGGTGCACGCCTCGAACATGGCCTTCGGCCTCTGCCCCATGCTGACCCAGGCGGCCATCGAGGCCCTGACCCTGCACGGGACCGAACGCCAGAAGCGCCTCGTCCTGCCGAAGCTGGTCTCGGGCGAATGGACCGGCGCCATGGTGCTGACCGAGCCGCAGGCCGGCTCGGACCTGGCCGCGCTCACCGCCCGCGCCGAGCCGGACGGCGAAGGCGGCTATCGCCTCTACGGCCAGAAGATCTTCATCACCTGGGGCGACCACGACGCCACCGACAACATCATCCACCTGGTGCTGGCCCGCACGCCCGACGCGCCCCCAGGGGTGAAGGGCATCAGCCTCTTCCTGACGTCGAAGTTCGAGGTGAGGGACGACGGCTCGCTCGGCCCGCGCAACGACTTCCGCCCCGGCTCCATCGAGCACAAGCTGGGCATCCACGCCTCCCCGACCTGCGTCATGCTGTACGAGGGCGCCAAGGCCGAGCTGGTGGGCGAGCTGGGCTCGGGCCTGGCCCACATGTTCGTCATGATGAACGCCGCGCGTCTGCAGGTGGGCGTCCAGGGCGTGGCCATCGCCGAGCGGGCGTTCCAGCAGGCCCTGGCCTTCGCCCAGGAGCGCCGCCAGGGCCGCGCCGTCTGGTCCGGCGACTACCCGGCGGCCATCTACGACCATCCCGATGTGCGCCGCACGCTGACCCTGATGAAGGCCAGGATCGAGGCGGCGCGGGGCATCTGCCTGACCACCGGCGTGCTGGCCGACCTGGCCCACGGCTCGGACGACGCCGAGGAGCGCGCCGCCGCCAAGGCCCGCCAGGAGCTGCTGACGCCCATCGCCAAGGCCTGGTCCACCGACCTGGGCGTGGAGGTCGCCTCGGCCGGCGTGCAGATCCACGGCGGCATGGGCTTCATCGAGGAGACGGGCGCGGCCCAGCACTATCGCGACGCCCGGATCGCGCCGATCTACGAGGGCACCAACGGCATCCAGGCCGCCGACCTCGTGGGCCGCAAGGTGCGCATGAACGACGGCCAGGCCATGCGCGCGCTCTGCGCCGAAATGGCCCTCACCGCCGAAGCCCTGGCGGCCGACGCGGGCCTCGCCGCCGTGGGTCGACGCCTGGCCGCCGGAGTCGCGGCCCTGGAGCGCGCCACCGACTGGCTGCTGGCGGCGGACAATCCCTCGGCCCTGGCGGCGTCCGTCCCCTATCTGAAGCTGGCCGGCGACGTGATCGGGGGTTGGATTCTGGGCCGCCAGGCGCTCGCGGCGGCCGGCTCCGAAGACCCGTGGCTGAAGGCCAAGGGAACGCTGGCCCGGCTCTACGCCGCCCAGGTCCTGAGCCTGGCCCCCGGCCTCGCCGATGGCGTCACCGTGGACTGGAGCGAGCTGGAGCGCACCACGCCGGACGCCCTGGCCGGCTAGGTATCCGACTACCGGCGCCCAAATGCCGCTGTTCTCTTAAGTTTTACCTTTTGGGTGCAGTTCCCCTATCGGGGAGAGGCATCCATGACTGCGGAAATGACCGCCGGCGAGCCGACCGCCGCGCCGACTGGCGAGGCGTTCACCGCCTATCAACTCACGCTGGGGGGTCTGGTCTTCCCGGTCTTTGGACACATCGTGTTCAACTCACTGAGCGCGATCTGCCTTTGGCTGCTGGGCCATCCCGGAGCGGGTCTCGTCCTGCTCGTTTCCGCCACCGCCATCGATGCGCTCCAGCAACACCTGCTCCGGCGTTGGCTGCTGGTCAGCGGCGAGGCCGAGCCGCAGGCCGGCTTCCGGCGCCTGGCCGCGCTCGTCGCCGCCCGCGTCACCGTCTATATGGTCCCCGTCGTGGCCGTCGCCATCCAGGGCGGCCTGGGCGAGATGGCCTATTTCACGACCCTGGCCTGCATGATCATGGCCATCGCGCTCTCGGCGGGCGCGCTTTCGCGGCTGGTGTTCTGGGGTTTCGCCGGCCCCCTGCTGGCGGCCTTCACGCTGATCGTCGCCTGGGCCCTCCCGCCCCGGGAAGCGATCGCCATGCTGTTCGCCGGCGGCGTGCTGGTCATGCTGCTGGTCATGATCTCGGCCAACATGACCCGCGCCACCGGCGCCTGGCACGGCGCCTTCAACCGCAACCTGGCCCTCGTCCGCGACCTGGAGGCCGCCCGCGATCAGGCGCTGGCCGAGCGCAGCGCCGCCGACCAGGCCCGCGAGGAGGCTCGACGGGCCACCCGCGCCAAGTCCGACTTCCTGGCCACCATGAGCCACGAGATCCGCACGCCCATGAACGGCGTGCTCGGCATGGCCCAGCTTCTTCGCCGGGAGGAGACCGACCCCGCCCAGATCGCCCGCGTCGACACCCTGATCGACAGCGGCGAGTATCTTCTGTCGATCCTCAACGACATCCTGGACGTGGCCAAGATCGACGCCGGCCGTCTGGAGATCCTGCCGCGACACGAGGACCTGCGCCTGCTCATGGACCGTCTGATCGGCTTCTGGGGCGGCCGGGCGGACCAGAAGGGCCTGGACCTCAATCTGACCATCGCGCCCGATGCGCCGGACTTCGTCCTGGTCGATGCGCTCCGGCTGCGTCAGATCCTGTTCAACCTCGTGGGCAACGCCCTGAAGTTCACGGAGCGCGGCGCCGTGGACGTCATCGTCTCGGTCCGGCCGGACGGCCCCGGCCGGGTGATCGCCACCTTCTCGGTGCGTGACACGGGCCCCGGCATCCCGCCCGAGCAACTCCCGTATCTCTTCGACCGCTTCTCCCAGGGCGACGAAGTCGAGGCCCGGAAGTTCGGCGGCACGGGCCTGGGCCTCGCGATCGTCCGGCAGCTCGCCGGCCTGATGGGCGGCCGCGCCTGGGCCGAGAGCAGGCTGGGCCAAGGGTCCGCCTTCCATGTCGAGATTCCGTTGCAGGTGGCGGGAGCGGCCACGGCGCCGGCCGAGCCCGGGCCCGACCCCGACGCCTCCGGCCTCCTGGAAGGGCTGGCGATCCTGGCGGTGGACGACAACGCGGTGAACCTGATGGTCCTCGACCAGCTCCTCGCCGGCTTCGGCGCCCGGGTGGTGAAGGCCGCGAGCGGGCCCGAGGCCCTGGAGCAGCTCGCCGCCCAGCCCTTCGATCTGGTGCTGATGGACATCCAGATGCCGGGCATGACCGGCGCCGAGGCCCTGGTCCGGCTGCGCGGGTCGGCCGGTCCCAACCGCGCCGCGCCGGTGATCGCCCTGACCGCCGACGTGATGTCCGGCGGCCGCGACCTCTACCTGGACCAGGGCTTCACCGACCACACGCCCAAGCCCATCCAGGTGGCCGACCTGATGGCCGCCATCGTCCGGGCGCTATCGGCCGCGCCCGAGGACGCCGGCGCCGCCCGCAGCGCCTAGGCGGCGGCGAGCGCGGGCAGGTCGTGCAGGCTGGGGTCGAGCCCCTGGCCCATCAGATCGATGAAATTGTCGCGGTAGAACCGCCGCCGGCCGGCCTCGCTTACGCCTTCCAGGCTCTCATTGAACCGCTTCAGCGGGTTGCGACCGCCCTCGATGTGCGGGAAGTCCGAGGAGAAGAGCACCATCTCCTCGCCGGCGTTCTCCATGATCCAGCGGACGTCCTCGTGCGGATACGGCGTGACCCGCAACTGCCGGCGCAGGATTTCGCTGGGCCTGGCCGACAGCTTCTGGAGCCGTTCCTCCTTGCCGAAGGCGGCGCAACCGGAATCCAGGAACCGCATCAGGCTGGGCAGCCAGGACGCCCCCAGCTCGATGGCGCCCCACTTCAGTTTCGGGAAGCGGTCGAGCACCCCGTCGATCACCAGCACGGACAGCGTCTGCCAGATGCTGATCGGGATCGCCATGAAGGTGACCGAGGTGAAGTTCTCGTCGCCGCCGTGGAAGTCCTTCACCCGGGGCAGGCCGTTCTCCAGGTAGTCGGGATGCATCTTCTCCTCCCCGCCCACGTGGAAGAGGACCGGCAGGCCCGCCTCCTGCGCCAGCGCCCAGAGCGGATCCAGCTCCACGTGGCTGGGGGAGAAGCCGGGCGGATGGCGCGAGGGGATCACCAGCGCCTTGGCTCCAAGCTCGATGGCTTCCCGCGCGATCTCTGGCGCGCGCTTGCGGTCGACCAACGGCACATAGCCGGTGGCCAGCAGCCGCCGGTCGACGCTGCAGAACTCGGTCATCATGCGGTTGTGGGCGCGGGCCGCCTCGCCCGCGAGCTCGACCTCGCCCATCTGCTCCAGGCCCCAGTTCGACAGGCAGGCGGTGGTGAAGACAAGCTGGGAGGCGAAGCCCAGGTAGTCCAGCGTCCTGCCCCGGTCTTCGGCCCGGAAGGCGCCCAGCGCCTCGTAGTTCTTGCGCAGCAGGATGTTGGCCTCGGCCCCGGCCCGGAAGGCGGGGTCTTCATGCTGGTCGGCGGCCCGGGCGAACCACTCGGGAAGGACGTCCTTGCGGCCCGTCTTCTCCATGAAGGCGTCGCGGAACTTCGGATCGAGGTAGCGGTGGATGGTCCCCGGCAGCTCCATGATGTGGCTGTCGGCGTCATGGACGGTATGGCCCTCGACGTAAGGCATGCGCATCCTCCCCGGTCATGAGTTCATTTCTTGCCGCCGATTCCGGACCTTCGAACGCGGACCGTCAAGCGTCCTGGCGGGCCTTCTGGCGCCGCCACCCGGCCGAGGTGGCGCGCGACCTCATCGGCTGGGAGGTGCAGGCGGGCGGCGTCGGCGGCCGCATCGTCGAGACAGAGGCCTATCACCACGAGGACCCGGCCTCGCACAGCTTCTCGGGCCCCTCCGAGCGGAACGCGGCCATGTTCGGCGCGGTCGGCCGGGCCTACGTCTACCGCTCGTACGGCGTCCACTGGTGCCTGAACTTCGTCTGCGGCGAGCATCCCGGCAGCGCCGTCCTGATCCGGGCGCTGGAGCCCACGGCGGGGATCGAGGTCATGCGCGAGCGACGGGGCCTGGACGACCTCAGGGCCCTGTGCTCGGGGCCGGGGAAGCTCTGCCAGGCGCTGGCGATCACCCGCGCCCACGACGGCCTGCCGTTGGACCGCCCGCCCTTCGCGCTTGCGCCGGGGCCGGCCGCGGGGCTGGTCGCCGGCCCCAGGATCGGCATCACCAAGGGCGCGGCGACGCCCTGGCGGTTCGGCGAGGCCGGCTCACGCTTCCTGAGCCGGCCCTTTCCGAAGATCTAGAGCTGGGCCAGCAGGTAGTCGGCCGACGAGACCTTGAATTCGCCGGGCTGCTCGACGTTGAGCTCGGCGACCACGCCGTCCTTGACGATCATGGAATAGCGCTGCGAGCGCGGGCCCATGCCGAACTTGGCGCCATCGAAGTCCAGGCCCACGGCCCTGGTGAAGTCGCCGTTGCCGTCGGCCAGCATGACGATGTCCTCGCCCACGGCCTGGTCCTCGGCCCAGGCGCGCATCACGAAGGCGTCGTTGACCGAGAGGCAGGCGATCTCGTCAACGCCCTTGGCCTTGATGGCCGAGGCCTCCTGCTTGAAGCCCGGCAGGTGCTTGGCCGAGCAGGTGGGGGTGAACGCCCCCGGGACAGCGAACAGAGCGACGGTCTTGCCCTTGAAGAAATCCTCGCTGGAAACCGGCCGCGGTCCCTCGGCGGTCGCCTGGGTGAGCGTCACATTGGGCAGCTTGTCGCCGACTTTGATGGTCATGGCCGTTCTCCTTCGGGTTCGAGACGACGCTGATAGCCGAACCTCCTTGAAAGCGCCACGAAGAGGCTCGACACTGCGCCCGATGGACAGCGGCTTCCTGACCGGCCAACTGCTGATCAGCATGCCGGGGATCTCGGACCCCCGGTTCGAGCGCACCCTGATCCTGATCTGCGCCCATGATCCGCAGCACGCCATGGGCCTGGCCCTGAACCATCCCGTGCAGGGCCTGACCGTGCCCGACCTCCTGGAGCGCCTGGAAGTCAGGTCCACCATCCGCCTGCCGCCCGATCTGGTGCTGGTGGGAGGGCCGGTGGAGCGGGAGCGCGGCTTCGTCCTGCACACCGACGACTACCGTGTCGAGTCCAGCCTTGAGGTCGGCGGCGGCGTGGCGCTCACCGCCACCCGCGACGTGCTGGAGGCCATGGCCAACGAGGCCGGGCATCCCCGGCTCGCCCGCCTCGCCCTCGGCTACGCCGGCTGGGGGGCGGGCCAGCTCGAGTACGAGATCCGCGAGAACGTATGGCTCACCTGCGAGGCCGACGAGGCGCTGGTGTTCGACACCGACTACGAAACCAAATGGGCCCGCGCGCTCGCCAAGCTCGGCATCGACCCCAAGTTCCTGGGCCCCGCCGCCGGCCGGGCCTGACCGACTAGCCCCCGCTTCCCCCTCGGAGCTTCAAGGGCGCGGCGCCGTCGACGTAGCTCTCGTTGAGATAGACCTCGGCCTCCTGGGCCGACAGCGCCGGCGCATAGCCGAAGCCCTGGCCGTAGTCGCAGCCCAGCGCCAGAAGCTGGTGGGCCATGCCGGCGTTCTCGACGCCCTCGGCCACCACCTCCATGTGGAGATCCTGGCCCAGCTTCACGACCGAGGAGACGATCTTGGACGAGCCCTCGTTGGTGGCCATGGTCCGCACGAAGTAGCGGTCGATCTTCAGCGTGTCGAAGGGCAGGCGCGTCAGGTAGCTGAGCGAGGAGAAGCCCGTGCCGAAGTCGTCCAGGGCGAGCGCCGCGCCCGCCACCCTCAGCGCCCGCAGCGTCACCGCGGCCCGGTCGGGATCGCGCATGACGTCGCTCTCGGTGACTTCCAGCTTCAGGGCCCCGGGCGGAAGGTCGGCCTCGCGCCGGATGGCGGTGACGTCGGCCACGAGGTTGGGGCGGTCGATCTCGCCGGTGGACAGGTTCACCGACACGGACAGCTCACCCGCCGCGCGGTGCCGGTGGCGCCAGATCGAGAGCTGGCGCGCCGCCTCCTGCATCATCATGGCGCCGATCTCGCTCATGATGCCCATCTCGTCGCACAGGGGCAGGAACTGCTCGGGCATGAGCAGGCCGCGCCGGGGATGGCGCCAGCGGACCAGGGCCTCGAAGCCCGAGAGCGCGCCGGTCGAGAGGCGTACGATGGGCTGATAGAAGGGCACGAGCTCGCCGCGGCTGAGCGCGCCCTTCAGGTCGCCCTCCAGGGCCAGGCGCGACAGGCCGTCGGTCTCCAGGCTGCGGCCGTAGGCGGCGGCCCCGCCGCGCCCGTGGCTGCGGGCGGCCTCGATGGCCAGCTCGGCGCGGCGCAGCAGTTCGGCCGCCTCGGGCGCGTCCTCGCCGCCCGGCGCCTCCACGGCGCCGATGGACAGCGTAGGGTGGATGTCGAAGCCCGCCACGCGCAGGGGCTGCTCCAGCGCCTGGCGCAGGGCCTCGGATCCCGGCGACTGCCCGGCGGGGGCGAGCGCGGCGAACTCGTCCTCGCCGATACGGCCGAGGAGCGCGCCGGGCGGGAAGGCGGCGGCCAGCCTGGAGCCCAGCGCGGCCAGCACCAGGTCGGCCCGCTCGTGGCCCAGGGCCTCGTTCAGGCGGCGCAGGCGGTCGAGGTCGGCGACCACCAGCTCGTGCGCGCCCGGCGACTGCAGGCGCTCGCGGGCGCAAGCGATGAAGCTGCGGCGGTCCAGGAGGCCGGTGAGCGGATCCTGGTCCGAGGCGGCGAACTTGACCTCGGCGGCGACCACGCCGGCGGCGCGCACCCCCTCCTCCAGCCAGACGCCCCGCCAGATGCAGGCGCCGGCGCCGCGCATCCGAAGCCGCACGGCCACTTCGCCGCCGGGCGGCTGCACGCGCAGCAGGTCCTCGGCCAGCGCCCGGTCCTGGGGCAGCGACAGCGCGCGCAGGGCGGCGGAGGAACAGTCGGGCGCGAGCGGCCCCAGGCCCAACGCCCGGGTCGCCCCGGTCAGCCGCAGGCGGTCCTTCTCAGGCTCCCAGGTCCAGAGGGCGACGTCGGCCGCGCCGAGCGCCTCGAGGGTCGCGGTGGCGTCCCAGCTCCAGCGGTCGTTCGACATGAATCCCGGCCGCGGCCCCCAAAACGCAGGCGCCGGTCACACCGACACCCCCTCGTCCGGTCCGTCATGCCCGCCGTGGGGGCTGACCAGGCCGAACAGGACATGATCGCGCCAGGCCCCGTTAATTTTGAGATAAGCCTTGGCCTGTCCCTCCTCGGCGAAGCCGGCCTTTCTCAGCAGGTCGCGCGAGGCCTGGTTCTCGGGAATGCAGGCGGCCTCCAGCCGGTGGAGGCCCAAGGTGCGGAACGCGAAGTCCGACAGCGCCCTCACCGCGCCCAGGGTCAGGCCCTGGCGGGCGTAGGGCTTGCCGCACCAGTACCCCACCGACCCCATCTGGGCGACGCCGCGCCGGACGTTCGAGAGCGTGATGCCGCCGGTCAGCGCATCGTCCGACGCGCGGAAGACGAAGAACGGATAGGCGACGCCGATCTCCCGGTCGCGGGCATAGGCCAGCAGGCGGCGGCGAAAGGCGCCGCGCGACAGGTCGTCGGCCGGCCAGGTCGGCTCCCACGGCTGCAGGAAGGTCCGGCTGACGGCGCGCAACTCGCGCCATTCGGCGTAGTCGGACGCCCGGGGGGGACGCAGCAGCACGCCGTCGCCTTCCACGCGAAGGCCGCTCTCCGGCGCGATCCAGTCCAACAGGGCCATCCCTTCAGGGTCGCCGATTTGAGGAAGAAGCGCTAGCCGCCCAGCGCGCGCCCGAACAGCTCGGCGGACTTCATGGCCGCCTTGGGACCGAGCGCCGCCACGGCCGCCTTGCCGGGCGCCAGGATCTTCCGCGTGAGGGCGGCGAGCTGCTCGGCCGTCACCGCGTCCACCTGGGCGGCCACGTCCTCGGGATCGAGCGTGCGGCCGAACAGCAGCACTTGCCCGGCCGCCTGCTCGGCGCGGGCGAGCGCCGCCTCGCGGCCCATGAACATGCCGCCCTTGAGCTGGGCCTTGGCCCGCGCCAGCTCGGCCTCGGGAACGGGTTCGGTCATCCCCTGGATCTCGCCCAGGGTCACTTCTGCGAGCTCGGCGGCGTCGCCCGCGGCGCAGCCGGCGAACACGCCCAGCACGCCGGTGTCGGCGTAGGTCTCGGAATAGGCGTCGATGGCGTAAGCCAGACCCCGCTTCTCGCGGGCTTCCTGGAAGAGGCGGGAGGCCATGCCGCCGCCAAGGATCTCGGCCAGCAGCCGCAGGGCGAAATAATCGGGGTCGTGCACGCCCACGGCCGGCAGCAGCAGCACGAGGTTGGCCTGCTCCAGCGGCTTGGCCACCGCCCGCACGCCGCCCTGGAAGGCCGCCGGCGCCGGATCTGGGACCGGCGTCCCGCCGGCCCCGCCGAAGTCCCGCTCGGCGACCCGCAGCAGCTCGTCCTCGTCCACGGCCCCCGAGGCGCTGACCACCAGCGACGGGGCCGCGTAGAGCGCCTCGCGCCAGGCCGACAGGGTCTGCGGCGTCGCCGTCCCGATGGAGGCCGGGGTCCCCAGGATCGGCCGGCCCAGCGGCTGGCCGCCGAACGCGGCTTCCTGGGCGAGCTCGAAGACCAGGTCGTCGGGGGTGTCGGCGGCCTCGGCGATCTCCTGGCCCACCACCTGCTTCTCCCGGACGAGATCGTGGGGGTCCATGGTCGGGCGCAGCACCAGGTCGGCGATCACCGACGAGCCCAGGTCCAGCCCGCCCTTCAGCGCCCGCACCTGGAAGCTGGTGCGCTCGTAGCCGGTGGCGGCGTTGATGTGGCCGCCTTCGGCCTCGATGACCTCGACGATCTCGCGGGCCGAGCGGCCGCCGGCCCCCTTGAAGACCATGTGCTCCAGCAGGTGCGACCAGCCCGAGCGGGCCTCGTCCTCGAACCGCGCGCCGCGGCCGGCCACCACCGACAGGGCCACCGTCTGCCAGCCCGGAATGGGGTCGCAGATCACCCGCACCCCGTTGCCCAGGACGTGCAGGCGCGGCCCCTCAGCTTTCGGCGAAGGCGCGGACATAGGCCTTGATGGTCTCGGCCTCGGCCGGCAGGTGCTCGTAGCGCTCGCGCCGGTCGGCCAGGTTGGCGACGCCGCGCGGCAGGGCCGGCGTCACGCCGCTGGCCTTGGCCACATCCTCGGGGAACTTGGCGGCATGAGCGGTGGAGAGCACGACGACGGGCCCCCTCAGGTCGTCCACGTGGCGCAGGGCGGCGACGCCCACGGCGGTGTGCGGGTCGATGAGTTCGCCGGTCTCGTTGAGGGTTGAGACGATGGTGCGCACGGTCTCGTCCTCGCCGATGGCCACGCCCCGGAACAGTTCGCGCATCGTGGCGAAGGCCTGGGGCGGGATGTCGAGCGCGCCGGCCTCGCCGAAGGCCTGGAAGGCCCGGGCGGTCTCGACCGGATCGCGGCGGACGCCCTCGAAATAGAGGCGCTCGAAGTTCGAGGCGGACTGGATGTCCATGGCGGGCGAGATGGTCGCCTGGACCGCGCCGCGCGCATAGCGGCCCGTCTCGAACGCGCGGGACAGGATGTCGTTGGCGTTGGTGGCGGCCACGATGCGGGCCACCGGCAGGCCCATGCGCATGGCCACGTAGCCCGCGAAGGCGTCGCCGAAGTTGCCGGACGGCACGCAGAAGCTCGCCGGCCGGTGCGGCGCGCCCAGCGCCACGGCCGTGGTGAAGTAGTAGACCGCCTGGGCGGCGATGCGGGCGAAGTTGATGGAGTTCACGCCCGACAGGTCCACGGCCTGACGCAGGGCCTGGTCCTGGAAGGTCTGCTTCACGATCGCCTGGCAGTCGTCGAAGGTGCCCTTCACGGCCACGCAGGCGACGTTGTCCTCCTCAGCGGTGGTCATGAACCGCCGCTGGACCTCCGAGATGCGGCCTTCGGGGAAGAGGGCCACGATCTTCACGTTCTTGCGGCCGCGGAAGGCCTCAACCGCCGCCCCGCCGGTATCGCCCGAGGTGGCGCAGACGATGGTCTGGGTCCGGTTCTGAGCCCCCAGCAGGTGATCGTAGAGGCGGGCAAGGATCTGCATGGCCACGTCCTTGAACGCCAGGGACGGCCCGTGGAACAGCTCGGCCAGGAAAACGTCGGGGCCTATCTGCACCAGGGGGACGACGGCCTTGTGGTTGAAGGTCGCATAGGCCTCCTCGCACATCCGGCGCATGTCTTCGGGCGCGATCTCGTCGCCGGCGAAGGCGCCGATCACCTCGGCGGCGACCTCGGCGTAGGGACGCCCCGCGAAGCCCGCGATCGTCTCGCGGCTGAACGCCGGCCAGGTGTCGGGAACGTAGAGGCCGCCGTCGGGGGCGAGACCGGCCAGGACCGCATCGGTGAAGCCGACCGAGGGCGACTGCCCGCGGGTCGAGATATAGCGCATCAACTCTTCCGCCTCCTGAGGAGCACGGCCGCATAGACGCCGAGGAGGGCCGCGGCAAGGCCGTACCAGGTCACCGCGTACTCGAGGTGCCGGTTGGTGATTCCGGTGGGGACGGGCGCCGGGACCAGCGCCTTCCACTCGGGATTGGAGGAGGTTTCGGCCATCAGGAACACCGGCGCGGGGCTCGGGGCCCTCAGCGCCTGGGCCATGCCCGCGACGTCGCGGGTGAACCAGCGGTCCGGCCGGTTCGGCGGCGAGAAGGCATTGGCGGGCTCGGGCGCGCGCAGCACGCCCACGACCTCGACCGGCGTGCGATCGCCTGCGTCGACGGGCGGGCGGGCCGAGACGGTGTCGGGCACGAAGCCGCGGTCCACCAGGATGGTGCGGTAGCGCAGGCTGGGCGCCGCGCAGGCCGAGATGAGGCGCACGCCCGCCTGGCCGTCGCGGAGACCGTACAACTCGACGTAGGGCGCGCGCGCCAGGCCCGGGCAGACGACGCTGACCCGCGTGAATTCCACGTCTTCGGCGGCGGCCAGGCCGTCGAGGACGGGAGCGAGCGGGCGGGCGGGCGCGGCCTTGAGCGCCTCGATGCGGGTGATGAGGTCGCGCTTCCAGGCCAGGCGCTGGATTTGCCACGTCCCCAGCGAAAGCAGGATCGCCAGGGCGACGGCCGTGGCGACGGTCAGGCCGACGGGGAATCCGCGGCGCTCAGTCACGGCGGGCTTCGGACGCCTTGTTCATGAACTGGGCGGCCAGCATCAGCCCCTTCATCGGTCGCAGCAGGGCGAGCACGAGGACCAAGGTGAGCGGCAGCCAGATGACGAGATGGACCCATACCGGGGGGCTGAGCGCCACCTCGGTGAAGAGGGCCGCGAAGGCCACGATGCAGCCTGCGATCAGGATCACGAAGACCGCCGGCCCATCGCCGGAGTCGGCCTTCGCCAGGTCGTAGCCGCAGGCCTCGCAGCGCGCGGCCACCTTGAGGAAGCCGTCGAAGAGGTGACCCTCTCCGCAGTTGGGACAGCGCCCGGCCGCCCCTGCCAGCAGCGGATTGGGCCTGGTCACCTTAGTGCGCGGGGCCCCCGAAGATCACGTAGACGAAGGCGAACAGGAACAGCCACACCACGTCGACGAAGTGCCAGTACCAGGCGGCCGCCTCGAAGCCGAAGTGCTTCTGCGGGGTGAAGCCGCCGCCCATGAGCCGAAGCAGGCAGACCAGCAGGAAGATGGTGCCAATCAGCACGTGGAAGCCGTGGAAGCCCGTGGCCATGAAGAACGTCGACCCGTAGAGGCCGGCGTTCGCCGCTTCCTCGGAGAAGAAGTACTTGTGGGTCAGGATGTGGTGGTACTCGTAGGCCTGGATCGCCGTGAACAGCGCGCCCAGGATGACGGTCAGGATCAGGCCGATCTTGGCGCCCTTGCGGTCGCCCTGCTGAAGGGCGTGGTGGGCCCAGGTGACCGTGGTGCCCGACAGCAGCAGCACCAGGGTGTTGACCAGCGGCAGCTCCCAGGCCGGCACCGTCTCGACGCCATGCGGCGGCCAGGTGGCCCAGGCGGCGCGCACTTCCTCGATGGCCGAGTGGGCGCGGACCTCGTGGAACAGCGCCATCTCGAAGAACATCCAGAACCAGGCGACGAAGAACATCACCTCGGAGGCGATGAACAGGATCATGCCGTAGCGCAGGCCGATCGACACGACCGGGGTATGGTCGCCGGCGTTGGCCTCCTTGACCACGTCGCGCCACCAGCCGGCCATGGTGTAGAGCACGCCCGCAAGGCCGGCGAAGAACAGCCAAGGCGTCCCCGCGGGAATGCCGAACAGGCCCTTCAGCCAGGTCACGCCGCCAATCGCCATCACCATGGCGGAGAGCGAGCCGACCAGCGGCCAGGGGCTCGGATTGACCAGGTGATAGTCGTGTTTGACGCCTTCGGCCATTTCGGTCCTAACCCCTCAAATCCCTAAGGCCGCCGGTCCCAGGCTCCCCCCTCGGGAGTCGCACGGCGGTAAAGTCGCGGACGCTATAGCCTCGCGCCGACCGTCTCGCCAAGAGGGGAAAAGGCCCATCAGCCCTTCGCGCCCGCGGTCTTGGCCGGATGCAGGTCGGCGCGCGCCGGCGCCGGCGCGCTCGTCGAGGGGAAGAAGGTATACGACAGCGTCACCTCGGACTTCCCCTTGGTCTCGAAATCGTCGGCGTACTTCGGATCGACGAAGTACAGGACTGGCATGTCGACGGTCTGGCCAGGGCCCACCGTCTGGTCGGAGAAGCAGAAGCAGTCGAGCTTCTGGAAATAGGGACCGGCCTGCTCGGGCACCACGTTGAAGACCGCCCGGCCGGTGATCGGCTTGTCGGAATTGTTGGTGACCTGGAAGAAGGCGATCTTGGTCTCTCCGATCTTGGCCGTCTGCGACGTCTGCTTGGTCACGAAGGTCCAGGGCAGGTCGCGGACGTTGGCGTCGAACCGGATGGTGAGCGTCTTGTCCAGCACGGCGCCCGGCGCCGCCTCGGCCTTGCGGGTGGTCCCGTCGAAGCCGGTGAGCTGGCAGAAGGCCCGGTAGAGCGGCACCGAGGCGTAGGCCGCGCCGATCATGCCCACGAAGGCGGCGGCGCAGATGATCGCGACCCGGCGGTTGCACCGGACCTGCGGGTCAGAAGGGTCGTTGGAGGACATTGCCGCCCAGCTTAACCAAGGTGACGACGAAGACCAGGATGACAAATAGCGCCAGGCCCAGGGCCAGGGCGACGTTGCGGCCGCGCCGGGCCTTGGCCTCGGTTTCGGATTCTCGGGCGGGATCGCTCATCTAGACGAGCTCCAGGGGGATCACGCCGAGCAGGTGCTCGGCCAGCAGGGTGGCGAAGAGAAGGGCGAGGTACAGGATCGAGAAGGCGAACAGATTGCGCGCATCCCGGGCGCCGGCGCGGACGTCGTACAGTCCGTCGTCGTTGCGCGGATCGGCCGCCTCGCCCGCCTTGCTGCGCAGCAGCCGCCAGGCCAGCAGCAGGAACACCGCCCCGCCGCCCCCGGCCACCCCCAGATAATAGGGACCGCCGAGGCCGGTCGCCGCCGGGGCCAGGCAGACCGGCACGAGCAGAAGCGAATAGATCCAGACCTGCCGGCGGGTGGAGGCCGCGCCCCGCACCACCGGCATCATCGGCACGCCGGCCTTGGCGTAGTCCTCGCTGGTGTAGAGGCTGAGCGCCCAGAAGTGCGGCGGGGTCCACATGAAGATGATCAGGCACAGCAGCCAGGCGTTCAGCGGGGCGCTGCCCGTCGCCGCGGCCCAGCCGATCACCGGCGGCAGTGCGCCGGCCAGTCCGCCGATCACGATGTTCTGGGTTGTCCAGCGCTTCAGCCACATCGTGTAGATCACGGCGTAGAAGAAGATGGTGAAGGCCAGGAGGCCCGCGGCGAACCAGTTGGCCGCCATGCCCATCAGCATCACCGAGAACAGCGACAATATGACGCCGAGCGCCAGGGCGTCGGCGCCCTGCACCCGGCCGGCCGGGACGGGACGGCCGCGCGTGCGGCGCATCTTCGCGTCGATGTCGGCGTCCCACCACATGTTGAGCGCGCCGGACGCGCCCGCGCCCACGGCGATGCAGAGGATCGCCACGGCCGCCAGCACCGGCGAGATGGCCCGGTCTGCGCAGACGAGGCCGGTCAGGGCCGTGAACACCACCAGCGACATGACGCGCGGCTTGAGCAGCTGGAGGAAGTCCTGCCAGCGGGCCGGTGCGCGGGTCGTGGGAGGGGCCGAAGCCATGGCCATGCCGATATACTCTTAATGTCCGAAGGGCGCGCCCTCGCGGACGCGCCCCCCGATGTGGTCTTGGCGGAAGCGGGCGCCCTAGTGGACGTCCGGCTTCACCACCGGCAGCTCATTGAACTGGTGGAAGGGCGGCGGGGAGGGAAGGGTCCACTCCAGCGTCGTCGCGCCTTCGCCCCACGGATTGGCCTCGGCCTTGCGGCGGAAGACCATCGCGTCGAGCAGCATGACCAGGAAGATCCCCACGCCGACGATCGTGACGACGTAGCCCAGCGAAGACACCTGGTTCCAGAGGGTGAAGGCCTCCGGATAGTCCACGTAGCGGCGCGGCATGCCCTGAAGGCCCAGGAAGTGCTGCGGGAAGAAGATCAGGTTCACGCCGATGAAGGTGACCCAGAAGTGCAGGGCGCCCAGCCACTCGCGGTACTTCACGCCCCACATCTTCTCGAACCAGTAGTAGAAGCCGGCGAAGATCGAGAACACGGCGCCCAGGCTGAGCACGTAGTGGAAGTGGGCCACCACGTAGTAGGTGTCGTGGAGGCTGTAGTCGATGCCGGCGTTGGCCAGCACGACGCCCGTGACGCCGCCCACCGTGAACAGGAAGATGAAGCCGATCGCCCACAGCATGGGCGTCTTGAACTCGATGGAGCCGCCCCACATCGTGGCGATCCACGAGAACACCTTCACGCCCGTCGGCACGGCGATGACCATGGTCGCGGCCACGAAGTAGGCGCGCAGGTTGATGGGCATGCCCACCGTGTACATGTGGTGCGCCCACACGACGAAGCCGATGAAGCCGATGGCCACCATGGCGTAGGCCATGGCGAGGTAGCCGAAGATCGGCTTCTTCGAGAACGTCGAGACGATGTGGCTGATGATGCCGAAGCCCGGCAGGATCATGATGTACACTTCGGGGTGACCGAAGAACCAGAACAGGTGCTGGTACATCACCGGGTCGCCGCCGCCGGCCGCGTCGAAGAAGTGGGTGTTGAAGTTGCGGTCCGTGAGCAGCATCGTGATCGCGCCGGCGAGCACCGGCAGCGACAGCAGCAGCAGGAACGCGGTCACCAGGACCCCCCAGGCGAAAAGGGGCATGCGGTGCAGGGTCATGCCCGGCGCGCGCATGTTGAAGATCGTGGTGATGAAGTTGATCGAGCCCAGGATCGAGCTGGCGCCCGCCAGGTGGAGCGACAGGATGGCCAGGTCCATCGACGGGCCGGTGTGGCCCGAGGTCGAGAGCGGCGGATAGGCCGTCCACCCGCCGCCGAAGCCGCGGCCCGGACCGCCGTCGACGAACAGCGACAGGGTCAGCAGGCAGAACGCGACGAACAGCAGCCAGAACGAGATGTTGTTCATCCGCGGGAAGGCCATGTCCGGCGCGCCGATCATCAGCGGCACGAACCAGTTGCCGAAGCCGCCCATGGTGGCGGGCATGACCACGAAGAACACCATGATCAGGGCGTGGGCCGTGACCACGACGTTGTACCCGTGCTTGGTCGGGTCGATGAGGCCCAACTGCGCGAGCAGCGAGCCTTCCCTGAACACCTGGATGCCCGGCTCGGCGAGCTCCCAGCGGATCAGGCCCGACAGGGCGCCCCCGACCAGGCCCGCCATGATGGCGAACAGGATGTAGAGGGTCCCGATATCCTTGTGGTTGGTCGAGAAGAACCAGCGGGCGATGAAGCCCGGCTTATGGTCGTGATCGTGAGCGGCGGCGTGTGCCATCTTACTCTAATCCTGGCTTATTTCGCGGCCGGCGCGGTGGGCGCAGGCTGAGTGGCGGCGGCGGGCTGTGCCGCGTCCGCGGCGGCCGGAGCCGCCTCGGTGTTCGTGGCGCCGGCGACCGTGGCGGCGGCGTCGAGCGCCGTCGGCGTGGCGGCGGGCTTGCCGCCGCCCTTGGAGGCCACCCACTGGTCGAACTCGGCCTGGGTCACCACACGCACCTCGATGGGCATGAAGGCGTGGTCGACGCCGCAGAGCTCGCGGCAGTTGCCGTAGAAGGTCCCCACGCGGTCGGCCTTGAACCAGGTCTCGTTCACCCGGCCCGGGACGGCGTCGATGATGACGCCGAAGGAGGGAACGGCGAAGGCGTGGATCACGTCGGCGCCGGTCACCAGCACGCGGACCGTCTTGTTCACCGGCACCACCAGCGGCTCGGTGGCGGCCAGGCGGAACGGCACGCCCTTGGCCTTGGCCTGGTCCTCGGGCAGCACGTTCGAGACGAACTCGGAGATGTTCTGGTCGGGGTACTCGTAGCCCCAGTACCACTGGTAGCCGGTCGCCTTCACCGTCAGGTCGGGCTTGGGCATGTCGTGGTAGGCGTAGAGCAGCTTGAACGAGAAGATCGCGATGAACACGAGGATCAGGACCGGGACGAGAGTCCAGGCCACCTCGATCGGCGTGTTGTGACTCCAGCGCGCCGGCACCGGGTTGGCCCGCTTGTTGTAGCGGACGATCACCCACACCAGCAGGCCCAGCACCAGCAGCGTGATGGCCGTGATGATCGGCAGCAGGATCGCGTTGTGGAAGAAGATCGCGTCTTCGCGCAGCGGGGTCACCCCCGGCTGCAGGTCGATGGCGCCGGGCGTCGGCTGGCCCACCCTATCCTCGGCGAAGGCGCCTGCGGCCCAGAACGCCCCCGTAGCGGCCGCGGCGAGCCCCGCCGCCAGCGTCCGCAAACCCTGAAACCTCGACTTCATGTCCCCTCGGTCTGGTTGGCCGACGGCGCTCCGCCAACTTGGAGCAACCTCCGCCGACTGGAGAACAGGCGCGCACGCGCGCGGCTTGGCGCCCGCCCGGCCCACTCAGCGGGGGTCCATACGCGCATAGACTGGGCTTGCCAAGGCGGTAGCGGCGCTTCGCGCGCGCCGCATGTCCATGATCGGGGTCAAGGCGCGGGTTGACGGCCGCGAGGCGCCGCTACGGCGCCCTGGCTGGCGGACTCCCGTTTTCCGGGAATCGATCCCCGACGGGAGGGTCGCAGGTGACGGAACCGCGGCGTGTTCCTATCTTGGCGGCATGAACGCCCATTCCCCCGCTCCGTCCATCCTCGAGTCCGCCGGCGTCGATCCTGGCCGCGCCCGCGAGGCGCTTGGGGAGGCGCTCGCCGGCGCCGACGACGGGGAGCTGTTCGTCGAGCGCTCGGAAAGCGAATCCTTCCTGTTCGATGACGGGCGCCTGAAGTCGGCGGCCTATGATTCGACCGAGGGTTTCGGCCTGCGCGTCGTGGCCGGCGAGACGGCGGGCTATGCGCACGCCAGCGAAATCTCGGAAGCGGCGATACGCCGCGCCGCCGCCTCCGCCGCGCTGGCCAAGCGCGGCTACGAGGGCGTGGCCGCGGAGGGGCCGCGCGCCACCAACGCCAAGCTCTACGGCGAGGACGATCCCCTCGCCTCACCCGCCTTCGCCGACAAGGTGGCCCTGCTGCAGGAGGTGGACGCCTGGGCCCGGGCCCGCGATCCGCGCGTCTGCCAGGTGATGGTGAGCCTCGCCGGCGAGCGTCGGACGGTCGAGATCCTGCGGGCCGACGGGCGGCTGATCCGCGACGTGCGCCCGCTGTGCCGGATCAACGTGCAGGTGACCGTCGAGCGCGATGGCCGCCGGGAGAACGGCTACACAGGCGCCGGCGGCCGGGCGGGCTTCGAGACCTGGATCACCCCCGACAAATGGCAGGCCCAGGTGGACGAGGCGCTGCGCCAGGCGCTGGTCAACCTGGACGCCGTCCCGTGCCCGGCCGGCGAGATGGACGTGGTCCTGGGCCCCGGCTGGAACGGCGTGCTGCTGCACGAGGCGGTCGGCCACGGCCTGGAGGGCGACTTCAACCGCAAGGGCACGTCGGCCTTCTCGGGCAAGATCGGCGAGCGCGTGGCCGCGCCGGGCGTCACCGTCTTCGACGACGGCTCCATCCTGGGCCGCCGCGGCTCGCTCACCGTGGACGACGAGGGCACGCCGACCCAGCGCACCATCCTGATCGAGGACGGCGTGCTGGTGGGCTACATGCACGACCGCCAGAGCGCGCGCCTGATGGGCCTTTCGCCCACCGGCAACGCGCGGCGCCAATCCTACGCCCACATGCCCATGCCGCGGATGACCAACACCGGCATGCTGGGCGGCGACACCCCGCGGGAGGAGATGATCGCCTCCACGAAGCGCGGGCTCTACTGCGCCAACTTCGGCGGCGGCCAGGTGGACATCACCAACGGAAAGTTCGTCTTCCAGTGCACCGAGGCCTATCTGATCGAGGACGGGAAGATCACCACCCCGGTGAAGGGCGCGACCCTGATCGGCGACGGTCCCTCGGCGCTCACCCGCGTCACCATGATCGGCGACGACTTCGACTTCGACCCGGGCATCGGCGTCTGCGGCAAGTCGGGCCAGAGCGTGCCGGTCGGCGTGGGCCAGCCCTCGCTGAAGATCACCGGGCTGACGGTCGGCGGCACCAGCGTCTGAAGGGGAATATTCTCCTCCTGAGACCCGCGGGCGCCGCAAACCTTTCGGCGATTTAATCCACCTTACGGCCATTTAATTGGCTTCAACCCCGGGTCGCGGGTCACCTCCCCCCCGACTTGGGGAGTTCACTATGCTGATCGTTCACGCCGTCGCTCAGGCGGCCGCAGCCGCGATTCCGGAAGCCGCCGTCCAGCAGGGCATCGTCAGCTATCCGCCGGAGTTCTTCGCCGCTCAGCAGCCGGCCAACGCCTGGGAGATGCTGATCCGCCTGCCCGGCTTCGCCCTTGATACCGGCGATTCCATCCGCGGGTTCGAAGGCGGCGGCGGCAACGCCCTGATCGATGGCCAGCGTCCAACCAGCAAGACCGACGACCTGGAGGAGCGGCTGCGCCGCATCCCGGCCGGCCAGGTGGAGCGCATCGAACTGATCCGCGGCGGCGCGCCGGGCATCGACATGCAGGGCAAGGCGGTGCTGGCCAACGTCGTGCGCAAGAACGGAGCGAGCGGCCTGCGCGGTCTCTACGCCGTGGCCAACAACCATCTCTCGGACGGGCGCAACATGCACGGAATGCGCCTCGAACTATCGGGCGGCGGCGGCGGTCGCGAATGGGAGGGCTCGGCCCGCTACGGCTACGGCAACGACGACGGCGGAGACCACGGCCCGCAGTTCCGTCTCGGCCCGAACGGCGAGGTCCTGCGCCGCTCGCGGGTGGATGGTGAGAGCGACGGTCTGCAGAAGACGCTGACGGCCGGCTACCGGCAACCGCTGGCCGGCGGGCGCATCGGCCTCAACGGCCGCTACTTCACCGAGAAGTGGAAGTTCGAGGAGGACAACCGCTACCTCGAGCCCGCCGACCTGGGCGTGGAGACCACCGACGACCTCTACCTGACCGACCAGACCGAGTTCGGCGTCCGCTACGACCGCGACTTCGGCGCGCGCACCAAGCTGGAGCTGATCGGCCTGCGGCAGGACAAGGAGCGCGAGATCAACTCGCGCTTCGCCGACGGATCGGGCGACCAGCTCTTCCAGTTGAACCGCGACAACAGCGAGACCATCGGCCGGGCCGTCCTCAAGTACCGCTGGAGCGACCGCCTGTCGTTCGAGGCCGGCGGCGAGATGGCGCTGAACGAGCTGGCGAGCCGCACCGCCCTGACGGTCAACGGCGAGGCTGTGGACCTGCCGGCCGCGGACGTGGACGTGAAAGAGAAGCGCGGGGAGCTCTTCGCCAAAAGCACCTGGCGTCCGCTCGACACCTGGACGGTGGACGCGGGGGTGCGCTTCGAGGCCTCCCGCATCTCATCGGAGGGCGACGTCGAGCTTGAGAAGACCCTCCAGTTCCTCAAGCCCCGCGTGCTGGTGACCTGGGCCCCTCGGCCTGAGACCCAGCTGCGCATGCGCGTCGAGCGCGTGGTCGGTCAGCTCAACTTCGACGACTTCGTCGCCTCGTCGGACTTCAACACCGGCGCCGGCGTCAGCGCGGGCAATCCCGACCTCGACCCGGAACAGGCCTGGGTGGCCGAGGCGGCGTTCGAGCAGAAGCTGTGGGGCGCCACCGGCGTGATCACCCTCCGTCACTCCGAGCTGAGCGATGTCGTGGACCGCGGGCCCATCGAATCCCGCACGGTGGATCCGGTCACCGGGGCGGTCACCGTCAGCTACTTCGACACGCCGATGAACATCGGCAGCGGGACCAAGGACGAGCTGATCCTGAACCTCACCGCGCCGCTGGACGGCCTGGGCCTGAAGGGCGCCCTGCTGAAGGGCCAGGGGACTTGGCGCCGGTCCAAGGTGACCGACCCCACCACGGACGAGCAGCGCCGCATCTCCGAGCTGCGTCCGCTGGAGTGGGAGATCAACTTCAGCCAGGACCTGCCCCGCTGGCGGATGAGCTACGGCTTCGACATCTATTCGGGCTGGACCGAGACCGAATACCGCTTCGACTCGATCCAGGAGGTGAAGCTGCACAACGCCTACGTCCGCCCCTGGATCGAGCGGCGGCTCCAGCCCGACCTGCAGTTGCGGGTGGAGTTCCCCAACCTGACGAGCCGCGGCATCCGCTTCAACCGCAAGGTCTGGGACGGACCGCGGGGCGCCGCGCCGCTGCTCTATACCGACGACCGCGACCTGGCGTTCGGGCGCATGTTCTACGTCCGGCTGCGCAAGACCTTCGGGGGCTGAGCCGCCCCGCCATCCCCCGAAAGCAAGAAGGCCGCGGATCGCTCCGCGGCCTTCGTCGTTTCCGGCGTTCGCGGCCGTCCCTAGAGCGCGATCCGCAAGAGTGGACCCGGTCTTGCGATCAGGTCGCGCTCAAGGCTTTGATTTAGGGCCTTTTTCCCCGTTCAAGCGATTCCGTTTGAACGGGAAAGGCTCTAGGAGGCCGCGTCGTTGCGGACCGCCGCCGGGCTCACCGCCTGGCGCTCGCCGTCGAGGACGGGCGCGATCGGCTCAGGCTGAGGATGGTTGGCCGGGTCGTTCACCCCGTGCGCCCAGCCCTTGATGAAGAAGCTGAGGACGACGAAGCCGGCCCCGATGCCCATGCCCCACAGGCCCAGCATGTTGAACACCTTCAGCGAGGCGGCGAGCGAGGCCGCCGGGTCGGTGACCTGGCCGCCCACGGTGTGCGTGCCCGCCATGCCGGCGATCCAGCCGCCCACGTATTGGGCGATGGACGAGGCCAGGAACCACACCGCCATCATGAACGAGACCACCTTGGCCAGGGACAGCTTGGTGATCTCGGAGAGGCCCACCGGCGACAGGAAGAGCTCGCCCGTGGTGTGGAACATGTAGAGCAGGGCCAGGAAGATCATCGGCAGACGGTAGTTCTCGTCCGCGAACCCCGCGCCCCACACCACCACCATGAAGCCCAGGCCGACCTGCAGCAGGCCCAGGCCGAACTTCAGCGTCGGGTCGGGATCGCGCTTGCGCGCCGCGAGCCAGGCCCACATGGCCGCGAAGATCGGCGCGAAGATGAGGATCCAGCCGGCGTTGAACGACTGGGTCTGGGCGGCGCTGACGCCCACCAGCGCCACGTTGCGCGCGGCGAACAGGTTGAGCGAGGTGCCGGCCTGTTCGAACAGGGTGAAGAACACCACGGCCCCCAGGATAAGGACCACGGCCAGCATCATCCGCTGGCGCTCGACCCAGGTCTTGCAGACCACGGCGACGACGTAGGCGATGAACAGGAACGCCAGGATGGAGGACCAGGTCAGCGCCTGGCCCACCACCGCGTTGCGCTGCACCAGCCACCAGACCGGCAGCACGCCCACGAGGCCCAGGCCGTAGATCAGCCATTCGCGGTTGATCGGCCCCACCACCGGCTTGGCCAGCAGCGCCGGATCCGGGGGCTCGCCCTTGCCCTGCAGGTGCTTCTTGCCGAGCACGAAGACCACCCAGCCGGCGGCCATGCCGACGCCGGCCAGGCCGAAGCCGGCCCACCAGCCGTAGGTGGCGCCCAAGAGGCCGCAGAGCACCGAGGCCCAGAAGGCGCCGAGGTTGATGCCATAGTAGTAGAGGGTGAAGCCGGAATCCCGCCGGGGGTCGCCCTGCGGATAGAGCTGGCCCACGATGGTGGAGATGTTGGGCTTCAGGAAGCCCACGCCCATGATGATCAGGCTGACCGCCAGGTAGAAGGCGTTCTCGCCGAACGGATCGACCTTGTTGACCAGCTGGTACTGGCCATCCGGCAGGACGGCGGGCAGCGGCGCGTCGGCCGGCAGGTTCTTGATCTCCAGGCCGCCGTTCGCCGCGGGGCCGAACTCGTAGGGCTTGCCCGCGACGATCAGACGGACCTGGCGCTCCTCCATGCGGCCTTCCGAGGCCACCTGGTAGCTCTGGCCGGCGTAGGTCAGGGTTTGCTGCGCGGGCGCGCCCTCGACCGCCATGGTGATGTGGCCGGCCACCAGCAGCAGGGCGCCGAAAGCCACGGCCTTCCGCGTGCCAAGGTAGCGGTCGGCCAGCATGCCGCCCAGCAGGGGCAGCAGGTAGACGAGCGAGGTGTAGGACCCGTACTGGGCGCTCGCGGTCTCGTCGTCGAACAGCAGGTGCTGGGTCAGGTAGAAGATGAGGATCGAGCGCATGCCGTAGTAGGAGAAGCGCTCCCACATCTCGGCGAAGAACAGGACCATCAGGCCCCGCGGATGGTTCTTCAGCATCTGCATCAGCACCGGCAGGCCGGTGACGAGCGTGATCGCGATGCCGATCAGGACGATCAGGTTCATGTGGGGGAGATTCCGGTTCCCTATGGATTCCAAGGGGCTTGGGCGGCTTTCGCCCAGCGCCTCGGATTTGGCGGGGAGAAAATCACGCGGCGCCTGGGGGCGCAAGCAAGGCGGCGCCCCCATATTCCGAACTCGTCGCAAAGCCGGAGCCTTGCCGGCCTCGGCGGCGTTCTAGGCCGCAAGGAGGAGCCTCGACATGCCGCCCCCCGGTCCCGACCATCCGATCACCCTGGAGCCGGCGAAGAACCGCTGGCGCGCCCTCTTCGAGGGGCACGTGATCGCCGACACCAACGACGCGCTGATCCTGCGCGAGGCGAACCTGGGACCCGTGGTCTACTTCCCGCGCGAGGACGTGGCGATGGAGTACATGGGCCGCACCGACCTGCGGACGCACTGCCCCTACAAGGGCGACGCCTCGTACTTCACCCTCAGGATGGAAAGCCGGATCGAGGACAACGTGGCCTGGAGCTACGAGGCGCCCTTCCCGGCCATGGGCCAGATCGCCGGGCGGATCGCCTTCTACCCCGACCGGGTCGAGGTCTACGAGGTGGACGACGCCCAGGTGAACCCGCACCGCCGCCATCACGACGACCTCGCGCGCGAGGACGTGGACCAGATCGTCCAGCACACCGACGCCGGCGACGGCCATTCCCAGAAGGACCGCTGGCCGCCCAACGTCGAGGGCCCCGACGCCGACGGCGGGCTGCGCTAGAGGGACGCTAGTAGGCGAAGTCCTCGAAGACGTGGCCGACGTCGCCGCCCCAGCGGGTCTCGTAGAGCTCCAGCAGCCGCTCGGCCGGCGTGACGCCGGTCTCGGCGATGTGCTCAAGCTCGCTCAGGTAGCCGCTCTCGTCGACAAGGCCGCCCGACAGGCGGTTGCGGCGCTTCAAGCCCTCGCCGGCGATGGCCAGCATGTCCTTCGCCACGTCCTGCACCGAGCGGCCGCCGACCTGCGCCTTGAGGCCCAGGCGGGCCACGTCGGCGCGCAGGCGCTCGTGGTCCTCGATGGCCCAGTCCTTGGCGAGGTCCCAGGCCGCGGCCAGCGCCGCGCCGTCGTAGAGGATGCCCATCCACAGCGCCGGAAGCGCGCAGAGCCGGCTCCACGGCCCGGAGTCCGCGCCGCGCATCTCCAGGTACTGCTTCAGCCGCACCTCGGGGAAGATGGTGGTGGTGTGGTCGGCCCAGTCCTTGAGGGTCGGCCGCTCGCCCGGCAGCTCGGGCAGCCGGCCTTCCATGAAATCGCGGAACGAGCGGCCGGCCACGTCGATGTACTCTCCGCCGCGCTTCACGAAATACATCGGCACGTCGAGGGCGTAGTTCGCGTAGGCCGCGAAGCCGAAGCCGTCCTCGAAGACGAAGTCCAGCATGCCCGTGCGGTCGGGATCGGTGTCGGTCCATACGTTGGCGCGGGTCGAGAGCAGGCCGGTGGGCTTGCCCTCCTTGAACGGCGAGTTGGCGAAGAGGGCCGTGGCGATCGGCTGCAGGGCCAGCGAGGTGCGGAACTTGGCCACCATGTCGGCTTCCGAGCCGAAGTCGAGGTTGGCCTGCACCGTGCAGGTGCGGAACATCATGTCGAGGCCCATGGACCCGACCTTTGGCATGTAGGCCCGCATGATCTTGTAGCGGCCCTTGGGCATCACCGGGACCTGCTCGCGGGTCCAGGTGGGCGCGAAGCCCAGGCCCAGGAAGCCCAGCCCCAGCTCGTCGGCCACGACCTTCACCTCCTGGAGGTGGCCGCCGGTCTCCTCGCAGATCTCGTGGATGGTTTCGAGCGGCGCGCCCGAAAGCTCGAACTGGCCGCCGGGCTCCAGGCTGACGCTGGCCATGCCCCGCTCCAGGGCGATCACGTTGTCGCCCTCGTACACCGGCTTCCAGCCGAAGCGGGTCAGGCCGTCCAGCAGCGCCTTGATGCCGCCCGGCTCATAGGGGACGGCCTCGTGGCTCCCCAGCTTGAAGACGAATTTCTCGTGTTCGGCGCCCACGCGCCATTCGCTGGCGGGCTTGGCGCCCTTCTCGAACCAGCGGACCAGGTCTTCGAACACGAGCGGGCGATCGTCGCAGGCGACATCGGCCATAAGAAACCTCCCCGTCATCCCCCTTCAGGGAGGGATAAACCCGGATCACGGCGGGCGAGGTCCCGCTCAGCCCTGATCTTTTACGTCGTCCAGCTAGGTGGGGGCAAATCCGGCGAAGCTCAAGAGCGCCAGTCGCCGAGCTTCGCCTGCCACAGGGCGAGCGCCGTGATCGCCGCGGTGTCGGCCCGCAGGATCCGCGGGCCCAGCGTCGCGGGCGTGGCGTAGGGCAGCGCCCGCAGCATCCCCCGCTCCCGGGGCGAGAAGCCGCCCTCAGGTCCGACCAGCACCGCCCAGGGGCCTTCGCCGGCGCCCTCCAGGGCCTCCAGCACCGGACGGGCCTCGCCGCCCTCGTCGCAGAACAACAGCCGCCGGCCCTCTTCCCAGCCAGCGACCAGGGCGTCCAGCTTCACCGGCTCCAGAACCTGCGGCACGTCCAGCCGGCCGGTCTGCTCCGAGGCTTCCATGGCGATGGCCCGCAGGCGGTCCGTGCGGGTGTGGTCGGCGTTGGTGCGCTCCGTGACCACCGGCCGGATGCGGCGGACGCCCAGTTCGGCGGCCTTCTCGACGATGGTCTCCAGCGCGCCCCGCTTCACCAGGGCGACGACAAGATCGAGGTCGGGCCCCTCGCCCTGCGGCCGGGCGGGGTCGATCACCTGCAGGGCGACGGCCCGCTTGCCCACCGCCGCCACCAGGGCGCGCCACTCGCCGTCGCGGCCGTTGAAGACCCGCAGCTCGTCGCCCGCCTTCGCCCGCATCACCGCCGCCAGGTAGTGGCTCTGGCCCTCGTCGAGGGAGAACTCCCGGCCAGCGGCCAGGTCGTGGGTGACGAACAGACGGATCATCCGCGCCTTCTAGCCTCCCTGGGCGTTCCGCGCATTATGCCGTCATGGCCAAGCCCCGCGACGACACCGAAGCCCTCCAGACCGCCCTGGTGCGGTTCCAGCAGCACGCCATCCTGACCGGCCAGAAGGACCTGGTGATCTTCGAGGGCCGGGACGCGGCGGGAAAGGACGGGGCGATCAAGCGCATCGTCGAGCACCTGTCGATCCGCGCCACCCGGGTCGTGGCCCTGCCCAAGCCCAGCGACCGCGAGCGCAGCCAGTGGTACTTCCAGCGCTACGTGGCCCACCTGCCGGCGGCCGGCGAGTTCGTGATCTTCAACCGCTCCTGGTACAACCGGGCGGGCGTCGAACGGGTGATGGGCTTCTCCACGCCCGACGAGCAGGAGACCTTCCTGCGGGAAGTCCCCGCCATCGAGCAGATGCTGGTCGACGGCGGGCTGCAGATCGTGAAGCTCTGGCTGGACATCTCCCGCGAGGAGCAGGCCAGGCGCCTGGACGCCCGCCGGGCCGATCCCCTGAAGGCGCTGAAGGTCAGCCCCCTGGACGCCGTGGCCCAGGAGAAGTGGGACGCCTACACCAAGGCCCGCGACGAGATGCTGACCCGCACCCACTGCCGCGAGGCGCCCTGGACCATCGTGCGGACCGACAAGAAGCGCGAGGCCCGCTCCAACATCATGCGCCACCTGCTGAAGACTCTCGCGCCGTCGCACATCGCCGACGAGGCCCCCGAGCCCGACCCCAAGGTGCTGTTCCCCTTCTCGGCCGAGGCGCTGGACCGGCTTTACCGCTGACGCCAGCGAGCATTGTTCTTTTTTCGTTCTCACCCTAGCCTGCGGCGCATGAAGGATTCGCTCACCGCCGGCGAGGCCCGGCGCATCGCCCTCGCGGCCCAGGGTTTCGGGGTCCGGACCGACGGCGAGGTCGGCCGCCGGCAGCTTACGAAGCTGGTGGACCGGCTGGGGGTGGTGCAGATCGACAGCGTCAACGTGGTCTCGCGCACCCACTACCTGCCGGCGTTCTCGCGGCTGGGCGCCTATCCGCGCGGGCTTCTGGAGGAGATCGCCTGGGGCCGGAAGAAGGCGTTCTTCGAGTATTGGGCGCACGAGGCCAGCCTGCTCCCGCTGGCCAGCCAGCCGCTGTTCCGCTGGCGGATGGAGGACGCCCAGCGGGGCGTCGGCGCCTGGAAGGGCATCGCCCGCTTCCTGCGCGAGCGGCGCGACTTCGTGGACAGGGTGCTGGAGGAAATCCGCGCGCGCGGTCCGCTGTCGGCCTCCGAGCTGGAGATGGGTCACAAGGGCCAGGGCGGCTGGTGGGGCTGGAGCGAATCCAAGAAGGCCGTGGAGGGCCTGTTCTGGACCGGGGAACTCACCACGGCGACGCGGCGCGGAACCTTCGAGCGGGTCTATGGCCTGCCCGACAAGGTGCTGCCCAAGGCGGTGCGCGAGGCGCCGACGCCCTCCCGCGAAGACGCCCAGCGCGAACTCCTGAAGATCGCCGCCCGGGCCATGGGGATCGCCACGGCGCGCGATCTGCGCGACTACTTCCGGATGGGGGTGGAGGACACCAAGCTCCGCCTCGCCGAACTGGTGGAGGCGGGCGACCTCCTGCCCGTCCAGGTCAAGGGCTGGCGCGAACGGGCCTATCTCGATCCAGCGGCCCGGCGGCCTCGGAAGGTGGCCGCCCACGCCCTGCTGTCGCCCTTCGACAACCTGATCTGGTTCCGCGACCGCACCGAGCGGATGTTCGGCGTGAAGGTGCGGCTCGAGATCTACACCCCGGCCGAGAAACGCACGCACGGCTACTACGTCCTGCCGTTCCTGGAAGGCGACGCCATCACCGCCCGCGTCGACCTTAAGGCCGACCGCAAGGCCGGAACCCTGATCGTACAGGCCAGCCACGCCGAACCCTGGGCCAGCGGCGAGACGCCGAGGCGCCTGGCCGGGGAGCTGCGCCTCATGGCCGGCTGGCTGGGCTTGAAGGACGTCCGCGTCGAACGCCGCGGCGACCTGGCGGGGGCGCTGGAGGACGCCGTCTCCCGCTCCTAGGCCATCACCTCGGCTCCTGCGGCGTTTCCGCCACACCGGCGGCTCTGCTAACCCTGGCCCATGGTCCAGACCGCGCCCCTGCCCGACGCCGCCCCCGCCAACTGGGTCGACCGCCACGCGCCCGCGCCGCTCCGCCCGTGGCTGAAGCTCGGCCGCTTCGACCGGCCCGCCGGCGTCTGGCTGCTCATGCTGCCGGGCTGGCAGGGGATCGCGCTGGCGGACGCCATGGCCCTCCGGCTTCCCGACCCCATCCTGCTCCTGAAGTTCTTCGTCGGCGCGGCGCTGATGCGGGCGGCGGGCTGCGCCTACAACGACATCGTCGACCGCGACATCGACGCCCGGGTGGCGCGCACCGCCGGGCGGCCGCTGGCCTCGGGCCAGATCGGCGTGAAGCAGGCCTGGGCCTTCATCGTGGGCTGCAGTCTCGTCTCGCTGGCCATCCTGCTGACGCTGGGCCCGCTGGCCATAACCCTGGGCGTCGCCTCGCTGGCGCTGGTGGCGGCCTACCCCTTCATGAAGCGGATCACCTGGTGGCCACAGGCGTGGCTGGGCCTGACCTTCAACTGGGGCGCCCTGATGGGCTTCGCGGCGGCGACAGGCGAGCTCACGCTCGCGCCGCTGCTGCTCTACGCGGGCGGCCTGTTCTGGACCCTCGGCTACGACACCATCTACGCCATCCAGGACCTGGAGGACGACGCCCTGGTGGGCGTGAAGTCCTCGACCCTAAGGTTGGGCGCGAACGTGCGGCGCGGGGTGTTCGTGTTCTATGCGCTGTCGCTCGCGCTGGCGCTGGCCGCCGGGCTGACGGCGGGCCTTTCCGCCCTCTTCCTGCCGCTCTTCGCCCTCTACGCCGTCCACCTGCTGTGGCAGGCGAGCCGCGTGCGGACCGATGCGCCGATGCAGGCGCTGTTCCTCTTCAAGTCGAACACCTTCGCGGGCCTCGTGCTGTTCGTGGCCATCGCGGCGGGCGCGTTCGGACCCTGAGCGCCTTGCCCCAGGGGCCTTTACCCGGCGTCACACTGTTTCGCAGGCGCGCGCGGGAGTAGAATTCCGCCCATGCCCGCCGCCGCCCGCGTCAATCCGAAGGACTTCTTCACCCCCGAGGAGTGGGCGCCGCTCGCCCGCCGCTCGACCTGGGTGGGCCCCGCGCTGGTGGCCCACGCCTGGGCGGTGATCTTCCTGGCCGGGGCCATGGCCGTCGTGTGGCCGGTCACCATCCCGCTGGCGGTGATGATCATCGGCGCCCGGCAGCTCGGCCTCGCCATCCTGATGCACGACGCCGCCCACGGCGCCCTGCACCCCAACCTCAAGGTCAACGACTGGGTCGGAAACCACCTGACGACGGGCGACCTTCAGCCCTACCGGCCCTACCACCTGGGCCACCACAAGTACGCCCAGCAGGCCGAGGACCCGGACCTCGTCCTCTCGGCCCCCTTCCCGATCACGCCCACGTCCCTGCGCCGCAAGATGATCCGGGACCTCACCGGCCAGACCTACTACAAGCTCAAGTGGTCGGGGCTGGTGAACCGCATCCGCGACCGAAAGCCTGGCGAGCCGCTCTGGCCGATCCTCAAGGACGCCGTGGTCCGCCGGAAGCGCTTCATCGGCGGCATGGTCGTCACCGTGGCGCTGACCGCGCCGTTCGGCCTGTGGTGGGTGTGGCCGGTGCTGTGGCTGCTGCCCCAGGCCACCTGGCTGCCGCTGGTCACGCGCCTGCGCAACATCGCCGAGCACGCCCTGGTGGCCAAGGACGAGCCCGATCCCCTGCGTCACGCCCGCACCACCCACGCCAACCTGGTCGAGCGAGCGTTCCTGGCCCCCTACTGGGTCAACTACCACTGCGAGCACCACATGTTCATGCATGTGCCCTGCTACCACCTGCCCAAGGTCCGCCGGCTGCTGGAGCGCAAGGGCGTGACGCCCCGCATGCTGAGCGCCCCTGGCTACGTGGAGGTGCTCCGGCTCGCCTCGTCGAGGCCCGAGCGGGCGTCCGCCTAGCCCCTTCCGCTGGACGCTTGTCCGTCTTGGCAGCCTGCCGCGCCGGGCGCGCGGCCGGCCCAATTCCCCTCGGAAACGCACCGGCAGGGGGACTTCGGGATGAAGCGCTATGTGATGGCCAACCGCGCCGACGGGGTGGCGGACGTCATGTCCGAGGACGACATCGAGCCCGGCTTCAAGGAGAACCGCATCCGCGAGCTCTGGTTGAACACCGAGACGCCGGAAGGCGGGGCGGTGTTCCGCATGCTGGTCTTCCCGCCAAGCAGGACACGCCCGCGGTCACGCCCGAGCAGATGATCGAGCTGCGCAGGTCGATCCACAGCGTGCACGCGCCCAGCCTGGTCCGAGGGCAAGGACATCCTGCTCAAGGCCGGCGACGTCCTGATCCAGAAGGGCTGCATGCACGGCTGGCGCAACGACAGCGACAAGCGCGCCGCCCTGGCCGCCGGGCTGATCGACGCCCAGCCGCTCTAGCGGGCCGCCGGCGGGCCGGCCTAGTAAACCTCGGCCCAGCCGCCGGCGGCGTTCTGGCAGAACAGGCCCTCGCGCTCGGCCGTGGCCTTGGTCTTCACCTTGGTCATCCTGTAGACGACCTCCTTGCACTGGAAGCCCTCGTGCTCGGCGTCGGCGACCACCGTGAGAGCGCCGTCGGCGGCCCGCCCCTTCCAGGTCAGGCTTTCGCCGACGCCCATCGCGCCGACCTTCTTCTCGAAGTCGGAGCCGCCGACCATGTTCAGCCCGTGGCGGGCCCAGGAGTCGTAGCCGCGGCCGCCTTCGCAGTCGTCGCAGGGATAGGCGCTGAAGTCGTCCAGGGCCTTCTTCTTCTCCGCCAGGTCCGCGGGACGTTCGATGTCGCCCATCGAGGGGCGGCCGGCCTTGCCCGCCGACCTCTTGGCTGGCGCCTGCCCGGCCTGGGACGCTCTGCCGCCGTTCGACTGGGGCGTCATGACGTTACGCACGGCCGCCTCGGTGGCCTGGCGGGCGGCGGACTTGGCGAGGTCCTTCAGGAAGGACTGCGCGGCGGCCGGGGTGGCGGCCAGGACCGCAAGGGCGATCAGCGCGGCGGGGCGAAGCATGTCTCGACGTCTCGTGCAGGTGGCGGAACGGCGCGGCCGCGCCGGAAGGGGCGGCTTCCTGCCAGGATTTGCCGCCTGTGGCCAAGCTTGCGCGACGAAAGGCGCGAGGCGCGCGATGCGCCGCGATGCGCTAGAGACCCGGCATGATCGCGCCCACGCCCGAAGCTCGCCGGGCCTTCATCCTCGAGAACACCCGCCCCCAGAGGCCGCCGCACACGCCCGAGCTGGAACTGCGCCTGGCCGACGAGATCACGCCGATCTGGCGGCTCACCGAGGAGGCCCTGGCCGAGATCGGCCTGCCGCCGCCCTTCTGGGCCTTCGCCTGGGCGGGCGGCCAGGCGCTGGCGCGCTACCTCCTGGACCATCCCGAGGCGGTGGCGGGCAGGCGGGCCATCGACTTCGCCTCGGGCTCGGGGATCGTCGCCATCGCGGCCATGAAGGCGGGCGCGGCGCGCGTGCTGGCCGCCGACATCGACCCCTTCTGCGGCGCGGCCCTGGCCGTCAACGCCGAGGCCAACGGCGTCGCCTGCGAGTTCACCGACGCCGACCTGCTGGACCAAGCTCCGCCCGCCTGGGCCGAGGTCATCCTGGCCGGGGACATCTGCTACGAGAAACCGCTGGCCGCCCGGGTCATGGCCTGGCTGGGCGCCGCCCGGGCCGAGGGCGCGACCGTTCTGATCGGCGACCCCGGCCGCAGCTACTTCCCGCGCGAGGGCCTTGAGAAGCTTGCGGAATATCAAGTCCCGACCACCCGCGAGCTGGAAGATATGGAAGTCAAGAAGACGGCCGTCTGGACCCTGCCCTGACGCTCCCGCGTTCATCCAGGATTCGCAGGCGCGTCTGAGGGTCCCATGTCCGCGCCAGCCCCGTACGAACAGCACATGCTGGAGTTCGTGAACGCCGAGCGGGCCGCCGCCGGCGTCCAGCCGCTGGCGTTCGACTTCCAGCTCAACGATTCCGCCGAGCTGCACAGCCAGTGGATGGTCGCCGCCGACGCCTTCAGCCACACCGGCGCGGGCGGCTCCACGCCCACCGACCGCAGGGTGGCCGCCGGCTACCAGCTCGCCGGCTCGTGGACGACCGCCGAGAACCTGGCCTGGCCGAGCCTGCGGGGCGCGGCGGCGCCGGGAACGACTGGCCGGCAGGCGCGAGCTGGAGCGCGGGCCAATCCGGCGCGGACGTCGTGATCGACATGGTCGGCGGCGCCCGCATGGTTCTGGTCGGTGTCTCGATGGGCAGCCCGGGGTCCGACTGGATCATCGTGGATCAGTTCTTCTTTTGTTCTTGCGCCGCCCACCGTCCGGACCTAGGCTCGGCCTCCGAACGGACAGGAGGCCGCAGCCATGCGCCAGGACGGCAAGATCGACTACGTGGAGTTCCCCGGCGGGGACATGGGCCGGACCCAGGCGTTCTACGCCCAGGCCTTCGGCTGGACGTTCCAGGACTACGGGCCCGAGTACCAGGCCTTCAACGAAGGGCTGGACGGCGGCTTCTATTCCGACGCCGTCGAGGCGGTGAAGCATCCCCTCGTCATCCTCTACGCCCACGACCTCGAGGCCATGGAGGCCAAGGTGAAGGCGGCGGGCGGCGCCATCACCCGGCCCATCTTCAGCTTCCCGGGCGGACGGCGCTTCCACTTCAAGGACCCAGCCGGCAACGAGCTGGCGGTGTGGAGCGAGGGCTAGGGTCTGGACCCATAAGCGGGATTCCGGACTTGGCCGAACAGTGCTTCAAGCTCTCAGAGGAGAGCGGGAATGACGGAATTCTGGCTGAGCGACGAGCAGTTCTCGCGGCTGAAGC